>JANRII010000024.1:0-130048 GCA_033765135.1 Pseudanabaenaceae cyanobacterium bins.39
ATCCTCGTTCACTATAGAATTCCACAAATTGACGCTTGCATTGCTTACATTGGTAGCACTGTTTACCATATCTATGTCCATTTTTTACGGCTTTTTCACTTTTACAGTTGGGGCATTGCATTTGGGTATATTGAACAACTCCAACCCTTATTATCCAATATCATTTTCCTGTCTGTCATTATGAATATGCGCAACGCCAAATAGTCGATATATGTGAGCCTAGGGAAAAATAAAACTCCTGCTATGGCGATCAGGCTATATCATCGACCGCTTTCTATGCTGGAATTATTATCCTCAATAGGCTTTCACTCCCTCACTATTTAACTGACTAGTGCCGGGTACGCACGCTGGAAATTTGGTTGGATTGTAAGGGAATAACCCAAGACTTGGGAATAGCAATCACATGAATAGACTCGCCTAATGCATTGAATACTTCCAAAATACAGCCTTCTTCTTGGTTGTGAGGATGGGGTACAAAGTCGATTAATGTGGCGATATCGCCTTTTTTTAGTTGATATTCTGGTAGATCGTGGTTTAGGTAAACTTGTTGATATAGTTCGAGATTCATGATTTTTTCTCCTTGTATGGTTTCAGGGTAATGAATTGAAACTTCTGATCGATCGCTCTTTGCAGCCAAACTGTAGTTACAGATAGTTGGCAATTGTCTAATCCAGTGATTTCGCCAATAACTAGAAAAACAAACAATATTCAAAGATGTTTTTTGTTATAGTGAGACAAATCGAGTCTTTAGCTAAACTTAAATATATGCTTACAACCTTTACAGCAAATTATACAAAGATTGACTCAGGTTATATGGGGCAGCTCATTGAATGGCAAGAGGTAATAACTGAGGGTGAAACTCTCGAACTTTGTCGCGAATCTTTGCAAGATGCTTTACAGGAAATGATTGCTGCCTATAAGCAACAAAATAAGGAGATTCCTTCTAGTAAATCTTTAATTGAGCAGATTCCTGTGGAAGTTTAGTTATGTCAGTTAAACGCAGCGATTTGGTGAAATATTTTGAAGAAAATGGCTTTTATCTACTTAGAGAAGGCGGGAATCACTCCATTTACACCAATAATATCAAAACAATTCCAATCAAGAGACATCGGACGATTGATCGGATTACGGCTAATGCGATATGTAAGCAAGCAGGGCTAACACCGAAGTTTTAGTGAATGCGTAGAACAAGAGCATTCCTACAGAGATTTATGCGTTTACTGATTCCCTTAATTTGGGAATGTTCTACCCTCAATCTGTAACTAGAAACGTAGGGTGCGTTAGCGTCAGCGTAACGCACGAATTTTGAATATGCGGAGATGGTGCGTTACATTTCATTAACGCACCCTACAAGATCGGCGATCGCACTAAAGCTTGAAATAGTAATCTCGAATTTTATGAGACATCAATTTTCGACGTGCTTCCAAGAATTCTGTATAGTCATCGATATTCTTGACCTCCATCCCATTAGGAAGACAGTGATCTGCAAAGTTTTTATCTAATTCATTCTGGTCTATGATGCCTCCATAAGTAGGTTGTTGAGTTTTACATTGCTCTTGTAAAGTCACAAAATATTGATCAGGGGAACGGTCTTTAATAGCAATGTTGATTTCACTCTGCATCATGACGTAATTGGCAATTTGGTTATACTGACCTTTTTCAAGGTTATTACGCCTGAGATAATTCTTGGGGAATATGTGGTGAATATCTCCTCTATTCATTATCAAATCTCTTACAGTAATATCTTTTGAAAGAAATCCCTTATTGTTACCATGTACTTGAGCAGCAAGGAATACTTTAAAATATGGGCTGCTTGCAACAGAAGTATCCATTTGTTGAGGAAGTCCAGCGTCCCAAAATGCTTGAGATAGTTCAGCAGCTTCTATCTCAGATTGATAGCGACTCATTCCCAATTCATCAATTCGTCTAATATCAGTATCAAATGTTGATTCTGGTGAACCAGAGTATCTACCTGTGAGGATAGACATGACTAGCCATCTACGCACATGGGATTCAATCTTAGCGGGAGTTGTACTTTTTGATTTGAGAGCTAAGTAAATTACATAAGCAAAGTTGATGGCATTGCGAGAACGAATCATAGAAGGCTCAACAAATCCAGCAGATTTCAAAATCATAATAAACTTCTTGAAATTAGTTTCGTTCATGAATTTGAGAATGCCTTCGTCCAGTTTTCTGAAAGACTCCTCAGCGATCGCATCTTCATAGGTTCGAGTTTCAAAATTTCTGCCTGACAGCAAAGCGACAAGATCTTGCAATCGCCCACGTTTAAACTCTGAAGTAAAAGCGACCCTAAGCATATCTGAGTAAGACGGATCGTATAAATCGTCATTCTCATCCTTTAGCCAAGACATCTTTTGAAAATATGTAGTCGCGGCAAATTCTTGATCAAGGTCAGCCAACTGTTGATAAAACTGAGGTGCTTTAGCCAAATGGCAAAAGTAATCAATACACTTGCGAAGCTTATTGCCGCCATATGTTTCGTTAGCAGCAATTTTTGACATAACGAAATCTGCTTGATTGAGAACGGCTCCCTGCGAATTGATCCGAATAAAGATTTCTGTAACTACCTCAATATCTAGATCTGAGTTAAGTTCAATAAGTCCAATATGGTTATTAACTACTCCTCGTAACAGTTCAAGACTATTGTAGATAGCGTCTTGGTCTGTATTTTCATTGCGATCGCAGTATTCCCCCACGAATTTGAGGACTTTAAAATCAGGTGCAAAAATCTCTGAGATATCTGAAAACCAAGATTTATCCTTAGCAATAGCTGGGTTAGAAACCTCAAACCTCTGTTCTTGTGGATTAAAGGCAATAGTAATTTTAACCCTCTGATAATCCTTGTTGATGACATGCATTCCTAGAATTGCCGCCATCAATGCTGTAACTCTCTGTTGTCCGTCAATTAAAATTCTCTTGCCTTGAGACGCTGTACCGTCTTTTAGTTTTACTGTTGGATTGCGCCATGCAATTAGATAGCCTACGGGATAGCCTTGATATAGTGAGTCGATTAAATCTCTGACTTTTGAACCCTGCCAAACAAAAGGGCGCTGTATTTCTGGGATTGCAATCTCTTCAGATCTAACCCAAGTTAGTAAGGTTTGAATAGGATGCTGATTAACAGAATATTTTTGAATTGACATAGCTTATTATTTATTATTTAGATTTGGCTAGCTTTAAATAACTACAAATTACCTATAACCCAACGCGGCTGTGATGGCTTGCCCTCATCCTGCGCCAAGAAAGTTTTACCAAATCCCCCCTGTCCGATGATTCAAAGCGCGATAACGGTCTTGGATTTGCAGCTTTGCGCCGCATTCGGTGCAGAACTTGAGGGGTAGAGGGTTAGCGCGATCGCAAGCAAGACAAAGGCAGTTACTCATGCGAGATAAATCTTAAAAAATCAAGCTTTGATGATCTAGTTATAGCCTAACGGAGGCAAATCTTAGCAACACGATGATTTTATAGGTGATCTTGTGGGTGATATCGGGCGATCGCCTATTCTGGCAAAAAATCTTCATCCAGCACTTGCTCAGAAGTGAATGGACAAATCTCAGGGAAATGCGCTAAAGGCAATCTTGTTTCAATTTTGGCTTCCTTCCGCGCATCGCGATAGCATTTATCAAAAATTTGCTGAAAATAATTTCTTAAACTAGGACTATTCTCAAAAATATTCCTAATCCGCCGCCGATGTTCGGCGATACTTTTTTCCCAACTTCTGGTGCGTTTATTGGGTTGATATTGCCATTTCAGCAAATGCAGTAAGACCACCACTAAATCACTACTTAAAGCGAGCTTGTTACTAATCCCCATCGATTCCACTTCTTCAAGTAAATTCTCCACATCTAGTTCTGTTAATCTGCCCTCACGCAGTAATTGGACTGTTGCCTCAACCCATAGGTTAAAGTCGCATTCATAGAGATTGGGTAGCGCATCAAAGGAGGTGTTTTCGGTTTCGTTAATATCCTGTGTCTCTAAGTAAGCCTGTGTCATCAGCTTTTCCTCAAAGTTTTATTCGTAATTAATTCAGAGAATAACATAATCAGCTTTGATCAATATTTTGCTCAAGGAAGATTCCAGATCTTTTAGTAATACCAAAACTAAAAGTGTTGTCACACTTTTGTGAATTAGTACTATTTATGACTGGCGATCGCTGTTTCCGCCTTTACCTCATTTTGGCAACTGCCACTTTGGGCAAACTCAGTAATATTCGCCATCGTGGTTTCGGCAATATTGGCTAGGGCTTGGGATGTGAAAAAGGCTTGATGGCCAGTCACCAACACATTAGGGAAAGTCAGCAACCTCTGGAATACATCATCACGAATCACCTCATTGGATAGATCTTCAAAAAATAGATCCGATTCCTGCTCATAGACATCGATGCCCAAATAGCCAATTTGTCCTGTCTTCAGACCAGCGATCGCCGCCTGTGTATCGATCAAACCACCTCGACTAGTATTAATTAACATCATGCCCGTCTTCATCTGGGCGATCGCTTCGGCGTTAATCAAATGGTAGGTTGCAGGTGTAAGCGGACAATGTAGAGAAATGATATCCGACTGAGCAAGGATATCGGGCATAGATACATAGGTCATCCCCATAGATAGACAGGCAGGATTTTGATAGGCATCGTAGCCCAATAGTTCACAGCCAAAGCCCTTCATAATTTGAGCAAAGATCGTCCCTATTTTGCCAGTGCCAATTACTCCCACCTTAGCGCGATACAGGTCAAATCCCATCAGTCCCTCGATCGAAAAGTTGCCCTCCCGCACGCGGTTATAGGCACGATAGACTTTGCGATTGAGCGATAAAATTAGGGTTACGGCATGTTCGGCAACAGCATAGGGGGAGTAAGCAGGAACCCGCACGATCATCATGCCTAATTTGGCGGCGGCAGCTAAGTCCACATGATTAAAGCCCGCCGATCGCAAAGCAATTAATTTCGTGCCACCCTCAGCAAGTAGCCCCAGCATTTCTGCATCAAGATAATCATTGATAAAGATGCAAACGGCGGGAAATCCTGCGGCAAGAGAAACTGTCTCTCGACTCAAGTGCGATTCAAAAAAAACAATCTCATGCTGATACTGCTCATTGGCATGATTAAAGAATTGGCGATCGTAGGACTTGGTATTAAAAAAAGCAACTCTCATAGGTACGTTTAACTAAATTTTTTGAATAGGTGCAATCTTGGGATCAATAATCTTTTTGCCCTGACCTGCAAAGGCGATCGCTAAAAACATCTTTTCCCCAGTACCGAGGAGATTAGAAACCTTTCCTTCCCCAAACTTATCATGCATAACGCGATCGCCCACCTGCCAATCAATCATCGGCTTCGGTTTCACATTGCTGACCTTAGCAGGGGCAACCGTCCGCAGCGATCCCTTCTGGCTAGTAGCTTCAGCCCTTTGACTAGCTTTGCTAATAAATTTATCGATGCCATGACCTGTGAGATATTCCTTGGGCAACTCATTCAGGAATTGGGAAGGAATTGCATATTCCCGATTACCGTAGAGGCGGCGACTCTGAGCATGGCTGAGAAATAACTTCTCTTGGGCGCGAGTAATGCCCACATACATCAAACGCCGTTCTTCTTCGAGTGCCATCACATCATTAAGGGAACGGAAACTAGGGAACAGTCCTTGCTCTAGACCAACTAGGAAGACCACAGGAAACTCCAGTCCCTTGGCGGCATGGAGGGTCATCAATGTAACTTTTTCGGCATTGGGGTCACTGTCATCAAGGCTAGAGGCAAGGGCAGCATTGGCAAGGAAGGCATCAAGGGAAGCATCTTCATTTTCTTCGGCAAATTGAACGGCGGCATTATATAGTTCCTGCAAGTTTGCCAAGCGATCGCTGGCTTCATCGGTTCCCTGTACCTTTAGCTCATCACCATAGCCTGACTCAGCAATGATGCCTTGAATGATGTCCGCCGCAGGGGTGGTTCCCACCTTAGATCTCCAATTTTCAATGAGTTCCACAAAGGAGAGAACTCCCTTCGCCGATCGCCCTGCGAGGGTTTTGACCGTTGTTTCTTCATTAATAATTTCCCAAATTGGCACACCGAGTTCCTGTGCCGCCTGTTGGAACTTATCGAGGGTGGCTTTACCAATGGAACGCTTGGGAACATTAATAATCCGCATGAGGCTGAGGGTATCGGCAGGATTAGATAGCAAGCGCAAATAGGCCATGATATCTTTAATCTCTTTGCGATCGTAAAATCTGAGACCACCAACCACTTTATAGGGAATATTCCAACGGACAAGGCTTTCTTCAAAGGGACGAGATTGGGCATTGGTGCGGTACAGAATGGCAAAATGACCGAGGTTAGCCTCCGACATCTTCGCTTTAACGCGCCGAATCTGTTCGATTACAAATTGCGCTTCATCCACTTCATCTTCAGCTCGATAGAGTTCAATTAAGTCACCTTCAGGACGGGTTGCCTTGAGGATTTTGTCAATACGTTGGGAATTATGATCGATGAGTTGATTGGCGATTTCTAGGATATTTGCTACCGAGCGATAATTCTCTTCCAGTTTGATCATCGTTTTGGTATGGGCATCAGGCAAGCGATCGCCAAAGGCTTCTTGAAATTCCATTAAGATCGTGAAATCTGCCGAACGAAAACTATAGATAGATTGATCGGCATCACCGACCGCAAAGATGGAACGGTCATTCCATTGGGGATGGCTGTTATTGGTGGAGAGCAGGCGAATTAGTTCGTATTGGGTGCGATTGGTATCTTGATATTCATCAACCAGAATATGCTTGAAGCGATCGTGCCAACGGTGGAGAACTTCAGGATTTTGCTGAAACAGACGCACAGGTAAGAAGATTAAATCATCAAAATCGAGGGCGTTATTAGTGGCGAGTTGGTTTTGGTAGAGTCGATATACCTGCGCGATCGCTCTGCGCCTAACGGGAGCATCATCACTTTGCTGTTCATACTCCTCAGGAGTCCAGCCCTTATTTTTGGCATTACCGATCGCAAAACGTACTGATCGCGGATCAAACTTCTTCTCATCTAATTTGACTTGGTTAATCACAATATCCTTGATCAAAGCTTGGGCATCGGAATCATCAAAAATGGAAAAGTTAACTCCCCAACTGCGTCCCTGAATATCTTTGTATTTGTTAATATCTGCGCGTAAAATTCGACAGCACATACTATGGAAAGTCCCCATCCATAGCCCATCTTCGGCAAAGCTATTGATATAGCGCTTATAAACTCGCCGCCGAATTTTGTCCTGCTCCCATTCATTAATCTCCGTCAAGGATTTTCCCAATTCCCTCTGAGCCACTTCCTGCACCAGCAATGACTGAATCCGTTCATTCATTTCCTTAGCGGCCTTATTTGTAAAAGTAACCGCGAGAACCTGATCGCAGGACACATCGTGATTAAGCAAAAGGTTAGCAATCCGATAGGTAAGGGTTCTAGTTTTGCCCGATCCTGCTCCTGCAACTACGAGCATCGGCCCATATAGGTGACTAGCGGCTTTTTGTTGAGCATGGTTGAGATGGTGCAAAAAATTAGAACTCATTGGCTCAGTTGGGAAAAATTTAGGTAGACTCTTAATACAGTATGCCAAAAATGTTTGCTCATACACCCAAAGACGGATAAATAGTGGATATTTATGGATATTTACTGCACTCGCCCAAACTGTGCTAGACCGCTTAACTCTTTTGCCGATCTAGATAGCGGCAATACGCTTAAAACTGTCACTCAGAAATTTTGCACTAATTGCGGGATGCCTCTTTTGCTTGGCAGTCGCTATGTGGTCGAAAAGCCGATCGCTAGGGGCGGTTTTGGGGCGACTTTTTTAGCCCGCGATCGCTATACGCCAGCGATGAAGCGCTGTGTGGTGAAGCTCTTGCAACCCTTGGGCTTAACCAGTTCGCAAATGGCGATCGCCAAACAAATGTTTGAACGGGAGGCCACCGTCCTCGAAGATCTTGGCACACATCCGCAGATTCCCGATCTGTTAGCCTATTTTGAGGTGCAGTCGGGACAGGATGAATTTTTTTATCTGGTGCAAGAATTTGTGGATGGCTTTACCCTAGAAGAATTGGTAAACCAGCATGGCGCGATCGCTGAAGTCGATGTTATCGAAATCATGCAGAGCCTGTTACCTGTATTGCAGTTTATCCATGATAAAGGCTCAATTCATCGTGACATCAAACCTGCCAATATCATGATTCGCAAGACCGATCAAACCTATTTCTTGCTAGATTTTGGTGCGGTGAAGCAGGTGGCAGGCGTTGTCCAAGGTCAAAAATCAACGGGGATCTTTACCCCCGGCTATGGCGCGCCTGAGCAGATGCGCGGCGATACGGTCTTCCCCTCCACTGACCTCTATGCCTTTGCCGTTACTTGCCTACATTTACTCACCGCTAAGGAACCAGAGCATCTATTTGATGTGAATCATAACTGCTGGCAGTGGGATCGCTGGGTTCAGCTTAGTCCTAATCTCAATCAGATTTTGCACAAAATGTTAGAGGCGGCTCCAAGCGATCGCATTCCTACGGCTCCCCTAGTTCTCCAAGCACTAACATCACAATCTCCATCCCACCTGCCTACGATTATCCAATCCGCCCAACCTGCTCCTCAAATTAAAACTTCTATTCAGGTTCCCACCCAAGGCACACCTTCTCTCATTCCTAAGCCTTCAACCTCCAAAACCCCCAAATTATCTACGCGCAAAACGCCTTGGCTATTGTCTGCCGATATTCCCACCCAGTTTGTTGGTGCTTTTTTATTGGGTGTAGAAGCGATGCTGCTGTGGCAAGTTAGTAATACTTTTGGGTTAGCGGTTTGGGGGAGCCCGATCCACTTAGTTGCCTTTGCGATCGCTCTAGCCTCAATTTGCCTGTTGCGCCTCACATCTATTCTTGACAATAAAGATCTTTTTGTCTTTATTAATTTAGTGAGTATGGGCGCTCTCTGGATTCTGAAGGGCTTTGGCGGAGTTTTTGATAAGTTGCCTATTTTGATCAATATTCTGCCCTATTGCGGCATCGCAGGGGTGGCAGGTATTTTTCTGATGGCTGCATTACGCCTAATTTTTAAAACCCTATATTCATTACTCTAAAATCTCTATGTCTTTCTAGAGGGGCTTATTTGTGATCTGCCTAGCTTGATAACTTTGTTGGTGATCTATAATGCTGTCAAAATATCTCAAGATCTAACCCCATGTCCCAAGATCTGCTGACTCAAATTTATAATTCATTTGACCCGTTTGAGCCTTTGAAAGCGGGTGATCCTGCCTATGTGGATTGTGCAGAGGTGCGAGGTGATACGAATATTGTGGTGGATTTGGGGAATAAGATTTTGCGATCGCAGCGCATGGTCTGTCAGCTATACACAGGGCATCGTGGGGGTGGTAAATCGACAGAGCTATTGAGGCTAAAGGATCATTTAGAAAAAAATGGCTGTTTGGTTGTCTATTTTGCGGCGGATGAGGATGACATCGATCCTGAAGATGCTCAATATACTGATATTTTGTTGTCTTGTACAAGGATTTGCAAGAATCATTGCGATCATGAGAAGTGGAACATCCCCACTGGCAAATCTCATGGAGTCAGCTTTTGCTGCTCTATCATTTCTTGAATTGATGCTGGTACGATGTAATGAGATTAAGCTGAGTTTGAACAAGACAAAGCTATGGTTTAAAACCTGAGTAAGTTGCCTTCAAAACATCTAAAAAGATAGATATATATCGTGATCGCCTTGTCAGTCTATTATCTTATCAAAATTAGAATACACTTAGAAAATGGAATTATCTAATTTTCAGTTAGAAGACTATCAAGTATGGCTCAATAAAGGTCTTGAGCTAATTGATCTAGGAAAATATGAAGAAGCAATAGTTGCTTTTGATCAAGCACTACAAGTCAATCCTGATGGTCAAAAAGCATGGAGATATATAGGCATTGCGCTAGCTCTTTTAAAAAGATATGAAGACGCATTTTCTTGCTCTGACAAAGCTTTACAAATTAATCACAACGATAGTGAGTCTTGGAAAACAAAAGGGACTTTACTAGGTATTTGTGGCAGATATGAGGAAGAGGCTGCATCTTATAATCGAGCGATACAAATTAAACCGAATGATTATGAAGCGTGGAGTGGACTAGGCAACGCTTTAGATAGCTCAGAACAATATGAACTGGCTATCTTAGCTTATGACCAAGCCTTGAAAATTAAACCTGACCAATACAAGGATTGGAAAGATAGGGGTATTGCACTTAGTAATTTAGGTAAGTATGAGGAAGCTATTACATCTTATAAGCGTGCATTAGAGATCAACTCTAATGATGATGAAACCTTAAAAAAAATAGGTGATGCACTATTTGCTTTGAAAAAATTTGAAAATGCAATTGAATTTTATGATTTAGCAATTCAAATTAATCCTAGTTATTATGATGTATGGGAAAAGCGAGGAGATTCCCTAAAAGAACTAAAAATGTATGTAGAGTCAATGCGTTCTTATAATGAATCATTGTCAATTATACCAGATGACTACTATAGCTGGATTTACAAGGGCTTAATCCTACTTAAAACAGGTAGATTTGAAGAATGTATTGACAATCTGTTTCAAGCTTTACCATTTAAGAATGATGATATATCATGGAATTATTTTGAATACTTTCTAAGGAGTTTAAAAAAAGTTCCTAACTCATCACAATTATTTAAAAGAACTATTCAAATTTATAAAGATTCAGTTAAGATCCTAAAAGATATTGATGATGATAATCGTCTCGTTCGGTTTAGTTACCAGCTAGGGAAAGTATTATTTGAATTAGGTAACTACACCGAAGCAATTGAGAATCTTCAAGTTTGTGAGCAAATCTCTCAAGAATTAAATGATATTCCGACCCTAGCTTTAACCTTATTTGATTTAGCACGTCTATATCACCTTACAGGTAGGCTAGAACAATCGAGACTATATTTTAAGGACTCATTACGACTATTTAGGCGATTACAAGATCCTGAAAAAATTGCAGCAGCAACATTATCATTGGGCAATTTAGAAATGCAGATAGGTAAGATTTCTCAAGCTTTAACTCACTTAAAAGAGGCAGAAACTTATTATCAATCTCAAAACAACTCAGATCGCTTACAAGAAATTACTTACTTACTCCAAATCCTACAAGCAACTTAAATTATGCCACCTAAAAAATCTCGACTTGGCGGTTATCTGGCATCTCTCAAAAAATGGGGACTGCGAGAAAATCCATTTCATGCGACTCCGCCCGATGATCCGCAGCTACTAGCTCAGATATTTTATGGACGCGATCAAGAATTAGATATTGCCATTCCTACCCTCTATGAAGGTAATAATATTCTAGTGAGAGGCACTTGGGGTATTGGCAAAACAGCTCTCATCCTCAATTTGATCTATCAACTCCAACAAGAAGTAGCAGCTCAAGAAGAAAAGATGTTGGTACTTTATCTGAGTAGTATTCCAGCAGATAAACCTGTAGATTTTTATCGATCCTTATTAATGGCGATCGCAGACAGTTTAAAAGAGCAAGATTCCGAAGCTCAGGACATTGTCAATAGTCTGTTAGGTTATTCGATCCAACGTACTAAAACTTCTACTGAAGGCAAAGTTCAATTATGGTCAATATCCTTTAGCGTCAAAGATGAAACTCCCTCTAATCCACTTACACCAAATACTAACGCTGATCCTTATCCTTTACTAATGCGCTTATTAGACAAAGCAGAACAAATTTACAAACGCATAGTTTTTGCAATCGATGACTTTGACAAAAAAGATCCCATTGTTGTCCAAACCATTCTAGAAGGAAGCCTTGACCTTTTCCGTAATAGTAAAAATCGTGCGTTTATCATCACAGGTAGAGGTTTTACCGATCTCCAAGAAGCAACCTTAAAAGCTTTAGGTATCTTTTCAGAAGATATTAACCTTCCACCTATGGCTTCAGACGATCTGCGACACATAGCCATCAACTATCTTAATAGTGTCAGAATTTCTTTCCGTGATGATTGTTCTCCTTTTACGGACGAAGTGATGACATTAATCACTGAATATGCCCAAGGATTTCCTCGTCAGCTAAACACTATTTGTGAGAAAGTATTACGCAAAGCAGCATCCAAAGGATATAACGAAATTAACTTAGAAGCTTTTACAGATGTCTGGCAACTAGTCCAACAAGACTATACACGTTCTATTTCTCCTCAATTACGTCATTTACTCTATGTCGCCCACCAAGCAGGAGGTATAAGCGAAGATATTGAAGATGAAGATTTAGCCAAACTAGATGCCCTAACCTATGTCTCACTATTACCAAAACTTAAATCGATGGAGGAACTAGGAGTATTAATCCGTCGAGAAGATGAGGGCGGTATTCGTTTTTTACCATCCAAACTATTTCAACCTCCTACATAATTTCCAAGTACCTTTTCAAGACTTGGTACGATAAAAGAAAAACACCATGATTACAACTACAGAAATCCTCCAAACCATTCCCAAACTCTCTCAAGAAGACTGCTTCCAAATCGCAGAAATACTTTACAAAGACTACTAACTCCAACAAAACCCACCCGCGCCCAAACCAACCAACAGCTAAAAATCGCCGCCTTACTCGCCGTTGACGACTACACCAACGATCCAGAAATTCATCAATTCATATCATAGGAAAATTAAAGTTATGGTTCAACTTCTCCGAATTTCTGAAGAAACAAGCATTGAAAGACTAGAACAAGACTTTCGCTTAAAACGCAACGACGATCGCAACTTCTTTTTAGAATGGCAACAGGATTTACCAAATCTGACAGAAAGCGATCGCAAAGACTTGCAACGAATTACCGAACTTTATGACCGCATTAATCGGCGATCGGTCGTTTCAGAAAATATTATCAAAATGGCGATATTGTCCCCATTACTTGATCTTGCAGGATTTTATAGCTCCCAATTTGCGATCGCTGATGAAGAATCCATCGAAATAACCGCCAATGACGGCGAAACCATCTATCGAGGACGCATTGATATTCTCGTAATTCAACAAAGTCTGTGGGTACTCGTCATCGAGTCCAAAAGTAGTAGCTTTTCTTTACACAAAGCACTGCCCCAAGCCCTAGCCTATATGTTAGCAAGCCCCAACTCAACCAAACCTACTTTCGGTTTAATCACTAATGGCGGTGAATATCGCTTTTTAAAACTAAATCATCCCAATTCACCTACCGAACCACCACAATACGCTCCATCTTCCCTATTTTCTATTTTCCCCCCAGACAATCATCTTCCGACTGTATTACAAATTTTGCGCCGCATTGCCAAAATAATTGCACCTTAACCAGCAAATGGAAAAAGCATCAGATTAGGAGATAAACCCATGAGCATAGTTTTAGAACGCGAAGCCCCCTTTTTGAGAAGATGAAACAGAAGCAATCCGCTTTGGCAAAACTAGAGTACTTCTAGAACTAGTAATCAGAGCATTCTTAGACGGCGCATCACCCGAAACCATTGTGCAGTAATACTCCACCTTATCTTTAAAGGCATTAAAAAGAGCGACGCGATGCGCCGCTCTTTTTTAAAGGGAAGAAAGGGAAATGATGAATTACATCATGCCACCCATACCGCCCATGCCACCCATGCCGCCCATACCAGCAGCACCAGCATCAGATTTCTTCTCAGGCTTTTCCACAACCAAGGCTTCAGTTGTCAAGACCATGCCAGCTACGGAAGCAGCATTTTGCAAAGCAGAACGCACCACCTTAGCAGGGTCAATGATTCCTGTAGCCAATAGATCAACATACTCACCCTTGAGGGCATCAAAGCCTTGACTGAAGGGCAGATTCTTTACCTTTTCGACAACTACAGTACCTTCCAAGCCAGCGTTATCGCTGATTTGACGGAGAGGAGCCGAGAGAGAACGGGCAACGATATCAGCACCGATCGCTTCTTCGTTCTTTAAAGTTGCTTTGAAGGATTGCAATTCAACGGATAGATGAGCGAGAGTCGCGCCACCACCAGGAACGATGCCTTCTTCCACAGCAGCACGGGTGGAGTTGAGCGCATCTTCAATCCGCAACTTCCGATCCTTTAGTTCGGTTTCGGTAGCTGCACCCACCTTAATTACGGCAACGCCACCAGACAACTTGGCAATCCGTTCTTGGAGCTTTTCGCGATCGTAATCAGAATCGCTGAGATCTAGTTCCTTGCGGATTTGTGCCACACGCTTATCGACGTTTGCCTTATTAGAGATATCGGTAACAATGGTGGTCTTGTCCTTAGAAATAGTGACCTTACGAGCAGTACCCAACATTTCTAAAGTAGCAGCACTAACTTCTAGACCAGTATCTTCTGAGATGACTTGTCCATCGGTGAGAACAGCAATGTCTTGCAACATGGCTTTACGGCGATCGCCAAATCCGGGAGCCTTGATCGCGGCAATGTTGAGGGAACCTCTGAGTTTGTTCACAACCAAAGTAGCAAGGGCTTCGCCTTCAACATCTTCAGCAATGATTAATAGAGGAGAACCTGAACGGGCTGCCTTTTCAAGAATAGGTACGAGGTCTTGAATGACATTGATTTTCTTGTCAGTAATCAATACCTTAGCATTCTCAAACTCGATCAACTGACGTTCATTATCGGTGACGAAATAGGGAGAGATATAGCCGCGATCGAGCTGCATACCTTCCACAACTTCCAGTTCAGTGGTCAAAGACTTAGACTCTTCTACGGTGATTACGCCATCTTTGCCAACCTTGTCCATAGCATGGGCAATCATTTCGCCCACTTCCACATCATTACCCGCAGAAATGGTAGCAATTTGAGCAATTTCGGAGTTAGAGTCAACGGGCTTTGCCTTATCAGCAATCACACCAACAAGGTGAGCAACAGCCTTCTCGATACCACGACGCACACCCACTGGGTTAGCACCTGCGGCAACGTTACGCAAACCTTCGCGAATCATTTCTTGAGCCAATACAGTAGCACTAGTGGTTCCATCACCAGCCACATCATTGGTTTTAGAAGCAACCTCACGAATTAATTGAGCGCCAGCATTTTCTAAGGGATCTTCTAGTTCGATCTCCTTAGCAATGCTCACACCATCATTAATAATTTGGGGAGCGCCATATTTCTTTTCTAAGACCACATTACGTCCCTTAGGACCGAGGGTCACACGCACTGCATCAGCAAGAGCATTAACACCACGCTCAAGGGCGCGGCGAGATTCTTCATCAAATACTACTATTTTTGCCATTTTGGTAATTGGGTATTGGTAATTGGGTATTGGTAATTTTTTTACTTCGGAGCTATCAACTTTTTGAAAAATGCTTAAAAAGCCAACAGCTAATTGCTAAAAGCTAATAGCCAACAGCTAATCGCTAACAGCTAACAGCTAATCGCTAACAGCTAATCGCTAACAGCTAACCGCCAAAAGCCTATTCAACGATCGCTAAAATATCTCTCTCAGCAAGCAGCAAATAATCTACGCCATCGATTTTGACCTCAGTGCCTGCATATTTCGAGTAAAGGACTTTATCGCCAGCTTTTACTTCTAGGGCTACGCGAGTACCTTTGTCGTTGCGTGCGCCGGGGCCAACGGCGGTTACATCACCGATTTGAGGCTTTTCTTGTGCTGTATCGGGCAAATAGATGCCGCCAATGGTCTTTTCTTCTTTAACTGCTACTTTCACCAATAGGCGATCGCCTAGGGGTTGCAATGTACTAGTACTTAAAGTTAACGATGCCACTATGCCTATACCTCCTTAAAATCTAGTTAACGCCCTAACTTAAGAGCAGACTTTGCAGATGACTAATGCATCACTAGTTTAATGCTTTAGCACTCTGCTTCACTGAGTGCTAATATACTGCTAAATGAGTCTAGTCATAGATCGGCTTACCGTACCAAAACGAGAGTTTGATCCACGATTAGCGATGCGCTAATAGCAAAACTGACTTTAAGAAATTAATAACCTTGGGCTGATAATTCGGGTAAAAATTTGTCTGCTTCAAGGCGGTGTACTTCGGTTTCGAGGGAACCATCGGCGTATAGGCGGATATGGCGGAAGCCAGCAGGTTGGCTGTCGATTTTAAATTGGGGAGTATGGGAGGCGAACTGAACGCAGGTGGAGGGGGTAATCAGGCAACGCACAAGACCATAATCGGTAATTCTTACGGAGTCAAAGTCTTGATGGGCATGACCATTGACTACGGCTTTAATCTGGGGATAGCGATCGCAAATTGCCCAAAATCTATCCTTGTTTTCTAGACCCAATCGATCAATCCAATGGGAGCCAAGGCTAATGGCAGGGTGATGAAAAGCGATCAGGGTGGGGCGATCGGGGTTAACTTGCAGAGTTTCTTCGAGAAATGTTAATTCGGACTCAGCAAGACTACCATGTACCTCTCCTGATATCACCGAGCTAAGTAAGATCATGCACCAATTACCAACATTGAGCGATCGCGATAAATGTACATGGCTACTCGGCAAATGGCTTGCCATCAGTTCTAGGTCATCATGATTGCCTGCGACACAATAGGTGGGTACTGCCAAAGAGTCGAGGGTTTGGCGCAGGTAAGTATAGGAATCAGCACTGCAATCCTGCGATAGATCACCTGTGAGGAGGCAGAGATCGAGATGCAATAATTTTTGCTGGACTTGTTGCAGGACGGACTCAAAGGAAGCCATCGTAGGAATGCCCACCAATTGGCGATCGCGCTCTGCAAACAGGTGTAAATCCGTAAGTTGGGCGATGGAAATAAAATTGCGGTCAACCATGATGGAATTCTCTTTTGCTGATTTATACGCTCACTTGATTTTCAAAGGAGTCCACACTCATCTAAAAACCGCAATAGTTCCCCAATAATTTGACTATTGCTGCCTGTTGTCAACCAGTAAATGGGGCGCTCTCCATTCCCTGAACCACGAAACCAAGTCCGTTGACGTTTGGCAAATTGACAAGTATGGATCACCGTGAGTTCTCTAGCTGATTCTAGATCGATTTTCTTGTCTAGATAATCAGCCATTTCTCTGTAGCCAAGGGTTTTGAGAAGTGGTAAGTCTGCACCATAGCGTTTTTGTAAGTTGGTAATCTCCTCTAGCCAACCCTGTTGCAGCATTTGGTCAGTGCGATCGCTCACCAATTGACGATACTGCTCCAAATCAGCACATTCCAAACCAATCTGCACAATGGGATAGGCAGGTGGTCGTTCGCATTGCAGTAATGACTGGGGATGACCCGTTGTATAAAAAATTTCTAGCGATCGCAAAGTTCGCACTTGATCATGGTGATGAATCTTGCTTGCTGACGCAGGATCAACCTGCTGCAATATTTGGTAACAATAATTTTGTCCTAGCTGCATCAGTTGCGATCGCAATTCAGGCTGGGGCGGCACTCGCGGAATTTGTAAGCCTGCGGTAATTGCTTTGATATATAAACCCGAACCTCCCACCAAAATGGGGGTAATCCCTTGAGCATGAAACTGGTTAATCAATGTCTGTGCTTGATCTTGGTAGTCTGCTAGGGTAATCGTTTGGTCTGGATCAGCAATGTCAATTAAATAGTGGGGAATACCTTGGCGTTCGGCGATCGTGGGTTTAGCAGTACCAATATCGAAATAGCGATAAACTTGACGCGAGTCCGCGCTCAAAATTGGCAAACCCAAATGTTGAGCGAGGGCGATCGCCAACCCCGTCTTACCCGTCGCCGTTGCCCCCAAAATCACAATTAATCCCGCAGATTTCATCATATTCAATACATTCCATCCAGCCAAAATCTCATACCAATTTAAAAACCAAACCTAGTAAGGTTTTCTTAATTTGGTATCACAAAATAGACAGCAATTGTAAACTTAGCTTCGCGCTGCAACTCGTATTCTGGTTTTGTGTCCTAACAAGCATGGCAGCAGCTATATGATATGATCTCTATTAATGAGGGTATGTAGCTCAGTTGGATAGAGCATCAGATTCCGGTTCTGAGGGTCGGGGGTTCGAGTCCCTCCATACTCGTTATTGCAAATCTAGTACTTAATGTTATGGAACGTGGTTTATTGTGGTTGCCATTGCTGTTGGTATTCTTTGGTTTGGCTTGGTCGGGCTGGAACGAATACCAAAAGATTGAATCCTACAAACGGTGGTCAGAAAAATTTGAAAGACACAAGTATGATATCTACGCTGTCTTAGGACAGCAGGGAGATCTTCTTACTTGGGGTAAACCCACCCGTAAAGAACCACAGGATCTTCAGTCTGTTCGCTTTCAAGATATCGATCGCATCAGGTTTCGGATCGATAGTAAGTTCTACGATGTTAAAGATGCAGAATTTCCTTTAAATGCTAAGAAAATTAGTATAGAACTGGTCTTAAAATCTGGTGAGATGCCGAGTATCAGATTTACTGATATTGATATTGCTTCGGGTTGGTATCGTTTTTTGAGCGATCGCTTATCCAGTCAATCTCCTGATGCTCAAACTTAGACCAATCACAATATCCCTATGATTTGGCGGCCATTTGTAAAATTTTTTGCCAATGGGCTGGTGATACAGGAACCACAGATAGGCGACTAATCCGTAATAGATCAAAGCCTGCAAATTCGGGATCTTGCTTGATTTGCGCGAGGCTAACTGGTTGCTCTAGAGATCGCACTGCTTTGACATCGACCACTGCGCGTTTAGGGTCATCCAACTTCGGATCAATATAGGGTAGGCTAATGACCTCAGCAATGCCCATAGCTCGGCGTTCATCACCTGTGTGGTAAATCAAGGCTAAATCCTTGGGTTGCATTGTCCGAATATGTTTGAGGGCAAGATTGTTATTGACTCCATCCCAAATTGTGTGGCGATCGCGCTCGAGATCGGCATAGGAGTAGACATGGGGTTCACTCTTGAGAAGCCAGTAAGCCATTAATTTTAGTCAACGAATGCTGCTTAGATATTATATCGAAATTTCTCATGACAAGCTTTAAGTCTATGGATCAGGAGCAACTGCGAGCTAAGGTGAGAGCCTTAGAAATAGAAAATCATCCCGTAGCTGGGATCGATGAGGTGGGTAGAGGTGCGCTTTTTGGGGAGGTTGCTGCTGCTGCTGTGATTCTTCCCATTGAGCAAATGTCTGTGCTGGCTGAGATGGGGGTGACTGATAGCAAAAAATTATCTCCATCTCGGCGGGAAAGTCTTGCCCAAACTATTCAAGAAATAGCGATCGCTTGGGCTGTCGGTACTGCTTCGGTAACTGAAATTGATCGTCTGAATATTCTTGGTGCTAGTCTCTTGGCGATGGAACGAGCGATCGCTCAACTCAAAATTCAACCCAAGCATTGTTTAGTGGATGGCAACCAAAAACTACGATTTCAATTAATTCCCGCGATCGCCCAGACCACCATTATTAAAGGTGATAGCCTGTCGCTGTCCATTGCGGCTGCCAGCATTGTCGCGAAAGTATGGCGTGATCGCCGCATGATCGAACTTGCCAATATCTATCAAGGCTATGACCTAGCTACCAACAAAGGCTACGGCACTCAAAAACATCGACAGGCGATCGCCCATCTTGGCTATAGCGATCAACATCGCCAAACCTTCAAAATCAAATCTATAGATAG
This sequence comes from Pseudanabaenaceae cyanobacterium bins.39, assembly GCA_033765135.1. Taxonomy (GTDB): domain Bacteria; phylum Cyanobacteriota; class Cyanobacteriia; order Pseudanabaenales; family Pseudanabaenaceae; genus Pseudanabaena. Next base: position 19,580 of record JANRII010000024.1, read on the forward strand.
CTAGGTATAGCTGCTGCCATGCTTGTTAGGACACAAAACTAGAATACGAGTTGCGGCGCTCCGCACTGCAACTAGCTTCTTGGGTTTTGATTTGTCCTGTATATAAATAATTAGAAAAATTATTTATATAGCTTGACCATTGTGGTATATTCTCGTCTAAATTTTTACGACGGTGCTGCCTATGCAAGCCAACCCCATTACCAAACCCTTAACCCCTGTACCTAGTTCGCCAAACTCGGCATCGACTTCTTACCAAGCATCGGTTCCTGTTACTGTGTATCGAGAACTAGCCGCCGAACTGCAAACTACTCAGGCCAAGCTATCGTTTTTTCAATTGCAAAATGAGCAGCTAACTCGCCAAAATCAAATGCTCTTGCAAGAATTTGAAATTATTGCCCAATCTACAGATCGGATTCAGGCAATCCTTACGCAATCAAATCTGCCTGAGTCTAGGCTATCGGAAGTACTAGCAGGACTTCGCACCTCTACACAGGTTTCCACCTCTCGTTCTCAAGCACAAAGTCGCACCGCAGCATATCCTAAACCTGAACAAAGCTCTGAACCCTACTCCACTAGTCCAGTTCATCAAACTAGTCAAACTAATAAGCCAGAGGCTAATTTAGAAGCAGCAGTGAATCCGCGTAAAAAAGTGGTGACTCAGAATGGTAATGCTATTCAAGAAGCGATCGCTAGAGCGAAACACCTCGCTCAAGAAGCGCAAACTGCTCAACCTAGCGTTCCGCCTGTAAGTAGTGAGGCTCTATACTACGATAGTTCCTTTGCCGCCTTTCCCCCTGCCGCACCTGCGAAAACTTTGCCCAAAATCGAAATCCGTGAAGAAATTGGCTCTCGCCCCCTATCTCACAATGAATCAGATCAACCCCATGAGCAATCTGGTTTGAGTGGCTGGGTCTTAGTTATTACCGTAATTGCCATCATATGTACCTCCTTTGGTGCAGGATATTTACTAATGCGTCCCTTTGTTAAGTAACCTAGCACTAGCAACCACTAAGCTAGTTTTTATGCCAAAGAGGAGTGCGTCTTACAAAAGCTAAAACACATATGCCAACGGCAATAGATAGCCATCCCAAAAATAAAGACAACCAAGGTAAAAATTCTTGGCTTTGGGATGGTTCGGGTATGGTCATAGCCATTACCATGATGAGCAAGGCTACTGCTATTTCCCAAGGTTGACAATTTGTAATGATTTCAGCACGATCGCTTAAATCTTCATCTAATGCATTGGGCGCAACTAGTTTGAAGATCAAGCGGCCAAGTCTAGGACTGAGTAAACACACAGATAGCAAAGCGATCGCACTCCAAGGCGATAGTTGATCAGCGATCGGAAATATTAATAAAACCAAACAACCGATACTGAGCAAAATGGAACCAACTAAAATACCTGCCCCCTGAGGCAATAACACATTAGCCAAGCCTAAGCTATCTCTCTCTCCCTCCTGCCTTGCTAGATGAAACTCTTGGCGAATGGTTTGACCTAACTGATCATCAATTTCTGAATCTATCCCCAGATTACTCTGCGGCTTCTGCTCCTCCAGCAAAGGCTCCTTAACCACCGCAGACTTCAAATTATGCCAATGCATGGTCATCGCTAGAGGCAGCGTTAGCTCTCCACTATTTCCCTCCAACTGCATCCAGCTTAAATCACCACTCGCCTCCTGCAACTTAATAATCGATAGCCTTGAAAAATGGCGCAAATTAATCGTATATCTTGCCCCCATCCCCCAAATACCACCAAACTGCAACAGCATTGACTGTTTGGGAGCCTGCATCTGTACCTGCCAGACAAAAAAGCCTGCTAAACCTGCCATTGCTAGAGAAATTGCTAAAATTGCGCGGAAATTAGTGGCTATATCTAGCATTGTCCATACAAAAAAGCTAAACACCATTAATACCAAACCGTTAAACTGGCGTGGTTGCTGCCCCAAAGGCGAAGGACTGACCAATACAGTATGGTCAGAATAAGTAACAATATTGAGCGCTAAATTACTTAATGGCTCCTTTACTAGATGTTTAGATTCAGATCTGGCTTGACTCGATCGCCAAACGAGACAGGCAGAAATGCTGACAAATAGGGTGGCAGGGATGATCCACCACAGGGCTACCAACAATGTCACTAGGCGATCCGAATTGCTATATTTTGGCAATTGATATAACCCCGCAACCAAAATCAGCCAGTAAATAGCGATCGCCATAAGCTGTATGCGTGAGAATTGGTATGCAGCATTTTGGCGACATATCCTTAAAATTTGCTGAGTAGCAGGAATACCTAGAAACCAGCCACAAATTGTTAAGCTAACTATCAGAAGATTAAGGTTTGTCGTCAACCAAGCAAGCGATTGGTCATCAAGAAAATCGCGAATATCTCCATAGGTCAAAATTTGATATGCCACGCCTAGACACATCATCAGCCCAGTCAAGCCAAAATTCGATGAAATAGGATAAGTAGCTTGTCTCCAGCCCCAGCCGACTTTACCTGATACCAATTGTCGCTGCGATTGTGGTGGCGAAACTTGCATAGACCCTAGGATTTTGAAATTGGCATGGAAACAGGTGTAAGTTAATTGAACCTAAATTGAACCTAAACAGTGGCGATCGCTTCATGACGCGCAAATATCATTCTACCTGCGGAAGTTTGTAAAGCACTAGTTACCGTCACGATAATTTGCTTACCGACATACTCACGCCCCTCCTCAATTACCACCATCGTGCCATCTTCAAGGTAGCCGATGCCTTGAGATGCTTCTTTGCCTTCCTTCAGTACCTTAATTTCTAAGGCATCCCCTGGTAAATAGGTGGGACGCAAGGCCTGAGCGAGATCATTAATATTCAATACTTCTACCTGTTGCAGATTGGCGACCTTGTTTAAGTTGTAATCGTTGGTGATCAAGGTACAGCTTAGTTCTTGGGCGAGACGTACTAACTTGGCATCGACAGTATTTACATCGTCATAGTCGGCGGAATGGATCGTGATGCGATCGCTATACTGCTCACGCATACTATTGAGGATATCGAGACCACGGCGACCCCTGACCCTTTTTTGATCATTGGAGCTATCGGCAATCATTTGTAGCTCTTGAATGACAAAATGGGGAATCAGCAATTGTCCCTCTAGAAATCCCGTATCCATCAAGGTTTGAATACGACCATCAATGACGGTACTCGTATCTAAAATTTTGGCCGTAGCCGTTCTCAACGTGCCATCAGCCAACAAACTGGTTTCCACATTGTTGGGATTAATTAAGCGTAACAATGCTCTACCATGGGTATCCGAAAGGGTCATACCTGAATAGGCAAAGATAATACTTACTAAAATTGCTGTGAGGGGCTTGATAAAGGCAAAGTCATCAGGAATGGGGATCAAAAATAGTGGCGCTAACATCAAGTTAGCTACCAACAAGCCAAATACTAACCCAACTGCACGCCCCAAAATGGTCTCTATGGGTAAAGCGCGAACCTCAGACTCAATGCGCCTATAGGTATTTTGAACAATCAGTCCTGTTACTAAACCTACCGTAGATCCCAGTCCTAGGGTGACCCAGCGAAAGTTCTGCACATTAATATGGGCGATCGCGTCCGCAGGTAAAAAATCGATGCCATGAAAACCAGTGCCTGCGCCTGCAAGAATAAAGGTAAAGATGATGATAGCGTCAATCATAGGGAGAAACTCCGCTTAGACGAATGAATGTAAAGAATTGAGAGAAATAAAAAGAATATGAAGATAATTGCCAGAAGATGAGAATAATTAATTCTTAGATTAGATGGTTATAGCGATCATAGGGCTTACTTTTCCAAATTTCTCTAAATTTCTCAATCCTTTGCTTACAATTCTACACACTATAGAGGTTTTCAGATTGATCACATTAGTTGAAATCGATAAAACCTTGTCTGCAAATCCTGTGATCGCGATCACATAGTTACATACTCAACATCACTGCACATCTAAGTAATTAGTTCGATCATTAGTTGTATCAACAGATTTGATCAAAGAGCGATCGCAACTAGATCATCCAGATGGTTGGTTTGGTTGTAGGAAGAAGTAAATAACTGTTGGATCAGAAAATTAACGTGGCTAGGGTGCAGGAGATAACTATGAACGCAATTGGATCTTATTTAGTAACTAATCTAATTAATAAAAATGATTCTCTAAAAGGTGAGACTAGCATTTTGATAAATGCGGGTCATCAGGTTTCATCGATATTGATGTCTGGCTTAATCTCAGGTTTAGTTACATTTTCTGGATTTGTGCTTCCCAATCTGATGCTCTCTTCATCCGCCCATGCCCAGACTGCGATTATGGCAGCTATCTATCAAAATCCTGATATGGAAATGAGTGCGCCGACTGAAGGTTCTAGCCGTGAGCAAACCAATCAAGTTAATCCACTTAAGTTAGCTATTAACAATAGCCCAACCGTGATGGCTGTTGCAGAAGACATCATGGCAGAGCCAATTTTTGATCGAATTATCACGATCAACTCTTCCCAACACTTTGCTTGTCTATTTAACGCCCAAGGCTCAGAGAATGGAGCGATTATGTGTGGCTTTATTGATTACGAATAAACCAATCTAGCTATTCCCATAGCAGTTCCCTAGCCATACTTTCTCATTTTGCCCCTATTTTGCCTATATTAGGAATAATCCAAATACCAAATATTTGTTTAGGGAGTAACTTTGAAGATTCAGAAATGGGCGATCGCGATTCTCGCTTGGGGATTTCTATTTAGGTTGATATGCGCGATTTATCTCAATATTGGCTTTGATGAAGCTTATTACTATCTCTATACCCAAAATATTCACCTCAGCTATTTCGATCATCCGCCTCTGGTCGCCTTTACCGCAGGTATTGGCATTTGGTTAACAGGCATAGTCACCCCATTGACCCTGCGTATTGGTGGGGTTTTGCTCTACACTGGCACATTAATTTTTTCTTATTTAGCAGCTCAAAAATTATTTAGGGAAAGAGCTGCAACCCTAACTCTGGCAATTTTAACAACGATTCCCATTTTTCAAATTGCCTTTGGGATTTTGACCTTGCCTGACAATGCTTTGATGTTCTTTTGGTCAGCCTGTTTGTATGTGGCAGCGATCGAATTTTTTCCCGCATCTCCGCAAAGTAAGCAACCTTATCAGCCTACCTATCGCCTTGCCATTATTGGCTTGTTGGTGGGTTTGTCTTTTTTGGGTAAATATCACGGAGCTTTGTTAGGCGGCGGGCTAGTTTTGTTTTGTTTGGTGAGCGCCGAGCATAGACGAGCATTATTTTCTGTATGGACTTTGGGGGCGATCGCTCTTTTTGCGATCGCGATTTCCCCTGTCTTAATTTGGAATGCTCAACATGAGTGGGCTTCCTTTCGCTTTCAGGGCGGTCGGGCAGTGCCATCGACAGGTTACAACCTAGAGCGACTCCTAGTTACTATTTTGGTTGCCCTTGGTTACTTATTTCCATCCTTTGGCTTTCCTCTGTGGTGGACTAGTCTGAGTACGGTTATTGACTTTGCTAATACCAAACGTTTGGGAACCAGTCTTGATCCCATCGTCTACACCAGCAGAGATGAAAGTCTAATGGCAAAGCGCTTACTAATTACCTGTGTATCTCTGCCCATCTTTTTGACATTCACTCTATTGGGTGGATTTATTCAGATTTTACCTTCATGGCATATGCCAGGATTTTTTGGTGCAACCTTTTTATTAGGCGAGAGGGCAGCCCTCGTTCAGGTGAAACGTCCCAAATTTATTCGCAATTGGTTATGGGGATCAGGCATGGTGATTTTACCACTTTTGCTAATTGGGCTACTCCATGTGCATTTAGGTATTGCTCAAAAAGGTGGTAATGCCGCGATCGCAGGAGGCTTTTGGGAAGCGAAAGATGATCCATCTACCCAGATGATTGATATCGGTCAGCTACGTCAAGCTTTTATCGATGATCCTCAACTCAAGGCTGAACTTGAGCAGGCAGATTTTGTCTTTAGTAATAACTTCTTTGTGGCGGGACAAGTGGGTATGGCGATCGAGCCTCTCGGCAAAAAAGTGACCTGCTTTGATGAAGATTTGCGTGGATTTGCCTATTGGAGCAAAGCTCAGGATTTTGTGAGCAAGAAATCCCTATACATCACATCGGAGCTATTTTTAAAGGATGAACGGTTTCCGCAACCCCTTGATAAATACAAAGGCTACTTCGCAAACCTAGAGAAAGTTAAGGATATTGCCATTACAAGGGGAGGGCAAGCAGTGCAGATTTTCCCTGTATATCGGGCATCACCAATGCTGAAACCCTATCCTCGTCCCTATGGCAATTAGTCTTGCTGCGGTGGCAACTATTTCAGAACTAAGGCAGTTATCTCAATTAGTTAGCTCAATTAAAAATTAAGGCACGACCTAGCCAAAGCTGTAGTAACAGGATCAAAAAGCCTAGCATTGCCAATCTGCCGTTCCATACTTCGGCAGAAGGGGTCATTCCCCATTCCCAACGCTCTTGGGGGTATAGCTTGGTATTTTTTTGCGGTTGAATCGTATCTGCAAAGAGGATCGGGCGATCGGCGATCGCTTTGATCACCACATCAGCTAAAGCCTGAATAAAGGTGGGATCGGTATCAGGAGCAGGAACTCTAGCAAAGGTTTTGATGCCTGCATGTTCAGCAATTTCCCGATATTCCATATCAATTTCTTCTAGGGTTTCGATATGCTCTGATACAAAGCTAATGGGAACCACTACTAGTTCAGTTACCCCCTGCTGTGCTAACTCCTTGATGGCATTGTCTGTATAGGGTTGCAACCACTCAACAGGCCCCACACGGCTTTGATAGGCTAATTTGTATGGAGTTGGCTGTGGCAACTTCTGCATGATCATGGCAGCACAGGCTTCGATTTCCTTTTGATAGGGATCGCCCGCTTCTTCGATATAGCTGACAGGTACACCGTGGGCGCTAAAAAATACATGGGCTTGGCTAGGGTTTTGCACCTTGGCGAAGGTCTGGGTAATCAAATTTGCCATAGATTGCAAATACAGATCGTTACTAAACCAAGAAGGTACTACCGTGTACTTGATTTTTTGGAGGACGGGATCATTTTGCCAGAGGCGATCGAGCAATCTAAAGCTAGAACCTGTAGTGCTAATCGAAAACTGAGGATAGAGGGGCAGAATGATTAATTCCTCGATCGCATCTTGCTTAATCTGAGCGATCGCTTCTTCCGTAAAAGGATGCCAATAGCGCATCCCAATATAGACTTGGGCATCATAACCCTTTTGCTGTAATTGCAACTTGAGCGCCTGTGCCTGTGCCTCAGTAATTCTTCGCAGTGGAGAACCTCCACCAATCTTTTTATAATTTTCCTGAGATTTCTTAGCGCGTAAAGTTGAAATTAGCAGGGCGAGGGGGGCTTGCAGTAATGGTGACGGTAAACGAATAATTTCAGGATCGGCAAATAGGTTATATAAAAATGGACGTACATCCTCCAACTTATCAGGGCCGCCAAGATTTAGTAATAAAACTCCTAGTTTTGCCATCTTGATTTTTAATTTAAAATTCTTATATGTATATTAAATAGAGATATTAATCAGAAATATTGTTTTTGATGATTTGTCTGACTTGTTGACCCATGAAAATTACTCAAAATCCTTGCTGGATTTAATTTTTAATTCGCAGAAGCGTATTTACCCCTCTGCGAATTGGTTCAACTATGTTTGGTTCAACTATGTGTAGAGCATCATGTCCAAAGCTTGAGTAGAGACAATTTACAAACTAGCTTGTAAAATCTCAACCTTATCCAAGCGCTCCCAAGGTAAATCCAAATCATTACGGCCTAAATGACCATAGGCGGCCACATCTTGGTAGAAACGTCCCTGTCTTTGACTGGGGAGATTTTGCAGATCAAATTTCTTGATAATTGCCGCAGGGCGCAAATCGAAATTGTCCTTGACAAGACGCAGCAAAGTTTCATCATCAACTTTGCCTGTACCGAAGGTGTCGATATGTAAGCTAGTGGGACGCGCCACCCCGATCGCATAGCTAATTTGCAACTCACACTTACTGGCAAGACCTGCCGCCACAATGTTTTTCGCTGCATGACGAGCAGCATAGGCCGCACTGCGATCGACCTTAGTGGGATCTTTTCCTGAAAATGCACCACCACCATGACGAGCATAGCCACCGTAGGTATCCACAATAATTTTACGACCTGTCAAACCTGAGTCACCTTGAGGGCCACCAATCACAAATTTACCTGTGGGGTTAACCAGATATCTGGTCTGCTCATTGGGCTTAACAGAGGTATCTTCAAAACTTGGTAAAACTACTTTTTCCCAAAGATCGGCTTTAATTTGGGCTTGTACTTTGGCTTCATCACTTTCGCCATTGATAGCGGCATCGTGCTGGGTGGAAATTAGGATCGTATCGATCGCCACTGGACGATCATTTTCATAGACCACTGTAACTTGAGTTTTGCCATCGGGACGGAGGTAAGGCAAAGTACCATTTTTACGAACTACGGATAGCTGACGGGCGAGGCGGTGTGCCAAGGCGATCGGCATCGGCATAAATTCGGGAGTTTCATCACAGGCAAAACCAAACATAATCCCTTGGTCGCCAGCGCCTACGGCCTCAAGGGCAGCATCTTCCTCTGCACCTGAACGAGCTTCTAGAGCCACATTGACCCCCTGAGCAATATCAGGAGACTGCTCATCAAGGGCAACTAGGACAGCACAACTATTAGCTGAGAAACCATTATCAGCGTTGGTATAGCCAATTTCCGTAATTTTTTTGCGAGCAATGTCGACGTAGTTGACTTGCGCTTTGGTGGTGATTTCCCCAGTAATTAAAACTAACCCCGTATTAACTACAACCTCAGCAGCAACACGCGATCGCGGATCTTGAGCTAGTAGGGTATCAAGAATCGTATCTGAGATCTGATCACATATTTTATCTGGATGACCTTCTGTAACCGATTCGGATGTGAATAAAAAGCGACTAGCCAACTAAGTTTCCTCCTAAACGCGAGCGATGGTAGAGTGTTTTTGGTCATTCTTTAGGATTTCCTAAAGATTTAACAATCATATTACAGTTGCTTAAACTGTTGCTACTTTTATCTAGATCCAGCGATATAACCTAGCTAACGAAGCAGGACAACCACGGAGGGATTGCCCCTACCTGAATAATTTAAAAATAATTTAAATTTGGCGTAGGAGCTGTGCCACCGTGCCAGCCCCGATCATCCAACATAGAACTTACGCAGTGGTTCCACTAGAGAACTTATTGGTAATTAACGAAGCAAATATTTGCACTTAGTGATATGTACTTATTAGTTGTTGATCTGTGATTAACTAGTCCCATTTTTCCTGTGGAGGAAAATAATTTGAAATTTGCAACTAGGGCTCAAGAGATTTGTTATGAGAAGATTTTAACTTGGATGCAGGAGATTTTTGAGCGTTGTCCCTGCGCTCGGCAAGACTTTCCTGGGGTTGGCATATTTGTGGGATCAGCATTAGTGGAGGTGCTGATTTACCCTTGGGATGGCAATGATGCGGTGATTAATGTGCGCTCCTATGTGGTAGTTGGGGCAAACCTGCAACCTGATCTGATGCGCTACTTATTAGAGGAAAATGCCAAAATGGTGTTTGGAGCCTTTGGCATCTCATCGGACAATGAAATTTTATTTGAGCATTCTATTGTTGGTTCTACCTGTGACAAAAAGGAGCTAGAGGCATCAGTAAAGGCAGTTATGCAAATCGCCGATGACTATGACGATAAGATTGTCGATCGCTGGGGAGGTAAGCGAGCATTAGATCGCATTCATGCGGGTACGCTTTCTTCTAGCGGTTGGTCATTGCCGACCCTATAATATCTAGACCGTTTAACTTTTGAAGTCTGCAACCTCTATGCCTCAAGCGATCGCTGATATCAATGCCAAAATCAAAGCGGGTAAGGCCAAAGTCCTCACTGCCATCGAACTCAAAACCTTAGTGGCGGATATAGGAGTTACGCAAGCTGCCAAACAGGTAGATGTGATCGTCACAGGTACTTTTGAGCCGATGGAGTCATCGGGAGCAATTATTAACTTGGGGCATACCGATCCACCGATCAAGATTCGTACCTGTTGGATCGATGGCGTGCCTGCCTATGCTGGTTTTGGGGCAGTGGATCTGTACTTAGGGGCGACTCAGGAATCGGAACCTAGTGATGAGCAGCCCCTAAGTCGTGGTGGAGGTCATGTGATTGCTGATCTGATCGCAGGTAAAAATGTGAGCTTTAAGGCGATCGGTCATCCCAATGACTGCTATCCAAGGGCTAATTTTGAGACCACCATTACCAAAGAATCGATTAACCAATTTTACTTATTCAATCCGCGTAGCCTTTATCAAAACTTTATCGTGGGGGTAAATGGCGGTGAGGAGACTCTATATACCTATTTAGGCCCCTTACAGCCACGTTTAGGCAATGCGGTCTATTCTAACCCAGGGGTAATTTCGCCCTTGTGGAATGATCCCGATTTGCAGTTGATTGGAATTGGGACGCGCATCTTTATGGGTGGCGGCATTGGTTATGTGGCATGGGAAGGAACCCAACATTTTCCATTACAAAAGCGTTTGGATAACCGTACCCCGATTGGACCTGCGGCGACCTTAGCGCTAATCGGTGATGCCAAGCAAATGACTCCTGAGTGGGTGCGGGGCTGTTATTTCCGTAACTATGGTGCTTCTTTAATGATGGGAGTCGCTGTGCCTTTGCCTGTAATTGATGAAGAGGTAGTTGCAAGAGCCGCAATTATGGATGATCAGGTGGTGGCTCCTGTGATTGATTTTGCGATCCCGCGCCGTGTGCGTCCGATTTTTGGCTCGGTTTCCTATGCTCAACTCAAATCGGGCAAGATTGACATCGGTGGTACAACGGTGAGGACGGCTCCCCTTGCGAGTATGCACCTGTCGGAAATGGCGGCACGCACTCTGAAGGATTGGATTGAAAAGGGAGATTTTACGCTGACGGAGCCTGTGGCAATGTTGGCAGGCGATCGCACTTTCTTACCACAGGATGTGCGTGGCTTTTAGCTATGGCGTGGCGAGTTGGTCGGAGTTAGAAACCTGTTCGGCTTCCCAATAACTAAGAATAATGGCATTAACACTATTGCCGATAATATTCACCACAGTTTTAAAGCCATCGGTTAAGCGATCGATGCCTGCAACTAGGGCGATCGCTTCAAGGGGCAGTCCTGCGGCGGATAGGACAGTTGCCATCGTGATCAAGGCCGATCCAGGCACACCAGGGGTGCTAAAGGATACCAAAAGACTGCTCACAGCGATCGCTAAAAGCAAGGAAGGTGTGAGTGGCACTTGGTAAATTTGGGCAACGAACAAAGCGTTAAATCCTTGCAAAATCGCAGCTCCATCTCTTTTTAAGGCAGTGCCTAAAGGGATCGCAAAGCTGGCGACTTCTTCGCGCAAGCCATAATTTTCTTGAATATTTTGTAAAACTACGGGCAATGCCGCGTTAGAACTAGCTGTACCAAAGGCAAGGGCGATCGCCTGTCCCATACTGCGTAAAAAACGGATCGGATCAGCCTTAAGAATCCCCAAAATCAACATATCAAAGCCGATCATAATTGAGGAAGCAATCACTAAACCCAGCACATACAAGAATAATTTGGTGATTAATTCTAAACCCTGTACCGCGATCACGGAGCTAATGAGGGCAAATACACCGAAAGGGGCAGTATAGAGAATGATCGATAGAGTTTTTTCGCCAATATGGTAAATGCTTTCCACAAACTTTAAAAAAGGTTGGGACTGCTCACCCGCTAACTGCATACCTATACCTAACAGCACTGCGGAGAAAATGATTTGCAGTAAGTTGCCATTACTCAGGGATTCTAGGGGATTGGTGGGAATCAAACTCACTAGCCAAGAGATCAAAGAAGGAGAAGTGACCCCAATGGCAACATCACTACTAAAACCTGTAACCCCACTACCAGGTTGTAAAATATAGGCGGTTCCCATGCCTACTCCTAGAGCGATCGAACTGGTGATCACATAACTAGTCATTAGTTTTAGCGTATATCTTCCTACTTGCCCTGCTCCCTGAATCCTTGTCAAACCCATGATTAAGGAAGAAAAGACAATCGGTACAACCACAAATTGAATCAATCTCAAGAAGGATTCACCAATGGGGACTAATATATTTTGATCAATAAACAGAACATTGTCGGGAAAAGTAATATTCAGTAAAGCCCCAAAACCAATACCAAGACCAAGGGAAAGCAAGATAAGCGTTGATAAGCTCATAGTAGAACAGATATCCTGAATGCTTTGAATGCTCAAGTCTTCACTCTAGATCAGTGCTGCATCACAGAAAGTCCAAAATGAACGACATCGGCAATTAGCGGTAGGGACTAATTTGGATACAATTAGATGCAGTTAGATACACAAAAACTCAATTATGGCGGATCGTTATGTTCGCGTAAAATCTTCTGATGGAGCAGTCCACTATGGTTTGCTAGAGTTAAACCAATCAGTTAAGGTGTTTGATGCAGCACCTTGGTTAGGAGGTGAACCCAATGGAGAACTGCTGGCTCCAGAAACCTACCAACTTCTAGCTCCCTGTGAGCCTAGCAAAATTGTGGCAGTCGGCAAAAACTATTCTGCCCACGCCGCCGAAATGGGTGGAGAAGTCCCCAAGGAGCCAATTTTATTTTTGAAACCACCCACTACAATCATTGCGCCAGAGGATGCTATTGTCTTGCCTCCCCAGTCTAAGCGCGTGGAATACGAAGGTGAGTTAGCATTAGTAATTGGTGAACGGTGTTTTGATCTATCACCTAAGGAAGCACTGGCGGTAATTTGGGGTTATACGATCGCCAATGACGTGACTGCCCGTGATTTACAACGTAGTGATAGCCAATGGACAAGGGGCAAAGGCTTTGATACATTTTGTCCGTTGGGGCCTTGGATTGTGCAAGAAGTCAGCCCAACGGCTATGTTGCAAACCTTTGTTAATGAAGCCAAAAAACCTCTGCAATGTTCCGCGATCGATGAAATGGTCTTCTCGCCAGACTATATAGTTTCTTACATTAGTCAGATCATGACCCTACTGCCTGGTGATATTATCCTCACTGGTACTCCTGAGGGCGTTGGCCCGATGCAAGCAGGCGATCGCGTATGTATTGAAATCGAAGGCATCGGCAAATTACAAAATACCGTTGTTGTCCGTGAAAAGCTTGTGTTGCAGGAACCCGTTGAGTCAGAAATTGAAGTTAGTGCCTAGCAATTTCAGTAAGGAATATTGAGAAACATTGTATAGAGAAATTCGTCTAGTAAGTGAGTCTACCTAAATGACTCGCTAATACTTTTGCTAATAATTTAGATAAGCAAGTAAGTATTATTTCTGGACTACTCAAAGTCTCAATAGGTTGTATTTCAAGTATGGGGGAATGTATTCAATGTTTTAGCCCATCTGTACTAGATATGTAGGCAAAAATTTTAGATGTGGACATCAAAAATATGCTTACTGGAGCTTAAATTCTATTTGAGTGCATACTTGAATTAACGCTTAAATTCACTTTGGTTCCCTTTGTAATTGGTCTTACTCATCCTCACACTCAAATTGCGATCGCCATGAATTTCTCCAACTATCAAAACCGTCAAAAATTAACCACTAAATCCATAAAAGTGGATAGGCTGGCTACTGCCATAATTTTAACCATGCCGCTTCTTGGTTTATTGGCATCTCCCAGCACAGCCCAGATCATTCCTGTGGAGTCCCCTGCTCCCACTGTTCCTGCTGAAAACCCTAACGACAAAGCTGCTAATCCTACCGATAACAAGACAGCACGCTTTAGCTGCCAAATTCGTGATGGTAAACCCATTGTCGTCTATCAACCTAAAAGCCAACCTCAAAAATATTTTCCTTGGGCAGCCCCCAGCGCTATGGGTGATGGTTGGTCGCCTGAGCGCCGATGCAACGAAATTAGCCGTCGTCTGGAGCAATACCGTCCCGATGGCTTGCTAGAAATGCGGACTGGCATGGAAAATGGCTATAACGTCATCTGTGCCACCACCGATAAAAATCCTAGCTGCCGTACAGTCCTTACCGTACCCAATGGTCAAGATCCGATCGCCACTCGCGATCAAGTATTTGGTAATCTTGCTACCGCCGATAGTGGACAACAAACCACTGCGGTTAATACCTTTCGGGCAGGCGATCGCAGCAACAATACCATCAATGATATTAGTCGTGACTTAGGACTAGGCATCGACCTCAATGGTGTGCTTGGCTCAGTCCTGTCTCCCAATACTGTCAGTACAGGGGTTCGCGATCGGAATATCTACCTCAAACCTTACCTCGATCCTAGTGATGGCGGTACTGGTGCGAGTCTAGGAATTAGCAGTTTCACAGGTGGCAGAAGACTAAACCCTGATAATTTTCGCTAACAAATGATTTGCGGCTCTAGCAAATCCAGAAACTTTAATACCAATTTAAAAAATTGCGGTAACACTTTTTTAAATTGGTATAAGTTTTTAGGTGATTCTGAGATTGCAAAGCGCTGTAGGAGTTAGAAATGACACAGGCTATTACTCGTACAACTTTATATGAGTCCGATTTCTTTCTATGGACTCAAGATACCGTAGCCAAGCTCAAGGCTAGGGATTTTGATCATGTAGATTTGGAAAACTTGATAGAGGAGATCGAGAGCTTGGGTGCATCTCAGAAAAAGGAAGTCAGGAATCGGTTGCGGGTGTTACTTGCCCATCTACTCAAACGAATCTATGTCAATATACCTGACTGCTTTGAGGGATGGGAAAACACGATCAGAACTCAACGGACTGACATTGAGGTTGAGCTTGATGATATGCCTAGCCTGAAAAGATTTTGGGATGAGTTTTTTGATTCGGCTTGGAAGTACGCCTTAAAGGACGTTAGGGGAGAATATTCCAAAAAAGGTTATCAATTCCCCGATATATGGCAGTTTGCTCGAGATATTGACTCAATGCTAAATGTTGATTTTTGGGCATAAAAAAGGGGCGCTTTGCGCCCCTTTTTTATTGCTTAAGAGCATGTTTAAGAAGTTTTGATCCCCCTAAATCCCCCTTAAAAAGGGGGACTTTTTTAGTATTTCCCCCCTTTCGTAAGGGGGGTTAGGGGGGATCAATCATTATTTTTAGCAAATGCCCATACTTCTCAAACAGGCTCTAAGCTTCGTTCAAAGCGGCAATACCAGGGAGGATCTTGCCTTCGAGCAATTCTAAGCTTGCACCACCACCAGTGGAGATGTGGCTCATCTTTTCAGCAACACCAACCTTCTCAACTGCGGCTACGGAGTCACCACCACCGATGATCGTGATTGTGCCTTTGCCAGTCAAGTCGGCGAGGGTATGGGCGATCGCTTCAGTACCAACAGCAAACTTATCAAATTCAAATACACCCATAGGACCATTCCAGATGACGGATTTGCAATCTGCAAGCGCATCTTGGAATACCTTCACGGAGTCAGGGCCAATATCCAAGCCCATCCAACCATCGGGAATCTCGTTAATGCTGACGGTTTGCGAATCAGCATCGGGCTTGAAGTTGTCGGCAACTACTACATCGGTAGGTAGTAAGAACTTAACTCCACGTTCTGCGGCTTTCTTTTCGAGAGCGCGAGCGAGATCTAGCTTATCTTCTTCAACGAGGGACTTACCAACACTCAAGCCACGAGCCTTGTAGAAGGTGAAGATCATGCCGCCGCCGATGAGCAGTACGTCAACCTTATCAAGCAAGGTTTCGATCACACCGATCTTGCTGGAAACTTTGGAACCACCAACGATCGCAGCGAGAGGACGCTGAGGATTGTCGATCGCGCCACTGAGGTATTGCAATTCCTTGTCGAGTAAGAAGCCTGCAACGGAGGTGCTGATGTACTTGGTTACGCCTTCAGTCGAAGCATGGGCGCGGTGAGCAGTACCAAAAGCATCATTTACATAGATGTCTGCCAAGGAAGCCAATTTCTTTGCAAATTCAGGATCGTTCTTTTCTTCTTCAGGATAGAAACGAACGTTTTCTAGCAAAGCCACATCTCCATTGTTGAGGGCATTAACTTGAGCTGCGATCGCATCACCGATACAGTCATCGGTCTTGACTACAGGCTTACCGATCAATTCTGACAAACGCGCAGCGACAGCATTGAGGCGAAGACCTTCGGTAACACCCTTGGGTCTGCCGAAGTGACTGGTGAGAATCACACGCGCACCAGCATCGGTCAAATACTTAATGGTTGGTAAAGCTGCACGGATACGGGTATCGTCAGTAATTACGCCAGCATCGTCTTGAGGAACGTTGAAATCGACTCTGACTAATACTTTTTTGCCTGATAAGTCAGCAGCAGTCAAGCTTGCTAGATTTTTTTTTGCCATAGTTATATTCTCTTGATTTTTTCTTAATTGTCTCTTGCGATCGTTTAGTTTGTTAAAGTGATTAGACTAGTACCAAACCTAGATATGGTTACACCATTTTTAGGTTTAAAAGCTCCTGCTTGGTTTGGCTTTTAACTCATAGATAGTGTGACTACACCTCTATAACTTGGCATTAGTAATGAGAAGACGGTTAAGTTAGTAATTGCAATTGCATTCGCTAAATAGTCGCCATCTCAAAATTTCAGTATATAAAGTTGCTTTTTAGAATGTCTTAATAATTCTACCGAATTGCGTCCCCTCTGTGACTAAAAAAAAGAATTTTCTTGAGTAAAAATACTTACTCGCGATCTTGCCGAAAATACTCCGCAAAATTTTCTTGCCTAAATCTTGTCTAAATATAAGTACTATCTAACCTTTGTCTGACTATTCCCTATGCAATTTGCCGATCGCCTTCAACAACTCCAAACCAATGTCTTTGCCGATATGGACATTGCTAAAAGCCAAGCGAAAGCCTCTGGCATGTCCATCATTGATCTATCCGTTGGCTCATCGGACTTGCCAACAGAGCAGTTTATTTTAGATGCGATCGCGGATTCCTTAAAGGATACCAGTACTCACGGTTACTCCCTGTTTGCCAATACCTCTGATTTTCGGGTTGCTGTATCCCTATGGATGGAGCAAAGATTTAACTTACAGCTCAATCCCGACACTGAAATTTTGCCCCTCATTGGCTCCCAAGAAGGTACAGCCCACTTACCCCTAGCCTTGCTTAACTCTGGCGACTATGCTCTGCTCCAAGATCCCGGTTATCCATCTCACTATGGCGGCATTCACATGGCCAATGGGCAAATCTACGGAATGCCATTGCTGGCAGAAAATCAGTTCTTACCCGTATTGACTGATATTCCGCCATCGGTGTTAGCCAAGGCAAAAATGATGGTTCTTAGCTATCCCCACAACCCCACTACTGCTACCGCATCATTAGAATTTTTTCATTCCGCAGTGCAGTTTTGTAAACAACATAATCTTGTCCTCGTTCATGACTTTCCTTACCTTGACCTCGTTTTTGATGGCAGTAATCCCCCCTCTGTATTGTTAGCCGATCGCGATCGCAGTCATAGCATCGAATTTTTTACCCTATCCAAATCCTATAATATGGGCGGCTTTCGGGTTGGCTTTGCTGTCGGCAACCATCAACTAATTAAAGCATTGCGGCAAATTAAAGCAGTAGTTGACTTCAATCAATATCAAGGCATTATGCGCGGAGCCATCAAAGCATTAGCTAGCGATCGCGCTCCCATCGATCATGTCGTCCAAACCTTTAAAACCAGACGCGATGTCATGATTAACGCTTTACAAGCGATCGGCTGGCAGATACCTACCCCCACAGCCACCATGTATCTCTGGGCAAAAATTCCTGACTACTGCAACCACAACTCCAAACAATTTTGTCTAGATCTGCTGCAAGCAACAGGTGTTGCCCTAGCTCCTGGTTCTGGATTTGGTCATTATGGCGAAGGTTACGTCAGGTTTGCGCTTGTCTATGCTCCAGATATTCTGCAACAGGCCGCCATCAAAATAGGGCAATTTCTCCAGCAGCAACAAAGATCACTCTAGCTCTTGCCTTGATAACAGTCATGGGAGCTAAGAGCCTGTTTGAGAAGTGTGGGCATTTGCTAAAAATACTGATTGATCACCCTTTACCTCCTTTATGAAAGGAAAAGATTAAAAAGGTCCTCCTTTTTGAGGGGGATTTAGGAATCAAAACTTCTCAAGCACACTCTAAAAATCTGATCTCCCCTTTTCCCAAGAGGAGAAAAGGGACTGAGGGATGAGAGATATTTTTTTGCTGAACGAAGTTAAAGCTATTCTCAAAATTAGACAAATTTATAGATTGCGTTATTCAGCTATAGAGGTTGATTGAAAAGCGCTATAACCTATAAAATGAAGTATTGTCTTATATTAAATTTCTGGTAATTGTTTGCAAGCTCAAACTTTATACCAGTAAATTTATAGTCAAATTTAGAGACAACTAAGACAATCGTTTAAGTAATCTTTTAAGCGCCTTGTCGTGCAAGTCCAGCAATAATGGTGAGGATTGATTAATGGCATCTCAACAAAATCAGCCACAGAAAAACTCAGGCGCTAATGATCCCCAAAAGGCCTCTCCCTCAAATCAACAGGGCTTGCCCACCGACCTAGCTAACGATGCAGCCAATGTTGATTGGATGATTATATCTGACTTTAGTACGCGAATTGGCTTAGAACCTCAAACAAAAACTTCTCAAAATGTTACACCCCCTCCTGCCAAAAATAACCAAAGTCAACCTACGAACCCAGTTATTAGCGAAGATCTAGAGGATTTAGAATGGTTACAATCAATTGGCTTAGATGATGAAATTTTGCCATCGACACAGACTACAAGCCTATCAAAAGATCAAGCCTCGCTAACTCCTCCGACTACAGGCGTAAACACAAACACCGCCAAGCCCGTTACCGATGATCTGGTTGAGAATATAGACTGGCTAATCGTATCTGATCTGAAAACTCGGATGGATGAGCCATCTAGTCAAATTTATAGTCAACCATCAGTATCTGATTTGGGTCTACCCAATGATTTTGCTGACCTAAACGCAGATTTTGAGGCAAGCTTAGACTTAGATCTAGATCTAGATGATAATGCAGATAATAAAGAAGATGACAAAGCAAATGCTAGTTTTGAAGAAGTCGATGATTTTAGCTTTTTAAATGATGAATTAAATGAGTTAAATGAATTAGGTGAGCAGTTTGACGATGGTTTGTTAGGGGAAGTATCTAGTGAATTATTACAAGATAGCCTAAACGAACTGGATACAATTGGTCGTAGTATTTATGATTCTGATTTAGCTGAAGGTACTTCTGCAAGTTCCGTTGATACTATCGATAATGGATTTGAGATTGGAATTGAGAGTGATCTTACTAACGAATTTGCTGACGAATTTAATGACGAATTTGCTGAAAGTTGGGATGAATCTTTGCCAAGTGCTGACTTGGGCTTGACTGAAGATTTTGCCAACGATGATTTAATCGATGAATGGTCAGATATTGGTTTCATAGAAGAAGCATCAGTGGAAGAAAATCTAGAACCTTCTCTGCAAGAGCTTGCTAATAGTGATGTTGATGATTTATTGGATGACAGCTTTGCTGATGCTTTAACTAGCGAGGAAACGGAGGAAACTATTGAAGAAAATGTTGAAGCTAATCTTGTAGATAAAGATAATTTTGATTTTGAAGCAGATCATCTAGATAACTTAGACTATGAACCGATAAATCCCGAATCTCTCGATCTTCTAGATATTGACCAAGAAATTGCTGCTCCTCTAGATCTTCAGATAGCCCATGATGTTTCCCATGAAGATGCCTTTGCTCATAATTGGGAATCTCCCATAGACACTGATATTGATGATTCCATTTGGGATAGTAATCCGAGCGCTAATGATATTACCCCTGATTTGTCAGGTCAACATATTGACAATGCCTTTGCAGATCCATTTAGTAGCGATCAAGATAGTAGTCAAGAGCATTCCGTTGATGGATTGCATGAGTTTGAGCAGCATCTTCCTAGTCCATCAATGACAGATTATGACCCTATGGCAGACTTTGGAGAGATGGCTGCTATGCCCGATGAGGATGCATTTGCTTGGTCAGATTCATCTATTGATATGCCAGAAGTCAATAACTGGGATGCTGATTTTGCGACTTCAGAAAGTATTGATGCGGTGCATGAATTTGGGAATAGCTCTGAGGATATGGCTGCTTCAGACAACTTAGCTACTTACGATCCAGAGATTGATCTAGGCGAGTTAGAGAATGCTCTAGCTAATGATTCTATTGATGATGCTGATGATTGGCATTCCGACCAATTAATCGAACAGGTAGAAAATGACTTTGTGCAAGATTATGGGGCGGAATTGCAGGAATTTCCTGAAGTGATGGAACAGGAGCCTGTTTCCCATGATGATTTAAGTAATAGTTTGCTAGAAAAAACGGCCGAGATCACCGAAAATGCGGTCTTGAGTCAGGATGTATTAGAGCCAGAAAGTTTGACTTCTGGTGAGGATATTGACTACTTTGAAAGTGCATTAGATGAAGATTTTGATTTAGAGTCTTTTGATGAAGCTGAACTATTACCTCTTACTGATTCTGCTGCTCCCAATATCACGACAACCCTTAGTCCCAATCGGAAGGAAGAAAGTACGGCAAATATTGCCAATATTCCTGTGATTGATGAAGTTTCTACTGTGGAGGATAGCTTCGATACAGCTTTTAATTCCTTGAATGATGATATTCCTATCGATGATGCTGATCCCTTTGAGGAGCAGTTAGCTAGTGAGGTGTTGCGCGATCGCCAAGCTTCTGAAAATGATTTCATTCAAGATGCGATGTCCTACGATGTTTTGGGGGATATAGCCGTTGATAGCCATGACTATCTAGATAATTTTGATTTAGAAGATTTGCCGCTAGGAGGTGATATGGCGCTAGGTACGGTGAGTAATCATGAAATTGCGCCGCCGCCACCGCCAATTATTCCCCATGAACCTGTTCCTCCGCCCATGATGCCTCGTCAAGTTGCACCGCCACCACCCAAAATGGCTCAGGGTACAATGCAAGAGCCAACTGTACCAACACTTGGCAAAGATACAAAAGATACTAAGAGTGCTTTGCCTATGGGTTTACCTCCTTTACCTCCCAAGCGTCAGCCCATGCCTATGCCAGTATCTCAACCACTGCAACAGAAACCACCGCAACAATCGCGTAATATCGAAGATTTTGATAGCTTTCACAAGCAGTCCTATGGTTTGCCCCATGACAAAGGCATTGATATGGTGGATCAAGGTTGGACAGATTTGCTAGATGCAGAGACGGTAATTTCTGGGATGTTACAGCCTCCTACTATTGGCTCAGATAGTCGTGGCACTATGTCGCCGAGACGCTCTGGAAATTCTATGGGTTCCA
This sequence comes from Pseudanabaenaceae cyanobacterium bins.39, assembly GCA_033765135.1. GTDB lineage: Bacteria > Cyanobacteriota > Cyanobacteriia > Pseudanabaenales > Pseudanabaenaceae > Pseudanabaena. Next base: position 40,968 of record JANRII010000024.1, read on the forward strand.
CTGGTTCTCAAAATAGTTCACAACACAGTTCACAAAATAATAGCCATAGTAGAAGATCATCTAAAAAGTCTGAGTTGCCAAATTTAGAAGATTTGGCGATGGAAGCTCATGATGATAATACTGATTGGTCGGGATTGTTGGAGAGTGGCGATCTGTCTGACAGTATTACCACCATTAGTAATGTGAATACTCCTGTATCTTCACGGAGAATACCCACTGATATGACGGGTGTATCTGAGACTAGAGAGATCCCTCGCGATCGCCGTGTTCCCAAAAATAGGTATGAAGAAACGCAAGCGCGAATGAGTGCGCCCCCTGATCAGTTAGATTTTAATCGGTTTACGGAAGATTCCTATGATTCCTATGAATCCTATGCGGCCTCCCTTGAGAATAGCCCCCCTGAGCCTGTATCGAATGAGCCGAAGATCAAGTTACCTAGTGTAAGTATTGAGTCTCTATGGCAAGACTATCTGAAGTTTCCTGTGATTGGTTTAGGTGTGATTGGCGGAGCATTTTTACTTTACAGTGTGGCTAGTCGTCCCATATTTGATCTGGGGTTACGGTTTGGCATTTTTAAAGATGCTAGGGGCATGGACTTTACAAAGGCTGATTTTTCGGGAGCGAAGTTGGCGGGAGCTGATTTTAGCCAAGCAAACCTAACCAATGCCAAGATGCAGGATGCCGATCTTACTGGTGCGAATTTCCAAAATGCTAATCTCAATGGTGCTGACTTTGCCAATGCTGATATGAGTAGGTCTAGATTGGTGGGAGCCAGTGTGATTTGGTCTAATTTTACGAATGCTCAGATGAATTTGGTGGATTTTACGGGGGCTAATATTACCCGTTCTAATTTTATGAGTGCCAAAATGAATGGAGCCAATTTGAAGGGAACTAAGATTGGGGCGATCGGCACGGAGAATGCTACCAAATTAAGTCCTACGGTTTTGTTAGCTTGGCAAATTGTGAATGAGCCTCGCGAAGGCAGAAATCTATCTAATCAGGATCTTTCGACTTTAAATTTAAGTTCTTCTAACCTTAGAAGAGCCAATTTAACTAATGTGAAGTTGAACTACTCGGATATGTCAGGAGCGAATCTAAGTGGAGCAAATCTAAGTGGAGCGCAGGTGAATGGGACTAATTGGAATGATGCCAAACTTAATGGAGCTAATTTGTCTGATCTGAAGTTTGATCCTAAGCAATTGCCTAAGACCAATGAAAATACAATTTGTCCAAATAATAAGCCAGGCCCTTGTAAGTTCTAGCAAGAAAAATTGGTAAGTCCCTCAAAAGCTACCTTATGTGGGGATAGTTTTCATCTCCTATTGTGGGTAGGATATGAATAGTATGGGCTATACAAGGAGGCAAAGGTTTCTATGAAATTGATAGAAAAACTAAATTCAGATATACAACATCTGAATCGAACTGAGGAGATTGCTTACCTTGAATCTAGTTTACAGAAAGCGATCGCTGAATCAACTGATTTCTTCTTGATGGCAAAATTTAGTCTTGATTTGGCAGCAGTACAAATTAAAACGATGCAACCAGAAGCATTGAAGTTGGCTAAAAAGCTGATCGATCAAGCGAACAGCTATATTCAGCAAGGGGGCAATGAGGGGGAAAGTGCATTTAATTATTTGTTGGGTAAGTTGCATTATGTGCAAGCGCTGTGGTCTTTTGAGATGGCGATCTGGGATGATGGGTTACGTCATTTGCAAGTTGCGTTAGATATACAGCCTGAAGTTAAGGAGCAGGTGCTGATTTATGTTTTAATGGGTAAGTTTTTTGAACGGGGGCATAATTTGGCGGAGGCACGCATCAATTTTGAGAAAGCTCTGTCGATCGCTTTGGATGTGAATGCTGCGAGTTTGACGGGGATGAGTTGTGCTAATTTGGCAAACTGGCATTTAACTACGGGAAATAGTGTGGAGGCTCGATCGCTCTATCAAAATGCCCTTGATATTGCCATGACTGAAGGGGACTATGAGCTGAAGTCGTTGTGTTTGCGTGGCTTGGCAAGGGTGGCGATCGCGCAGTCTCGTTGGCAAGATGCGATCACCATGATTGAGGATGCCATTGCTCAGTTGCAAGAACCTGTGGATACGTTGGATATTGGTTATTTGTATTGTGACTTAACTGAGGCTTTGTTAGGCGATCGCCAACTGGAGAGAAGTTTGTTTTGCGCTAGGGTGAATCTATTCCCACGTTTTCGGGAGTTGCATTTTCATCGAGGTCTGGCGATCGCGCGTTACTTGCGCGGCAAAATCTATACCCAACGTATTCAAGAAGGCTTAGAACCCCTTGATGAAGATGCGATCGAAACTGCTGAAGACTCCTTGTTAGATGCATCCCTTGCCTTTGAGCAGCAGGGCATGACATTAGACTATGCCACTAGCCTCTATGAACTGGCAAAACTATACCAACTGAGTCTTGGTTCGCAATACCATTACCAGTATCAGGGTAAGGCGTTGCGATCTCTAGAGTTAGCGTTAAGCATCCTTGATCAGTTAGGCATGAGTGATCATCAATTGACTCAACGGGTTGACAAGATGCTCACTAAACTGATGCAGGGGTAATTTCGTATTTTGGGGAGCCAACTACTCTTCGATTACGTCATAAATAACCTATAGTGACCATATGTAATGGTGAGGCTAACCATGAAAAACCCCATTCCCCACAATTCTATTCCCAAAACAGCTTGGCTGGGTTTGCTGACGGCCGCAATCATTGGTGGTTCGGCAACGGCTGTGCTGGTCAATTTGAACGGTGTCAATAATCAGCTTAGTCCTCAAGTATCCACACCTAATGCGATCGATCAAGCTAACCCATCTCCCCCAATGGTTACGGCTAAGGATGGAGAATTGGCTGTGTATTGGATTGAGTCTCAAAAAAATAAATTGGTGGCTGTCCCGATCGCCATCAAAGCTAAAAGCAACAATGAAGCGATCGCGCAAACCCTTGAGTCGTTAGTTAATCAAAAGCCACCAGAATCTACTCTCTCTAGCGCCATTCCTGCGAATACCAAAATTTTGAGTGTTACAACTAAGGATCAGGAAATTCGCATTAACCTCTCCAAGGAATTTACATCGGGCGGTGGGTCTGCTTCTATGCAAGGCAGAGTCATCCAAGTTTTATACAGCGTTACCAGTCTAGAACCTAACGCTAAGGTATACTTATCTGTGGAGGGTCAGCCTCTAAATTATATTGGGGGGGAAGGCCTAGAAATACCGCAGCCAATGACCCGCAAGGACTTCAGTTTAGAATTTTAGTAATTACCTTTTTTTAATTTTTTATCTCTTTCCTGTTCTTAAATTAATCATGCCGCCCATTACTCTGCCCGATATAGATAGTCTCAGCCTATCTGAGCAAGTATCACAAATGCTGGTGGTGCGAGCATGTGGTATGCTTTACGACCACCAAATTCAATATCCCCAATGGGAACTACCAAAAGCAGATCTGCAAAAATTGATTGGAGAATATGGTGTTGGTGGTGTGATTCTGCTGGGAGGGAGTGCGGCAGAAATTGCCCTGCGGACGCAGGAGATGCAATCTTGGACGAAGATTCCTCTCTTGATTGCGGCAGATATTGAGGAGGGGGTGGGTCAGCGTTTTAGTGGAGCAACTTGGTTTCCGCCACCGATGGCATTGCAAGATGTATCCCTCAAATATGCCGAAGAAATGGGGCGAATTACGGCTCAGGAGTCCTTGGCGATCGGTATTAACTGGATGCTTGCCCCTGTGGTGGATGTAAATAATAATCCCGAAAATCCTGTGATTAATGTCCGCGCCTTTGGCATTACGCCAGGGGAAGTGATGGGTTGTACGCGAGCATTTATTACGGGTGCAAAACAATATCCTGTATTAACTACCGCCAAGCACTTTCCGGGGCATGGGGATACGGCGATCGATTCTCATTTGCAGACTCCCATCCTGCCACACGATCGCGAACGATTTAATAATGTGGAGTTTCCGCCTTTTCAAAATGCGATCGCGGCGGGAGTGGATGCCATTATGACTGCCCATGTATTTGCGCCCCAACTAGATCCCCAAAATATTGCCACACTCTCTCCCTGTGTTTTAACGGATATTTTGCGAAATGAGTTTGGCTTTGATGGCTTAATTAGTACTGATGCCCTGATTATGTCAGGGGTTGCGAATTTGCATAGTCCTGAAGCGATCGCCATACAGGCAGTGAAGGCGGGGGCAGATATTTTGTTGATGCCTGTAGATCCCATTGCCACGATTCAGGCTGTCTGTGCTGCCGTAGAAACGGGACTAATCGATCGCGATCGAATTAAGGCTTCTGTGCAAAGAATTTGGCAAGCCAAGCAAAAGGTATGTGGCTATGCAAACGATCTCAAACAACTTGGCAACCCTCAGAACTTACAGATTGCCCGTGATATTGCCACCAAATCTATTAGTGTTTATGCGGGTATTGATCTGAGGGAACAGGGTGCAGATACTGACCAGAACTTATCTCAAATCCCATCACCCAAACTAAACCTATTGATCGTTGATGATCCACTCACTTGCCACGAATTTTTGACATCACAATCGCCAGCAGTGACTCTGCCAAATCAAAAAGACTATATCAAGTTGGTTGCTGATCGCTTTATTCTTAAAAATTTAGAATTGCAATTAACTAGTAATCATTTCTCCAGCGTATTTATCCAAATTTTTAGTCGTGGTAATCCATTCCGAGGCAATGTAAATATTAATGAGCAGATTACCCTACTGTTGAAAAAGTTGATTGAAGACCAAATGCTGGAAGCGATCGTGGTGTATGGTAGCCCCTATTGTCTAGATAATTTTTTAGAATGGTTGCCTTCAACAGTGCCTTGGGGATTTTCCTACAGCCAGCAACCAGAATCTCAAGCGGCTTTACTGCACAAGCTGGGCTTTTAAATACGAAGGGTGGGATAGCCATAGACGCTGATACACTCTGATTTTGGAAATCCTTAAAAAGGATCGGCATAGATTCAAATGCCAAATTTTTTTGCTATATAATCTTGCTGAGACAGCATTTTCAGGGCATGTCTTCAACTTCGTATCAGGGGTTCGTCAATGGAAGCAACGATTCTCAGTATTGTATTTGCTGTATTGAGTGGTACTTATATTTATCGCTCCTTTCAGATTATTGACGAAGGACATATTGCTCTAGTAGAAAGGTTTGGTAAATACCAAAAAACGATGGAGCCGGGGATTAATATCGTGCTGCCTTTTATCGATCGCGTTGCCCTAGTTAAGAGCGCCCGCGAGCAGGTACTTGAGCTAAAGGCTTTGCCCTGTATGACTTCGGATAATGTTAGTTTAAATGCTAGTGCGGCGATGTATTGGCAAATTACCAACCTCAAAAAAGCCCGTTACAATATTGAAAATGTTGATCAGTCCCTTATTGTTTCCCTATCAACACAGTTGCAGACACAGATGGGGCGCTATGAGCTAGATTACATTATTGGTGGTCAAGAACGGATTAATACCGAGATCTTAGAGGGAATTACTAACGATACTAAGGATTGGGGCGTAATGGTTTTGCGTGTGCGGATCGGCGAGATTACGATTCCCACTTCGGTATTGCAGTCGATGGAAAAACAAAAGGCGGCAGAAATTGAGAAAAAAGCCATGATTTCTCTGTCTGAGGGGGAAAAGACTTCGGAAATTAAGAAGGCGGAGGCAGAGGCTTCATCAAATCAGGTAATTGCTGATGCCGAACGACAGGTGCGATTGCAACAAACTGAGGCGATCGCACTTTCCATTGAGCGTATTGCTAAGGCGATCGCCGATCATCCCAATGGTAAGGATGCGGTGCAATACCTATTGGCAAAAAACTATTTAGAGATGGGACAGGCGATCGGTCAAAGTCCTAGCAGCAAAGTTTTGTTTATGGATCCTCAGTCAGTTCCGGGGTTAATTCAGTCATTGCTGGCGATGTACGATTTACCTAAGCCCGATCCTAATTCTCCCCAACCCTTTGGCGCAGTGAGTAATATCCCGCCCAACTTACTCAATCGTGCTGACATACCGATCAAGCCACCTGATGATCTGACATGAAGTTCTCATCAGGAGTAAAATCAGCATAGAGTTAGGGTAAGAGACCACTGCTGCTACCGATGCCCATGCGCTCTGCCATTCCAGAGGCAATGGGTAGCAAGGTGACTAGCATCCAAGATAGGGCGACTACTCCTAAGGCCTCGCGATCGCTATCCAATTCTGATAACTCATTGAGCATGGGTCGTTCGAGATCCCTTAGTAAAATCAAAATAATACCGCCCCAATAGAGCGCGAGGGGATTTATGACAGTGGCTATAACTAAGAAAATGAGAGTTAATACTGTTGTCCAGCCTGCGGTGCGGCGACCATAGACGGCCTGCACAATTCTGCCGCCATCGAGTTGACCTGCGGGCATCAGATTTAGGGCGGTGATCACGGAGCCGAGCCATCCCAGCACCACTAGGGGATGAATAGAGATAAAACTATTTTGTAAGGATTCTCCCAAAAAGACCTTGGCTAAGGTTCCTGCTAATACTGAAGCTTGAAAAATTTGGCTAGGAATATCAATGGAACCCATACCGATCGCCGATAGGCGGAAGCCAATAATGAGCATAAGTAGGGATAGGACACCACTCACAAGGGCTGGCGCGATCGCAACATCAAATAGAGCAGTGCGATTGGGTAACGGGTTACAAATACGACTAAAAGCACCAAAGGAACCAAGCTGTGAAGATGGCAACAGGAAGGGTAAACTCATCTGGACTTGATATTTTTTGGCTGTCCAGCGCATGGCAATTTCACGGATTCCCAAAATTGTCATGATACCCAAGGCAAAGGGAATTCCAACCATTAGGTCTTGGGGTGAACTGACCACTGGAATACCCGCCACCAATGCTCCCAAGCTAAGGGATGTATAAAGATTGGCAATAATGAGAACTGCGATCAAAATGCGTTGAGGAATGGTATCGCTGTAAAAGCTAATTTGGCTAGGCAGCACGATGACTACAGGTCGCCGATCTTGCCCCTCAATGAGAAATAAATTATATTTTTTGCCAAGGCGATCGCTGAGAGATTTACTCAAACGCTCATGTACTGCGTCTGGTTCACCTCGCAAGTTACCCCGAAAAATAGCTCCTTCTTGATAGGGAATGGTTTCGGTGACGTAATATGTTTCAATTCCAAAAATGCCTTGGATTAATTTAATATCTTCCGCAGGCATAGGTTGAAACTGCTTGAGTTGGTTTTTGCCCTGTGCCATGGCGATCGCGATGGGAGCGTTAGTTTCTTGCCGATCAATTTGGCGATCGCCTGAGTTTTTTTCCTCTACCTGATTGAGTCTTTCCCTAATTTGCTTGCCTAGTTGTTGTTTGATGGTTTCTTCGAGAACTTTGCGCTCTTCAGCCGTGCTTTTGCGTAACTGATTGCCAATGATGACGTAGGCTATGCTAGAACCCAATAATAAGAATAAGAGGGCTGTGAAGTTAATAAAAATACCAGTAATAAATAGACCAAAATAGATTAGCCAAGGCGACATTAAAGCAATAAATTGCAACCAAGATAGAAATCCTAGTTTGCCAAACTTACGCGATCGCCAATAGCCCCATCCCAGTAGGGCTAGGGTAAGTATAAATACAGTGAGGGGAATAAATGCAGTTGATTTCATAAAAATAAATTACAGGAAATTATGGAAATTCTCGAAATTGTTTGAATTCTTAAGAATGCATTACTGGGCTGTCTTAATCATGCATCAATGGGGCTACTCAGAAATAGATACAATGGTAATAACTTACTGTCTATATCAATAAACTTCATGGTTGTGTTGCCATCTCTGACCTTAAATACTGCAACTGCTCCGACTAGTACAGCGCACAAATTGATTGCATTGCGATCGCAACTGGTAAAACATAACATTGATGCCTATTTTGTCCCCTCTGCCGATGAGCATCTGAATGAATACTTGCCAGAAGCCAAGCAACGCCGTCAATGGATTAGTGGATTCACTGGCTCCGCAGGGGATTTTTTAATTGGTATTGATCGAGCTTGGGTTTTTGTGGATTCGCGTTATTACGAGCAGGCCGATCAGCAGATCGATGCATCTCTGCAAACAGTGTGTAAGGTAGGTTTAGAAAATCACCCAACTATTGAAGAGGTACTGGAAGAGCTTGGTAATCAAGCTTGGCAAAATTCCCAACCCTTCAGACTCGGCATTGATCCTTTCACGGTCACGATCGCTCAATACCGCCGTTTTCAAGAGCATCTAGAGAAATGTGGGGTCGAGATTGTTCCTGTGAATGCCAACTTAGTGGATGTGGTGCGATCGCAAAGTCCTTGGGCAGAGCAGGAAGCAATTCCTCCGTTTGGTGATCAGCCCATCATTGCCATTCCTGATGCGATTACAGGGGAAAGTCTGTCGCAAAAGCTAGAAAGACTACGCGCATCAATGCGCCAGCAAAAGGTGAGTATTTTACCAATTACCAAACTTGACCAAATTGCTTGGCTCTATAACTTGCGGGGGCGTGATGTGGAATGTAATCCTGTCTTTATTAGTTACGCGATCGTGACCCTAGATGATGCTTACCTCTTTACCAATGGCGATCGCATTAGTGCCGAGGTGCGCGATGCCCTAGCAGGAAAGGTACAAATTCAGGATTATGCTCAATATTTTGTCACCTTGCGATCGCTGATTCACACATCATCCACAGATCAAAATACATCTCCCAAAGTACTGGTTGCCCCATCACAAACTACCCTTGGAACCTATTTACTCTTAAAAGAAGCCAATGCCCAAATCATAGAAGCCATGCATCCCGTAGAAATCTTCAAAGCCCATAAAAATGCTGTGGAGATAGCGCAGATGCAACAGGCAAACCTCAAAGCAAGTTGGGCAAAAACTCTGACCATCAAATGGATAGAAGAGCAGATTAATGATGATAAATCTATTAGTGAGCGCGATGTGGCAGATCATATTGAGGGCCTATATCGCCAGCAATCAGGGTTCTATGATTTGAGTTTTCCCACGATCGCAGGTACAGGAGCTAACGGCTCCATTGTCCATTACAGCAATCCTAGTCCTGATTGTCACCTCAAACAGGGGCAACTGCTCTTGCTAGACTCTGGTTCCCAATTCTATGGTGGCACAACCGATGATACTCGTTCCATTAGTATCGGGACACCCACTGAAGAACAGCGCGATCGCTATACCGAAGTCCTCAAAGCCCATATCAACTGCGCCATGCAAAGATTTCCCAAGGGAACAACAGGCAGTCAAATTGACGGTATTGCCCGTGCCTCCCTGTGGCAAAGCGGTTTAGATTATGGACATGGCACAGGTCATGGAGTGGGCGCATTTATGAATGTCCATGAAGGTCCCAATGGCATTAGTAAGCGTGTCAACCAGACCCTTGATCTTGGCACAATTAATAGCATTGAGCCGGGATACTATCAACCTGAATGGGGCGGTATTCGTCTGGAAAATCTTTATTTTGTCAAGGAATCGCAAACAAACCAAGGCAATGGACAAACTTGGTATGAGTTTGAGTCTCTTACTTACATTCCATTCGATCGCCAATTAATTGATCGTCAAAAGCTTAATCCTCAACAAATTGCATGGCTGGAAAACTATTACCAAACGGTGATTACCAAGCTAACGCCGATGTTGTCCGAGGAGGAAGCACTATGGTTGAAAAATGCTTGTCAGTTCTGATCTCATAAATCTCAAAATGGCTACGCCATTTTGAGATTTGGCATCAAACAGGCTCTAATTTGGTTTGTTTAATAACTTATCGCGTTGATTGATCAGCCTGATTCTTTTCCATGTGGAAATGCTGATTTCATGGAGCAGGACATAGGAACAGGGAGTCAAAAATAGGGTGAGAAAAGTTGCTAAGGCTAACCCAGAAAAGATTACAACCCCAAGGGGCTGCAAAAATTCGCCTCCATCTCCGCCCCCTAGAGCCAAAGGAAATGCTCCTAGAACAGTGGTAATTGTGGTCATGAGGATAGGTCGAAGGCGAGTGGGTGCGGCTTGCAGCATTGCTTGCAAACGACTGCACTTTTGCTGTTCGCGAATTTGGTTAGCTAACTCCACTAGCACGATCGCATTGTTTACCACGATACCAATGAGCAGGATCACCCCAATGACCACCATCACATTAATTGATCCTTTAGTTACAAATAGCCCCAAAATGCCACCTGCAAGGGCAAGGGGAATAGTAAGCATAATGACTAGGGGATCGAGCAAGGAGTTGTACTGCACTGCCATAACCACAAATACCAAGAAGGCCGCTAAAAGCCCCAACACAACAAAGGCTTGAGAGAGTCCTTGATTGGCAATCTTAGCACTGCTAGGTAATACCGTTACGCCTTCAGGCATCTTGGTGGCGGCGATCGCTTGTTCTGTTTGAGTCAAAGCTTCGCTAAGACTGGCTCCCCTCTCCATACTGCCAAGCAGTAAATAGACTTGACGCTGATTGATTCGTTGAATTTCGCCAGGAGCGCGACCTTCTCTGATGGTTGCCACATCTGCCAGACGCACGGGACGATTATTGGAGACAAAAAGCGGCAACTCTTGTAATTGAGAAGCATTAAGTCGATCCTCTGGTTTTAGCTGTACCCGTACATCCACTAGGCGATCGCCTCTCTGTAACTGAGTTGGCACTGCGCCAGTGATAGCCGATTGTAGAGTTGACCCGATCGCCTGTGTAGAAAGCCCCAAGGCTTGCAAACGCTCCCAATTAGGGACAATTTGCACCTCTGGTTGCCGCGCATCCACATCAGGTCGGAAATTTGCGCCCTGCACATCAGTTTCAAGACGACTCAATAGGTCTGAACCAGCCTGTGCCAAGGTTTCGGGATTTGTACCTTGCAACACCACATCAATATCGGTTCTCGGCACAGGAGAGTTATTGACAATGATGCCGCGTACTTGTCCAGGATTAACTCTAATCCTAATACCCGCCAAATTGAGCTTACCTATCTCTGCATTGACATTGCGAATAAAATCAGTGAGGTTGGCATCAGGTTTGAGGGTAATGTTGCTGCCGCCACGCAAGGGATTAGCCGTGACATTACTACCAAAGGAAGATCCGCCAATCGTTGTAAAGGCAAATTGAGTTTCAGGTTGTTTGAGTAGAATCTCATCAATGATGGTCATGACCTTGCTGTTTTGAGCCAACGTGGTTCCTGGGGGAAATTGAGCATTGAGGCTCACATCACCTGTTTTGACTTGGGGAATAATCTCTTGGGGAAGTTCTTTTGCCATGAGGTAGCCACCGCCACCAAGGATCGTAAACATCGCCACAATTACCCATAAACGATAGTGCAAGGTTTTAGCTAATAGGCCTGCGTAAAGGTGAGTTGTGGTGATAAAGCGTTGCTCAAAGGCTTGCATAAACCATGTCTCATTGAGACGGCTTGACCAAGGCAATGCCAGCAGTCGTGATGCCATCATCGGGACAATGGTAATGGCGATCACGATCGAAGCAGCCACTGCAAAGCTAATGGTCAAGATTAACTGGTTAAATAGTAATGAGAGAAACCCACCTAGTAAGAGGAAAGGCAAAATCACAACTATATTAGTAGTAGTTGAGGCAATCAGCGCTGATTCAATCTCCGTACTACTAATCTGGGCTTGAGCGATCGGATCGACTTTGCCAAGACCTGCTTGAGCTTGGCGTTTCATTTTGTCGATGCCCAAGGTAATATTTTCGAGCATAACGATGGAGTTATCAACCACAATCCCCACACCCAGAGCAAGACCGCCAAGGCTAAATAGATTTAGGGAAAAGCCAAAGATGCCCATGCAAATTACCGCAGCAAGGGTGGCTAGGGGAATGGCTAGGCTGATGATGAGGGTTTGGCGCAGTGAGCCGAGAAACAGGAATACAGCGATCGCCGCTAGACCAGCACCCATAATCCCTGAAGAAGTTACATTGGCAACGGAAGCGCGAATTAGTTTGGATTCATCAAGGGTGGCCGTAATGTCGGCATCTTGAGGAATTAAGCCACTCTCCTGCAAGGTTTTAATTTTTTCTTTGACCCGATCAATCACCTCAATGGTATTAGCATCGGGTTGCTTGGTGACAACTAGACGGATTGCTTCTTTGCCATTTAATGTCGAAAAAATTCTTTGTTCTTCAGTGCCATCCACAATCTCTGCAAAGTCTCGTAAATATACTTGACGATTTACGCCTTCGCTAACATTGCTTCTGGTCAAAAAGGAAAGGTTCTCAATTTCGCTCGCATCACGAAACTTGCCGATCGCCCTCGTCAGTGGCTCCACTGAGCCGCCGCGCAATCTGCCCCCTGAGATGTCCGTATTGCGATTGCGGAGGGCTGTCACCACATCATTTACACTCAGTCCCGCAGCCTGTAAGCGTTGCAAATCCAAATTTACCTGCACTTCCTCACGGACTCCTCCCACCACATCCACACCAGCAACCCCCGGCACCACCGCCAATTCACGGCTGAGTTCTTCATCAGCAAAGGTGCGTAACTTGTCTAGAGGCAGTGAAGGCGATGATAGGGCAAATTCATAAATTGGTAATTGGGAAGGATCAAACTTAAAAATGCGAACATCTTCTATTTCATCGGGCAGACGGCTACGACCACGATTAAAACTAGCCACAGCATCATTCAGGGATTGATCAACATTGCGACCCGCATCAAAAAATAGGTCAACCCTCACTTGCCCTTCGCGAGTACGCGAAAAAATTTGATTGACTCCCTCAGTAATCGCCAAAACCTCCTCTAGGGGCTTGGTAACTTCTGTAACTGCCACCTCTGGACTAATACCTGGTACATTGATCTGGACACCAATGCGGGGATAAACGATCGCAGGCAACAAATCAGTGGGCAAGCGTCCCACATAAAATGCTCCCATCACCAAAATCGCGATCGTCAACATCAATGTACCGATATGGCGACGGATAGCTAAGGCGCTGATACTGGAAGATTGTACTGGTGGACTTTGCCCAGAGTCATCTTCAATCATATCTATTCCATGGTGCGGTGGCTGATTAGAATTATGTTCTGGAGTACTCATGGGGTTTCTCTTGGTTTAGTTGGCTTTTAGCTTTTAGCTTTTGGCTTTTAGCTTTTGGCTCTTAGCTTTTGGCTTTTAGCTTTTGGCTTTTAGCTTTTGGCTTTTAGCTAATTACTAACAGCTAACAGCTAACAGCTAATGACTTAAATCAGGTTTCAGACAAAATACTTAACTTCACGGTGTCGCCATCTTGTAACTTGCCACTACTGCGAATGACAACGCGATCGCCTTCCTTAAGACCAGATATGATGCTCACTTTGCCATCTCGCCGATCGCCTATGGTGACTTGCCGCTTAGTAACCTTGGGTTCTTGATCATTGCCAGTCATGACAAATACATTGCCCGTTTGTGGTTGAGCGCGATCGCGACCTTTGGGTTTGCCACTGTCCTGTGATGCATTGGGACGACCTGCCCCCGATCTGCCCATAGCTTCCAAGGCTGTCTCCGCAATCACTATTTGGGGCTGGTTAGAGCGATCGCCAAAGCTAACCCTCGCTAACATGCCACTGCCAAGACGATTATCGCGATTAGGAACTGCTACTTCCACAGGAATTAATCGCGCCACTGTATCCGCTACGGGCGAAATTCTTAGGACACGACCCTTAAATTTTTGATTGGGGAGCATATCAAACTGCACATCGACAGACTGGTTAACCCGTACATTGCTAATTTCCAATTCTGAGACCAGCACAATTACCTTAACCTGACTAAAATCACCGACTCGCACCACCTCATTACCCGCAAAGAGAAGGCTTCCTGTTTCACTTAGTCGCTCTAAAACTAATCCACTAATAGGAGCCGCGATCGCTGTATAGGATTGTCGCTCCTGCTCCCTCAACCGAATTGCTTCCTGTGCCAACACCCTTTGACTAGAGGCTCCCACCGTTTGCTCCTGCAACTTCACCTGCTGCTCCGCCGATCGCACGGCTTGAGCAAGGGTTTGAGCGCGAGTACTAGCGGTTTCAGCAGTTTGCGGTGATACGGCTCCTTCCTTGGCTAATTTCTGAAAGCGATCGGCATCCACTTGCGCCTGTTGATATTCCAACCTTGCCCTTTCCACTTGAGCGCGGGCATTACCCACTGCCGCATTAGCCTGCGATACCTCAGATTCCCTTGCGGCCACCTCCGCGTCCGCTTGCAAGACAGATGCCGACAGTGTTGCATCATCTAGTTGAGCAATTACCTGACCTGCTTCCACGCGATCGCCAACATCTACTCCCAAATCTAGAAGTCGTCCTTCGATCCGCGATCGCACAGATACTTCACGAATCGGTGCGGTTGTACCTGTGTATTCCTTGGAAGCTGTCAGCGAACCTTTCTTAGCGATCGCGACATCGACAGAAGGCAATTGTCTAGAAGCTTGAGTTTGAGCTTGGGTTGCATCCTTAGCTGCATTACAACCAGCAGCAACAAAGGTTAAACCAGAGATTGCCACCATTGACCAGAGAGCTTTCATAGGTATCAGGAGGAGTAAATGGTTATGTTAACTTTTATTAAATATATCTTAAGCGATGCAAACAAATTTTAAGCAAATTTAAAGGATTTTCATAAAAGCTACATCACCCAATAGAATCTAATAGGAGCGAAACTTCTTAAACACGCTCTCAAAAATTTGTGAGTTGAATTGGAACCCAAGTTCATCAAAGTTCAACAAAAGTCAAATAAATCATTCTTCAAACTCTTCAAACCTAATGAATATCCCTAATTTCGATCTTTTAGAGCATAATGCACTGCATTTCTCTCAGCTAATTTGTTTAATCAAAAGCAATTAGAGAAATCAACTAAAAAACCATAAAAAATGAGCAGAGTAATTTCAGGACAATCAAAAATAAAGTATCAAGTAATACTTTTAATCTAGACTTAACCATGTAGGTTTTAGTATAAAAACCATAAGCTCAATCAAAATTAACCAGCTATGCAAAACACTGGTTATACCCACTAGTTATACAAACCATAGTATTTAGGTAATACTTGTGGTGCAATACTTGGGCAGTACCTAGAAGCTGCCAAAGATTAAAAAGATTAATTAAGTTTGTAATTAATTGTCTTAAAATGTCATTAATACGTCGTTAATCCATTGAATCTTTTACATTCAATCAAAATTAACTAAAATTAATGAATCAAAAAATAACTTTTTAAGATAAGATTTGACGATAAGTAAAATTCTTGGCGTGAAGGGTAAGTCATGAGTCAGACTAGATTTGGCGATTCGTCATCACAAGAACAGGCAGTGCTGGGAAATAGTATGCCTGAACCTGAAAGCAACTTGTCAGATGCGATGTTTACCAACGATGGTTATCCTAACAGCCATGAAAACCTCAGCCAAGAACCATTTAGCCATTTGTCAAGGCAGATGTTAGAGCAGGAATTGCGCTTTTGTAATGAACGTAGCCAGCAAGCTCAATTGCTACTGCGTCAAGCGCAAGAGCAGTTACAACTGTCTCAGATGGTTATCCAGAGACAGGAGACCCTTACTCAAACTTTGCAGTCGCGCATCGATCAACTTGAGCGTGAACTACAGGATGTCCACAGCAACTGTGATGAACTGCGCGAGCGTCTCAAACGTCAACAACATCACACATCACAACTAAAGGCTGCTTTAGAGCGTTGTCTTGATACATCTAGTCAAAGTACATCAGTGCCGCCATCCCCAACAGAATCAGCGCTATCCGCCCTAGAATCTTGGTCAGTTGCCAAATTAGCCGATGAAAAGATTACTCCTATAGAATCTAATGGCAATGATCCTGATTCGCAAAATATCCTTCAGAATGTAATTAAGATTACGGCTCCCCCAGATGTCCATAGCGGCAATCAGTCACAACCTGACCCTTCACCCCCTGCCCCTATTGATATATCTGCCTCTACGCCAAGGATTCACACAGAATCTTCGGAGATTCCAGATGCCTTGAGCAGAAATCAACCCATTTCGCCCTTGATTATAAGACCGCATAAGGCGCATCAAGGCTCTCCCCTTTCGATTAATTTACCTAAACTGAGATCGGAAACTTCTGCTCAGTCACTGGAGCAGTTAACTAGCAATGATGTTGATGAAGAGCATAATCTGTCAAATCAAAATTTTTCCCATCAACATCATCAGCCTGTCAGTACTAGCCCAAGGTCAGAGACTCCAGTGATTGACCATGATGTATTGAATAGTTCCTTGAGTAATGCCAGACCAACGCTTTTACATCGGGTAGCCACTCCTAAGTTTATTCAAGCTTTGTCTAATGGTGAATCGGAAATGCCACCTCAGGATAAGGAAGATACGGAAAATTTGCCTCAATTAGCGATCGCCAGCTCCCGTAAACCCACTTCTATGGCTTCAGTGCAACTGCCCCAATTTCCACCTTTACCAAGGCGATAACTGGAGATGATTGGATTTTTGCGCGGCGCGATCGCCACCTGCAAAGCTGTTGACAATGCTCGCAAAAAGACCTTTGCCCATTGGCTTACCCTTGATGTGCATGGAGTTGGTTACGATATCCAGATTACATCTCGCCATGCGGAGAAACTGCCGAGCATTGGTGAAGAGATCCAAATTTTTACACATCTCGCAGTGCGAGAAGACCAAATGATTTTGTTTGGCTTCCTAAGCATTGCCGAGCGTGATCTATTTCGTCAGTTAATTACTGTATCGGGTATTGGCGCTCAGGTTGCGCTCTCTTTACTGAATAGTCTGGGTATTCAAGACCTAGTTAAAGCCATCATCTCAGGTAATACTCGCGTTCTCAGTCTTACTCCGGGAGTCGGCACAAAAACCGCCGAACGCCTAGCCCTAGAACTTAAATCTAAACTAGCTGATGGTCGTCTTTTGCAAGTGGGTGAAACTCGCTCGGTGAGTAGTTTTATATCTACTGAATTGCAGGAAGAACTAGAAATGACTCTCCTTGCGCTAGGCTACAGCCCCCTTGAAATTAGCGATGCTCTACAGGCGATCGCCACTTTACCAGTACTTGTCAAGAATAAAGATATAGAGCTATGGCTCAAAGAAGCGATCGCTTGGCTATCAAATTAAGATTGCGGTCAACTATACATTTATTACCGAAAAATGATAATCTCAATAAAAAGTTAAGTTTTGTAATTTCCCTAATCCTATGCTTCGTCTTGAACATATTCAGAAAATATACCCCACTGGCGAAGTCCTCAAGGATGTCAATTGGGAAGTCAAAACTGGCGATCGCATTGGTTTAGTTGGTGTAAATGGTGCAGGGAAATCTACACAGCTAAAAATCATTGCAGGGCAGATTGAACCTACATCAGGGCAAATTGTACGTCCTTCGAGCCTCAAGATTGCCTATCTGAGCCAAGAATTTGATATTGAAGAAACTCGCACCGTCAAGCAAGAAATGTGGCAAGCATTTCAAGAAGTACGCGACATTCAACGGGAACTCGCCAAAGTCCATCACCATCTTGAAAACTTGCAGGAAGGCGAAGACTACGAACCGATCCTCAAAAAGATGGATCGACTCCAGCGTCAGTTTGAAGATCATAACGGCTATGAACTCGAAAGCCGCATTGACAAGCTGCTGCCAGAGTTAGGATTTAAACAAGATGATGGCGATCGCTTTGTGAGTGAGTATAGCGGCGGCTGGCAAATGCGAATGGGCTTGGGCAAAATTTTGCTACAGTCTCCCGACTTGCTCCTCCTTGACGAACCAACTAACCACCTTGACCTAGAAACCATCGAGTGGCTAGAGAAATATCTGCGATCGCTCAGTACACCTATGGTCATTGTGTCCCATGACCGTGAGTTTCTAGATCGTCTCTGCACCTCCATCGTGGAAACCGAAAGAGGTGTATCCACCACTTACCTCGGCAACTACTCCTCCTACTTAACCCAAAAAGCCGAAGCCAAGGCCGCCCAAGGAGCAGCCTTTGAACGTCAACAAAAATATATTGAAAAGCAACAGGTATTTGTAGATCGCTTCCGTGCCAGTGCCACCCGCAGCACCCAAGCCAAGAGCCGCGAAAAGCAACTGGAAAAGATTGAGCGTATTGAAGCTCCTGATAGTGATGTGCGGACACTCAAGTTTCACTTTCCCCCTGCTTCTCGCAGTGGCAGAGTCACCGTATCAATCAAAGATCTTACCCATGCCTACGGCGATCAAATTTTGTTCTTAGGAGCAAATCTGGAAATTGAAAGAGGCGATCGCGTGGCCTTCCTCGGCCCCAATGGAGCAGGTAAATCTACCCTCTTGAAAATGGTAGTAGGCAAAGAGTCCTACAACGAAGGTGAAATTACCCTTGGTCATAACGTGATGGTGGGTTATTTTGAGCAGAACCAAGCCGAAGCCCTTGACCTCCACAAAGATGTATTCCATACCATCCATGACGACTTCCCCAAAATGACCCATGAAGAAGTTCGCGGAGTCTTAGGTAAATTCCTATTTAGCGGCGATACTGTATTTAAGCTAGTCCGTGACTTAAGCGGTGGCGAAAAAGCTCGGCTTGCTCTTGCCAAGATGTTACTGACCCCAGTTAACTTTCTCATCCTCGATGAGCCAACTAATCACCTCGATATTCCTGCTAAAGAAATGTTAGAGTCAGCTTTGAGGGAATATGAAGGCACTGTGGCGGTCATCTCCCACGATCGCTACTTTATCTCTCAAGTAGCTAATAAAATTGTCGAAATTCGTGATGGCGATCTCTGTGTTTATGCAGGAGACTACGCCTACTACCAAGAAAAGAGAGAAGAAGAAACTAGAGAAGCGAAGTATAAAGCTGAGTTAGCTGCCAAAGCTGCTAAGGATGCCATCAAAAAAGAAAAGGAAAAAGCCAAACAAGCTGAGAAGCGACTGGAGAAACAACAACAAAAACAGCAGCAAAAACAAAACGTCAGGGTCAATTAAGGTGCATACTATAAGTAATATATGCATCTAAAACATTGCAAAACTGGGCAAAACTGGTATAAGTATTGGCATATTGCATACTTATAATAGACTTCCTAATTGAAATCGATCGCTCCCCAAGAAGGGACATATCTCGTTCCCCTCGCTCACCCTGTATCTTGCCATGATGAATAATCATATTGCTCTGAAACGCAATCTGATCCAACGCTACTCCGAAGGGCAAAGAAATTTTGCGGGGTGGGACTTAAGAGGCGTGGATTTAAGTAAGGTTAATCTTAGTAATGCCGATCTCAACAATTGCAACTTAGCTTTTGCGAATCTCTGGGAAGCCAACCTTTGCAATACGGATCTATCCCATAGCAACCTGTCAGATGCCGATCTATCGGGAGCATGTCTGCTAGATTCTAATCTCAGCTATAGCAATATTTCTGGCACTAACTTTAATTATGCGGGATTAAGTGGTATCAAGCTGGAGGGGGTGAACTTATATAGAGCTAACCTGCGTACTGCGATCTTAAATTGCACAAATTTGCATGGTCAAGATTTTCGTTGTGCTGATTTACAGAAGGCCTATCTTTTGGAAACAAATTTGGCTAATGCTGATTTAAGCTATGCTAATTTGCACCATGCTTTTTTGTTCCGAGCCAATCTGAGTCGTGCTAACTTGCAAAACACTGATCTCAGTGAAGCAGACTTGACAGAAGCTAGTTTGCATGGCGCAAATTTAAAGGGAGCTAACCTCAGTGAGGCAGACTTGCGTGATGCCGACTTAGATCGGGTTGACTTTAGTTATCTCAATTTACGCATGGCTAATCTGAGTAATCTTTATCTTTGTAATGTCAATTTTATTGAAAGTAATTTGAGTAAGGCGATTTTAAAGGGAGCAATTTTAAGTGGAGCTAATTTTAGCGGAGCCAATCTTTGGAATGCTGATTTGGCTGGTGCAGATCTTACAGGGGCAAACTTTTTGGGGGCAGATCTGCGTGGTGTAAATTTTAATGGTGCAAATTTAAAAGCGGCCTTGCTAGATGTGGGATGGATAAATGAAGTAAAGGTTTGTTTGACAGTTTTACCCGATGGCAATATTTCCTATAAAACTTGTTAGATATATTAATTGGCAAATAATTGGCAAAAGTTAGTAAAAATTGAATGGATATTACAAAAGAAGATTGGTTAGTAATTGGTAAAATTGTTTCGCCTCAAGGTCTTAAGGGCGAAGTGCGCGTATTGTCTTACTCTGATTTTCCTGAACGGTTTGAGAACAGAGGTAAGCGCTGGATTGCTCCTACTGAAAAATCTGTGCCTCAAGAGATTATGTTGCTATCAGGACGGGAGATCACTGGTAAACATAATTTGTATGCAGTGAAACTAGAGGGAATTGATAGTTGTGATCAGGCTGAGGCTTTACGAAACCATCTGCTCTTAATTCCTGCGAGCGATCGCCCATATCTGGAGGATAATGAGTATATGATCGCGGATCTGTTGGGTTGTCAAGTATTTGATCAGGCAACAGGTAAGCTCTTGGGAGAAGTAATTAGTGTGATGTCGGCGGGTAATGATTTATTAGAAGTCAAAAACCTTGAAAGGAATGAAATTGAGTTAATTCCTTTTGTGACGGCGATCGCGCCTTTTGTCGATATTCAGCAGAAGCGTATTGAGGTGACACCGCCGCAGGGGTTAATCGACCATTGGCTAACTTGACGACACCTATCACTGAGCCTATTATCGGTCAATCTACCACCATCTCTAGTCACCAATGATACCTGAATCAAGTAGCAATTTTAAATCTGGCTTTGTTGCCCTCGTAGGTAGACCCAACGTGGGTAAGTCAACTTTGCTAAATGCCCTAATTGGTCAAAAAATTGCGATCACTTCTCCTGTTGCCCAAACAACTCGCAATCGGTTGCGGGGGATTTTGACTTTGCCAGAGGCGCAAATCGTACTGGTTGATACCCCTGGTATCCATAAGCCCCATCATCTTTTGGGGCAGACCATTGTGAGGAATGCGATCGGCGCAATTTCGGCGGTAGATTTGACGGTATTGGTGGTGGATGGTAGTGAGAGGATGGGTTCTGGCGATCGCTTTGTGGCTGACACAATTTTACAAAGCAATAATCCCGCTATTTTAGGCATTAATAAGATTGATCAACTGGAGCCTGATACCGATAAAACCAAGGCGATCTTAGCAAGTTACTATGATTTTGCGGCGATGCATGGTTGGTTAGTGTCGCAGTTCTCCTCGGTGACGGGGACTGGGCTGGAGGAGTTACAGGGGCTAATTTGCGATCGCTTACCCCTTGGTCCTTACTATTACCCCCCTGATCTAGTCACCGATCAACCTGAACGCTTTATTATGGGGGAGCTAATTCGTGAACAGGTATTGCTATTAACTAGGGATGAGATTCCCCATTCAGTGGCCATCAGTATCGATCAAGTCGATGAGCAACCCAAAATTACCCGTGTCATGGCAACGGTACATGTGGAGAGGGATTCTCAAAAAGGTATTTTAATTGGCAAAAAGGGACAGATGCTCAAGGCGATCGGCACTAGGGCGAGGGAGCAGATGCAGAAGCTAATTATGGGTTCTGTGCATTTGGAGATTTTTGTCAAGGTACAACCAAAGTGGCGATCGTCACGCTTTCAGTTGGCAGACTTAGGCTATCGTCCCGAATAAATGACACAAAAAAACCTTGCTAGGCAAGGTTTTTTTGTACTCAAGATCTGAACTATTTGATTTTGTCCATAATCGAGAAAATCGGTAAATACATCCCGACAATAATCGAACCGACCATACCACCAAGCACCACAATCATTAGGGGTTCCATCAAGCTAGTCAAAGCTTTAACTGATTCTTCAACTTCATTTTCGTAGAAATCAGCCACTTTCATTAACATCTTATCGATTTCCCCTGTTTCTTCACCAATGCTAATCATTTGTAAGGCCATGACGGGGAATACCTCGGTTTTTTCCATCGCAGGTGCAATTTGTCCACCTTCGCGAACAGCATTACGCGCCGACTCGATCGCGTTGGAAATAACCAAGTTACCTGCGGTTTCACCCGTAATTTCAAGGGAACTCAAAATCGGTACACCTGCCTTTGATAGAGAACCAAAAGTGCGCGCAAATCGAGCCACCGCAGTTTTTACAACTAGATCACCAAACAGAGGCAATTTGAGGAAAAGACCATCAAAATAGAGCTTACCCGCAGGGGTGGCATAAATGCGGTTGTAGGCAAAGCTCAAACCAAATATGGTGGCAGGAATAATCAGGATCTTCTCGCTCTTGAGGAAGTTGCTGATATTGACAAGGATTTGCGTAAAGGCGGGTAGCTCTCCACCTAAGCTCTTGAAAACACCGTCAAAAACAGGAATGATAAAAATACACATTGCCAAGAAAATGAGGACGGCGATCGAAGTTACCACGATGGGATAGGTCATGGCTGACTTGATTTGGTTATTTAACCTCGCCGCATCTTCTAGCAAAGTGGCTAATCTTGCCAGTACGTCATCTAGTACACCACCTGTTTCTCCAGCTTGTACCATTGCACAGTACAACTTATCAAAAACCGTTGGGTGTTTCCTGAGGGCATCGGAAAAATTGGTTCCCTGCTGCACATCATCTAAAACAACGGTCAACGAAGATTTGAGTTTAGGATTGGCGCATTGATCGACCATGACCCCTAAGCCACGCACCATCGATACCCCTGCATTGACAAGGGTAGCCAACTGTCGCGAAAAGAGGGCTAAGTCCTTGACGGATACCTTTTGCATGGATAGGGAAAATGCCGCAAAGTCAAAGCCACCTTGGACTTCCTTGATTTCTTGGACGACAAATCCCTTTTGTCTCCACGCTTCACGCGCTTCTTTAACAGATTCAGCAACCATCGTTTGGGTTACTGCCTTACCTTTGGGATCCTTGAGACTCCCTTGAAACTTTGCCATGATGACACCTCATTTACTTAGAGATTGATTCCAAATCTAGCCACTGATCGAACGCGACTTAATCATATCCTGCGATCGAATATCGCCCGTAGATGCCTTACGCTTCATGACAGGAGGTGGATTGGGGCCAACTACCCGTAATAATTCTTCAGGACGCGAGGTCTTAGACATAGCAGCTTCAAAGGTAATATCTCCTTCCATGTATAGCTTGGCAAGCACTGATTCAAGGGTCTGCATCGAATCTTTACCACCAGTTTGAATAAAGCCATACATCTGGGCAGTTTTGCCTTCGCGGATCAGGTTGGAAATCGCAGGAGTTACCACCATAATTTCCTGCGCCATGACCCGTCCAAATTGACCTGGTTGGGGATTATGCCGAGCTACGAGAGTCTGACTAAGTACAGCAACTAAGGAGTTAGAAAGCTGTACCCGAATTTGTCCTTGCTGCTCTGGCGGAAATACGTCCACCATGCGATCGACGGTCTGAGAAGCTGAACTAGTATGTAGAGTACCAAAGACTAAATGCCCTGTTTCTGCGGCGGATACAGCCAATTGAATGGTTTCTAGGTCGCGCATTTCTCCAACAAGGATAACATCAGGATCTTCTCTAAGAGCTGCTTTGAGTGCATTAGCAAAGGTTTTGGTGTCTTCGCCAACCTGCCGTTGGTGGATGACACTTTTGACTGACTCATAGACAAATTCGATGGGATCTTCCACCGTGAGAATATGTTCAGCACGGGTTTTGTTAATGGTCTGGATCATCGCGGCGAGAGTGGTGGTTTTCCCCGAACCTGTGGGGCCTGTCACCAGTACTAATCCTCGTGGCTTTTCGCTTAGTTCCCGCACGATTGGCGGTAAGTTGAGATCATCCATATCAGGGATTTTGGAAGACAGCGCACGGAGGCAAGCGGCGTAAGTACCACGATCTTTATAAACGTTGACCCTAAATCTAGCTAAACCTTTGACACCATAGGAGCAATCTAACTCCCAGTTTTGTTCAAGGGCTTTGCGTTGGTTGTTATTGAGCATGGCAAAGATCAGCCGTTGACATTCCTCTGGGGTGAGAGGATCGCGCTCGGTACGGGTGAGATGACCATTGATCCGAATGTAAGGGGGGAGACCTGCGGAAATATGCAGATCGGAGCCTTTGCGCTCAACAACCTCTTCCATCAGATCTTCAATGATGTAATCCATTACCATAGTAATTTCATCTCCTGCGTAAGGTGTTTGGGTTAAAAGAATGATTCCCTAATTTGGAGGGAAAGTACTAAGGGGGCAGCACTTTCCCTTGGTAATTTTAGTGAGATTTTGTTTAGAAGCTTCTCGGTGTAGTGCAATATGGACATTCTACGGTTTCAGGGGTCAGCATAGCATCACAATTTTCACATTCCAATCCCTTGCCACGTCTTGCCCTTTCCTCCGCTTCTCGTCCTTTGTCGGTATAGACTACCCGCAGGACTTCATCAAGGGTGGTTGTACCTTGACGGACTAGATCAAAGGCATAGGCCATGAGGGTTTTCATGCCTTCTTGTACGGCAATCTCTTTGATGACTTCGGTAGTTGCGCCCTTGTTAATGGCACTTTGGAGGCGTTCAGTCATTTTCATGATTTCGTATACGCCTGCTCTGCCCTTGTAGCCTGAGCCGTTGCACTTCGGACAAACCCTTTGTCCAGGGAGGAGGGCATCACGGTTGACGATGTTGGCTCGGTAGAAGGTTTTTTGCAAGTCGCTACTGGGTAAACCAAAGCGATCGAGTTCCTCTTGGGTGGGGTTGTAAGGAATGCGGCAATTGTCGCAGATGCGTCTTAGCAGACGTTGTGCTAATACACCGATGATGGCGGTACTGGCCATGAATGGTTCTACACCCATTTCTTCAAGGCGAGCAATGCTGCTGGGGGCATCGTTGGTATGCAGGGTGGTCAGTACTAAGTGTCCAGTTAATGCGGCTTCGATCGCGGTTTTGGCGGTTTCTGCGTCTCGGGTTTCACCGACAAGGATAACGTCTGGATCTTGTCTGAGGAAGGCGCGGAGGATGCTGGCAAAGGTCATCCCCTTTTCCCGCAGTACTTGACATTGGGTTAAGCCTGGCAAGTTGTATTCAACGGGATCTTCAGCCGTACTAATGTTTACACCAGGGTCATTACATTCAGCAAGGGTAGAATAGAGGGTGGTGGTTTTGCCAGATCCTGTGGGGCCTGTAACGAGGATGAGTCCATAGGGGCGTTTGGCAAAGCTTTGCATTAACTCAAGGCTTTCGGGATCGCTGATTAGCTTATTGAGTCCAAGCTGAGTATTGGAGTTGTCGAGAATCCGTAAGCAGACCTTTTCACCGTTTTGGGTGGGGCAGGTGTTAACTCGGAAGTCAACGCGCCGACCTTGGAAATTTCGCTTCAGTTTACCGTCTTGGGGAACCCGTTTTTCCGCAATGTTGAGGTTGGAAATAATCTTGAAGCGCGAAATGACAGCGTTGATGATGCTCTTGGGCAGGCGTTTGTTTTCGCTGAGGAAGAAGTATTCGCGTAATACGCCGTCTTTGCGGAGGCGAATACATAGATCTTTTTCCTGTGGCTCGATGTGAATGTCTGAGCATCCTTCTTTGAGCGCTCTGACTAAGATTTTGTCGACAAGGCTGATAATTGGGGC
This sequence comes from Pseudanabaenaceae cyanobacterium bins.39, assembly GCA_033765135.1. Classification (GTDB taxonomy): domain Bacteria; phylum Cyanobacteriota; class Cyanobacteriia; order Pseudanabaenales; family Pseudanabaenaceae; genus Pseudanabaena. Next base: position 66,432 of record JANRII010000024.1, read on the forward strand.
TGAGTTTTCGCCACCAACCATGAGTTCGTCGCCTTGATCGTCGTCTGACATGTCTTCACCAAAGACATCATCTTTGACTTGCAGATCTTCATCGGCGATCGCTCCTTCCGCTTTGGAGCTTTTATTAACCTGAAACTGGATAATACTATCAAAGACACGCAGAAAATCTTCACGGGCAATGACGCGCTTGACGATAGTCATGTTTTTGATCAGTCGTGATAGCTCGTTCTCCACCTTGTAGCTGTCAGGAGATACTAAAGCAATCATGATGCTGCTGTCAGTTTTGGTGATGGGCAGCATCTCACAGTCACGGCAGGAGGAAACAGGTAAGATGTTGGAATCTAGAAGGGCGCTGAGATTAGCAATATCAAATTTATCAATCTCTACATCAGGATCAATGGGTTCGATGCCGTATAAAACGCGCAGTTCAAATAGTTGTTGCCGTTTGTAATAGCGGGCAATATCTGGGGCAAGCTGTTGACCTAGTATTTGCTCTAGGGCATTAATGAAGGGGATGTTTTGATCTTGGCTATCTTTGACGGCTCGATCAAATTGATCTGAAGTTGCGTGTCCCGCTTGGATTAGTTTACTCTCGAAGGGGGTGCGTCCACCTCGTTTGGCAAGAGCTTTGGTTCTATTTTTTAAGTTGGCGGCGGTAGTTGGTGCTTGATCTGAGGTATTCATAGCCCAAGATTTCCTAAGATGTGAGTGTTGCGATCGCTTACAAAGCCATGTATGGCGATCATAGCTGTTTGGGTAGCTTTATGGGGCAAAAATAGCACAACTGCTTCCTACTTTTAACAAAATTTATGAAATTAAAAGCTAATTAACAACCACCAGTTCAAGCAAGCAATTTTCATAATGCAAGATTTAGGCTTGATCAGACAGAATCTTGACGCTCAGAATATATAACTTATACTGGCATTAGACATGGGTTTTCTGTCTAATACTTAGCTTAGATCCGAAGAAAAAATCTCTTGAAAATAGATAGTCGCACTATAAAAAAAATTGGCAAGAAAATTGGCAATCATTCTTCTATTCAATCGATTGTTAGGATTGCCGTCACCTTTTGTTGGTCACGAAAAATCCTAAATTCTCTGTATTTAAGGCTAACACCATATCAAAGAAGTGTTTTTCATGGTCTTTTTGCCAAAATATTCCGTGACAAATCCTATCAGGTAAGAAATGGGGTCTGGAAAATTGAATTTCAAGGTAAAACTATTGCTCTCCCTTTAGACTCTGAACAGATCTGGCTTAAGTGGGATTCAGCAGTTTCAATAGTTGGTCATGACATCAACGTAAAGGAAACCTATCGTTACTTACTCAATTTACCTAACAAGCCAGACTTATTTATTGATATTGGTGCGAACTATGGAACTCACTCGTTACTGTTTCTCGTTCATGGCATTAATACGCTGACCTTTGAGCCTAATAGTTCTTGCCATATTTTCTTTAAAAATCTTTGTGAGTTGAATGGTGTGCAACCCAACCTACAGCCTATAGCACTTGGAGAAACCGATAGTCATGTAGAACTATCCTATCCGATACACGACACATGGTTAGGCTCTACCGATAAAGAAGTCATAAACAAATTAGCAACTAGTCACGAGTTAGTGACTGAAAGAGTTGTCCAAAAAAAACTTGATGATTATATGGGTCATCTCGTAAATAAAGATACCCTTATCAAAATTGACACTGAAGGAAATGAGCTTTTTGTACTCAGAGGATCAACCAAAATACTACAGCATGTCAAACCCAAAGTTATCTTTGAGTCTTGGAACGCCGATGATCGAATTGCGCTATTTGAATTCTTCAATCTACATAGCTATCAAATATATTCTCTTCCTATGACATCGTCAAATGCAGAACAAGTGCTTGATTATGATCAGTTCGTTAATTCCACATCGGATAACTTTATCGCTATTCCGAAGTAATACCAAGATTATTAGCAAAGGGCTGTCTGTTGTCGTGATTGCTTTTGTAGAAGGTATTTTTTGGATCATCTGCTACGCTACTAGTCTGAATATTTACTTCTGGTTTTTAAGTAATTGCCAAGGCATTTTAGGATTTTGGGCAAGATTTTGCGCGATCGCCATGCTGTTTTTGTTGCTTTCGTAAATATCTCAGTATCGACACAGAGGAAAAATTAGTGGGAATTACCATTTGAGAAATCGGCTTAATGCACTCGCCGATTTTACTTCTGTATGTTCTAGATAGGGATGTCCTTGTGCTTCAAGAAATAGTCCCAATATGGCATTGAAACTTGCTTTTTGGTACACACTTGGCATTAAACACAGAAAACTATACACTAGCTTCTGGGCGTGCTTAACGATGCTTTCCATGCTCGTTATTTAATTTACTACTACGCCCTTTCTTTCTCATTTCTGCTCTTTCTGCAATCCCTTTTCTTGTATAGTGCAAGATCTCAGATAGCCATCACACGATCGCTAATTACTTTGTTCGTTAAGGCTTGAGAGTTGACTTCCTGCTTCCATGTGCGTGCGTAGAGAAACTTGGGCAACTCCACTTTACTGGTCGGTACAACTTCGATAGTTTGTCCACTTACATAGGGTGGAGTCTCAAAGTTCGATAAATCTTGATAATTTTGATCAATTTCGTTAAGAACCTGTAGAGCTAGATGAAGATGAGCTTCTAAATAATGAACACGTTTTTGTAAGGCAGAGATAGTTAATTCTTCAGGGCTCATCATATTTCCTCCATCAGCTTGCTTTGAACTGATTTTTCTTACTAACTTTTATGCAAAGTTTTTAAATATATTGTTCACGAAAAGAGTAGTTGATTGACCTTACAAACATCATCCTGCCAACGGATGAAAGCTGTAAGAGAAGGAATTGTCCTCTCTAATTACTCTCGTTAAGCGATTCTCTGACTAAATAGCCACATCGATGTTCCCCATCCACCTTCCAATGGGTTCTCTCCACAGGACAGTCTAAGACAGTGGCAAACATCTCTAATTCATGGCTGCAAACACTGGGAAAGGATTCTGCTACATTGGCGATCGCACAGTTATATTCTGTAAAAATATAACTCTCATAACTCTGGTTTGCTTCTAGATCATCCGCATTCACAGATTCCACCGCAAACCATTCTGTTACATAACCCTCACTTCGTCTCAACTCAGCCAACTTTTCCAACTTTTGTTTGAGTGAACCTTTACCTAACTGGGCTTTGTAACTTTCAGCCTTGCGTTGCCACTGCTTATGCAATACCTGCGACACCTGATCTTTGCCCAGAGTGTCCGCAAGAGTATCTAAAAAATTAAGGGCAAATTGGTTGTAGGCATCGGGAAAGCGATCGCGTCCCACCCTAGTGAGAGCATAGACAAATTGAGGTCGCCCCATTCCCACCTGCTCTGTGGTGTGATAGATCAAACCTTCTGTTTCTAGATCTTTTAAATGTTTGCGAATTGCTTGGGGGCTGATATCTAACTTCTCTGCTAATTCTTGAGCCGTGACTTCACCACTTTTCAGCAGATGCTCCAAGATATCTTGTTTCGTATCTTGCCTATCCACTCTACCATCAGTTTTAAGATCGGTTCTTAGATCAATTTTGAGATCGGGTGTAGTCATCTCAGCAAGATCAACAGGAGTTTTCATATTTACTTTGACAACTTGTATGTTGTTAATGTAACGTATAACTATTAAAGAAACAAGTAAGTTGTTTTAATCTATATAATTACCTTTAAAACACTTTCAAAAATATCACATTCAGCAGTCGTATTGTTGTGATTAACACCATACAACTGTCATCATCAAAACTATCAGGAGCCTCCACTGACATGACTGCAACGGTTCAAGCACTTGTCAACCAACCATACAAATATGGATTTGTTACGTCTATTGAGTCGGACACTATCCCTCGCGGTCTGAGCGAAGATATCGTACGGATGATTTCAGCAAAGAAAAATGAGCCAGAATTTATGCTGGAATTTCGACTCAAGGCCTATCGCCAATGGTTAAAGATGCAAGAACCAACTTGGGTAGATGTAGATTATCCTGCGATCGACTATCAAGATATTGTCTATTACTCCGCTCCTAAACAATCTAAGAAAAAAGCTAGTCTTGATGAGGTTGATCCTGAACTGTTAGATACATTTGAGAAATTGGGTATCTCTCTATCTGAGCAAAAAAGATTGGCTAATGTGGCTGTTGATGCTATTTTTGACAGCGTTTCTGTTGCTACCACCTTCAAAAAAGATTTAGCTAAGGTTGGGGTAATCTTCTGCTCCATTTCAGAGGCAATGCATGAATATCCAGAATTAGTTAAAAAGTATTTAGGTAGTGTTGTTCCCATTGCCGATAACTTCTTTTCTGCCTTAAATTCAGCCGTATTCAGTGATGGTTCCTTTGTCTATATTCCCAAGGGTGTGAAATGCCCTATGGACTTATCAACCTACTTCCGCATTAACAATGGCGATTCGGGTCAGTTTGAAAGAACCTTGATCGTTGCCGAAGAAGGAAGTTATGTTAGTTACCTTGAGGGTTGCACTGCGCCCATGTTTGACACTAATCAACTTCATGCAGCAGTGGTGGAAATCGTTGCCTTAGATGATGCTGAAGTAAAGTACTCCACAGTTCAAAACTGGTATGCTGGCGATAAAAATGGCAAGGGTGGTATCTATAACTTTGTAACTAAACGTGGTTTGTGTCAGGGCAGAAACTCCAAAATTTCGTGGACGCAGGTGGAAACAGGTTCAGCAATTACTTGGAAATATCCTAGCTGTGTATTAGTGGGAGAAAACTCGGTTGGTGAGTTCTATTCTGTAGCCTTGACTAATAACAAGCAGCAGGCGGATACAGGTTCCAAAATGGTACATATTGGCAAAAACACCCGCAGCAAAATTGTATCTAAGGGGATTTCCGCAGGTGGCTCGAAGAATAGCTATCGCGGTCTAGTAAAGATCTCACCAAAGGCGGAGGGAGCCAGAAACTATTCTCAATGTGACTCTATGTTGATTGGCGATTGTTCTCAGGCAAATACTTTCCCTTATATCCAAGTGCAGAACCATACAGCGAGGGTAGAACATGAAGCTTCTACTTCCAAAATTGGTGAGGAGCAACTGTTTTACTTCCAGCAACGGGGTATCTCTATGGAAGATGCTGTTTCTATGATCATTAGCGGATTTTGTAAAGAAGTATTTAATGTGTTGCCGATGGAGTTTGCGGTAGAAGCAGATAAACTTTTGGCTTTAAAGCTAGAAAATAGTGTGGGTTAATACCAAATCCAGTATGGATTTTTTAAATGAAGCAATGGCTACGCCATTGCTTCATTTGGTATGAGGTGGCGATTTGCGATCGCATGGGGAGTTCTGGTATAGTATCTATACAATCTCACCTAATCGCTAACAATGGAAATTGCGATCGCTCTACTACAAAGATATAGCTTTGACCTTGGTGGTTACACGATTAACCTTCTTAGGAAAGCTTGGAGCGCATATCGTGAAGAATGGGTGAGACAAGCAGTTATCGAAGCTTTATTTCAGGGTAGATATAAGGCGGTATCTGTTAATCAAATTTTACAAACATGGGAACGCAAGGGCGAGTCACGTTACCATTACAATCGTGATTTTGAGCGATTGGTTTGCGGAGATGTGGCTGTTATCTATGAAGATCGAATTTTTTACACCGCACCTCGTCAATCTCTTGGTCAATCTCGCGAAAACAGCCATGTGCAGGGAATAGAACCCTTCCAACCTTCAGATCCTTCTTCCACTAAACCCACTGCTACTAAATCGACTAACTCGATTAACTCGAAGCTGCTCACGATGGCTGGTACTACTAGCTCGCAGTCTCTCTCAGCTTACAGTGATTCTCGAAATGGGTATGTTAATGAGTCTGTGTATAATGTTGGCGATCGCATTCCCCAATCATCCACTTATCAAACAGCATACGCGCACATGACCCTGCTGAACGAAAAATCAATATTTGTAGATAAATTGCGTTCTATGTGTAGCGATCGCGCAGAACGTCCAGAACTAAATCAAGTAATAGCCCTGTAATAAATTACGGGCTGAAAGCTTAAACCCGTTGAAACGGGTTGATCATAGGAGTTCTTTAGTCTGCTTTAGCTGACTTTAGCTTTTAGCCAAGAACTTGAGTTCTTGGTTATTTTGCGTAATTCCTAACTTCCTAGTCTTGATAGGGCAAGATGAAAAGCTGTAACTGACTTAGCGTCTAGGCGATCGCTGGCATCTGGAGACACGATCAATTGCTCCACTTCTGCTCGACTCAGCAAAACCACTTCGATTTCTTCATCTTCATCTTGAGCAGGAGGATGCTCTAATTTAGTGAGATCTTGAGCTAAATAGGTATGAATGATCTCATCGGAATAGCCAGGACAAATATAAAAACCTCCCAGATATTGCCATTGGGAAGCACTGTATCCAGTTTCTTCTTCTAGTTCCCTTTGAATAGTAATATCGTGACTTTCGCCTACTTCTAGAGTACCCGCAGGAAATTCTAAAAGATACTTTTGAATGGCAAAGCGATATTGCTTGACCAAGACAAATTTGCCGTCAGTGGTCACGGGTACAGCGAGACCTGCGCCTGGGTGTTTGATATAGGCATATTCTCCGACAATGCCATTGGGCAATTGCAGGCGATCAACATGAAACGAGAATTTGCTGCCTTGGTAACTAAGCCGATTTTGGAGAATATGAGAATTTACAGTTGTCATGGAATAGGATTTTGGGTTTGGTTTTTAAATTGGTATTATTGCAGCTTTTGTTTTGCCTGCGGTGCAATGAAAACTGTAATAGAGATAAACCGATGCTAAAAACTTGCTTTACTATTATTTAAGACTCACACTATGGCTTTCTATATAAGTTACGGACTATTGCGATAAACAGCCATAATCAGGGTTTTGAGTTTTCATGTTGTTGTAGGCAATATGGAAACAACAATAAAAGTTTTATAGGAATTTTATTTTGAGCATATTAATTCGACAAAGCACAATTATTCTGCCCGAAAATCAGACGTTGGAGGGTGATCTGTATATCGCGCATGGCAAGATTGCCGCGATCGCACCTTGTCTCGATCCTGCCCAACTTAGCCCTGATGACCAACCCCTAGAAATTATCGAAGCTCAAGGATTAACGCTTCTGGCTGGGGTCATCGATCCGCAGGTGCATTTTCGAGAACCAGGATTAGAGCATAAAGAAGATTTGCGATCGGCGAGTCATGCCTGCGCGAAGGGGGGGGTAACGAGCTTTTTAGAGATGCCCAATACCAGACCCCTCACCATTACACAGGCGGCTCTAGATGACAAACTCAGTCGTGCCGCCAGTAAATGTGTTGTTAACTATGGCTTTTTTATTGGGGCGACAGGCGAAGTCTTGCCCGATTTATTAACGGCTAACCCCACCTGTGGCATCAAGATCTTTATGGGATCGATGCATGGAGCATTGCTGGTGGATCAGGAGGAAATTTTGGATCGGATTTTTTCGCAGGGCGATCGCCTGATTGCTGTCCATGCTGAAGATCAAGCCAGAATTGCCCAAAGGCGCATAGAATTTGCAAATAGTACCGATCCTGCCAAACATTCACTCATTCAAGACAATCAAGCGGCACTCAATGCAACGAAATTAGCAGTGAAGCTTTCTGAAAAATATCAGCGTCGCCTGCATATTTTGCATATGTCCACTGGCGAAGAGGCAGACTTTTTGCGTGAACATAAGCCCCCTTGGGTCACGGCAGAAGTAACCCCCCAGCACTTGCTGATGAATATTGGCGCTTATTCCCAGATCGGTTCCCTTGCTCAGATGAATCCCCCCTTGCGATCGCCACGGGATCAAGAAATTCTCTGGCAAGCCCTCCTAGATGGCGTAATTGATTTTATTGCCACCGATCATGCTCCCCATACCCTCGCTGAAAAGGGGTTAGCTAATACCCTAGAGCAGACTGCCACCACGGAAAAATCTTCCGCCGAGACGGTGCTGCTGGAGCCTGCCAATGTGCCATCGGGTATGCCGGGGGTTGAGACTTCCTTGGCATTGATGTTGACGGAAGCCATGAAGGGGCGTTGCACGGTGCATCAGGTCAGCCAGTGGATGAGTGCCAATGTGGCTAAGGGCTATCAAATTGCCCATAAAGGGGAAATCCGTGTGGGCTGGGATGCCGACTTGGTGTTAGTAGATTTGCAACACTATAAACCTGTCCGCAATGAGGAATTATTAACTAAATGCGGTTGGAGTTCCTTTGCGGGGTGGAACTTGACGGGCTGGGCTGTCACCACCATTGTGGGCGGACAGGTAGCTTTTGCCAATGGCAAGGTAAATGCTGATGTACGCGGTAAAGCTTTGCAGTTTGGAATTTAATATTAAGGAGCATGAAGAATAGTTATGTCCCTTTTTCTATCAAAGCTATTGCCAGTTTTTATCTATCCTCTAGGATTGTCCAGTTTGCTGATGCTCTTAGCGCTGGTGGTATTGCTATGGAAAAAGCGATCGCCCTATAACCAAACTAGTCCAGCCAGTAGAACGATGGGTTTATATCGCAAAAATCGTTTTGCGGCTTGGAGTTTAGGTTTGGCAATATCGATTTTATGGTTGAGTAGCAACAATCTTTGCTCGCAGTGGCTGGTGCAGTCCTTAGAGTGGCAATATTTACCCAGTGCTGAACTGCCGCAAGCGGAGGCAATTGTGGTGTTAGGTGGTGGCACTCGTCCACGCATTGCGCCGCGACCTTGGTATGAGGTTAATGAGGCAGGCGATCGCATTTTATATGGATCGTGGCTATACAAACAGGGCAAAGCCCCATTGCTAATTGTGTCGGGAGGCAGGGCAGATTGGCTAGGCGAAGGGGGGAATCCAGAGTCAGAGGATATGGCGGCGATCGCGCAACTAATGGCAGTACCAAGTGAAGCAATTATGCAGGAACCCAAATCCCTCAACACTTACGAAAATGCTATCTATACGCGCCAAATTTTAGTTGGTCGCCAAATCAACAAAATCTTATTGGTGACTTCGGCACTCCATATGCCGCGATCGCTACAAATTTTCCGCAAGATTGGGATTGAAGCCATTGCTGCACCGACTGACTTTTTGAGCGTCAAAACCAATAATGATAAGGGCTTAGGCATTTTATTAGAACTATTGCCTAACCCAGACGCTCTGCGAAATAGTACGAATGCGATTAAGGAATATCTGGGAATATGGGCATACCAAATTTTCGGATGGGCATGACCCAAACCTTGTTTTCATTGTTAGCATTTCCCAAAAGAAGACGAGATTAGCGATAAAATGACGATACTAAGAAATCACATATCAACTTACATCAATAAGCCTATGTCCCGTTTACCCCTTGCCTTGGCAAAAGCTCTGAGCCGCCGCAATGCTCTCAAAATTATTAGCGGACTACAAAATTTTGATGCTGCATCCGTAAAAATGGTGGTGCAAGCAGCCGATCGCGGTGGTGCTACCTTTGTTGATATTGCTGCCGATGCCGAACTAATTGCGATCGCCAAGGCGAACTGCTCTTTACCTATCTGTGTTTCCGCCGTAGAAGCTAACAAGTTAGCCGATGCCGTTGCCCATGGTGCGGATCTAGTTGAAATCGGTAACTATGATAGCTTCTATGCTCAAGGGCGGATATTTTCCCTTGCCGAAATTATTGCTTTGACTCAAGAAACCAGAGCTTTATTACCTCACACCGCGATTTCGGTAACAGTACCTCACACTTTGCCCCTCGATCAACAAGTTACCCTTGCTGAACAATTGGTTGCAGCAGGTGCGGACTTGATCCAAACCGAGGGCGGTACTAGTGCCAGCCCTGCCCATGGTGGTGTGCTTGGAGCGATCGAAAAAGCTGCGCCTACCCTTGCGGCTGCCCATGCCATTTCCCAAGCAGTGACCGTTCCTGTGCTATGCGCTTCAGGACTAACTAATGTGACTGCACCAATGGCGATCGCCGCAGGTGCATCAGGTATTGGGGTTGGTTCTGCCGTTAATCAGTTGAATGATGTAGTTTCAATGATTGCCACCGTTCGCGCTCTCAGAGAAGCGATCGACAGCAATGTAAGTATTCCTGCTAACGTCTAATATCAAAGCTAAAAATGGCAACGCCATTTTTAATTCAATAAGCAAAAGAGAGTGATGCTATGCATCACTCTCTTTTGCTTATCGGTAGAGGGCGAACGATGGGAATTGAACCCACGAGTGGTGGAACCACAATCCACTGCCTTAACCACTTGGCTACGCTCGCCATTTCACGGTTTCATATCTTATTACAAACAAGGTCATTTCGGCAAGATATTTGCAGAGCTTTTTTGTTTTTTATAGCCTTTATCCCAGAAACTTCTCAACACAACGGGTAAATATTTCTACACCTGTGGCTAGGACAGTTTCATCAAAGTTAAATCGAGGATGATGATGGGGGTAAGCCAGACCTTTGTCGAGGTTCGCCGAGCCAAGGAAAAAATAGCACCCCGGAACAGCTTCTAAAAAGAAGGACATATCTTCGCCGCCCATGGTTTGGCATTCTGGCACAATGCCTGCGGGAGTCTCAATCACATTTTCTGCCACAGAACGCACTAATTCAGCGATCGCATGGTCATTAATTACTGGCGGATAAAGCTTGGTATAGTTCCATTCATAGGTCGCACCATGGGCTTGACAGATCCCTGCAATGGTCTCTTCCAATCGCGATCGCAGCTTTGCCCCAACTTCAGGATTAAAAAATCTCACCGTACCACTGAGCCGCGCCGAGTCCGCAATAATATTAGTTGCGGAACCTGCATGAAATTCACCGATACTAATCACCGCAGGCTCTAGGGGACTCACATTGCGGGACACAATCGCATGGATGCCATTGACAACCTGTGCGGCAACTAAAATAGAGTCAATCGTTTGATGCGGTAATGCGCCATGTCCCCCCCGTCCCATAATTTTGCAATGAAAAAACTCAGTGGCGGCCATCAATGCCCCCGATCGCACACCCACCGTACCAAGGGGCAGATTATTCCAAAGATGCAGTCCGATAATGGCATCAACCTTAGGATTTTCTAATACTCCTGCTGCGATCATGGGTTTTGCTCCCCCAGGCCCTTCCTCCGCAGGCTGAAATATAATTTTGACCGTACCGCTAAAATCAGCACGATGTTCCCATAGATATTTGGCAGTGCCAAGGGCGATCGCCGTGTGTCCATCGTGACCACAGGCGTGCATTAAGCCGTCAATTTGCGATCGGTAATTAATAATATTTTCTTCTTGAATAGGCAGAGCATCCATATCGGCACGGATTGCTAAGACCTTAGCATCAGCTTTGTGGTTGACTTTTTTACCTGCGATCGTCGCGACAATCCCTGTTTTGGCAATTGCAACTTGATGGGGAATCCCCCAAGCTGTCAATTTTTCGGCGATCGCGTTGGATGTGCGATGCTCCTGAAAACCTAGCTCTGGGAACCGATGAAAATCTCTACGCCACTGAATAAGACTAGGCTGTAATTCCGCGATCGCGTCACGGATGTGAAAATTAGTATGGGTCGGCGATATGGTGGTGGCAAAAGTCATGATTGTTGGCAGTGCTTGCTAATTCTTTGTAGACGTGAGATAACAATTCTCTGAACTGATATTTATGGGTTCTTAGAGCGTGTTTGAGAAGTTTTGATCCCCCTAAATCTCCCTAAAAAAGGGGAGCTTTTTTAATCTTTTCCCCCCTTTCATAAGGGGGGAGGGGGGATCAATCGGTATTTTTAGCGAATGCCCACACTTCTCAAACAGGCTCTTATATGTATTCTTAATATAGCAATTACCATTTCTAGATTTTTGGAGTTTAATGAATATGCGCCCGTTGGCAATCAGCATTAAAAACGGCATCATTAATCAAAAATAATCAAGTCTAGATATTTTAAAAACCTATGGAAATTCCTGATTCCCTAAAAACTAAATGTGAAGCGATCGCCAGCAAACGTGAATTATTGCTGAAGCTTTCTCTCAAGGATAATTTGGGTAGCTTACAAATTGACGTAATCCAAGCTCTAGAGGAACTTGATGACTTACTCATTGAACTAAAAAAAACATTTCCTGACTGGCAGCCCAACTATCACTAATGCTGATTAGACTGTATACCTCTACCACAAGGCTTTGTCAAATGACAATTAGTTAAAACTTGATCTCCCTAGGGAAGATAGAACAAGGCTTCTAGCTTTTTTCTCTAGGGAAAAAATAAATTATACTTGCTTTCAACAACGCTTTTATACCCAGTTATACCAATTTAAGAAATGGCGTAGCCATTTCTTAATTAAAAAACCTTATTGGGCTTGGTTTTTAATTTAAACAAGTGTGATAACACTTTTTAAATTGGTATTACGGTGCTTGAATTTTGCTAGTAGAGATAATATGAATATCTACATTCTTGAGTAAGCGTAATATCCTTTGCGTAAGAGAACCTTTAAACAAAATTTGCCATCGGGATTTTTGGCTTTCACCGATTACAATTTGGGTGATGCGATATGCCTTAGCCGTTTCAACGATCGCTTCTAAAGCTCGGCTGTTCCTTACCCGTAGGAATGTACCTTCAAACTCTTTGCACAGCCTCTCGCAGGTTTCAATATGCAGACTTTCGGCTTTGGTTAAAAAGCGATCGGGATTGTCCACAAATAGGACATAAAGCTGTGCGTGCATATATCCTGCGATTCTTGCACCTCTGCGAAGTAACTGGAGTGAGTTGGGATAGGTCGAGACACAGACGAGGACTCGCTCATGGACATTACAGACCATACTTGTCGCCGAACCTAAACGATCATGGTCTGCGAGATCATCTTCAATGTTGTCAGCGATTTCTCGCAGAGCTAACTCACGTAGGGCAATCAAATGGCGACGCTGAAAGAAATTATTGAGGGATTGATCTATTTTTTCGGGTGCATAAATTTTCCCGTCAAGTAATCGTTCCTGAAGGGTTTCAGGGGTTACATCGACGACAACAACTTCATCAGCAACTTCTAAAATGCGATCGGGAATCCGTTCACGCACGATGATGCCTGTAATCTTTGCTACTGTGTCATTGAGGCTTTCGATATGTTGAATATTCACGGTGGAATAGACATCAATTCCTGCTTCAAGGATCACTTCTACATCTTGATAGCGCTTTTCACGAACTGCATTAGGGACATTGGTATGCGCTAATTCATCAACTAGTACAAGTTGGGGCTGACGTTTGATAATTGCGTCAGTATCCATTTCGGTGAGAGTGACAGATTCCCAAGTAATCTGTTGACGAGGGATTCTTTCTAGACCCTGTGATTTTGCTTCAGTCTCAGCGCGATTATGGGTTTCTAATAAGCCAATGACCACATCAATGCCTTCAGAACGCAGTTGATGTCCTTCTTCGAGCATTCGGTAAGTTTTACCAACGCCCGGACTCATTCCAATGAAGATTTTATGTTTGCCTCGACGATGCGCTTTAATCATAGTCTTGATCCGATCTAGCCTAACGAAAATTACAGCACTTTTACTCCCGAAAGTTGGATTGCGATCGCCTGTTTGCGATCGCTTACTCCCAATTTATGCAAAATTGCATGAATATGTACGCGCACTGTGCCTGATGAGATATAGAGAATATCCGCAATTTCTTGATTCGTTTTTTGCTCAGACATCAAATTGAGAATTTCTTTCTCGCGTTTGGTTAAGGTATTCAGCTTGGAAGTAGATAGAGAACTAGAGTTAGAATTGGATAAATTTGCCAGATGACCTTCAGAAGATTGTGTTTGAAAAGTATGTTGGATTTCAGCAGTAGCACTGGCATCCCACCACGATGCACCTGCGACAACCGATCGCATGGCAAGGATTAAAGTGTCAGCAGTGACCCCTTTTAGACAATAGCCCTGAGCGCCTGCGGAGACTAAGCGAGAAATTAGGGATTGCTCACTGCGAGAAGTGAGTACCAGAATCGGTAAGCTGGGGTGATTGAGCTTGAGTTGTCTACAGGTTTCTAGTCCACCTAGTCCAGGTAAGCCAATATCAAGTAACACAAGATCGAAGGCTTGTTCTTTAGCAAGGGCGATCGCCATCTCACCATCGCTTGCTTCTACTAAAACTGCAATTTGAGTTTCACGATGCAAACGCACCACTAAACCCAGCCGAAACAGTTCGTCATCTTCAACTAAGAGGATTTTTAGATTATCTAAGGTCATGTCTGCGAATTTGATGAATAGGGCAGAGCAGGGAGCCGAAATCCAAAGATTGCCCCCTTGGGTTGACGATTTTCTGCCCAGATTGTACCGTCATGAGCCTCAATAATTTGCCGAGTTAAATACAAACCTAGCCCTGAGCCGCTAGCTTGGCGATCGCTTTGCCCTTGATAAAAGCGTTCAAATAGATAAGGCTTTTCATCAATTTTGATACCTGCACCGCAGTCCATCACTTGCACAATTTGGTCTGAAAAATTAGTTTCTAGGGATACTTCCACCTTGGAACCTCTCGGTGAGTGGTTAATCGCATTGGTAATCAAATTGGTAAACACACGCCCCAATTGGAACATATCGCCATTTACCCAGAGATATTTGCGAAAGTCAGACTCCCCATAGTGCAGAGTCACATAAACATTACGGCTAGTCGATAAAGGGATTAGAGAAATTGTGATTTCTTCTGCCAGAGTTGCCAAATTAATTGGAGCTAGTTGTAACTGCAATCCTTCGGTTTCGTTACGATAGACATCAAGGAGAGTTTCTACTAAACGCAAACTATTCTGATGACTCCGAATCATCGTGGCTAGAACTGGTTTTTGGGTGGGTTGGATTTCGCCAAACTGCTCATGTTCAAACGCTTTGAGTGTTTCAATGGCTCCGAGTAAGGGTGTTTTTAAATCATGGGCAAGGGTCGAGGCGAAATCTTCGCGCATATTCATAATTCGCTCTTGCGCCTGTAGTTGTACCTTTTGTTCTACTAAAATTTGCTGGGTTTGTCGATAGCGATCGCATAAGGCTCCCGTGACGACTAATGCCAGTACCGTAACTATACGATTAACTAACATCGAGTTTTGAATCTCGAGATTATCAGGAATCCAGATATTGAGTAGGGTCAAGATTACGGCTAAGAGAATCAATTGGAAGTTGGCAACACGACTGAATCGTGAGCTTGCTATGAGAATTGGGCTAATGTAAAGATAACCCATGACATATTCAGGTGGTGTTGTAAATTCCAAAATAAATATCAGTCCAAATAACCCGAGGATTAAAAATCGTAGAGGCGATCGCCAAATTACTGTAGATAACTGTCGGCGCATTCTGGGTAATCTCATCTTGATTTCATAGAGAATCCAGAGCTAGATTTAGCTTTAAGACATTTACGCCATCTTCGCCAAAGATGCCTAGAAAACGTCTATCGGTGTTTTGTTGAATGAGTGCCTCTAGCTTGCTAGGTTCAACTTTGCGAGTCAAAGCTATTTTTTGAAGTTGCGCTTGGGCGGCTGCGGGGGTAATGTGTGGATCGAGACTAGAGCCAGAAGTATAGATGAGATCGGCAGTTGGTTGAATCCCTGCGGCTTGGAGTCTGGGGATATCGCCAACGATCGCCTTGCTAGGATCGGGATTTGTTTTACCCTTGATGCGACTCAGTAGATCGGGGTTGCTCGGTGCAAGGTTACTCGCTCCTGAAACACCTGTCTTGAGAATGCCAGCACTATCTTGGTTAGGATCGGCGGTGCTGTAATTGGTGGTGCTAGGGCGACTATTGAAGTAGCGATCGCCTGTAAAGGGTTGTCCGATTAATGCCGAACCCACGATTTGACCTTGAGTATTCCGAATCATGCTGCCATTAGCTTGATAGGAGAAGAAAGGTAATTGGGCGATCGCTAATATTCCCAAAGGATAAATAATGGCAACGAGAATCCACAGAATGATGGTTATACGGATAGATTTGATGATTTCGTTCATAATTTTGGGGATTTAGTTTTTAGCTTTTGGCTTTTAGCTTTTAGCTTTTGGTGATTGGTGATTGGTGATTGAATGTTCAAGTTTAGATCTATGCTCGATTAGCTAACAGCTAACAGCTAACAGCTAAAAGCTAAAACTTCTCAGGTTGGAACATCACTACAAAAAGATAGATAGAAAAGGCAAGGGTCACAATTCCTAAAATCCCTAGAGCATAGGCTTGGAACTTGGTGAAGCTCTCTGAGTTGGCAGCATAGATAGCAGGGGCAACTATTAGGTTAAGACAGAGAGCAAAAAAGATGTATTTGGGATATTTATATTTCATGGCTTTTATTAAATGAATAAGGTGACATAGCTAATTAATTTATCTACTTCGGGTTCAAATAATTGGTAAGAGAATATCGATGAATTTAATTGCAATAAATGGAGCAATTACGCCGCCTAGTCCGTAAATGAGAATATTGCGCTGGAGCAGTTGATCGGCGGTGAGAGGTCGGAATTTTACGCCTTTTAAGGCGAGAGGAATCAGGGCAGGAATGATCAGGGCGTTGTAAATCAGGGCGGAAATGATCGCTGATTGGGGACTTTTTAAGCCCATGATATTTAATGCGCCGATGCCTGCGGAGGCAAAGATTGTGGGGATGATCGCGAAATATTTGGCGATGTCATTGGCGATGGAGAACGTGGTTAATGCGCCGCGAGTGATTAATAATTGTTTGCCGATCGCTACAAGATCAATGAGCTTAGTCGGATCGCTATCTAAATCCACCATGTTAGCGGCTTCCTTTGCGGCTTGTGTGCCTGAATTCATCGCCACTCCGACATTTGCCTGTGCCAAGGCAGGAGCATCATTGGTTCCATCACCAGTCATCGCCACCAGTTTTCCCTGAGACTGTTCATTCCGAATTGCCTCAATTTTATCTTCAGGAGTCGCTTCGGCAATGAAATCATCCACACCTGCTTCCTTCGCAATTACCGAAGCCGTAATTTGATTATCACCTGTGAGCATGATCGTGCGGACTCCCATCCGCCGCAATTGATCAAATCGTTCGCGCAGTCCTGATTTAACAATATCTTTGAGATAGATTACGCCATAGAGATCGCCACCCTGACAGATGCCCAAAGGCGTACCGCCAAGCCTTGAGACTTTCTCATAGGCGGCTTCAAATTCGGAGGGAACTTCTCCAGAACGCGATCGCACAAAGCCTCTAATCGCGTCTACGGCTCCTTTGCGAATTTCGATGTTATCGGGTAAATCTGTGCCACTCATGCGCGTACGGGCGGAGAAGTCGATGCCTTTAGCTTCTTGGCGATCGAAGTTAAGTACGGCTCCCGACTGTTCGGCTAGCTGCACAATCGAACGACCTTCAGGGGTTTCATCAAAGATGCTGGCAGCGAGGGCAACGGTGGCAACTTCCGCAAGGCTATGACCATTGACAGGGATAAACTCATCGGCTAGGCGATTGCCGAGGGTAATTGTGCCAGTTTTATCGAGAACAAGAGTGTTGATATCGCCGCAAGCTTCGACGGCTCGCCCAGAGGTGGCAATTACATTAAACTGCGCGACCCGATCCATCCCTGCAATGCCGATCGCACTTAATAAGCCGCCGATGGTCGTAGGAATTAGGGCAACCAATAGAGAAATTAACACAGCGATCGTGATCGGCGTATTCACATAATTAGCGATCGGAGTCATGGTGGCGACAACAATCAGAAATACCTGTGTTAGCACCGTCAGGAGTACAGTTAAAGCAATTTCATTGGGCGTTTTCGTGCGTTCGGCTCCTTCTACTAGAGCAATCATGCGATCGATAAATCCCTGTCCAGGATCAGCCGAAATTCTAATGGTTAATTCATCGGAGACGACGCGAGTGCCGCCTGTAACGGAACTAGAAATATCGGTTCCCGCCTGTTTGAGAACGGGAGCCGATTCGCCTGTAATTGCAGACTCATCTACGGAAGCTAAGCCTGCAATCACTTCACCATCCGCAGGAATCATTTCCCCGATCGCCACCTTTACCAAGTCGCCGCGCCGCAATTCTGTCGAGCTAGTGGGCTGAATTGTGCCATCGGGCAAAACTTTACGGGCGATCGTATCTGATTGGGTTGTACGGAGAGAATCTGCTTGAGCTTTGCCGCGCCCCTCAGCGATCGCCTCGGCAAAGTTGGCAAACACCACCGTAAAAAAGAGAATAACCGTAATTGTGCCATTGAGAATCCGTTGCTGATTGGGATCGGCTTGGACATTCCCAAAGAGATTGGGATCAAGGGTGACTAAAAAAGTAACCAGCGTCCCGCACCAAACCATAAACATTACAGGGTTTCGCACCGCAATTTTAGGATTGAGTTTCCGAAAAGCATCACGAATAGCTCTCTGATAAATTCCTGTCATCGAAGCTTTCGGCGTATGTTTGCGAGAGTCACGAGTTCCACTAGACATAGATTTTGATGAAGAATTAATCATAAAATTTAACCTCCTCTAGCAATGAGAAAGCTTTCGGCAATAGAACCTAGCGCCAGTACAGGAAAGAAAGTCAAAGCGCCCATAATCAAAATCACGCCTGCGGTGACACTCGTAAATAGAACTGTATCCGTGCGAAGCGTACCTGTAGTCATTTCCACAGGTTGCTTACGGGAAATGCCGTCAGCCAATAAAAGCAAAGCAGTCATAGGAATAAACCTGCCACCTAACAAACTAATGGAAGTACTGAGATTCCACCACAGTGTATTATCCGCCAATCCTTCCAAACCAGAGCCATTATTTG
This sequence comes from Pseudanabaenaceae cyanobacterium bins.39, assembly GCA_033765135.1. Classification (GTDB taxonomy): domain Bacteria; phylum Cyanobacteriota; class Cyanobacteriia; order Pseudanabaenales; family Pseudanabaenaceae; genus Pseudanabaena. The sequence continues at coordinate 85,082 of JANRII010000024.1, forward strand.
CCGCCGCCGATGCATACTCATACACCACCTGCGTCAATCCATGAAATCCTGCGTTACTAATGCCAGCTAACTGATCAGGAAATGCCAAGGCGATCGCACTGGGAATTAGAATAAAAATCGGGTGAATTAACAACAGCAAAAAACTCGTTAAGACCACTTCATTCTTTTCAATCTTCCGTCCCAAAAATTCGGGAGTTCTGCCCACCATCAGCCCTGTAACAAATACCGCCAAAATTGAATAGGCAAAAAGATAAGCGGTTCCTGTGCCTTGTCCACCCCAAATAATTTGTAGAAACAAGTTGGAGAGAGTCACAAAGCCACCATTGGGCATCAAAGAATCATGCATCGAGTTTACGGCTCCCGTCATCGTTCCTGTCGTTGACACCGCAAATAATGCCGACTGCGCCCAACCAAAGCGAACTTCTTTCCCTTCCAAATTTGGACTTGAAGAACCAAGCAATGTATTAATAAGCGGATTTCCTTGATATTCGCCAAATCCAGCCACGATGATAAAAGCCACATAGAGCATGAAGACCATCCCAAACAATAGCCAAGCCTGTTTGCGACTATTGGCAATAATGCCATAGGTAAAAATCAGCGCTGTAGGAATGGACATCATCGTTAAAATCTGAATCAAATTTGAGAAGTTATTAGGATTCTCAAAGGGATGGGCGGAATTAGCACTAAAAAAGCCGCCGCCATTTTCGCCCAATTGTTTAATAATCTCAAAGTGGGCTACAGGTCCGATCGCGATCGCCTGATTGATATTTGGATTTTCGAGGGTTGGCACTATTACAGGAGACGAGAGGGTTTCGGGTACACCTGCGGCAATTAAAGAGATCGCGCCAATAATGCTGATCGGTAAGAGAATACGGGTAATCGCTTTTGTCAAATCCACATAAAAGTTACCAAGGGATTGCCCCGTTAAACCTCGAATAAAGGCAATCCCTACCGCTAGTCCCGTACCCGCAGAGGTGAAAAACAAAAATCCTAAGCCCAAAGTTTGAGAAGCATAACTTAGGGTTGTCTCACCTGCATAGTGCTGTTGATCTGTATTTGTGATGAAGGAAATGGTGGTATGGAGGATCGTGTCCCATGTGGGAGTGCCTAAGCCTGTAGGATTTAGAGGTAAGACTCCCTGAAAGGTAATCAACAAAAACACTAACAATCCCATTACCAAATTACTGTAAAGGATTGCTCGCGCATATTGCCATCCCGTCATTTGGGCTTCAGGTTTTAGTCCACTTAGTCTAAAAATGAAACTCTCAAATGGATTTAAAACTGAGTCCAATATCGTCTTCTTTTTGAGAAAGACTCTTGCAATGTAGCCTCCAAAGATTGGGGCGATCGCTACAATTAGCAAAAGTGTTAAGCTAATTTGAATCCATCCTTGTAGCATGGTGATTCTTTTATCTATGTCAATGAAGTATTCGAGAAGTATCAGGGAAGTATCAACAATATTTCCGACTAGCCCAATCATCGAACACTTAACAAGGCTTGACAAGGTATATCTTTGCGTTTAGAGCGCTCTGCCTCGCTTATATCTAGGTTATACGCCCATTCAAGCTCTCTCTGTTTAGTCGCTGTTTAGTTAGCGTTTAGGGTTTTAACTAATGTGAGTGGGAAGTCTCTCACTTTATCCGTAAATTACTAAGCGTTGCTGCATCAAGACATGAATCGTAAAGTCTGCCGCCATCTCCCTATGGTAATCAAAACAGGAATTCTAATTTCCTAGGTAAATCATGCTGATAGTCAGCAACGCCAATTACCAAATCTTCCAGTCCTCCCAATCAAGATTAAAAATGGAAGTGTCGGGAAATGAGATCGGATTGTTATTTTGTTGGAGAATTTGCTGTAATCGGGAAAGTTGTGGGCTAATCCTTGGCAAACTATCAACTAACTGATAGGGCATGATACCTTCAGCAAGGGCAAATGATGCTGTGGTAGCGGCGGCGGCTCCCACCGACCACTCGTAAGAATGCACCCGATATCCTGCGGCAACGATGTAACTGTAGGCAATGTTTTTGCCCGACACGATGAGGTTATCGATTTTTTGGGGAATGAGCGATCGCAAAGGAATTTGACCAGGGAAAGCGGCTCCATGCCCATTCCGCACCCCCTCGCGTTCTTGATTTCCCGCCTTTTCCACAGGATACTCACTCAAACAAGGATGAAAATCAAGATAATATTGCGCGATACCCACCGCATCGGGATAGATGGTTGAGCGACTGCGGCGTTTAATTTGGTTTGGATCAGTACTGTTGCGAATGGCATTGACCGCATCTAGACCTGCTAGGGCTTTCCAAAGGTGGCTATAGGCTTGAGGCGATAGCTGTTGGCGATAAAAATCAGTACTAAAATCAGTACGCGATACATCTATCTCTGACATACTAAACCCTTCAGGATAGCCGTAGGAAGGTCTACCAATGATGCGCCGTGATTCTCGAATATAGGGATATTTAGACAGCCCATGCACCGTTCCCATCGGTGAATCTAAACCCGTTAATAATCGGTGATTAGGAAACGGCTTTTTCCAATTAGTGTTTTGTTGTGAATCAGTCGTGCCTGCCACGAGCCAATAGTAGAAACCAAGCGCAATTTCCTCGCCATGCTGGAGAGTTTCCGTTCGCAAGCCTCCCAGCCAACCATTGGGCTGCAATTGTCCTTGCTGCTGTAATTGTTCCCTTGAGTAAATGAGATTATCGCGATTGGTACCTGGGCGATAGTCATTACCCCATACCCAATTTTGCATAGAGATATCACCTACTTGCATCTTAGGAACTCCAAACCTATTGTTGTTTGCTGCTTGGGAAGCATCAAAGCTAGGATGCCAAATGCGGCGATAGGTAAAGATGGCATCAAGGTCTGCTAAGGATGGTTTAGGATCAGAGCCGTAATAGGGCTGATAACGTTCATAAAATGGCGGCTTGCTTTGGGGTTGCGCTGTGGCGGTTTGCTCCATCGCAAAGGTATAGGTGAAGCCTTGGGTGCAGTAGGGATCATTTTGGGTGACGGGAGATGAGGGATTGAGGTGCGATCGCGCATCTAGTCCTAGTCGGTAAGGCACATCCGCAAGGGCAATGATTTCACCTGTTTCGGTGGAGTCGATGACAAACCATTGGGTTTGCTTAGATGTTGTGTTTGCAGATTTAGTTAGAGGAGAAAACCGAATAATTTGCTTTTGCAATCGAGATGAATCGGCATAGCTATAGGCATCTTCAATAATTTGAGAGAGTGGCTCCGTATTGAGTGGTGGTGTGTTGGGGGCGGCACGGTGTTGAATAGCGATCGCGCCTGTGATCAGCTTGCCATCCTTATTCATCTCCAACTGCTTCACAACTGTATTAGGAAATAACTTCAGCTTGCCATTGCCTCGCTGTTCCGCATCTTGCAACATCTGCATTAGGATCGAGTTTGCTGTATTGGGAAAAAAGCAAGAAACACTGACCCAACAAGCCCCCGGATTGAGCTTGCCGTAATGTTGATCAATTCTTTGGCGCAACTCCACATAGCCCCTTGGGAAAAACCAGAGGCCACGTTGCTTTTTGGCTTCATCGAGGGCAGAAGTCCCCTGTGATGTCATCTGACCACCGATCCAGTCGGTAATCTCAGTCATGCAGACAGTGCGCCCAGCCAATAGACCTTCATAGGCTGCCGCAGTCCCCGCCACACCGCCTCCCACGATCAAAATTTCGCATTCAGTATTTTGGGTAGCACTTTTGGGGTTTACGGTCTTAGCGATCGCCATTTGCGGCGATCGATCTAACATGAGGTCTAAAAGTAGATTGGTGAATATATTAGTAGCAGCAATACTGATGATCGCGATCGCTGAACTTGCATATCTATTTGCCATAGAAATTAACCTAGTAATTTATCGATACAGAGCTTTGCGCCGCTTTCAAGAATCTTTGTACCCACTAAAGTCTCAACAGACTGTAATAATCCTATTAATATTAATCAATCGATTGAGTAGGATTAATAAACTTAAAAGTGAGAATAGAAAGCATAAAAATAATTAGAAATAAAAATACCCCGATCGCTGAAGCATAACCCATTTCTAAGCTAGTAAAACCCTTGTCATATAAATAGTAAACAATGGTTTTCGTGCTATTCACAGGCCCTCCCTGAGACATGATATAAACTTCTTCAAATATCTTCATTGCGCCAATCGTGGCAATGACTGATACCAAAATGATGTAAGGTTGCATCAACGGAACTGTAACATCAAAATGCTGTCGCCAACCATCGGAACCATCGATCGCTGCGGCTTCGTACAAATCTTGAGGAATTGATTGCAAACCTGCTAAATAGATCACCATATAATAACCAACTCCACGCCAAATCACCACAGAAATAATGGCAAAAATAGCAGTTTTAGGATCGGTTAGCCAAGGGATTTTAACGGGCTGCCAAGTCATAATTGAAAGGAAGTAATTTAAAATTCCATTTTGAGCATAGACCCATTTCCAAGCAATACCCGCCACCACAACGGATACCATGACAGGCAAATAATAGACAGCACGAAAAAACTTAATTGTCCGAAATTTTTGATTAACTAATATCGCCAGCATTAGTGGCAAGACAACTAAACTAGGAACCGCAACTATTAAATAAATTAAAGTATTACCGAGGGTTTTCCAAAATAGGCGATCGCGCCATAAATTAGCATAGTTTTGCCATCCTATAAACTGAGGTTCACCGACAAAATCATAACTCGTAAAACTAAGATAAATTGCCTGAACAATGGGCAAGAATGAAGTAAGACCAAGAAAAATAATTGCAGGTAAAATAAATAGGTAAGGCGTTAGAGAAAACTGCTTACCTATTAATTGTTTATTTGATTGTTGTTGATCTTGTTGATCTAATTTATGTGATGGCAACATCCTATTTAATTACATATAACTGCACTTTTAACTGCACTTTCATATTGCTTTAGTTGCGTCCTAGTTCTATAGCACATATTGACAATTACTTCCAATTACTATTTCTGACGACTACGGCTCGAATTACGCTCTTGGAAAATGGGAATCGCATTGAGAGGATCGCTGCTGAAATTGCCTGAACGATTGACCTTCTGAGGAGCTGCATTATAGTTGCCGGGAACTACGGGTTCCACTGGATTTACCTCAAGATTGATATTCTGAATCTTAAGGTTAGAACTTGGCAATTCTTGACTAGGTGCAAATTGATCGGTATTGGTTGGTAATATTGGCTCCCCTTGTCTTACCCGCAAGCGATCGGCATCTCCTTTTTGTGGTTGTACTGCCCAAGCCAGATCATGCCCAGCTAATGTAATTAAGATTAGGGTAATGGGAAAAAAGGCTAACTTCAAGGAATTAGCAGCAACTCTGTAGCTATGTCTTTTCATAAATTTCCTCGCTGGTTAGTTTTTGGTGAATTTGTTAGATATAGCTGTAGACACTTGTATTAAAACAAATTAAAACCCAAGAAGCGAGCTGCGGCGCGGCGCGCCGCAACTCTTATTCTGGTTTTGTGTCCTAACAAGCATGGCAACAGCTCTAAAATGCCAAAATTAAGATTTCTGGCTATCCAGTGCAGATTTAAAACCTAAAACTAACAAAATATTTGTGATTGTCAAAAATGACTCAGCACTGCCATGCAACCAATCAACGTTTGCCAGCACGTCATCATATTGCAATTTGGCGAAGATGCCCGCAGGAATAGTAATTCCTACAAAAACTAAGGTTCCATAAAAGCCCCATAGTCCTAGCTTGGGAAATTGTTTTGATTTTGTAGCAAACCAGAGGAAAGCTAAATAGGGAAAAAGTGACAAACCAAACAAAGCTTCTTGGATCATGATTCCTATGATAGCTATCTAAATGGGTGACCTGGGATTCGAACCCAGAACCAACGGATTAAGAGTCCGATGCGCTACCGTTGCGCTAGTCACCCTTAGAGCGAATACTATGTTAGCAGAAATTATGTAGATGCGTACATAATTTTTAATTTTCAAAAAATATCTTTGCTGTAATTGATGGCAAGATGATGGGTTGATAGTCCGCAGGCGCGATAAATCGGTAAGGTGGAGGCGAGGTCGATCGCGGCTTGGCAAGCAATTTGACCATCAAGAGTGGTGGTGATTACCACATCTAAATTAGCGGCATGGGCAATGGTGGCGGCTTCATGGGCTGTCAATATGCCTCCGATAACCATCGGCTTGATGATGATGATATCCGCAGCTTGGAGAGCGATCGCATTGTGCAATTGCTCCAAACTATTAACCGATTCATCTGCCGCTACTAAAATGGGTTGCGATCGCCGCACCTCTGCCATGCCAGCCAAATCTACAGCCGCCACAGGTTGCTCCACATACTCAATGTCTAGGGATGCTAATTGTTTTAGATGCGCGATCGCTTCAGGTACAGACCAAGCTTGATTGGCATCAATGCGAATTTGAATCTCTGCACCAACTCGCGATCGCACTGCCCTCACCCTTTGCCAATCATCAGCAAAATCCGCACTCCCCACCTTGATCTTGAGGCAATCAAAACCCTGTTTCACGAAATGTTCAGCCCGTATTGCTGCCAAATCAGGGGCAATCGCGCCAATCACGGCATTTACTTTTGGCTCACGGATCTCCCCACCAAGATAATGTATTAACAAATGGGGTAGCGATCGTTGCTCATACTTTGACCACAGATCCAAGAGCGCTAACTCTAAACCATGCCTTACCGCAGGGCAGTGACCATATTGGCTGAAAACATGATCTAAAAAATGATTTAAAGATGCAGGAATATCCCTAAAACTATTGATCTCTATATCAATTAAAATTTCTTGCAGATGCTGTAAAACTATCGCCGCCCGTGCCAAAGACTCCATCCCAAAGCCATCAATAGGCGCAGTTTCTCCATAACCAACCCACCCCCCATCGGCAATAGCTTGAATTATAAATCCCTCTCGGCATTGCATCTCTCCTCTGGCTGTTTGCAAAGGCGATCGCCAAGGCAATATATAGGCATCAAACGCAATAGATTTAATTAACAAATGAATTAACCACCCATAGCAATTAACACAAAAAATTTGGGTAATCTAGATTTCAAACAGTTTAAGATATCTTCTCTCATCAGGAAATAGCTTTTATGCCAAGCAAGCGTAGCATTTTTGCATCTCTAAGTATTGTTGCCGTTAGCCTCATGGCAAATATTGCCCCAGCAATGGCTGACCAATGGTATTTCTACGTTAAAAACAACTCAAACTCAAAAATCACTGGACTCTTTGTCTCGGAGACTGGATCATCTTGGGGGTATTTTGATATTGGTTCAGGCATCGCCCCTGGCGAAAAATCACAGCTATTTTGGGACAAATCCACTAATAGCGAGCTTTGTAACCAATTTGTCAAGGCTAGTTTTGCTGATGGCACTGAAAGTGCGCCCACTAAAATTAACTTCTGTCAAGACCTAGATACACCGATTGTTTTTTCTGAATAAAAAAATCAATATAGTGTTTCTTAATCTGGTGAGGTACATATGTTTTTGTCCAAGCCATCTGAACAAGGGGCTTAAGCCCCTTGCTTAATTAAAAAACCTTACTGGGTTTGGTTTTTAATTTAAAAAAGTGTTACCACACTTTTTTAAATTGGTATAATCGCGCCATTTTTTATTTCTAGAACACAAAAAAAGGATTGCTTGGCAATCCTTTTTTATATTTTGATGTATAGCTGCTGCCATGCTTATTAGGACACAAAACCAGAATACGAGTTGCGGCGCTCCGAATACAAGTATCTACAGCTATAAGCTTTAGGGCGAATCAAGAACGCGATCGATCAATCCATAATCCAATGCTTCTTGAGAAGACATATAGTAATCACGGTTCATATCACGCTCAATTTTTTCGAGAGGTTGACCAGTGCGTTTGGCATATTCTTCATTCAGCTTTTGGCGAATCCGTAAAATTTCCTTAGCTTCAATCTCGATATCTGAAGCCTGTCCTCGCGTACCACCTGAAGGCTGGTGAATCATAATTCGCGCATTAGGCAAAGCAAAACGTTTACCCTTGGTTCCTGCCATTAGCAAGTACGAACCCATAGAGGCAGCTAATCCCACACAAATAGTTGTCACCTCAGACTTGATGTGTTGCATCGTGTCAAAGATAGCTAGACCTGCGGAAACTGATCCCCCTGGGGAATTGATATACATATAAATGTCTTTGCTCTGATCTTCAGAATCGAAGTACAACAGACGGGCAATAATGGAATTTGCCATGCCATCTGTTACTTCACCACTCATGAAAATAATCCGTTCCATGGACAGACGCTCGTAGATGCTGATCCACTGCGTGAATGTGTCACCTGGATAACGATAGGGAACTCTAGGAACTCCGATGGGCATAGTTTTGGTAGGTTTTGTTTTTGGGTGTTGGCAATTAGCTGTTAGCTTTTAGCAATTAGCTTTTAGCGATTAGCTGTTAGCTTTTGGTTATATTATTTGCTTAATCTGCTGGTTATTGGCTGGTTTAACTAAACAAGTGCGGGGACAGCTTTGGGTAAGTCTTTGGCACTTTCTAGAACGCGATCGATTAAACCGTATTCTTTGGCTTGTTCGGGAGTCATGTAAAACATGCGATCCATATCCTTGGTAATAGCTTCGGGGTCTTTACCTGTGTTAGCGGATAAGATCCTGAGCATTGCGGCTCGATTGGTGAGGACTTCCTTAGCCTGAATTTGTAAATCTGAAGCTTGTCCTCTGGTTTGGCGACGCGCTTGATGTAAGACTATCGTGGCGTTAGGTAAGCTGGCACGAAAGCCTTTGGTTCCACAGGACAGGATCATTGCCGCAGTTCCCATTGCTTGACCTAAGCAGATGGTATGTACTGGGGGCTTAATATATTTCAGGGTGTCACATATAGCAAAAGCTTCGGTTTCAAAGCCGATCGCGTCACCCGTATACCAAGAAGTTCCTGTGGAGTTTATATAGAGATAGATTGGTTTTTCGGGATCTTCGTACTGCAAATAGAGAAGTTGGGCGATGAGCAATTCGGTAACATCGACACCAAGCTGCTGTTTATATTCGTCGGGTGATACAAGAGGCAACCCAAAGTAAATAATCCGCTCTTTTAGCAATAGCGAAGGTAAGTCAGGCGGCGGTGTGCGTCCGTATGACGAATCCCCATAGTATGCGGCTTGAGCGGCGCGGGGAACAGAGCGAGAAGGTCGATCCATGTGTATTCGCGTTAATGACACTATCACTGTTTAGCTTATCACAGCGATCCCTCTGCTTTGGGAAATGTTCAGTACTTGATTAGGTAGGGTTAGCCGCCTGTTGGACTGTAACTTGCTCGATCGCTACATTTGGTCCGACCATAGAAATGGCAGGGTCTTGGAAATAGGTTTGGGCAACTCTGAGAATATCGCTGGTGCTAACTGCCGAGATAGTTTCGATAAAGATGCGATCAAATTCAGCCCCCAATCCCATCACTTCATACCAGCCATAGATTTGGGCTATTTGAGCATTGGTTTGTTTGCCGAGAGCATATTGACCGAGTAGTTTACTTTTACACAAAGCCAATTCTTGCTCTGTGAGCATTTCGGTGGTGAGTCGTTCGCACTCATGGCGGAGACCTGAGAGGGCGATCGCGGCATTTTGAGGCGATGTTCCCATGTAAGCGACAAATTGTGAAGCTTCTAGTCGAGTGGCATAGGAGGCAGATACTTCGTAAGCCAGTCCTCTCTTTTCTCTTAGTTCCACAAAAAGACGACTAGACAGGCCGTTACCTAAGTAGGTGGAGATAATTTTGAGGGTAGCATAGTCCGCAGATGTGACGGGAGGTGCGGGGTAGCCGATCATAATGATGGCTTGCTGAGTGTCTTGGGTATGGGTAGCGAGTTGGGGTTGAAACTGAGGTTGTGGTGTTTGGTTTATTGTTTGAGGGGAGATGCTCTGCCAATCTCCTAGAGCTTCACCAACGATCGCGATCGCTCGATCTGTAGCAATATTGCCCGCTATGCTTACCACCATACGTTCAGGTTGTAAGTAATGATGATGAAATTCCACCAGATCATCGCGGCTGATGGCGCTAATGGTTTCCTCCGTACCAATGCTGGAAAAGCCGTAGGGATGATTGCCATACATCATTTTTTGGAGCTTTTCGTAAGCGATCGTGAAGGGTCTTTCCTGTTGCGATCGAATGGATTGCAGGGTCAGACGACGTTCTAGATCTAGCTCATGGGATGGATAGCTAGGCGATCGCAAAATTTCTGCACCTAACAAAAACATATCGCGAAAATCGGCGGAAATATTTTTGAGTGATAGTAAAAAATAGTCGCTCGATGATTCTGTACTCAAAGAAGCGCCTATGGATTCCACCTGCTCGGCAATTTCTAGAGAAGAATAGCGCGTTGTCCCCCTAGTCATCAATGAAGCGGCAAGGTTGGCCATACCTGCCTTGGGCGCAGACACGAGGCGATCGCCACCTGCAACAAAACAGCGTGAAGCCACAATGTCTGCGGTTGGATTTTCCGTTACTAAGACCACAATGCCGTTAGAAAGCTCGTAACGATTTCTATTTCGATTTGCCATATTCAGGAATTAGCCTAGTAACAACATAATTGTCGGGGGTGAGATACTTTTGCGCTAGGTGTTGCAGATCGAGGGGTTGAGTCTGGGAGATGATTTCACAATAGGCACTCGACCAGTTTTGGCAAAGGTCTTGACACCCCAGCAAACCATAATAACCTAAAAAATTTGCTAGTTGCGGCGGCGACTCAAGGGCAAAAATAAAGCTGTTGCATAGCGATCGCTTTGCCCGATTCAGTTCATTCATGCTAACCAATTGCGTATTTAGAGAGATAATCTCTTGGCGAATGTGATGTTCTACCCGTTCTAGATCACTTGCTTCTAGATAGGCAGAAATATTAAACAAGCTGGCATATTCCTGAATTGAGAAACTGCCAGCTATGTCATGTATCCATCCCCGTTCTTCTTGCAACTGTTGCACCAATCGCGCCGATCGCCCTTCCACCAAAATTGTCAACAAAAGCTCTAGTTGGATCGCCTCTTGCAGATTTTGCACACTTGCTCCCATCCAAGCTAAATTAAGACGACTATGCTGTACCTGCGGCAAGCTGATGGTTTGGCGTTGGATGGTTGGTGCAGACTTTGGCTGGGTATAAGAAACTTCTTGAATACAGGTTGGCTGTTTACCTTGAGTCATAGGCGAGTCAGCAGCACTAAAAGCCCAGTTGACCAGATCTAGGGCTTGTTCGCCACTAATTGCCCCTGCGATCGCCACAGTCATACACTGCGGTTGATAACGCGATCGGTGAAACTCAAGCATCTGCTCCGCTGTAATTTGCTCCACCGTATCAATACTGCCTAAAATTGAGCGCCCGTAAGGATGATGTTCCCCGTAGGCCGTATGCATTAGATGCTGATATGCCAACCAATCAGGATCATCACTCTCGCGCCGAATCTCCTCTAAAACAACCAATCGCTCCTGTTCCAAATGGCGGGGATCAATTTTGGCATTGAGCAACATCTCCACTAACAAAGGTAATGTATGAGTCACCTGCTCCGTTGCCACCGTCAAGGCATAGTGAGCGTAGTCATGACTAGTAGCCGCTTGAGAATCCCCCCCCTCTGACTCTATAACCATGTCAAACTCTCCCGCCGCGATCGCTTCTGTCCCCCTAAAGATCATGTGTTCCAAAAAATGTGCCATACCAGCAAAACCCACAGGATCGCAGTTAGCCCCAGCCTTTACCCATATATCCACACTGACCACAGATACACTCGGCATCTCTTGATGAATCAGGGTTAAGCCATTGTCTAATCTTAAAAAGGATGCTGGGACTGTTGATGGGAGGAAATATTGCGGAGAAGTGGATGATGCAGCGAAATTGACTACGCGATCGCAAGTAGTTGGCACAATAATTACCAAACAATTATTAAGAAATTTTAATAATCATATTATGAATCATCCCCAAATGCTCAAAGTATTCAGCGATACATGCATTCATCTGCCCCATAGCACTGATTTCCATCTGTTAGACATAACAAGCCAAACTAACGATATACATTTGACCAATATTGATGAATTATTAGGTATACCAAGTTATCAACTTTATCAACGAATCTTGAGAACTGTTTGATTAAGATTGCAAGAGTTATAGCTGCTGCCATGCTTGTTAGGACACAAAACTAGAATACGAGGTGCGGCGCGGAGCATCGCAACTCACTTCTTGGGTTTTAATTTGTTCTAATACAAGTGTCTCCAGCCATAACACAGCCTAATTGCTTGTAGTCTAGAAATATCCAATAAAAATCAGACTTGACCTAGTTCGGACAATCAATCATTAGATCTTAAGGAGATATTAAAGGGGGTAACACCAATAAAAGAGCCTCAAATCAAGCTAGACTATCTTAAATTTTGGGGGACTCATATTAATATGTAGAGTAAATGGTTCTATCCTTATCTCAGCAAGGAGACAACACTATAACATTATGATTTTTGCGTTAAAATATCGTAATAGTATAGCTATAATTAGCATCCTAGATTCAATGCAAATATTCAACCCAAATATTTAAGTCTCAATTTAAAACAAGATGCAAATTAATATCTTAGTCAGGATCTAATCATGGGTTTAGGTAAAATCTCAGAGTTATATCTCAGGGTTCGATTTCAGGGGCAGAAAACCATCTGAATAAATAATCTCTAAAAAGCTGTCAACAAAGTTGCAAATAAGGCTGTAAGTAGAAAGAAGTTAAATGTGGAGATGATTGGATGAGTATGGCAACGGATAAACAGAAATGCCTAGATTGTTTAACCTTGGCGATCGCAAACTTGAAAGGTCAGGTTAATCAAGAACACCTTGTTAAGATCTCCAATCTAATCATTCAAACTATGACTGGTCCTTGGCGATCATTTCATACTCCTAACCATATTTTTGAAGTGGGAGAAGGTGGCGATTCCATTGAAATTATATCGGCACTATTTCATGATTTGGTGTATGTTCAAGTCGATCAAGGGATCAGTGTCAATATTAGCCGTTATATCTCTCCCTATGTCAAAGAGGATCACGAGCAACTGGTCATTCTTGAGCCACCCGAATTACAAGAAGACGATATTTTTAACATGGTCTTGATGCTGTTTGGCTTTGCTCATGGTCAAGCCCTATTGCCGATGTCTGGTCAGAATGAATTTCTGAGCGCATTAATTGCCTGCAAAGCTTTGGCTCCTATGTTACCCCTTGTAACTTTGGCAGAAATTACCGCCTGCATTGAGGCGACAATTCCTTTCCGTCCTCAGCTAGAATCTGGACTAACCTGCTCAGATCTACTGTTTGGGCGTTTGGTCGAAGCTAATGAGGTGTTTAAATTTGGTTGGAATGATGACATGATCGCGGAAATTGTCAAACGCGCGGTCAGGCTGTCGAATCGAGATGTGGAAAACTTTGCCAGCCCTAACTCATCTAGGTTTCTTAATAATACTTGGAACCTAATTCCTGAGACCAATCATGATCTCAAGAATGTTAACTCTTACAGCGTTCATGGCTACCGTATCTCCATGCAGAAGATGGAAGGGTTTATGAATTTCCTTTCCCCTGAAATGGTTTTTCGGCGCTATCGCAATGAACCCGACGAGAAGACTTATTATAAAATGCTCGCCCAAACCAAGCAAAATCTTGAAGTATCTAGGCTGTATCTAGGGACTAAGCTAACCTCGATCGCCATTTTAGAAGCCCTATCTTTTCGGATTGGTCGTGATATTTCCCTAGCGACAATGATGGGGGAATTGCCTATTGACGATAAGCCAGTGGTTGGGCTTGAGCAGTTTCTACCCGAAGTCAAAGAGCCTTGCCAACCCACTACCGCTATTGAAGCAGAAGTTTTAGAACTTTTGGACAAGGGGCGTACCGTAGATTCTAGCTATGACGTTAAAAACTCCCCCGTTGCTACTTTTATGGTTAAGTCAATGGGATTTGCGGAAATGCAGAGAATGCTAAAGCTGTCCAAGGAATTTTTTAAGGGCAGTCTTTCTGCGGAGGAGTTAATTCATAGCTGTGATTCACAGGTGATGGCAAGGATTAAGGATGCTGTTTTGCAATTGTTTGACATTCGCAAGCAAGCGCTAGGCAGATAGTAATCAGGGTTTAAGGAATTACGAAGGCGTATTCTGTAACTACTTTGCCTCCAATGATATGCTCCTGCAAAATTTGCTCAATGACTTCACTAGTTGCGGAATGATACCAAACCCCATCGGGATAGACTAAGAGGATGGGGCCGCGATCGCAAACCCGCAAACAGTTTGCCTTAGTACGAAACACCCGATTTTCCAGATTTAATTCTTTCAATCGGCATTTTAAATAGTCCCAAGCTGCTAGACTAACTTCTTTTTGGCAACAAAGGGGTTTGGTCTGATCGGCACACAAAAATAAATGTTTTTCAATTTGGGGAATTGATAGCTTTTGGGCGCGTTCAATTAGTTGCGATCGCCAATCTTCCTGAGCATCTAAATTCACACTTGACATTTTGGCGTTTGAATAGATTTCCGTAAGTTTTGATTAATTTTAGATTACTAATTTTAGATTAATGCTTTGGGCTAACTAGGGATTGACCTCATTAATAGGGCGATCTGTTTTACGGAACTTGTTGGAAGGTGGTGTATCTTGCAGACCCAGCAGATCCCGAATTGCCACATCTAACTCCTCAAACCCAAATACCCCCTCTTGATCAAAACTAACGCGACCATCGGCAGCAATTAAAACTGTTTGAGGCACAGAACCTCGATAGTAGTAGGCTTCATCGGTGGGAGACAATTGGCGCGATCTCTGATCTGGATTCTGGACATCTAAGCTATCCACAGGCACAGCAATCAGGCTTAAATTTTTGCTATACAGACCTTGAGCAAGGTTCAGAATAGGCGAAAACCTTTTACAGTCCGCGCTATCATCAACGTAGAAAACCAGCATGGCAGCACGCCCCTGTTGTAGAGACTGGGCAAGGTTCATGCGTGGTGGCACAATGGAGCCATTACCGCCATAGAGTGCAAAAATGTTGCCGTCATAGGCATCGTCAGTTAGTTTTGCTGTGGCTGACTGCATATTTATGCTAAAAACTAAGCCGATCGCTAGACATACACTGATACTTAAGCAGGCGATCGCCCGAATATTTAACCAACCATTCATAGCAAAACAGCTTTTAAAATTAGTAACCAATTGAGACTTAATGTGATGCAACTTAATAGGCTGATTAAACCGATGAAATAATGAAGTAGTCAAGCATCTTTTTAACCAATTCGCCATTATATAAACCTTACTAAAAATACCTTGTAATATTTTGCACTCTTCTCGGCATCTTTGATCAAGTCAACTAACCGTGACAGTGCCGCGAGTGCATTTATGCAGTGATGTGTCAATAGTGATGTGTCAATCAAGTTAGTCCCACATCAGCCAATCAAATATTTGTGTAATTGGCACAAGTCCAAATTAGCTAAAGATTTAGCACTTTGTTGAGAAATTGAGGTACATAGGTTTGTTGCTACACCTGAGGCAAAGCGACAAACCTATAGATGACTAATCAATATAATCTTAATCTGCTCGAATACTTTGCAAAACCTTTACCCCACCGACTAATCAGCAGCTTGCTTGCAAAACTTAGTCAAGCTAACTCCAGTATTTTCCATGCTGCTTTTAACCAATGTTGCTCAATTTGCCTAACTCAAGCTTACGCCTATCTAATTGCTAAATCCATGGGCGCGAATCAGATCAAAAAATTCCTTCTTCATTGATGGATCATGGCGAAAAGAACCACGCACAATTGAATTAACCATCTTGGTTTCAGGCTCCTTCACTCCACGCCAAGTCATACACATATGTTGAGCCTTAATCACAAAGGCTAAACCCTTTGGCTTAATCAATTGTTCAATCACATCCGCTACCATGATGGCTGCTTCTTCTTGGATATGGGGACGGCTCATCACCCAATCTACAATGCGATTAAACTTAGATATACCAATTACGCGATCGCTAGGAACAATACCAATCCATGCCTGACCAACAATTGGTACAAAGTGATGCGAACAGGCAGAGCGCACTGTGATTGGGCCAAGGGTATAAATTTCATCTAGTTCCTTGGCATTAGGAAAATCTGTCACCTTGGGCATGGGGTGATATCGCCCTTTAAACACTTCATCGACATACATTTTGGCAACCCGACGGGCAGTTTCCTTTGTATTGTGATCGTTGGCGGTGTCAATAATTAGAGAGTCAAATACACCCTGTAATTTTGTCTCGATTTCTTTCTTGAGTTCTTCGCGTTCTAGGTCACTGATGTGATGGGAGATGGAGTCGTTAGCAAAGAAGGGATCGCCTGCGGCAATGACGCGATCGCGGATCACTTGGGAAATTGGCTTACGAGTAGCCAGAGGCTCCAAACCCTTTGTATTCTTGACATCGTTTTCAGAGTTATTGCTGATAGGGCGAGAGATACTAATCGTCATGATGTGATACTTAGCTAGATATCCAGTGAATTAAATTAAAACCAAGGAAGCCCCAAATATCGAGAATCTCAAAAGTACAGGACTTTCATTACTGAAAAACCGAGATAATGAGTATTACAAGAATATTATAAATTTATCGCTTGATTGCCAATCAAAAACACTTATTTCTAGAAAGTAGTAGCAATGTTAGTCAAAAATATCGCAAATAGCATCAAGCTATAGGTAACAATTTCTTGAAACATTACCCACCAGAAAAGTCTGATTAGTGAACAAACCACAAAATTTTATATATTCTTCCAATATTTGATAATTGGCGAAAGCTTCATAGCAAGATGTGAATTCTGGCAGTAGATCAAATACTTATTATAATTATTTAATCTCTCTGCAACATTCCTACATAATTCTAGACCATTCCCTAACGGCTATCATTGCTAATTGCTGAATTGGCTTAATTCCATCCAAAAGATAGAGAAATCCTTCTGTCAAACACAGCCTTAGCCATAGTATAGATATTTTGTAATCATACCTATCAGAAAATTGATGGCTATGCGGGCTTGCTGATGTCCGATTTCAATCTCGTTACTTTAACTTCTTTTTGATAAATTCAACCAACTGCTGAATCTGTTTCTGTTGATTAGCTAACTGATGCTCCAACTCAGCCTGCTTAGTCTCTAGGGCGTGGATACGCTTACTCAATCCTTCATCACCTGCTTCTGGAGCAGCTACCTCAGCTACCGTAGATACGGGGATTACGGATAGAGGTGGACGTTTTTGGGAGAGTACCATCGCTTTTTTGATCGCAGCAATGAGTTCTTTTTGCTCAAAGGGCTTTTCAATAAAAACGAGATACTTGTCTTCAAAGGGTTCAGAAATTTTGCTGGTGACTTCTTCTTTGCGCCCAGACATCAAGATCAGGGGAATTCGGCTTAATTCCGCGTTTTGCTGTAGTGCCTCATACACTTCAAACCCACTCATTCTGGGTAGCAGAAAGTCCAACATAATCATCCAAGGCTTATGTTGCTGGATCATTTCCAACCCCTTAATACCGTCGGCGGCTTCGGCAACTTCAAAGTTTGCGGGCGGAAGCATGTCGCGTACCATGTTGCGAATTACACGACTATCATCAATTACTAGTATTTTGTGTGCTGCCACTGCTGATAACTCCTCAGTTGGTTTGATAAATAGAAATTATAAAGGTTTGGCTCATAAGATGATTGTTTTTGCGAACCCTAATATAAGTTTGACAATCTGGTCAATCTTTTTCTAAAGCCTTGACTTAGCGCTTTATTAGCAGACTTATATTTTTGCTTGATTGACAATGACTAAAAGCTTACAAGTTTTTGCCAATATTGGCGAATTTATTGAATAAAAATATCCTAAATTTGCACTGTATTTTCGTCCAGTTGTTTCCCTAAAAACACCGATGCTGATCGCTTGACTAACTCTGTATAATCTCCTTAGAAATTTGCGATCGACCATGCTAAAACTGCCAACCAAATCAACTACACCCACTTCTCCATCGCCTGATATTTTTGACCAGAATGCCTATGCTGGTGAGCATGAGCGCGGTTATGGTGGTACGAAAAAGGCCACAATCGTCAAGCTGCAAAATGTGCGTAAAGTCTATAGCAATGGTGCTGTAGGTTTGCGCGATGTCAGTTTAGAACTATGTAAGGGAGATTTTAAGTTTATTACTGGCCATTCGGGTTCTGGCAAGTCCACCTTACTCAAGCTGCTCTATGGCGCTGAACAGGCTACGGACGGTGACGTTTTAGTGAATGGTTTTAATTTACGGGGGTTGAAGGGTAATAATTTGGCGATGTTGCGCCGCAAGATTGGCATTGTGTTTCAAGATTATAAGCTTGTACCTAAGCGGACTGTTTCTGAGAATGTGGCTTTTGTATTGATGGCTCAGGGATACACCTATAAGGAGATCCAGCGCAGAGTGCAACCTGCACTAAAAATGGTGGGACTGATGCATAAGGCTGATTGTTTTCCTGAGGAGCTGTCTGGTGGGGAGCAGCAAAGGACTAGTATTGCCAGAGCGATCGTGAATACGCCTCCCTTGGTGCTGGCGGATGAGCCAACAGGTAATCTTGATCCCGATAATGCTTGGCAGGTGATCAAAATTTTAAAGAAACTAAATTCTTTCGGGGTGACGGTGCTGCTAACAACCCATGATGAGCAGTTGGTGAGGGCAGCTAATCATCCTGTATTGCATTTGCAGAATGGGTATATTGTTTAGGTTTTGGCTGTTGGCTTTTAGCTGTTAGCTATTAGCTTTTAGCTGTTGGCTTTTAGCTTTTGGGTTTTGGTTGTTATTTGTTATTTGGGGTTTGATGATGGTGCAGAGTGTTGTGCGTTTTTTTACTAAGATTGAGTATTTGCTGCGGGAGACTTTTTTGGGCTTGCGGCGTGGTGGCTGGATGAATTGGGCGGCGATTAGTACTGTGGCGGTTTTGCTGTTTTTGTTTGGAGCCAGTTTGCAAATTTCTTGGCAATTAGAAAATGTGCTGGGTCAGTTGGGTAGTCAGTTGGAGATTTCTGTGTATTTGAATGAGGGGGTTGTGGGAGAGTCGATGCAGTCACGCTTGTTGCTGGTGGATGGGGTGGCAGCAGCTAAGTTAATTCCCAAGGAGGATGCGTGGGAGGGTTTGCTGAAGGAGTTGGGCAAGACGGATATGGGTAAGGCGACTCAGCAGTTGGGAACTAATCCTTTGGTGGATGAGTTTAAGGTGAGAACGGTATCGAGCGATCGCGTTCCTGATGTGGCAAAGCGCATTTCGGGTATTGAAGGTGTTAATGAGGTTTGGTATACCAATGAGGTGGTGGAGCGCATTGGGCAGTTACGCAGTGCGTTGAGTAATGTGAGTATGGCGATTGTGACAGTATTTACGATTATTGCGATCGCTGTGATTACGACAACCATTCGCTTGATTGTCTTGGCTAGACGGCGAGAAATTGAGGTGATGCAGTTGGTCGGGGCAACGGCGGCTTGGATCTATTTTCCGTTTGTGTTGCAGGGTGTATTTTTTGGCATCGTGGGGGCGGTGACGGCCTATGGTTTGTTGATGCTTAGTATTAATTTGCTTGGGAGTGCGATCGTCAATCAACCAGAATTAATTCAGTCTTTAACCCTTGGTTTTACTACGGACATACGGGTACAGTTCTTACTTCCTCTTGTATTGGGAATATTTGGCTCTGTAATTGGGGTGGTGGGCAGTCTGTTGGCGGTACGCCGATTTTCTTTTGGTTAGGTTTCGATTCGCCAAATTTTGATGCTTTCTTGTTTGCCTTTGACTAGTAGAGGCTCGCAGGGAATGGCATCGCGCACTTGAAAGGATGTCTGTGAGTTTAATAGTTCCTGATATGTATGGTCAGAAATGGTGATCGATCCTGCGGGAGTATTGCCTTCTAATCGTTTGGTTGTATTGACCACATCACCGATCGCTGTGTAAGTACGCACATCTTGACTGCCAAATAGCCCCTCAATGACAATGCCGCTATGCACGGCACAGCCGACACCTAGTTGATGAGGTGAGAGTACTTTTTGGGCTGCTAGTTGCATTTCTCTAGCGGCGGCGATGCCCTGTTGCGGACTGGTATAAATTGCCATGATTTCATCGGCGGTGAAGCTGATGCGTAGGGGATGGTATTGGGCGGCTACGGGTTCGACATGGCTGTAGTAATCGTTTAATACTGCGGCGACTACCTTAGGATTGGTGGCTTCGCACCAGTTGGTAAATTTACGGATATCCATAAAGAGAATTGTGCGATCGCAGCGTTGAAAGTTGAGGGCATCGGGATTGCGAACTGCCGTATTCACAACATGGCTACCCATTCCCCATTCTGCTAGGTTGCGTAAAATTTGCGCCGTACTTTGGAGTTGGAGTCGTTGCCATGAGGTTTGCAGGTTTAAAAAACCTAGCAAGGAGCCGATAAATGTCAGGCTAAGAATAAGGTATAGGTGACTTTTGCTACTGATAAATTGAACAATTTGCTCCCATGAGTCTGTTGATTCTGTTACTTTCAGACTAGTAGCTGCATAAAAAGCAACTACCATCAAACTGCGGACAATGCTTTCTAGGGGTAAAACCCAATTGGTTAGTGATTTTAGCCAGTGCGATCGCATTCCCTGTAACAAAGCGATCGCGAATGAAAATATCCAAAAGGTGCGATGGCTTGGGGAAGTAAAAAATGCCATACCATCAAGGGGCAAATCAATCGCTGTATAGAGAGACACACCGATCAAATTCCCCCAAAATCGATGTGCTGATGGTTTTGATAAATACCATACCTGTAAAAGCATAGTACTTATCAAAATATACTCCGTTACCTCAGTGAGGTAATAGCCCAAACCCGCTAATGTAATATCAGAAAGACTCTTAAGAATTAAGAAATGACCACTATTTCCAAATAGTTCGCTCCAAAAAGCTGCCCAGCGATCGCCATGAATCTGAGTATTGATGAGATCGTAAGATAAAGATTTCGTTTTCTGAAACATATTTTTTCTAGAAAAAAGTCATAGAGTGCGTCTCTCTTGATCAGTTTCAAATCTTAGATAGTTGGTAAGAGTGTTTTTCTACTAAGTTCACTCCTACAATACCAAAGCTAAAAACGTTATCCCACATTCGTGATTTGGAAGATCCAGAAAAAACTACTCTACATTTGGCTCTGTACGGCGACGTTTTTTTCCGAAAAAGCCCATCATGATAATTCCTGTGACTAGCAAACCAATCAACCCCAATCCATCTAATAATACATAAAAGGGGCGAAGTTGAGCGCCAAGGAAAGAGCCTTGGTGAATATCTAGAAAGATCTCTCCAACATCCTTAGACATTCCAAACCAACTTCTACCAATACGATAAATAACTCCTGTTAATGTTGTTAATAAAATTGGAAGGAAAATAATGGGAGCGATAAAGCGGTGGATCTTGCGCCAGTTCATATTTTTTGATCTATTGATTTAAAAATGGAATGAGCTAATTATGCAGATCAAAAGTAAAGAACTCGGAAAGATTTAATCATGAAATTATTAGTGATATAGCTAAACTTTTGAGAGAGTATCTCACTTTGGAACATTTGATAAAGACAAGGGGCTTAAGCCCCTTGTTATAGGCTTAGTAAGATTTAGACTGCGCCAAAGTGAGATGCTCCCACTTTTGAGTTGCGATCGCAGGTTGATTAAGATAGAAATATCGATTTTTGAAGAGCTATGGCACGCATTGGGCTGATTTTTCGCAATCGTCTCCTACAAATTTTGTCCAGACCCAAACGTTTAGCCGTAATAGAGTCATGTTTAATTGGGGTGGTTTCAGGACTAGCTGCCATTGCCCTTGGCTATAGCGTTGGGTGGTTAGGCGGCTGGCGACAGCAAGCCACACAGATTTTACCCGCCTATATCGCCTTACCTGTCATTGGCTTAATCTCAGGACTAATTGCGGGATGGTTAGTCGAAGATGTCGCACCTGGGTCAAGTGGTAGCGGCATGGCAGAAGTAAAAGCCGTGTTAGCCAATGTACCAATGCCCCTAAACCTATGGTTAGCTCTAATCAAATGGATTAGTACAACCTTAGTATTAGCCGCAGGAATGCCCCTAGGTCGAGAAGGTCCCACCGTACAGATTGGAGCCGCCCTCGCCAATCAACTAAATCACTGGTTTCCCACCTCTCCCGATCATCGCCGTCAATTGATCGCCGCAGGCGCAGGCGCAGGGCTTGCTGCCGCCTTTGACGCACCGATCGCAGGGGTACTATTTGTCGTTGAAGAATTATTACAGGATGTGTCTGGTATTACCCTCGGCACAGCCATCTTAGCTTCATTCGTTGCCTCCGCGATCGCCCGTCTCAGTGGTTCCCATAGCCTCAACTTAACCCCACACCTCACATTTTTTCAAGCCAGCTTTTCATTACCAGAAATCCCCTTTTATCTATTCCTTGGCATCATTGCAGGGATATTTGGAGTTTTATTTAATCGCGGTATCCTGAATAGCACCGCCTTCTACCAAAAATTTCTCCCAGTTTCTTTAAAATGGCGCATAGGACTAGCAGGCATGTTTGCAGGAATTGCCCTAGCCACCTTACCCAATGTATTTCGTGATAATGCAGGACTAAGGCAAATGCTCCTAAGTGGCAATGCTGAATGGCGCTTAGTACTACTAGTATTTTGTGTGAAATTTTGCCTCATCGTATTCGCAGGTGGTGTGGGCGCTCCGGGGGGATTACTCATTCCATCGATGACCCTAGGCTCTGCTCTCGGTTATTTAGTTGGCAGTTTAGAATTTGCGATGTTCGGATTGGGTTCCACCACAACCTATGCCCATGTCGGCATGGCGGCTTTTTTCTGTGCCGTCTCGCGTGTGCCGATTACAGCCGTAGTCATTGTTTTTGAGATGACCACGGACTTTAGCCTAGTCCTCCCTTTAATGATTGGAACTGTCTCTGCTTATTTAATTTCTGAAAAGATAGAAACTGGTTCACTTTACGATCATCTTTTAGAAGCAAAAGGAATTCACTTAAATAGCCAAAATCGTCATCAAGAGCCTTGGACAGCATTGAGGGCAGCACAGGTTATGCAGCCAAACGTGGAAACCTTCACTAGTGATCTACCTTTGGGAAAGGTGATTCAGAAGTTCTCCCAATCCACCCACCGTTCATTCCCAGTCTTAACAGAGGGACGTTTAGTGGGCATGGTATCACAGGTGGATATTGCCAAAATGAAGCAACGGGAACTCACCAATGAGGTTCCCTTATCAGAAATCATGACCCCTGAACCAATTAAGATTCATCCGTCTGACACCCTAGCCTATGTCCTACATCTTTTCGATCTTCATAATTTAAATAGTATCCCCGTTGTTGACGGTTCGCGCTTAGTTGGCATTATTACGCGCAGTGATGTTATTAAAATTCAGGTTGCCTATCTTAATAGCCGTGAAGATCTCTTTAAACCAATTCATGAAACTCCAAAGAGCATTGGTCAGGCTTCGGAAATAGATAAAGAAAAACTACTAATGCCAGTCAGTAATATACGCTTACTGAACAATTTTGAGAAAGAAGGAAGCTCACAGGGCATTCAAGGGAAAGAACATATTTTGCTGGATATCATCGCGATCGCGACCTGTGCTGTTATCAGTGGCGGCGAAAGTTGGGAAGATGTGGCACTTTTTGCCCAATCAAAGCAAGAATGGTTAAGGAAATTTCTCAAATTACCGAATGGAACTTCCTGTGAGCATACATTCATCAAAGTGTTCGCAAGATTGAATTCGGAACACATGCACAATAGCTGCATCAGTACGTTAAAAACAGTGAGTCAAGTTCTGAAGGGAAAAAACTTGATGCACCCCTACGGCTCAGTAAGTGTATGGATAAGTGAACATCGCTTGGCAATAGGGCAACACCAAATTAATGCTCAGGCTCACGACATGATGACAATATCAGATGTGTTAAATCTATTAGAAATTAATGGCTGTATTGTGACGATTGACGCAATAGAATGTCAGGAAAAACTAGTCAGCCAAATTTTACAACAGGGAGCCGATTATGTCTTAGCAGTTAAAGATACTCAGGGAGAATTATTTGAGCAGATCCATAGTTTGTTTGAGCAGGCTATGACTAAGGATTTTGCAGATATAGCCCATGATTTTTGTGAATCCATAGACAAGGGATATGAACGTTTAGAAATTCGGCGCTGTTGGACGTTATCTAACTGGGATTGCCTTGCCCAGTTACCTCTATGGACTGGTTTACAAACTATTGCCTTAGTACAGAGTGAGCGCAGAATCAATGGTAAAGTTTCCACTGAGCATCACTACTACATTTCTAGCTTGCTCTGTAAAGCTTCGCTAATTGCTGATCTAGTCCGCCCTCACTGGCCGATCGCCAATTCATTGAACTGGGTTTTAGATATCTCTTGTCATGAAGATCCTTCCCGTATTTGTAAGGATAATTCTCCCGAAAACATGGCGATATTACATCGCTTTGCTTGGGAAATATTAAGTCGCGATATGTCTTCTGATCACAGTACACAGGCAAAACGTCATAGAGCAGCTTGGGATCTGGCTTATCTTAACTATCTTATTTCGCGTTGATGTTTTTCTTATACCAATTTAAAAAACAATTAAAAAACCAAACCCAGTAAGGTTTTTTAATTAAGAGCCTGTTGTCCTGCTGTGCTTTAGCCCAAGCATCGTAAAGATTCCAGCATACCCTTAGCCTTATTTAGGGTTTCTTGATATTCCTTTTCAGGATCAGAATCAGCAACAACTCCAGCCCCTGCCTGCACTGAGGCAATGCCATCTTTAGTAATCATGGTGCGAATGGTAATTGCTGTATTTAACTGACCTTCAAAGTCATAATAACCGTAAGCTCCTGCATAGGTTCCGCGCCGATCGCCTTCTAATTCATGGATGATTTCCATCGCTCGAATTTTGGGCGCACCACTGACCGTACCCGCAGGGAAACAGGCTTGGAGCAGATCCCATGCGGTCTTGTCGGGACGGATTTCGCCCACCACATTACTGACAATGTGCATGACATGGGAATACAACTCTATCGACATCAGTTCATCGACTTTGACCGTGCCGCTTTGGCAGACACGTCCTAGATCATTGCGTCCTAGATCTACGAGCATGATGTGTTCAGCCACTTCCTTGGGATCGGCAAGGAGATCCTTGGCTAGGGCAGCATCTTCAGCAGGATTTGCGCCCCTTGGTCTAGTGCCTGCGATGGGACGTAATACCGATCGCGATCGCCCATCGATCACTTCAGCCTTAACCATAATTTCGGGACTAGAGCCGATTAGCTGCCAATCTTTGAAATTAAAAAATGCCATGTATGGCGATGGATTGACTACGCGCAAAGAGCGATAGAGGCTAAAGGGGTCGCCTTTAAACTCCGTGCTGAGTCTTTGTGACAGCACAACTTGGAAAATGTCACCTGCCTTGATGTATTCTTTACCCTTCTGCACCGCTTCACAGAATTTTTCGCGCGTTACATTACTGGTATAGCTAATGGGTGGCTGGTGACGGGGATTTTGCCAACTGATGGCGGTTTTTTGGCGATCGAGGGGCTGGCGCAACTTGTCTACTAAAACCGTGAGGCGATCGCAAGCGGACTGATAGGCGGTTTGGCGATCCTGTCCTTGACTGAGGTCAGCATAGGCGATCGCCCAGATTTTGCGTTGCACCTGATCAAATACCAAGAGGCTATCCACCTGCATCCACACACCATCGGGAACCTCATGGTCAGCCCCCTCATAAATAGGAACCCTCGGCTCCATCCATTTAATTAGCTCATAGCCCCAATAACCAAACAGACCACCCAAACTGGGGGGCAACTGTGGCAAATGCACAGGATGAATAGGCTCTAGGCAATCGCGCAAACATTGCAGAGGGTTGCCGCGAAATTCTTTGATAGTGCCATCTCGAAAGGTTTGCGTAGTGCGATCGCCTCTAGCTTCGAGTACCCAAAGTGGATCGCAACCTAACAGGCTATAACGTCCAATGCGCTCACCACCTTCTACCGATTCCAAGAGAAAGCTATAGGGTTGACCTTGACAAACGCGATACCATGACGAAACTGGGGTGTCAAGGTCAGCAACTAATTCCATGTAGACAGGAATAAAGTTACCCTTGCTGCCATTTTGATTGTTGTCGTCAGCAAGCTTAAGGAAGTCGGCATACTCTGGAAAAATCATGCGATCGCGATTTGAAAAATTACATCGGAAACTAGAGAGGCGGTTAAACCTGCCCTGTCTAAAATCTTAGCGTGAATTTTTGCCATCTCCGCCGCAATCTTGGCAAAAGGGGAATTAGGCGGCAACCAGTAAGCCTTTGCTAGTCTGCTTCGGTAAGACATTTACCACATCAACTTTGGCGCAATAGGCAATATCCTCGGCTCCATTGAGCTTAAGCAAGCGCTTACCGTGACTTGCTTGATAAAATAGCTCCTCCACTTCATTTTTCCAAGCCTTGTAAAGAGCCGCCGCCGCGATCGCCTCATCATTGCCACAATCGGCTTCATTTTCCAGATGGGCAACAATTGCCCCCGCACAGGTTGTATCTTCCAAGGAATAGCTGCCCTCCCATCCTGAACCAACAATCCAAACTGTCTCTGGTTGAGTTTCTCGCAAATACTTTAATACTGTTCCTAAATTAATCATGGCACAGGCCAAAACACTCTTAGCATTCTGCACCTTTTGTAGCGATCGCGTGCCATTAGTGGTACTCATAAAAATGCGCTTTCCCTTAACCACTTCGGGCGTAAAGTCAAAGGGCGAATTCCCCAAGTCACAACCATCCACAGTTTTCCCCCCACGTTCACCCACTCGGATTCTTAACTCAGGTGGATGCTCGGCACTGACTCGCATCAACTCTTCCAAATCGGAAAACACCTGCACACCTTCAGCTCCTGCTGCTAGAGCCGTGGCGATCGTGGTGGTGGCTCTAAGAATATCAACAGCGATCGCACAGTCTGGACTTCCTTCGGCAGGCACTAGCTCAGGCGTGTGATAAACAAATATTTTCATTTACAGATCTAATGATTAAGCTATTTATTATAAATTAAACTCTATACTTGCTCATTTGGCAATATCAAAAAGCTAAAGGTAAGCACCCACTACCAATCACCAATCACCAATTACCTCATTGCGATCGCGATCCTGCCAACTCGTTTCCGCAAAATTGAGTAATGCCATCTTCGGCAATCCCCAACGGCTTACTAATCTTTGCAAAACCCGATCCTGAGCCTGATGAAAAAGATCAATGTCTCCTTCACCACGATTGACGATCGCAAACCAAACTGCCCCATATTTCTCCGTTTGCACAATTCCCGCTAACGCACTCACATCGGACAAAGTACCAGTTTTGACGATCGCCCCCTTGGGCATCAGTGATCGCCCCTCGATCGTGCCACAGTTGCAAGTACTACTAGGAAACAGATCCGCAAGGGTGAGGCCTTCTATTTGAGCGCGATCGGACAAAGCCATCATAATCGCCACCGTTGCCCTAGGGGAAATTTGATTAGCTTGCCCCAATCCCGATCCATTGATTAATTTAATTTCTGAAGTGGGCATTCCTGTCACCGAAGCGGCGATTTTAGCAACCTGCGCACCTCCTCCCAATTGCTGCGCCAACATCTCCGCCATTTCATTATTGCTAAAAGTATTCATGCGCTTGAGAACTTGCCACAAAGGCAAGGAGAGATGGCGCATGATCAGACGGCGGTTGCTATTTGGAGAAATATTTGCCATTGCCCGCACCTTCCCCAAAATTTCTAACTGGGGTTTGGCGGTTCCCGATGGCATGGTGGCATATTGGGTCAGCACTTCTCCCTCCCATTGGCGACTGTCAAGGGCAAGGCGGAGATATTCGGCAGATTTGGGTAGATCGGTTTCAAAGTTCATGGCGAAGGCTCCTGTCACCACCAAATCGCCCTTCACTTTTTTCAAACCCAATTGATTGAGCCGATTACCCAAAGCGATCGCTTCTTCCCATACAAACAGAGGATCGCCGCCGCCTTCAATGATTAAGTCACCTTGGAGCGTATCGCCGCTAATTTTGCCCGTAATGCTCACCTTAGTCACAAACTGATGGTTCGCCCCCCAAGTTTGCAACGCTGCAAGGGTGGTGATATTTTTGGTGAGCGATGCCGATGGCAAAGCCCGATCTGCCAAACGACCTGCGGCAATCGTCCCATCATGGGACTGAATCCACACCCCTTGATTGGGGTTGCTGATGCCTGCCTGTTGCAACTCCTTCAACATTGCGGCGATCGCTTCTTGCGCGATCGGATCAGGCTGATGGTTAGCACTAGCAAGAATGGGGCGATTAGCATATTGCATTAGCGATCGCGGAATTGCTGCTACTTCCCGTCCATCCAAAGCCTGCACCGAAATCGAGAGCAACAATGCACCCACCAAATTCCATGTCGTCATAAATACCTAAATTTGTGAAGTTCGTTGATAACCCAAGAAATTGCTAATATCCAAATTAAACAACCTACTTAGCGGAAGCTTGTGATTGGTTTTTGCGAGAACCTTTAGCCTGAGCTTTAGATTTAGTTGTTGTAGACTTGGTGGCCGCTTTGGTAGTTGATTTAGTAGTTTTTGTAGTTGCTTTTGTTGTTGATTTTTTGGCAGAGCCATCACTAGACTTAGCTCGACTACCCGTTCTCTTGCTTGCCGACTTGCCAGACTTACTGCTTTGAGTTTTCGCATTCAGCATAGATAGAGCTTCTTCGATTGTCAAACCCTCAACGGTTTGCTCCTTCGATAGCGAAACATTGAGCTTGCCATGTTTGACATAGGCTCCATACTTGCCATCGAGAATTTCGATCGCTTCTCCATCGTCAGGATGCACTCCCAAAGACTTTAAGACCTTAGCGGCTGACATTCCCCGTATCATTTTGGGCTGTGACAGGATTTCCAGAGCGCGTTCGAGGGTAATGGTATAGGGATCATCGGGCATTTTAAGCGATCGGTTATCATCCTTATCGCCATTGCCCTTCACATGGCAAACATAGGGGCCAAAGCGTCCCGTATTTACAAAAATACGATTACCCGTATCAGGATGCTCACCGAGAGTACGCGGCAGGGCTAGGAGCTTAACTGCCATTTCAAGGGTAACTTGCTCAGGTTGCATCCCCTTCGGCAAGGAAGCTCGCTTGGGCTTAGGCACTGCTTCTGTCACCTGCCCTAACTGCACATAGGGGCCATACTGACCCACCATCATAAAAATAGGCTCTTGAAGCTCTGGATGGATACCGATCTGATCAGGCCCATCTAGTTTTTGTTTGAGCAATTGTTCGATCTTTTCTGGCACTAGGTCGGAGGGCGTGAGGTTAGGAGGTATGGAAGAATTGACAGTGCGATCGCCATCTCCCACCTGAATATAGGCTCCAAACTTGCCAATTTTGACCTTAATATCATCATCAAGTCCTTCTAGATGCACGGTGCGGGCAGACTCCCCATCGATCAGACTATCTCGCGCCTTGACCTGCTCACTCAGTCCATTTTTCCCTGTATAAAACTTTTTCAAATAGGGCAGCCATTCCACCGTTCCCATAGAAATATCGTCGAGGGTAGCTTCCATCTTGGATGTAAAACTAGGATCGACTAAATTAGGGAAATGCTCCTCAAGCAGAGTTGTCACCGCAAAGGCTGTAAAGGTAGGAACGAGGGCATTATTCATAAGCTGCACATAGCCGCGATCGCAAATCGTACCAATAATGCTGGCATAGGTACTGGGACGACCGATACCCTCACTTTCCAACATTTTCACCAATGCCGCTTCCGTATATCTCGCAGGAGGCTGTGTTTCATGTCCCACCGTATTCAATTCGCGACACACGGGCTGATCGCCAATCTTCAGCAACGGCAAAGTAATTTCCTTTTCCTCAAGCGCTGCATCAGGATCATCAGATCCTTCCACATAGGCACGGAAGAAACCTGCAAAATCAATGCGCTTGCCTGAGGCTCGAAAAATGGCATCTTCGACACTGATCTGCACACTCAACATCGTCAGCTTGGCATCCGCCATCTGTGAGGCAACGGTGCGCTTCCAAATCAGATCATATAGGGCTAGTTCCCGACCCGTGAGGCGTGTCTCTTGGGGAGTGCGGAAGCTCTCACCCGCAGGACGAATCGCTTCGTGGGCTTCCTGTGCGCCTTTGGACTTAGTGACATATTGGCGCGGCTCTTTGCTCAAGAAGTTCTCTCCGTACATAGAGGTGACGCACTGACGCGCCGCCACGATCGCCTGTTGCGATAAATGCACCGAGTCAGTACGCATGTAAGTAATAAAGCCCTGCTCATAGAGAGACTGTGCCACCCGCATCGAATCCCTTGCCGATAGGCGCAGTTTGCGGTTTGCCTCCTGCTGCATGGTCGAGGTAGTAAAAGGAGGCGAAGGTTTGCGGATGGTGGGACGTTCTTCGAGATTGCTGACTGTCCATACTTTGCCATTGAGCCGATCGCGCAGGGCGATCGCTGCCGTCTCATCCAATAGCAAAACCTTGCGCCCCTTAGCAATTTTGCCTGTGGCTTCATCAAAGTCCTTACCTGTTGCCACATTGACACCAGCCACCGACACCAACTGCACAGGAAATTCCTGCTTCGGTGCGTAGAGGTTAGCCTTCAAATCCCAATAGCTACCCGATTTAAAAGCTCGACGTTCCCGTTCCCGATTGACAATCAGCCGCACCGCCACCGATTGCACCCGTCCTGCCGATAGCCCCCAAGCCACTTTTTTCCAGAGCAAAGGTGAAAGGGTATAACCCACAAGGCGATCAAGAATGCGCCGCGTCTCTTGGGCATGAACAAGGCGATCGTCAATCTGACGACAGTTTTGCAAAGCCCCCTTGATGGCCTCTGCCGTAATCTCATGGAATACCATCCGCTTAATTGGTACTTTGGGCTGCAAAATCTGCAACAAGTGCCAAGAAATACTCTCTCCCTCCCGATCTTCGTCAGTGGCAAGGATTAGCTCCTGCGCCCCCTTCAAAGCCGACTTTAGTTCACGAACAATCTTTTTCTTGTCATCGGGGACAATATACAGAGGCTCAAAATCTGCATCTACATTTACACCTAGCTTTGCCCATTCCGTAGATTTTAACTCCGCAGGAATATCACTAGCCGATTGTGGTAAGTCGCGTACATGTCCCATTGATGCCTCCACACGATAACCTGAGGGCAAAAAGTTACGAATAGTACGCGCTTTCGTGGGTGATTCGACAATGACAAGGGTTGACATAGGAGCCTGCAAGGTTTGCAATTAGTTCAGGGAAATAGAGAAAACGAAATGTGGGAATGGGTCAATTAATGCATGTATAGATAAATCATGCAATTAAATCATGCAATAATTGGTACTATTTTTTAGATTACTACTTGGTGACTATTGTTTAAAGCCTGATAAATTGGCAAGGCGTAATAGGGTCTGACCACCGCGATAGATTTTGCCGTTGATTTCCCAAGAGGGATAAGCGGTAATGCGTTTGTCACGACATAGCTGCGGCTTTGGGTTAACTCCCTTAGGGTCGCATTCGATTATTTGGAGACGTTTCACAGCTTCTACGCCAAATAGTTCCTTTTGGCGATGGCAATAGGGACACCAATAGGCGACATAGAGCTTGGCATCAACTTTACGCAGATGATTAGCGAGGGCGATCGTGGCGGGAGTAGATTTGGTGGTGACGGCAGGGCCAGCATTTTGCGCGATCGCCATTTGCTGTTGACCCCAAGGCTGAACTTCTCCAGTCAAAGCTCCAACCCCCAATGCGAGAAAAACACCTATGGGAAAGGTGATGGCAAAAGGTTTATTCATGGTCGTTTTATTCATAGGTTGCACCTAATAACAAGTCGGTGTAGTTAAAGTGTAAATTTAATACTTCTTTTACAGTTGCCGCAGAAAATGGAGGATCTTGTAGTTGCCAGCATCCGTATAGCCAAGCTATCAGATGAGATAGGTCTCCTTTACTGACAGTACAGAGTTCATCAAGGGTCTCTAAGCGATCAAACATTCCAGTAATATTGGCTAATCTTTGATCGGGAGTTAGTGTCGGCAATAACCTTACCAAGACAATTTGCCGTAAAAGATCTAAAACTTCGGGACGTTGGTTGTGGTGATCAAGTTGCAGTTTTGGTAAATGCAATTGAGAGTTTTTGGGTAGGGTTTGCAAGATATTACGAAAAATCAGGTCGGCATGTTGACTGTTGTTAAGTTCAAGGTCTAGCTCCTGCTCTGGGGTTTGGTACTTAGATATGGACAAAGACGCATCGGATTCAGGCGATCGCAATGTATACACAATATGACATGGAAAATGCTGGAGATATTTACCACCATCATTAAAAATTGCAGGAATTTGTGATAAGGGAAGATGATCTAGATTGTCGAGTAAGATTACGAGTCCTTTTTTGCTAATTTTTTTGATAACGTCGATCGCTGTAGTCGTTAATTCATCAGCAACGGTCAAGAGAGAACCCTTGAGACATGGCTCCAAGTAATGCCGCAAATATTTAATCTGGCGACTTTGTTGGGGATGGTCTTGTAAAAATTGAAAAATCCTAAGCAGTCGGCTACTGTAGCTCACCCAAGATTCTGGGGGCAAAATCCGTAGCCAATTCTCAATTTCTGCAATGGCATTGGGTAAATATGACAAGGTTACAGGCTTACCCTGCATTTGCATCTGATTCTCTAGGTACTGAATCACGAGATAGATCAAGAGTAAGCCTATCTCTGGACTCTTGACCTCCCCCATGACTAAGTAATGGTCGATCGCTCCATAGATCACCACAAAGCCCTGTTGTTCAAGTTGGTGTTTGAGTCTAAATAGCTCGGTGGTTTTGCCACTGCCCTTGTTTCCAAATAGGCATTGCATTGTGGGGCGATTTGGTGACAGGGCGATCGTGCGGCGGAGTCGCTTGACCACATCTTCGCCTCTACCTGCCGCTAGGTCGATGTAATAGTCATAATTTTGATAATCGTAGTTTTGCTCAACTTGATCACCCAATTCACTCTGGACATTGAGGTTGTTAAAACTGTTTGGATGGTCTGGATGGCTATTTAATAGATCAACTTGAGCCAAGGAAATACGACTAGCTGAAAAGAAATTGGTGCAACCAACGATATAGCTGGGGTTGCAGGCATAGATAGATTTTGACAGCATAGCTGTAAGTTCGGCGATCGCCCCAAATTTTGCAAGCCCTGTGTAGCGTAAATTATGATAACTTAATGTACTGCAAACATTTTAGCAAGACAGGGCTTCGCACCAAAGTTAACTAAGAAGTGTTGCCTAAAAATTCCTCAACAAGATCTCAATAAGATTATTAATTATGGCAGAAATTACTAACGAACAGGTTAAAGATCTACGCGCCAGAACGGGTGCAGGTATTAAGGATTGCAAATCCGCTTTGATTGACTCCGATGGCGACTTTGCAAAAGCGATCGAATACCTAAGACAAAAGGGGTTAGCCTCTGCTGTGAAAAAAGCTAGTCGTGCCGCCACTGAAGGCATTGTCCATAGCTATATTCATTTTGGTAGCCGTATTGGTGTATTGGTCGAGGTCAATTGTGAAACTGACTTCGTGGCACGCCGTGAAGAGCTAAAGGAACTAGCTGATAGTGTAGCCAAGCAAATTGCCGCTTGCCCTAATGTGGAATATGTAAGTGTGGCAGATGTACCTGCGGAATTTGTGGAAAAAGAAAAGCAAATTGAAGCGGGTAAGGATGATCTAGCGAGCAAGCCTGCGGCAATCCGCGACAAGATTGTGCTGGGACGTATTGAAAAACGCCTTAAGGAACTGAGTTTGTTAGATCAACCCTATATTAAAGATCAAAGCATTACTGTAGATGAGTTGGTTAAGCAAACAGGCGCTAAGTTGAGCGAAAATGTAAAAGTACGCCGTTTCGTAAGATTTGTGGTTGGTGAAGATTCAGGTGCTGAGGCGGCCGAATAGTTGAAGTTTCTGTCTTAGAGACATGTTTTGACTGTGGTTGAACTTTAGGGTAACTATAGTTTTAAAGATTTTTAGGGTGCAATGCACCCTAAAAATTCATATTAATTTAACAAAGTGTGATCACACTTTGTTAAATTAAAAACTAAACCCAGTAAGTTTTTTAACGTTAAGAAATGGCTACGCCATTTCTTAATTTGGCATTAGGGGATAACGGGATATTTAGGCAACTGTTAAGGCAACTATTAGGTAAGTTCTGGATATAGCGATGCTATTACGAATTGAAAAAGATATCCAAGATATTCAACAGGCGATCGCGGATGTCGTCAGTCGAATTGATGTTATTCATGCAGATTATGCTCAGGCAATTACAAAGGCAGTACAACAGCAAATCCTACTGGCAGCATTTAAATTCTGTACTCAGGAGCGACCTGCGGCATTTTTAGCGCTGACACTGGCAGAGAAGCAAGGTTTACAGGAAGCACTTAGGCAAGAAATTAAACGACTTTGCGAACAAATGCAGGTTAAGTTAGAAGGCTGCGATCGCGATCAACGCACTAATCAAGAAAATCTTGATCAGTTTATGGCTCAAAGTCTCAATGATTGTATGACTAGCCTTAATCAGCTTTTGGTCAAGCATAGGATCTTAGAAGCCTTGCCTGAGGGTGAGAAATCCCAGTTGCCGCAAATGAATATTCGCCTATCGGAAATTGAATTTACCGATCGCCATGTCATGTCCTATCGCGGCGAATTAAGGGTACTTTCGGCAAGGTTAGCCCATTTGCATAAGGAGCTAGAAAAGAAGTATGTGCAGAAAACGATCGCGGAGGCGGAATTGGCATGGCGATCGGCATGGGTAGAAGCGTGAGATGTATCTTATAGATAGGGTTGAGCAAATTGTTATGAGCAAAGGGCGAGTTGTCTATCGAGAGTTTGGTGATGAAGAATTAACGGAATCTCAGTCACTGGAATTACCACCGCAGCAACAGAATGTGAGGGTGCAGGTGACTCGGCGCGGCAAGGGTGGTAAAACGGTTACGGAAATTACGGGTTTTCAAACTAGCGCTGAGGTTTTGACTAAGCTAACCAAGCAGTTAAAAAATCAATGTGGTACGGGTGGTACGACTAAGGATCTGGCGATCGAGATTCAGGGTGATCATGGTCAAAAAATTCTCCAAATTTTAGTTACTCTAGGATACAAAGCCAAGATAAGTGGCAAGTAATTAGGAATATAAGATGAAGCTAAATTATCTCGCGATCGCGGTTTTCTCGTGCCTGAGTCATTGGAATTGGGCGGGAGGAGCGATCGCTTGGGAAAAACCGCAGCAAGGACTATGGGGAAATCCCACCTGTGCTGTGAGTCGTGCGGAAATTTTGCAAAAGCATGAATTAAGAAAAGCTGCATTTAATACTCAGTCTCCTGCTCAAGCGCAAACTCAATATCAAGCGATCCTCCAAAAACATCGCCAAACCTTACAGGCCTGTCGCGATCGCAGTACGCCCCAAACCCAAGCCACATGGCTCCGTCTCTATGCCCATGATGCCACCCCTGGCATTTTAGAAGATGTCTTCGATCGCATTGCCAATCGGGGTTATAACCAAGTTTTTATTGAGACCTTTTATGACGGCAGAGTTTTACTGCCCGTAGCTGACAATCCTACTCCTTGGCGATCGGTGATGGCAGAAGCTGTCGCCGCAGGTGCAGTCCCCGCAGACTATGACCTATTGCAAAGGGCGATCGCCTTGGGCAAAGCACGGGGCATCAAGGTCTATAGCTGGGTATTTGCGATGAACTTCGGCTATGGCTATAGCGAAGTGCGCGGTAAATCCTCCACCTTCGCCATCA
The DNA here is from genome assembly GCA_033765135.1 of Pseudanabaenaceae cyanobacterium bins.39. GTDB lineage: Bacteria > Cyanobacteriota > Cyanobacteriia > Pseudanabaenales > Pseudanabaenaceae > Pseudanabaena. The sequence goes on from JANRII010000024.1 coordinate 120,828, forward strand.
ATGGCAATGGTGAAAATAGTATTGCCAACACCAACTTCAATCGGCAGCAAGTGGCTAATGGCCGTGCCTTTTATGAAGATGCCTATGAAGTCGATAATTTATTCATCGATCCCTACAATCCGATCGCTCGCCAAGATTTATTAAGTGCAGTCCAAGCGATTGTTAAACGGCAACCCAATGGCATGGTATTTGACTACATTCGTTACCCCAACAATGAGGATGGGACACCCATCGACAATGTTAAGCAGCTATGGATTTACGGCCAGAGTTCGCGATCGGTTCTTCTCAATAGCATTGGCGATCGCCATATGCGCGAGTTGATGACTATTTACTTACAAAATGGCAAAGTCACCAGTGAAGATATTGCCAATACTGAACAGAAACTTGCGGCTACTCTAAAAGTACAACCCACCACTATTAGTAATCCCAACCAAAACTTCGCGATCGCGCAAGGTCTTCTTTGGCAAATTACCACCAACCATGCCTATCGAGGTGTACTCGAATTTATCAACGTTGTCACTGCCCCACTGCAACAAAATAACTTACCCATTGGTACTGTCTTCTTCCCAGGGGGCAACCGCACATCCCAAGGACAGGTCAACCCCAAAATGCAACCTTGGGATCGATTCCCCGCCCAAATGGAACGACATCCCATGACCTATGCCCTCTGTAACGATGGCTCTTGCGTAGCCCAAGAGGTTGCTGAAGTAATTCGCCAATCTGACCCCAAAACTCGTATTTGCCCTGTCCTCGCAGGCACTTGGGGGCAAAGCTTTAATGGACATGCTAGTCTCGAAGTCCAAACCCAAGCAATTCAAAGGAGCAGTCCTCAAATTAATTGCATCAGCCACTTTGTCTATTCATGGATGGAACCCGAAAGCGATCGCCTTCGCAAGGCAGGTACAGCCACAGGCCTAGAGGCAATTACCACCCCCTAGCAATACACCAACCCGCCACAGCCTTATAATTAGCTAAAGCTAACTAAATGAAGTCATCTAAAATCTGTGTTACTAGGTTTCGATCCAGGCAAACAAAAATGTGGCATTGCTGTGATGGGCTTAGATCGCAAGCTCCTGTATCAAGCAGTGATTGCCAGCGATCGCGCGATCGCCACCGTCAGCGAACTCCTCAATAAATACTCGATCTCCCTCCTGATCATGGGTGATCAAACTGCATCGAAACAATGGCAGACTCAAATCAAAGCTCAGTTTCCCGATTTGCGAATTATCACCGTTGACGAACGCTACAGCAGTGAAGAAGCAAGACAAAGATTTTGGCAAATCTATCCTGCTCAGGGCTTAATGAAGTTGGTTCCTAGGGGTATGCGATCGCCTAACCGTCCCATCGATGACATTGTTGCCGCAATCTTGATCGAAAGATATCTCAGCCGCCTCATCAGTAATTAATCACTAATTAATCACTTTTAATATCTTTAAATTGTTTGTTGTTTTATAAAGCTTCTTTAAGTAACGTTAAGTAAGCTTGAAGCAAGGGTATGTACCAATGATATCTTTGCACTTGATATCAAAAGCGTATACGCAAATTTGGGAGAACATCTCAATGTCAGAAGAAACAACAACTGAAGGACAGGTGGCGACTTTCACAGCCCCCACCCCCGTAGGCAAAACCCCTATTTGGGGTGGTAGCACGGGCGGTTTACTCAACGCAGCCTTCACCGAAGAAAAATACCTGATCTCTTGGAACAGCCCCAAAGAACAAGTATTTGAAATGCCCACAGGCGGCGCAGCAACTATGGTTAAAGGCGACAACTTGCTTTACTTAGCTAAGAAAGAGCAAGCTCTAGCTCTAGGCACACAGTTGCGTAAATTTAAGATCACCAATTACAAAATTTGGCGCGAATTTCCTAATGGCGACCAAGTTTATTTGCATCCTAGCGATGGCGTATTCCCTGAAAAGGTAAATGCTGGTCGTGTTTCGGCAAATAGCGTCAGCCGTAAGATTGGTGACAACCCAAATCCTATAAGCGTCAAGTTTACAGGTAAAGCTACTTACGATGTCTAAATCTCCAATTGGTAGCCCCTAGCTACTAATTATTTAGTTTCAGACGTTAATATCGCTCTTATTCATTTTTAATTTTCCTAAAAGCCATAGCGATCGCTATGGCTTTTAGTTTGTCTGCTCATTAAGGTTTCTGGTTCTGTTTTACCAAGCGATCGCCAATGGACTATAGCAACAAGATTTGCTAATCCTTGTCATAAGTTCAGCAAATCTTCCTTTAGTGGTATAGCATATTGCATAATATGAAGTATTATTAAGACAAGCAAAGATTTTTAACTTTTACTTAACAGTTAAACCACAAGGAGACTATTGCAATGGAAAACACCACAGAGCCTAAATTCGGTTTTAACAACTTCGCAGAAACTTGGAACGGTCGTCTTGCAATGCTCGGATTCGTTATCGGTTTAGCGACTGAGTTGATCACTGGTCAAGGTATTCTTTCTCAAATTGGCTTGATGTAATCTATCTGTAAACTGAATAAAAAGGGGTCACTGCACAGCAGTGACCCCTTTTTATTCAGTTAGCTATTTAAGCAATACAAGCTTCGGTTATCCGAAGCTTGTATTCCCAGTATTCAGGTAATATATAGTCATAGTCCAAGATTGCATCATCTTGGGTATCACCCCTGTTTTAACTGCATTCGGTATCCCTGCTATCTATGTTTAACCTTAAAAACCTCATCGGCGATCCTAACAAGCGCAAGCTGGACAAACTCCGTCCTGAAGTGGCTCTTATCAACTCCCTCGCTCCAGAAATGGCGGCTCTAAGCGATCGCGATCTGCAAGCAAAAACAGGGGAATTCAAACAAAGACTAGAAAAAGGCGAAACCTTAGACGACATCCTCGCAGAAGCCTTTGCTGTGGTGCGTGAAGCCGCCACAAGGGTACTAGGACTACGCCACTACGATGTCCAAATGCTAGGAGGCATGGTACTGCACAATGGCGAAATTGCGGAAATGAAAACTGGGGAAGGTAAAACCCTTGTTGCGACATTGCCTAGCTATCTTAATGCTCTCACAGGTAAGGGTGTTCATGTTGTAACGGTAAATGACTATTTAGCGCGTAGAGATGCGGAATGGATGGGGCAAGTCCATCGTTATCTTGGTCTATCTGTGGGACTAATCCAAAACTCCATGGAGCCGATCGAACGGCGCAAGAACTACAACTGCGATATTACCTATGCCACCAACAGCGAACTTGGGTTTGACTACCTTCGCGACAACATGGCAACTAACATTGAAGAAGTCGTACAGCGTCCCTTCAACTTTTGCATTATTGATGAGGTGGATTCCATCTTAATTGATGAGGCAAGAACACCTTTAATTATTTCAGGCATGGTAGAACGCCCAACCGAAAAGTATTTGGGTGCAGTGGCGATCGCCGATCAGTTGCAAAAGGAAACCCATTACGAAGTTGATGAAAAGCAGCGTAACGTGGTGATGACCGATGAAGGCTTTGAATTGGCGGAAAAGCTACTAGGAGTTAAGGATCTATTTAACCAAGAAGATCCTTGGGCGCATTATGTCTTTAATGCCCTCAAGGCAAAAGAACTATTTCTGCGTGACGTGAACTACATCGTCAGAGATCAAGAAGTGATCATTGTCGATGAATTTACAGGTCGGGTCATGCCTGGTCGCCGTTGGAGCGATGGCTTGCATCAAGCGGTTGAAGCTAAAGAAGGCGTACCCATCGAAAATGAAACCCAAACCCTTGCAACTATCACCTATCAAAACTTCTTCTTGATCTATCCCAAACTGGGTGGTATGACAGGTACTGCTAAAACTGAAGAAGCTGAACTTGGCAAAATTTACAACCTCGAAGTCACAACTATGCCCACCAATCGCAAGAGTGGTCGTAGTGATTGGTCAGATGTGGTTTATAAAACAGAAGCTGCTAAATGGCGAGCCGTGGCTGAGGAATGCCGCGAAATGCATGAAACAGGTCGCCCTGTACTGGTCGGGACAACTAGTGTTGAAAAATCAGAGATCCTCTCCCGATTGCTTTCCGAAAAAAATATTCCTCACAACTTGCTAAACGCTAAACCTGAAAATGTGGAACGGGAAGCTGAAATTGTGGCTCAGGCAGGACGCAAAGGATCTGTAACGATCGCCACGAACATGGCAGGACGTGGTACAGACATTATCCTTGGTGGCAATGCCGATTATATGGCGCGTCTCAAGGTGCGTGAAAACTTCATGCCGCAGATCGTCCGTCCTGAGGATGATGATGACTTTACTAACCAAGGTCAACGGATGTTTGGCGATCGCCCTCAAAAGGGTCAGGGCTTTGGTGCAGTGGGCGAAGCTAAGAAAAAGAAAAATTGGAAAGTGTCCGACAGCCTCTATCCCTGCGAATTGTCTAAGGATGCCCAAGTCTTGCTCAAGGAAGCCGTTGATTTTGCTGTGGACAAGCTAGGGCGGATGAGTCAGTCTGAGTTAGATGCTGAGGATATGCTGGCGATCGCCTCCGAAAAAGCCCCGACAGATAATGAAGTCATCCAAAAATTACGCGAAGCCTTTACTCTCATCAAGCGTGAGTATGAGCAGGTAACAGATGCCGAACATGAAGAGGTCACAGCCCTCGGTGGACTCCATGTGATCGGCACTGAGCGCCATGAATCTCGCCGTGTTGACAATCAGTTGCGCGGTCGTTGCGGCCGTCAGGGCGACCCTGGTTCGACCCGCTTTTTCCTTAGCCTAGAAGATAATTTAATGCGGATTTTTGCAGGCGATCGCGTAGCAGGTCTGATGAATGCCTTCCGCGTGGAAGAAGATATGCCTATTAGTTCAGGTATGCTGACTAGCGCCCTCGAAAATGCTCAAAAGAAAGTCGAAACCTACTACTACGATATCCGTAAGCAGGTCTTTGAATATGACGAAGTGATGAACAATCAGCGTCGAGCTATCTATGCCGAGCGGCGGCGGGTTCTCGAAGGTGAAGATCTACGCGATCGTGTCATCGAATATGCCGAGCGTACTATGGACGATATCGTTAATGCTTACGTTAATCCTGAACTGCCACCCGAAGAATGGAACCTCGAAGCAATGGTTAAAAAGATCAAGGAATTTGTAAATCTTCTACAGGATCTAGAACCAGAGCAACTTGACGACATGTTTCTTCCCGAAATGCAAGCTTTTTTGAGAGAAGAAGTGCGCCGTGCTTACGAGATCAAAGAGGCACAGGTAGAAGCATTGCAAACAGGTCTCATGCGACAAGCCGAGCGCTTCTTTATTTTGCAGCGCATTGATACTTTGTGGCGCGATCATCTGCAAGCGATGGAAGCTTTACGGGAGTCAGTGGGACTAAGGGGTTATGGTCAAAAAGATCCCTTAATCGAGTACAAGAGCGAAGGTTATGAAATCTTCCTAGATATGATGACGCAAATTCGCCGCGATGTCGTTTACTCCCTCTTTGAGTTTGATCCTCGTCCTCGCCAACAGCCAGAAACCCTAGAAGCAGAGTTTGTCTAGAGAAGTAGGGGTAGCGCCCCCGTGCCTACCCCTTGCCGAGCAAATGACGTTAAAGAATCTGAAAGTTAATAAATAGGCAGCTAAAAAATGTTAGTTGTGCCACCAATAAAAAGAGATAAATTACCGCTTTTTTCTGGAAGATAGTCAAGATTAAGCCGATCGCTTTCAGATCGATAGTGGGGCCAAATACTAAAAATGCTAGTAACGAACCACCCGTAAAAGTGGCAGCAAAGGATAGGGCAAAGAAAGAATCCACTGTCGAACAAATAGACACAACTGCCGCCAATGCCATCATTGAAATAATGGAGCTAACCGAACCCTGCCCCAAGCTCAAAATAATATCGCGGGGAACCCAAACTTGGATAATTGCCGCGATCGCGCTCCCCATTACCAAAATTGCCCCCAATTCTCGCATCTCCGCCAAGGTATTATCGAGCAGCAAATTAAAGCGTTCCGACATCGACCGAGGTTTCTCTTCGCCATAGCCATAACCTGTAATATCTAACGGTTGACTCCGATCTTCTCCCAAAAAAAATGTCCCCACTGGCACGGCTCCAGACTGCACTAAGGGTGATGGTAAAGCAAGCGCCACATTGGGCTGCAAAATAGCGCGTAAGTCCTTCTGAGAGCTAAACACCATAGATACAACTATCGCGATCGTTAAAGACAAAACCACTCGCAAGACCACAATTTCTGGTTGATCACGAAAGGCCGTCCAAGTTGCCCAAATTACCACAGGATTAATGGTCGGAGCCGCCAATAAAAAACTCACTGCCACAGAAATAGGCGCACCTTGAGCAATTAGCCTTCTTGCCACAGGCACGTTACCACATTCGCACACAGGAAACATAAACCCCAATAAGCTGCCTGCCAAAGCTCCTAAAAAAGGATTTTTTGGTAATAGTTTCAATAATTTACGCTCATTGACAAAAATAAGCAGAAATCCTGATAGGAGAACTCCCATTAATAGAAAAGGAATTGCTTCTACAAGCAAGCTTAGAAATAAAGTAAAGGCACTATTTAGTTGATTATCTAGATTCATGTTGGCGCATCAACGCTGGTATGTAAATCTGGCAAAGACTTCAGTAAATTGCACAACGTTTTGCTGAATTACCTAAGCGATCGCTATAATAGCAATACATCTATCACAACGCATTCATGTCTTCAGAAAATACTGTAGATGGATGATCTGTAAATGGATGATATTGCCACAGAGCTTGGAGTCTGTCTATATTCAAGCAAAATAGAAGTAAAATATTTATTTTATTTTTGTTTAAATTTCATCAAAAATTTGATTAAGTTCCAATTTTTCAAGTTCCAATTTTTGGCACTGGAGTCAAGACAAAAAATAGCTTGTTTAAAATTACCAATCTACTTTTAGGACGAATATAGGCTAATGTAGATTTGCAGCCTTATACAAGGTAATGGGTAACGGGACTAAACCACGATAAAGACTGATTTGTTAGGCCTGACTGATTAGGACATCTGCTATGAATCCTCAAGATCCGCAAATTACCAAACTCCCAAGTGCTTATACCAGTAGTTTTAAAATTAATCCTCCCAAATTTGAAGACTATCGAATTCCGACAGCTCCCGGTTATGCCCTGTCTGAAGAAAGACATATCAATTCTGCTCCTGAGCTAGGTGGTGAGTCGGCAATCCTCGCAGAATTCGATGCAGCAGCGCGTTCTGATCAATTTGCAGTGGCTTTACAAAAGTTAATTCGTTGTCGTGACCATGTTGTTCCCGCAATACTAGAACGTCTAGATAGTAATGAAGTTAGCATTTCCAAAAAAGCGGCGATCGCTCTTGGTTATTTGCGATCGCCTCTAGCAATTAATCCTCTCATTGCCGCCGCCCAAAGTCCCCATCGCCAAATTCACTGGCAAGCCGCCGCCGCCCTCAGTTGGATTGGCAGTGCCGAAGCCATCAACGCACTGATTAAATTATTACGTCATCCTTCAATTCAAGTACAGTCAGCCGCCGCCAAAGCCTTGGGTAGAGCAAGCTTACCCGCCGTATCTCCCCTTGTCGAAGCCCTCAAACACAATGATGATATGGTCAAAGTCCATGCAGCCCATTCCCTTGGTCAGATTTCTTCTCCCCTTGCTGTTACTGCCCTGATTGAAGCTCTGAGTAATGGCAGTAAAGCTGTTCGCCTTGAGGCAGCTTGGGCGTTGGGACAGATCAAATCTCCTCTTTCCGCTAATGCCCTTGCTGTCCTCCTAACAGATAGCGATATCAGTGTGCAATCTCAAGCAGTACTTGCCCTCAAAAGTATCGGCATACCTGCGATCGCGCCTGTCACTAAAATGCTGTATAACCCTTCCAGCCATACCCGTAGTGTGGCTGCGCGTACCCTTGGCCAGATCGGCATGGAGGACAGCGTACCTTTACTTGCCCAGTTATTGCGTGATGATGAATACGCCTATGTCAGATGCGAAGCGGCTCTGGCTTTGGGGGAAATCGCTACCCATGATGCTGTATTTTACCTATCTCAAGCTATCAAAGATCGCGATCGCTCAGTAAGAAGTGCCGTACTAAGGGCATTAACCATAGTGAAATCCCCTGAAGCTCAAGAAATTTTGCAATCTATTCGTAATACGATTTCCATACCCAACTATTCAGTCTCTAATCTCCAAGCTCATGGCGAGGAGTCAGACTTTACAATCATCCAAAGATAAGAAAGTTCAGTAGGAATTCAATAGGGAGCAGTAAGGATTTATTTGGCAACCCCTCACAACAAAAAACAATCATTAAATAGCCCAATACCTAAACTTCTCTCATTCTAAAGATGGAAAATGTAACGAAAGATTGCAAGTATTCGCAATTTCTGTTACATTTCTTAGTATAAGTTACTAAATTACAGGAATATCAATCATGTCTGAAGATAATCGCAACGTTTGGAGCTGGGGCTTTACATCTGGCGCAGAGAATTGGAACGGACGCTTGGCTATGATTGGTTTTGTATCAGCTCTTGCGATCGAGCTAATCAGTGGTCAAGGTGTTTTACATTTCTGGGGTATTCTCTAATTATCTGTCTCCACAAAAAGTTCATAAAATTTAAACTACTTTTAAATTAAACAAGAGCCGAGTGATAATGCTAACACTCGGCTTTTGTTTATGCTTTATACCAAATTAAGAAATGGCGTAGTAGTTTCTTAATTTGACGTGAGTTCGATGAACTAAAAGAAAGCAGGAGGTAGAGGGGGTAAGCCTTAGTCTCGCGATAGGTATAGGCAATTAAACCAGCCAAAAGATTAACAAGAAAGTTGAAAAAACTGCGATGTCGAGAATGCTCAATCTGAGAAATGTGAGGATACCTTTGCGAAAGTGGTCTCCTGCTGTCCACAGCCATTCTTGCTTTGATTCTCCAAACAGAGCTATGTCTTCCCAGTTTTCTCCCCCACTGATCACCGCACAAATTGCAATTACGATTATGTCTAGCAAGTTATGCTCTTTCCCTCGATTATCTTGCGGGTCTTCTACTCCTTCAAAGTGTTTCAGTAAACTGACTGCGATAGTCTGGTTCATTGCATCTTGACTTTTTTATTATCTCCCAATTTTATCCGCTTTTTTATGCGGTTGCCCTAGGACTTAGACAAATCGGTAAACCCACAGGCGAACTAGATACCATGATTGCTGCTATAGCACGATCGCGTCATGATCGAGTAGTTACGAATAACACAAAGGATTTTATTAATATTTCTGGTCTAGTTTTGGAAAATTGGAT
>JANRII010000027.1:0-55940 GCA_033765135.1 Pseudanabaenaceae cyanobacterium bins.39
CCGAAAGCGCTCTTTTTCGGCAATCCCTAAGTCAAATAAATCTGCGGCGATGAGAATTGCAGCGATTCTCCTAATCATGGGATCTTCAGGCAAAAATAGCGCCCCATCACTAGCATTATGTCCAGAGTGACGCTCAATCAATTTTCGAGCTAATTCCAAATCGTCATCATTTTTAATCAGACTAGAAACACCTACCCTGTAAAGTTCTTGCTCCAAAAACTCACGATTTCTAGCCAAAGTTTTGACATTGCGACTTTGATTGTCAAGTTTGTTCAAATCATGAACAGCCGTAGCAGCAAGTAAAACAGCCCGTTTATCGTCAGGTATTTCTGCAATGCGACTAACTGTAAGTACAAATTGACAAGCAGAATCAAAATGCTGTGCAAGTGTCGTTCCTTTCCTTACCCCATGCTGATGATGATTTCCATGAATTTTATAAAACTCAGGTCGAATCTTGCTAAAGTATCGCTCCTCTAGAGTTTTTGGCAGTCTGCCTAATAACCTTGACATAAAATATCCCTTACAGTGAGTCTAAATAATTGAGAATCTGACGCTGATATTGAGCATAGTCAGTAATTGTCATAGCGATCGCTCCATGCACGATCTCAGGATTGATCTCGTCATACAAATGCACAATCACATTGCGTAACCCAATTGAAGCTGACATCTTCTGAGCAAGACCAATCTCAATAACTCCTAAACTATTAACCACAATCGGAGTCTCAGCATTCTCTTTAGGTTGAACACCGCCCAAACCTTTAATCAAATGTCGATTAACATCAGTCTGTACATCTGCAATTAGTTGTAGCAGCCGCTCAACCACATAATGATTGTCCGAGCTAAGATAATCCTCCAAAGAAATATCTCTAAATCGGATGAGATCCTCTAGATATTGCTTCATATAGGCAAACTTTGCCGTCACGATCGCAGGATTAACTCGACTCATACACCCTGCTCCTGCAAAAAAGCCTCAACCTGTTGACGCAAACTAGCACTCAACTCAGCGATCGCCTGTTGAGTCATCATGACTTTCTGCTGAAAATCTCTAAACACACCAATTTCAGACTCATATAACACCACACCCTCCTCCGCAATGTAATGAGCAATCAAAGTCGAACATCGCATCACATCCACCACATCCATATACTCACCACTAATCTCAAAGCAATCCTCGATCGCATTATGCACCGCCAAAAATCCATAGGGTTGATCCTCGATCACTTTTTGTCTTGCTTCTTCATCGCAAAGAATCGCAAAATCCCAATCACTTCTCTCATAGGCATCACCTCTCGCTCTAGAGCCAAATAACACCAAAAATTTCAGATAGGGTAGGCGCTCGCCAATCGTCAGCACCCGTTGTTGTAAATCTGCTAAAGATAGTTCCGTCATAACCTCACATCCTCATAAATATCTGAAAGCGCGATCGCCAAATCAATCGACTGCAAATGCAAACTATCACCCACCCCCAAAGACTCGACCAACCAACCACCCTGAAGATCGCGGCGATATAGCTCCACCTTCATATCAAACTGCGAAACTAAAACATATTCCTGCAAAGAACCTAACTTTTGGTAATTAAAGCGCTTCTCTCGTCGATCCAACAAAGCCGTGCAAGGAGACATCACCTCAACCAAAAGGCAAGGCTTCTGGATGACAAAAGGATCAATATCCCCATGATCGCCAACCACCACCACATCAGGATAATAGGTTGCATAGTCAGCCGCCGCGATCGATACCTTCATATCCAAGGCAAACAGACGATAATTAGTACCACGCAAGCGACCATGAATACCAGCAACCATATTGCAAACAATCAAATTATGATTTGCATCTGCACGAGCGATCGCAAACATCTCCCGATTGACAAAATCATGCCTAATAGAACTGACACATTCGTGATCGAGATACATTTCATAGGTTAGTTCGGGTTGCTTACTAAACATTATTTACCCTTTTTTGCTAGGACTGACAAACATCAGCGTAATAAAAATTCAGAAATATGTTATTAAACCTTATTTGTCCGTAAGTATTTTTAATTTATTGGATTCGGCTAAATACATTTAAAATGCTTGCATAAATACAGACATTTCGCAAGACTGTCCATTAATAAAGTACACGGACATTTTAAGTAAATTTAAATAAAATAGTATTAATTGGTATCAATCACCTAGCAAGTCCAATTACTAAGCCCGAAACTTACCACCCTTAAGCACATCGATAACAGCCATATGTCTTTTTAAATCTGCCTGTACTTGATCATAAAGTTGCCGATCGCTACCCTTCAAACCAATCAGCCCATACAAACGTACACTTCCCACCCTTCCCTTTAAAGTATGCTCACCAAAATCCACCACTTCAATCTCATCTTTCACTATTGTGTAAAGAGCTTCTGTAATTACAATATCTGTTCCTAAATCCTTTGTCATGCCTTCCACCCGACTAGCCACATTGACCGTATCACCGATCACAGCATATTCTAAACGCCGAGCCGAACCAATATTGCCAACAGTTACTTCTCCATAATTAATTCCAATTCCATTAGAAAAAGGAATTTGATTCTCTGATTGCCAATATTTCCGCAGTTCAATTAGTGCTGCACGCATATTCAGAGCCGCATTTATGGCATTCATCGCATCAGCTTTTTCTCCACGCGATACAGGGGAGCCAAACTCTGCCATAATGGCATCACCAATAAACTTATCGATTGTCCCTTGGCAAGCTAAAATCGCATCAACCATTCCCCCTAAATAGGTATTTAGTTGTTGAATCAAAATCTTGGCAGGCAATCGACTAGAGAGTGTAGTAAAACCGCGAATATCTGAAAAGAGAACTGCTGCCTTAATAGTTCTTCCTTCCAATAGGTCGCGAAATCCTTCAGGCTGATTGACAATTTCTTCCACAATAGGAGCTGCCACATATCTTTCTAAGGTTCGCCTCAATAGCAATTTATCAATTTGAGCAGCAATGGAACCAGTTGTCAGTAATGTAACTCCACTCAGTCCGATCGCGATCGCAGGTACAACTACAGGCAAAATGGTATAGCCATAGATAAAAGCCCCATAACCGATCGCCAACCAAGCGAGTGCTGCGGTTAAAGCCACTAAAATCTGAAGATTGGGACGCTTAAGAATACCTAATAAGATGCCTGTACTGCTGACTAAGACCAGAACAAATAAACCATTTTGCCAAGGGACACCAAAGAGAGGAGCCATGCTTTTGCCCTCCATGAGGGTCGCGATCGCATTGGCATGAATCTCCACCCCTGGCATTCTTCCCATAGCCGAATTTTGAATATCTTGTTTAGAAGGAGCCGTTGCCCCAATGAGAACGATCTTATCCTTAAAAAACTTGCCATTTTGCAACTGCTCACTTTTCCAGTTTTCAGGATCGATTACATAATAAAAAGGAATCTGCTGTTGAGCCTTGCCCCAAGTATCCGCCCCTCCATAGAAATAAATACCATTACCCCTCGGTTTAGGATAATTTACCTTTGCCACATTTAAAGCCGCATTAGCAAAGTTGGGAACCTCAGGCAAACCACTATCAGCAGGAGGTTGCACCCCAAACCGATGAATATTTTCTGTCACCTCTGGCTGGAAATTGATTAATCCTAAATTCTCAAACTTAATTGGGAAAATGGCATCAGGAGCCGCTAACTGCATCACATTCGCATCACCTAACTGTGTGAATTCATAGCTAGTGGCAAATACAGCATGATCACCATATTTCACGATCGCTCTCTCCAGAGCCTGATCATCCTTTTTCCCATGATCTCCTGGGGTTACAAATAAAATATCAAAGGCAACCACCTTAGCTCCTGCCTTCACCAACTTTTCGAGAGCCTGAGCATAGACCACCCGTTTCCATGTGGTTGTCCGAAATGGTTCTAAAAAGGGACGGGTTTTCGGATCATAAAACTCGCCCTGACGCAAAGACAGGTCATCGATCGCCAAAATCACAATATCCTTAGGAGGAGCGATCGAACCGCGCCAATTAAAAAATACCGATTGTGTTTGTCTCTCAAAACTTGCTGCTAGTTCTAATTCCAGACCCGTAACGGTCGCACTAGCGATCGCAATTACCCCAATTACGCCATAACCAATTGATTGGGGAGTAGTTATAGATTTATATTTTCGGGAAAAAATACGGCGAATATTTTGAATAATCGGCGAGTTTGTAAAATTTTGGAGATTGCTTAACATAAAACTATGGGGATGTTAGAGCGATTTGCAGTAAGTTCATCCTAAATGATTTTGCTCAAACCACCATTTCCCCATCCATTTACCTTAATAATCGCTCGCGACAAATCCCCAAACGGTAAAAATTGCTTCGCAATTTTTACCGTTTTACACTATTTACAACTTAGTATGTGCGCCATCACAAAATGGAGCATTACCCGTATGCTTACACAGACAAAGTGCCACCTTTTTTGCCTCCGTTACTTCAAAAGCCAGAGGAGTAAATTCAGTCCCTTTATGTGCGCCATTGCAATAGGGCTGATTGGTTGATTCTCCACAGGTACACCAATAGTAAGTTTTGGGTTCGAGATCTAATACTACGGGCTTTTTATCAACGATTTTTGGTTCACTCATAGTTCTCTCCAAAATTGGGGTTATTTAGTAGTCGTAGTCAGAGGTAAAGTTATTGATTGGTTGTCGATGCCTCACAAACTTTAATATAATTGGCTTACAGTCTTTGCGTAAAGTATGCACTTTTTTGTAAGGTACACACCAAAAAGAAACTATGAATCACCATGGATAAACTTGTTGTTACTTTTCCAGATACCTTTACCGAACCGATTCAATTAGAAGAAACGACCTATGAATGTTCTTATCAAAGCGATCGCAATAGCTGTCCTGTCGAAGCTACGCTCAAAGCGATCGGCGGTCGTTGGAAAGTGCTAATTTTGCATCAGTTATTTAATGGCACAAAACGCTTTGGGGAACTGCATCGGAGCTTACATGGCATCACCCAAAAAATGCTCACTCAGCAATTGCGAGAAATGGAACATGATGGCTTAATCCATCGGGAAATTTATATGCAAGTGCCGCCAAAGGTGGAATATTCCCTTACGCCATTGGGCAAAACCCTACGCCCAGTGCTGGATGTCATGCATCTCTGGGGCAAAAAGTATCTAGAAAACCAAAACCCATAAAAGTCCTGCTACACAAGACTTTTATGGGTTTTGAACTATGGCGAAGTAATTTAGGGAATAAACCACCCTATAGGATTGTTAGACAAACTAAGGTCTGGATGGGAAATAGCCCTCTAAGGCAATAAAATAACCAAGATCGCCGCCATTTTCTGTTTGAATGGGGGGCATCTTTGGCAAAGCAAAATTTGTTTTCCAATCACCACCAAACTCACAGCCAATCAATGCATATAAAGCTTGATTTCGAGAAATTGGCAAAAGACTTCCATCACATTTTGCCCAACCTTTAGGAGCCCAATCCCAAGGAAAAATAGCAATTTGACCAATTAGTGGATCCATATTTTTATTACTTAATAATCTAACTTTACAGAAATGTAACCAACATGCTAGTTAAACCCAATGAATTACTAATTAGGCTTGATCGGGTTACAATCAAAAATCACTAAAAACTAACAGCCCCCTAATATAAAAGTAAGTTTAAAAGACCTAAACTTAGTTCTAAAATAAACTTATCTTTTTGATTATCGCAAAATTATAGAAGGAATAAGAATTTACTGGTTCTCAAATTTTTGCCGATCTATAACTATAAATTGACACATTTAGGAATGATTTAGCAATATAACCAAATAATACTAAATATGTATATTTAGTAGCACTATTAGCACCATAAAATATTTTTTGTCGTAACCTCAAGGAGTGCTGATATCATTGACGTTACAATCAAATTTATTTATAGGTTTAACATCTAAATACATAACTAGGTTAACTATTTTATGGTCTATATGTCAATCATATTAATGTTAAATTACGTTAATGTGAATAAAGTACTAAGAGTCTATCCCCATCTAGTTAGAATCTAAGGCTATAGCAAAATCTTACACTAACTGGGTTTGACTTTTGGTTCATCAAATGTCATACTTTCGAAAATTAGTACTAGTAATTTAGCAACATATAAGGAGAGATGATCTAAATAATTAGGACATCGCTCTTAGTTTCTATGTTTTGATTAAATTTTCAAGAGTAAGTTCCGTAAGGCAAAATTCTTCAAGACGAGTAAGCTTGCGTAAGTTATTACATGAGCCTTTAGCTAAGTAATCATGGATATCTAGCATAATTTTCTCAGCGATCGCTTCAGCAAATTTTACAGGCACTGCATTACCAATCATCTTGTATCCATCAGCAATATTGTCATATTTAAATATAAAAGCATCAGGGAAAGTTTGAATTCTTGCACATTCTCTAACTGATAATCTACGATAGGGCTTAGGAGAATTAGGATCAAAAATCCTTTTATCTTTCTCTACAAATATCATCTTATTAGCTTGGGGGTGAATAGGTGCGTGTCTAGCACCTGCTTGAATAGTAAAAGATGGTTCATGCCATTGTCTAACTCGGTTGCGAGACATATATATACTAGAAAAACTACTATCTAAATACTCATGGTTAGTTATATGGGGATGCAAAGATTTATCTTTTTTATAGCTTTTAACGGCTAAAGGTTCAATACGACTTAGATCATAAATTGCATCTTTCAAGGTCAATTTTGGGGAACTAGCTACAGGAAAATTAAATATACCTTCCATATCCTGCCTATAACCAACTACAATTACCCGTTTGCGATCTTGGGGAACATTAAAATCTACTGCATTTAATAACTTATAAGCAATTTCATATCCCGCTTCACGAAACATTGATAATATGTTGACAAATGCTTTGTTATGCTTTTCAGCTAAAATCCCACTTACATTTTCTGCCACAAAAAAGAGTGGTTGTTTTTGCTGCACAATTCTAATGTATTCATAAAACAATTGACCGCGAGAATCATTAATTCCTCTGCCTGCACCAGCCTCACTCCAGCTTTGACAAGGTGGCCCACCAATAATTCCCACGCATTCTGGTATATCAAAAGCATCAACTTGTCGAATATCTCTTTTATCTAAATAAGTTTTAGGATGATTGTAAGCATAAGTATCCCAAATAGATTTGTCATATTCATTAGCATATACTACTTCAAAACCTGCATTTTGAAATCCTAAATCTAAACCGCCACATCCAGAAAATAGTGAAACTACATTCATAGTATTCTCCTTAATCAATAGTATAAATTATAGTTTTAGCTTCTAATAAATTTGCAGGATTATTAGGTGACTTAATTTGAATATCTTTAATTGTCAAGATATTTTGATCATGTAACTCCTGTATTTGTTTTATAGAATTTGCAGGTAGGGATAGATATTTTTGTTTCTGTAAAATACAAATAAGAGAAAAGTTATTATTTAAATAATCATTCAAGTTTAAATAATTAAAGACATTGATTGGATTTTCAATTCCCCACATGCCCCGTACTCGTAAATAAGTGATTCCTAGAGGATCAACCTTATTAACTCTAGCTATTTCATTAGTTAGTGCAAACTCAATACCTTCTATTTGGTTAATACCCTCACAAACTCCATTTCTGATTCTTTCGTAAATATTCTTATCAGCCGCAAAACAATCACCGTATATAAGCCATAGTGTTTTTAGATTATTCCTCGTTTTAGGAACAACTCCAATTGCATAGATGATGTCCTTTGATTTATCCTAATAAACTCTTAATCAATAACTGAATCTTAAATTATATTAATTCCAGTATGCGAATTATCTTTTTTGGTACACCTGATTTTGCTGTACCCACATTACAAAGGCTATTTGCAGAACCAAATTTTGAGGTGATCGGTGTCGTCTCACAGCCCGATACGCGGCGCGGTCGGGGCAAGCAGGTCACGGCTTCACCCGTTAAGGCGGCGGCGATCGCCTACAACGCAGATCTAAGAATTTGGCAACCCCATCGCCTCAAAAAAGATCAAACTGTCCTCTCAGAAATTGCTGCCCAGCAAGCGGATCTATTTGTGGTGGTTGCCTATGGACAAATTTTATCGCGGCAAATTTTGCAAATGCCCAAATATGGTTGTATCAATGTGCATGGTTCGCTCTTACCTAAATATCGTGGGGCTGCACCAATTCAATGGGCGATCGCCAATGGCGAAACAGTCACAGGCGTAACCACCATGCAAATGGATGCAGGTATAGACACTGGGGCGATGTTGCTCAAGGCGGAGTTGCCGATTTTGCCTGAAGATCAGGCGGAAACCTTAAGCATCAAGTTGGCAGACCTTGGGGCAGATTTGTTAATCAAGACATTACACCAACTTGAGCAAATCGTTCCTGAACCCCAAAATGATCAAGATGCTTGCTATTCGCCCATGATTAATCGCGAAGATTGGCAATTAGATTGGAATTTGTCGGCGATCGCGCTGCATAATCGTATTCGCGGCTTTTATCCTAACTGCTACAGTACCCACCGTCACCAAAACCTCAAAATCACCAAAACTGAGATATTTAATGCAGACGCAATGACGGCTCCCATCGGTACAGTTACCGAAATTATCAAAGGCAAAGGCTTAGTTATTCAGGCGGGGCAAGGACAGTTACTGCTCCAAGAGGTGCAACCTGCGGGCAAAAAACGGCAATCGGGATGGGACTTTGTAAATGGGGCAAGAATCGCGATCGGCGAAAGTTTAGGCGAGGTAATTAACGAATAGGATCTTGATGCTATCGATGACAACTATGATAGATCAGTCAAGAAATAAGCCCTTGGGGAGCGTCTCGCCATGTTGCATAATCCTACTAGATTTAAACCTAGCCCCATTGAAAAGGATCTCGATGACAGCGAAGAGGAATTAGAGTTTTACGACTTTAACGAACCAGAGCCTGGTAGTCCACCGGGGACGCTGATCATTGATGAAGATGCTAGTGTTCCTAATATCTTTTTAATTGATTACAATGCCGATGAAGCGATCGGCTTACAGCTTGTGACCCCCGAAGAATGCGCTCCCTATATCGATAGTCATTCCGTATCATGGCTAGATGTGCAGGGGCTAGGTTCTGAGGATGTATTAAAGCGCTTGGGCAAGGTGTTTGGACTCCATGAGCTAGTTCTTGAAGATATTGTCAATATTCCCCAGCGACCTAAAGTGGAGAGCTTTGATCAGCAGGAATTGATTATTCTGCATATGGTCACTAGTCGAGATGATGGACGGGGCTTTTATGATGAACAGGTCAGCCTCATTTTGGGAAAAAATTATGTTTTGACGGTGCAGGAGGAGCCTGAAATAGATGTGTTCGAGCCAGTGCGCCAGCGTATTCATCGCAATCGTGGTGTCATCCGATCGCAACGGGCAGACTATTTAGCCTATTCACTGATAGATGCGATCGTGGATGGCTTCTTTCCTGTATTAGAGGACTATGGCGAACGGCTCGAAGACTTGCAAGATGAAGTGGTGGACAAGCCCACCCGCCAAACTCTCGACAAAATTCATAAAATCAAACGGGAACTATTATTACTGCGCCGTGCCATTTGGCCACAGAGGGATGCCATCAATGCACTAATTCGCGAAGAAAGTCCCCTAATCGATCGCCAAGTGCAGGTATTCTTGCGCGATTGCTACGATCACACCGTACAGGTGATTGACATGGTGGAAACCTATCGCGAACTAGCCGCCAACCTTATGGATATTTATTTGTCATCTCTGAGCAACAGCACCAATGAAATTATGCGATTTCTCACGGTGATCTCCACCGTCTTTATTCCTCTGACCTTTGTGGCGGGAGTCTATGGCATGAATTTTGATACCAGTTTGGCGGGTAATATGCCAGAACTAAAAATGCCCTTTGGCTATGTGCTGTGTTGGATCATGATGCTTGGCATTTCGGGAGGCTTACTCTTTTATTTTTGGAAGAAAGGTTGGCTCTTTAGCCCCAAATAATTGAGGGAAAAACCCTATGTGGCGGCTAGAGACGGTATCATAAACAATGTTCAAAATTATGATTTCATTAACAGGTCTTTTAAAAGCTCATGATGCGTAGTCACTATTGCGGTCATCTCAACGCCGAACATATTGGACAGACAGTTAGCTTGTGCGGTTGGGTCGATCGCAGGCGGGATCATGGCGGCGTGATCTTTTTAGACTTGCGCGATCGCACAGGAATTTTACAGATTGTGAGCGATCCACAGCGCACTCCCGCATCCTATGACATCGCAGGGGAAATGCGAAATGAATATGTGGTCAAAGTGATTGGCAAGGTACTCAGACGACCCGATGAATCGCTAAATTCCAAATTAGCCACAGGGGAAGTGGAAATCTATGCAGAATCCATTGAATTATTAAACGCAGTAAATAAGCCTCTGCCTTTTTTGGTATCAGAAGCAGATAGTGTCAAGGAAGAATTACGCTTTAAATATCGCTATCTCGATATGCGTGGCGATCGCCTAGCGCGTAATCTGCAATTACGTTTTGAGGTGGTCAAATCCATTCGCCGCTTCCTAGAGGATGAATATGGATTTATGGAAGTGGAAACTCCCATCCTCTGCCGTTCGACTCCAGAAGGAGCAAGGGATTACCTCGTTCCTAGTCGGGTCAATGCAGGTCAATGGTATGCACTGCCGCAGTCGCCACAGCTTTTTAAGCAATTATTAATGGTCGGAGGTTGCGATCGCTATTATCAAATCGCCCGATGCTTCCGTGATGAAGATCTCCGCGCCGATCGCCAACCCGAATTTACGCAACTAGACATGGAAATGAGCTTCATGTCACAGGAGGAAATTATCAATCTCAATGAGAACTTGATTAAATATATTTTCCAAACTGTTAAAGGAACAGAACTAGGCTTATTTCCGCGTCTCACCTATGCTGAGTCTATGGATCGCTATGGTTGCGATCGCCCTGATACAAGGTTTGGCATGGAACTAGTCAATGTCACAGACCTATTCGCCAATTCTGGCTTTAAGGTCTTTGCCAGCACCGTTGCCAATGGCGGCATCATCAAAGTGCTACCCGTCATCGGTGGTGATGAAGCGATTTCTAATACCCGCATCAAACCAGGGGGCGACCTATTCAACATTGCTGCTCAATATGGTGCGAAGGGACTAGCCTTTATCCGTGTCCGTGAAGGCGGAGTCATTGATACGATTGGCGCTCTCAAAGATAGCCTTACCGAAGAAGTCAAGCAAGAATTGCTCACCCGCACAGGTGCAACCCCTGGCAACATTTTGTTATTTGGCGCAGGCGAAAAAGCGATCGTCAATGAATCTTTGAACCGATTGCGGCTTGCCCTCGGTCACGAACTGGGTTTAATCGATAGCAATAAACTTAACTTTGTCTGGATCACCGACTTCCCCATGTTTGAATGGAATGCCGATGAAAAGAGATTGGAAGCTTTGCATCATCCCTTTACCTCACCTCGTCCCGAAGACATCCAAGATGGACAAGAGATTGGCTTAAATACGATCGCCCTTGCCTATGACTTGGTGCTAAATGGAACTGAAATCGGTGGTGGCAGTATCCGTATCCACAAGCGCGAAGTCCAAGAAAAAGTATTTGCAGCGATCGGGCTGACTCCCGAACAAGCCAAGGAGAAATTTGGTTTTCTGCTAGAAGCTTTTGAATACGGCACGCCACCTCACGGCGGTCTAGCCTTTGGACTCGATCGCCTTGTGATGTTAATTGCAGGAGCAGATTCAATTCGAGACGTAATCGCCTTCCCTAAAACTCAACAGGCACGGGATCTTCTCACCGATGCCCCATCCTCAGTCGAAGACTCTCAGCTTAAGGAACTGCATGTCAAGTCAGCCTTACCCCCTGCCAAAAATTAGGTATTAATATCTGATGTTACATGGAAGGAATTCCTGCAATGTTGAAAGTCGGGGCTGGCACTGGGGCACAGCCCCTACCCAAAATTTAAATTATTGTAGGTAGGGGCAATCCCCCCGTGGTTGCCCTGCTGTGCTAATGTCAAGAAACTTATAACCTGAGTTCCACGTAACACCAATTAATACTATTTGAAGGTAGAAAAAAGTTTTTCCATCCTCATCAAACTACATTGAGGCTTGAAGAAGTGCAGAAATATTTTGAATGCGGCGCAAAGCGCTGTATCTGCTATAAATTATGACAGTAGATACGTTTGGGGAGATTTACCTTGCGTCAGTTTAAAGTCCTAGATATGCCAGTGCATATCCATTCAGACTATTCCGCTTGGTTGTCAGAGCGTTTGCGTCAAGGGCTAGGTACTCATGTGGTTACGCTCAATGCTGAGATGACAATGCAGGCTCAACAAAACCTTGCCCTTGCGGAAATTATCCAACAGGCAGAAATGGTCGTTCCTGATGGTTCAGGGATCGTCCTATATCTGCGATCGCAGGGTGAAAAAATCAAACGTTGCCCAGGGATAGAATTATCGGAAGGAATCGTACAAGTTGCGGCTGAGAGTCAAGCCCAGATTTTTTTAATCGGTGGTGCGCCTGGTGTGGTTGATCGTGTCGTGGAAAATTGGCGACAAAGATGGACAAACATCGCGATCGCAGGACAATATAACGGCTACTTCGATGCGGCGATCGAACAAGAAATTTGCGATCGGCTTCAACAAACCCAACCTAACTTAATTTTGGTGGGTCTAGGTGTACCCCGCCAAGAGCTATGGATTAATCAACATCGCCATCTTTGCCCTAAGGCTCTCTGGATTGGTGTTGGTGGGAGCTTTGATGTGTGGTCAGGCATTAAAAGTCGTGCGCCCAAGTGGATTGGCGATAACCATTTAGAGTGGCTGTACCGCCTCTATCAAGAACCTTGGCGATGGAAACGGATGTTATCTTTGCCGCGTTTTGTCTGGACTGTTACCAAAGATTCGTGGCGTTAATCGTAATTTTCTTTACGGACAATACATATAGTGTCTGCTATGATGCTTTATGGAAAATTAAACACTAGATTTGTTTATGTCGGTTTCAACCCAGACGACTCAGCAGACGATGCAGACCAAAGCTAATCATAGCGCCCCTTCAAACAAAGTTAAAAGCACTCCCACCCCCAAGCCCTTAACCCCTGTGACCCCTACCAAAGGAGATGTGCAAATATTTACTGCTCCCCATCGGCACTTATACATTGATACGATCGCGCAAGCCTTAAGGATTGCGGGGCAGGGGACAAAGGTGCTATTGGTGCAACCTTTTCAAGCTGGTATCAAACAGGGATTAGAGCAACCTCGGCGCTTGGTGGAAAATTTGCTATGGTTGCGCTGTGATGCTCACAGGGATATATCTCACGCAGAAGTTATCCTAACGGATCTCGAAAAGGCTTCGATACTAGAGCTATGGCAATATGCTAAAAGTACAATTGCTTCGGCTGAGGCAAATTTAGTTGTCATCGATCAAGCTAATTTGTTAATTGATAAGTCTTTGATTACAGAGGAGGAGCTATTGCAGGTGCTAGAAATGCGATCGCCTAAAGTCCAAGTCATTCTTACAGGTACAGCCATGCCCGCCCGCATAGCCGAATATGCTGATCAAGTCACCCATCGGCGCAACTAGATCCTCCACAAGGTGTTATACCCGCGTAATAGGTATAACATCTTGCTTCAAGAACCAAGCTTGAAAGCTTCCAAGAATAAGCCGTACATCAACCCCAATTTGATCGAGTTGAGAATTTCAGCCGTTAACGGTGTATTTTGTAGGCGATCGCCTTGAACATTAACTCTTCTTCCGTATACATAACGATTAATTAGTTCCACCACCAAAAGGACTATAGCCGCCCCAATGGTGTCCTGTTCAGACTTGACCCCTGACACAGTGGATATAACTGATGCTAAAAAAAATCCCGATAGCAGGCTAATAATAATTAAAGAGACACGCCGCCAAGGATTGCGTGACCATTGAGATACTCTGGCAACGCTTACACTCACAATTGTACTAATTCGTGTATTTTGCATGGGTTTAGCTGGATAAACTATAGCTTTTTAATTTCCAAATGATGCCAGAGAGGGAATTGGTCAAAATATGGGCGACGATCGCCGATAGCAAATTGCCCGTATAGAGAGTGACAGCCCCTAACATCATCCCCACCGCGATCGCCCAGACCGAATAGGATAGGTGCTTGGCACTCGCCATATGCAGTAAACCAAAGATCACACTGGTAATAATTAAAGAAATGCCATTCATTCCCAGTGCGGGGAGTGCAACGCCACGAAATAGCATCTCTTCACTCAAGCCTGGCAATAACCCTAACCACAGAATATCAATGGGTTCTAAGGGTCTAAGTACCATTTCCAAATATTCTTGAGCCGCAACGCGATAGCTTTCCCATAATTCATAAATCAGGCTACTGAGTAACGCCACACCAATACCAATGCCCACACCGATCATAGCGTGATCCACTTGCCAATAAAGAGGAATCATCGTTACCCCAGTGATATAGGTCCAAGCCTTAGAAATTCCTAACAAGATGATCGCAGTTACTGCCATAGCGATCAGGACTTGCGATCGCGATAGAGTGACAGGCTGTGGATCTTTTTGGGGATCAGAATTACGGTGATTTGGTTGCGGTGATTGCGAAAATAGGGACATGGGGTTTTGGTTAGCTTTCTTTAATTATCTCTCATTCGTGGGGATACTGCGTAACACATTTATCGCAATTGAAGGGGGACTTTTTTAATCTTTTCCCCCTTTTCGTAATACCAATTTAAAAAAGTGTAGCAACACTTTTTTAAAGTAAAAACTAAACCCAGTAAGGTTTTTTTTAATAAGAAATGGCTACGCCATTTCTTAATTTGGTATAAGGAGGGTTAGGGGGGATCAATCAGTATTTTTAGCGAATGCCCACACTTCTCAAACAGTCTCTAATTCTCGAATCGCATTAACCAATTGCTCAATATCAGCTAGGGTCGTGAGGTAATGCACAGAGGCTCTTAGACAGTCGGGTTTGGGAATTGCCCGAATAAAAATCTGTTGTTCAGATTCCATTTGCTTGGCGATCGCATAGTGCGGTTTTGGTGATGACTTAACCTGAAAGGAAACCAGACCAGATTCAGGAGCAACCTGCCGCACACAATCTATATGGGGCATCTCATTTAGCTGCTGCCACAGAATTTGGCTTAATTGACAAATACGTTCATAGCGTTGCTGCTGAGTACCCCAACTATCAGCATTGGTGATCGCGATTCGCAAGGATTCATACAAAGCATAGGTGGAGCTTGCCACCTCAAACTTTGCGCCATCATGTCGCCATTGTGGTACTGGCGGTTTCCCGTTCAAGCCTCGCCAACCCACAAATACAGGCTCAATGCGATCAAAAATTTCTGGATTAATATACAGCGCTCCTAAGCCCAGAGGCGCACACCACCACTTGTGATTTGTAAAAGCATAAAAATCAACTCCCGCCGCCGCCAAATCCACCGGCAACATCCCCGCCGACTGCGCCGCATCCACTGCTAAATATACATACTGGCGACTGGCATCATGACAGACAGTTGCGATCGCCTGTAACGGCAGCACCTGTCCCGTATTCCAACAGACATGACTGAGCATGACCATACGGGTATTGGGCTGGAGGTGCGATCGCAATAGCTCCACCACCGTCTCACTGTCAGCACCAGCAGCAGCACAATCGCGAGTCTGGCTGAGAGGAAAATAATCGATCGCAATGCCAAACCGCTTTTGAATCTGCACCGCACAGGCAATAATTCCGGGATGTTCGCAGTCTGACAGCAAAAGGCGATCGCCCTCCTGCCAATCGATTGCCCACATCGCAATATTACAGCCGACCGTGGTATTTTCCGTGAGGGTAATGGTATCGGGGTTAACTTGAAATGTCTGCGCGATCGCCAACTTAGTCGCGTCATATTCCTGCATCATCCAATCCCCCGCCGCCGTCGAGAAGCATCCGATCGCTTCAATATGTCGAAAATTGCGAGTGATCGAATCTAGGGCAGCATCACAAATGATCCCCTGTCCCCCATAGTTAAAGTAATAACGTCCTGTTTGCAGAGCAGGAAATTGCGATCGATGCGTTAACAAATCGCGATCTGAAATATCTGAAGAAATCACACCCACCTCCAATAGTCCTTACGAAGACAAAGCTCATTCTATAGTTGTTTGCGGCTAAAATGTAGGCATTCCATTTCAGACAAAATTCTATGATTGCCACCATCACTGAGCGTCGTTATAGCCTCGACGAGTATCGCGCGATCGCCGACACCTCTGAAGAAAAATGTGAATACCATGATGGAGAAATTATTACAATGACTGGTGGAACAGTAAGCCATAGCCGTATTAGTCGAAATATTCTCAATTTACTAGACAACAAATTACGAGATACCAGCTTTGAAGTAATTAATAACGATTTGCGGCTATGGATTCCTGCATATCGGCGCGGCGTATATCCCGATGCGATGGTTTTTGATGGGGCATTACAGTTTAATGGCGATCGCCAAGACGAGGTTTTAAACCCAGTTGTTATCGTGGAAGTACTTTCACCATCCACTGAAGAATATGATCGCACCGATAAGTTTCGGATGTATCGTTCGATTCCTAGTTTTTGTGAATATCTGCTCGTGCGCCAAAATAAAGTGTTTGTAGAACGCTATAGCAAACAGGGGGAAATTTGGACATATAACGATTTTGATGATCTAGATCAATCAATTTTATTAAATTCTCTAAATACTGAATTAGCGATCGCCGAAATTTATCGCAATATTGAATTTTAAGGAAAAGCAATGTCATCAAAATCTTTAAAATCAAAGCCCAAATTAGAGTTTGTTATCTATGCCCTCATCGGCATTGTTGCTTTTACCTCTAGCTCCCAACTCGATAACAATCCCCACATCCAGATCTACATAACTTTACTTGCCACAAAACTAGGCATAGCCCTAGTATACGCACTAGGAAAAATGAGGCAAAATTAGGCAAAGCTAGAAACAGTTAGGCAAAAAATTCATGAAGAGCAGAACTACAGCAATCCTCTGGTGTTTCTTTTTAGGGGGAATCGGAGCCCATCGATTTTATTTGGGTCAAGCAGGAATTGGCATTCTTTATTTGCTATTTTTCTGGACATTTATCCCCGCTTTTGTGGCATTCATTGAATTTATTATGCTGTTGGTCATGTCCGACAGTGAATTTAACCGCAAATTTAACGGTAGTGACAATCAAGCCACAGCATCCGTCCGTGACTCCACTGCCGCCCTTGGCGATCTCAAGAAGCTTTATGATAGCGGCGTAATCACTGCGGAAGAATACGAAGAAAAGCGTAAAAAACTATTGAAAAATATCTAAGTTTGCTTACTACTTGCTTATTACAAGGACATCTTTACCGATATTTCTAACGTCTTTTCAAAAAACGTCTTTTCAAAAATAGCTCACCAATTATGTCGCAATCTTCATGGTTTGAGCAAACTCCTCAATGGGTTTGGTGGTCTTGCGTTCCAGTCTTAGGTGGAGGCGCGATCGCCTATGCAGGAATGAAATCTGGAGCAAAAGCTTGGATTGGCTTCGGATCTGTATTTGTTGCCGCCGCCATTATACTGAGTTCAATTTCGGACACCGCCGCAGGTTTAATTTGGATAGCCCAAATAGGGACAGCCTTTGCCCTCAAGCGTTCCTATTTAGTCAGAACCTATCCCAAAGATTTACCGATGCCTGATGATATCAAGATCTTTAAAGCGATCGCCGCCTATCGCCCCAAAATTGATATCAATAGCTGCTCAAAAAACGATCTGGTCAATGGGCTAGGATTACCGATTGTCTATGCTAACGACATTGAGTCTCTGCGTAGTGAAGGACATATCTTTACGAGCCTTGAGGAATTGCATGATATTTTAGAAATTCCCACCGCCACACTCAAAAAGATAGAACCGATGGTTGTGTTTAGTTACGACTATCGACAGGATGCTGCCTATTCTTGGAAACGGGTCAATACAATGTCTAGCGAAGACCTAATCGCGATCGGAATTGAGCCGCAAGTTGCCCTAAAAATTTACATAGAACGCCAACAGCGCGGAGAGTTTAAGTCGCTTATGGATATTAAAAAGCGCACAGGAGTTCCTTTTAGTGCATACCGTCAACTTGCTTAATTATTCCATCTATCAACTCAGGATTATCAGGAAAACAATGTGGTAACTTGGCAAGCAATAGTCTCTCTAATTACATTTATCAGCGTTATTTTTCTGCTGATTACGGAATGGTTGCATTTCACGATCGCTGCCTTCCTAGGCGCATTAATCTTGATCGTGGCTAATGTTTTGACCATGCCAGAAGCCCTCAGCTATATTGGCAAGAGTCACGGCACATTAGGTCTTTTCTTTGGCGTAATGGTTATGGTGAGAGCATTTGAGCCAACCAAGGTGTTTGACTATCTCGCTACACAAATGGTGATTTTAGCTAAAGGAAGAGGCGATCGCCTGTTACTAGGCATTGTGGCAATTACTACACCCATATGTGCAGTGCTACCAAATGCTACCACCGTCATGCTATTAGCCCCGTTAATACCACCAATGGCAGAGGAAATTGGTGTGGATTTTGTACCATTGCTAATTTTGATGGTATTTGTAGCAAATAGCTCAGGATTACTCACCATTGTGGGCGATCCCGCCACCTATATTGTTGGTGACGCAATTAATATGAGCTTTTTAGATTATTTGCTGAAATTGAGCCTTGGAGGTGCGATCGCTGTAGGTGTGATTGTTGCCATGTTGCCAATTTTATTTAAGAAAATCTGGCGTAAAAAGTTAGAGAATCTGGAAAGATTACCCCATCCAACAATTAACCATCCCCGCACTCTATTAGTCGGAAGCATCATTACAGCGTTTGTGCTGATTTTCTTTGTCATTGGTGAATCCCTGCCAATTCCCGTCACGCCTGCTACGGTTGCCCTATTAGGTGCGGCTCTAGCGCTGATGCTCGCCCACCACAGCAAAATTGATACCGTCAAGAATATTTTGCAAGATGTGGATTGGAGTACATTAATCTTCTTTATGTGTATTTTTGTGCTGATTGGCAGTCTTGAAAAAACTGGGGTTATTGGCAGTATGTCGGGGCTATTAGCTTTCATACTCGGCAAAAATATTGCCTTAGGTTCAATAATCTTGATCTTTTTTGTCGGCCTAATTTCGAGCGTAGTTCCTAATATTCCTTTAGTAGTGGCAATGGTTCCATTGCTGAAGCAATATGTGGTGAATGTGGGGTTGGCTAGTCCTGAAGTTCTATCTGCTAACTTTGAAGGTCAATTTCCTACAGCAGTGTTGCCACTTTTTTATGCCATGATGTATGGCGCAACCTTGGGCGGTAATGGCACGATCGTGGGAGCTTCTTCTAATATTGTGGCAGCTGGGGTGGCAGAGCAGCATGGCAAACGTATTTCCTTTAAGGTATTTTTGCGTTATGGCATTCCTGTAATGATTGCTCAGTTGGTTGTGACAGCAATATATGTGACCTTGCGATTTTTAGTCTGGTAAAGAACATAAATATAATTCCCCAAATGTGTGTCAACGCATTTGGGGAATTAGGAAACTCAAAAAATATAGTGATCTAGTATTAGATTAACATTCATCAAAAGCTTCAAGATCAAGAAGATGACGATATGGCTCCACTAGGTCTGACCCCTTAAAGGCAAGCGATCGCAGAATATGCCAATCATTTAGACTTTCAAAAGCACTGGTATAGTCATCATTCTCAAGGCGTTCGGCAATCTTAGCCACATCGGACGCATTAAAACTACTAGGATCTACTTCAGGTACTTCGCCAATTTCGATCTGTTTAGATGGATTATTAACCATAATGCTCTATAGAAGTCTCGTGAACGGAGAGAGAGGGATTCGAACCCTCGGTACGGAGTTACCTGCCGTACAACAGATTAGCAATCTGCCGCTTTCGTCCACTCAGCCATCTCTCCAAATTTATTAGGAATTACATAATATCAGATAATGCGTACAAATCAATACAGATTTTTGAAAATATTTGCCTAGGCTGATAATCAAACGGCAGCACACAACGCCGCCGTTTGATTCTTAAGTTTAGCTAATCCACTCAGGAATTGCTTCTTCCTTAGTATTAGTACGACGCTCAAGGGTTTGACGCTCAAACTTCATATGAATTGCCCGATTTTGCTCGCCATCCGCAGCTACAGCAAAAATTGGATAATCCTGAATACCATCTTGGAAAGATGTATGGAAACGGAAAGTACCATCGGGATTTAGCTTGATCGGGCGACCGCCAATCGTAACCGAAGCATCGGGTTCAGTGGCTCCATAGACAATTAGTTCAGCATCTGCCACTAGCCAGAACTGGCGAGGACGCACAGGGGCTTCACTAGAGAAGAAGCTATAGCTTGACATCATACCGATGCCAGAGTAGTTGATACCGCTCGCACTAATTGCGCCTGCACCCATTTCCCCTGTCATCATACCCATGCCAGAGGGGAAGATGTAAGAGCTAATTGTTTCAGGGAACATGCCCACACCAGAAGCATGTTGCATAGAGCCATAGAGCGATCCAGCAATGCGTTGCTCTTGAGCTTCACGCGCAATATTGAAGATCTCATCGTAGGAATTATCAGTTGTGGTAACTGTTTCTGGCTCTGGAGCAGGCTTCTTGCTAGGAGGAACTAATGTGAAGAAAGTTTCACCCTTTAAGGACTGATCCCAAGGCACAGTAATAAAGTTATCTTCTACCCAATCTGAAGGAAATACAGGCGGCACATGCACCACTTTCGATCGCGTAAGTACTAACCAACGGCCGTCAGCACAACGATAGCCTAGCTCCGCCACATAGTCGCGATCGCTAATGGGAATAGGCACATACCATTCACGCGCCAATTCATCACTATTGTATTCCTGTAAATTATTAGGAGTTTGATAGTCTAAGTTAATATCAGTAGCATCATAGAGACGCAAAGCCAATTGTTGACCACCTTGACTTCTTAACTCCTCTTTCTTGGAGTTGGGCACATCCCAATATACATAAGCCCACTGAGGATCACGGGGTAACAATACAATTCGACTCTCACCATAACCACTTGGCAAATCTCCCATACTTG
This sequence comes from Pseudanabaenaceae cyanobacterium bins.39, assembly GCA_033765135.1. GTDB lineage: Bacteria > Cyanobacteriota > Cyanobacteriia > Pseudanabaenales > Pseudanabaenaceae > Pseudanabaena. Next base: position 21,043 of record JANRII010000027.1, read on the forward strand.
CATCAACAGCAGCAAGGGGTTCAAGATTTTCCTCGGTTTCTTCGCTACCTAAATTAAACTTTGATGCTTCCACGATTTCTTGTATCTCCGAATTATTACGATCTACCTGCGATGATGATCCTTTAGCCATCAATATTGTTTGAATGTCAGCAAGCAACTGAGATTTTCGCATTCGACTATAACGAGAAATTTCTAGCTCTGCTGCTACTTTGCGAAGTTGACGCAAGGTCATTTCTTCTAGGGGAGGACGTTCCCTCGCCATATTATTAACCTCCAAACTACTTGTATCAAACTGTAGCTATTTCCATTTTGGCAAAATTTTCTTGATGGTCAATGGTTACAGAGATGAACTTGTGCGTGATCTACAGGCTTAAATAAGGATGATCAATATAAATACCTAGTCCAGAAGCAAAGGTCTGTCATTATTGTAAGGATCGTTAACATTCAATTATCAAGGGATCACAATGTCATAAAATCATAACATTACGATCCCCTTGAGTTTACATGCCGACTAAGTTATCTTCACAGGTGTTGCAGAAGTAGAAATTTAGTTGGTTTTGGTATTGGACAGGATAGTTATGAAAAAGATCCTAATTTTAGGGGGGACGGGCGATGCGGTAAAGTTAGCGGCAGAGCTTGTGCCTATGCCCAAGGTGGAAATAATTAGCTCTTTAGCAGGACGGACTAAGAAACCATCAGCATTGGTCGGAGAAGTGAGAAGTGGTGGATTTGGTGGGGTGGAGGGCTTGGCGGAATACTTGTGGGTAAATGCGATCGATATGCTTATAGATGCGACACATCCTTGTGCGGGGCAGATTAAGCAGCATGGCGCGATCGCTGCTCGCATGGTCAATATTCCTCATCTAATGCTAGTGAGACCTGAGTGGCAACAAGTTAAGGGCGATCGCTGGATCGAGGTTGAATCAGTAGATGCGGCGGCGCAAGCAATTCCTGCATCGATTGATCGCGTTTTTATTACATCGGGTCGGCAACAACTAGAACCATTTGTAGAGCGATCGCAACACACGCCAAATATTTGGTACTTGATCCGTTCCATCGATCCGCCCGATCTAGAGCTTACCAATAGCCATCTGATCCTAGATCGTGGTCCCTTTAGCTTGGAGATGGAGAGGCAATTACTGCAAGATCATCAGATTCAGCTAATAGTCAGCAAAAATAGTGGTGGTACAGCCACCTATGCCAAAGTTGCGGCGGCGAGGGAGTTGGATATTCCGATCATTATGGTGCAGCGTCCTGCCTTGCCTGAAGGAAACAAAGTAATTAGTGTGGATGAGGCGATCGCATGGGTAAAATTACAATTGGAGTAATTTTTAAAAAACTTTACAAATGCTATGGCAGTCCTAAATTATTTGTAGATTTTGCAGGTCAGCTATGGCTCTGGGGATTCCATCTTTACAACAACTATTGAAACCAAAAACCCTTGCTATTTTTGAAGCCTGCTTAATTGGATTGGTGGCAGGACTAACAGCAGTGATGCTGAAGCAAGGGATCGGCTGGATTGGGGGCTGGCGCATTCATATCGCCAATGACTTACCCGCAATTGTGGCTCTACCCGTAATCGGCATGACAGGAGGGTTTCTGTCAGGATTTTTAGTGGAAAAATTTGCACCAGAAGCTTCTGGCAGTGGCATTCCACAAGTCAAGGCAGCCTTGAGCTATATCCCCATTGCCCTAAACTTGCGGGTGGCAGTTGTGAAAATTGCCAGTACTATTTTAGCCCTTGGGTCTGGATTAGCGCTGGGTCGTCAGGGACCAACGGTACAGGTTGGGGCGGCGATCGCTGGTCAGGTTAGCCAATGGATTCCCAATTCTCCTGAATATCAGCGCCAACTCATTGCCGCAGGAGCCGCCGCAGGACTAGCCGCAGGTTTTAATGCACCGATCGCAGGTGTTCTATTTGTTATCGAAGAATTGCTGCATGATGTATCTAGCCTCACTCTGGGGACTGCAATTCTGGCTTCTTTTATCGGTGGGTTGGTATCGAAGTTATTGAATGGCAATAGTCTGTCGCAGTCCATTCCTTCGATTCAATTTTCTGCCCAAGAGATTCCTTTTTTATTGTTATTAGGCATTTTAGTAGGTTGGTTAGCAGCACTTTTTAATCACTCAGTCATTTCACTTACTAAATGGAATCGCCGCACTTTTAAAATTCCTCTGTGTTGGCGTATTGCCATGGCAGGCAGTTTCTCTGGCATGATTATTGCGTTGCTGCCCAATGACTTCCGTGATAGCTCAGGATTGCAACTATTTCTTTCGGCAGGAAACACCGATTGGCAAGTCACAGCCGTAATTTTTGTGATGCGGTTTCTATTGACCTTGGTTGCCTGTAGTGCAGAAACCCCTGGGGGGTTATTTGTACCGAGTCTGATTTTAGGAGCATCTCTCGGTTCATTAGTGGGAAATCTGGAGCATTCAATCTTAGGGGTGGGAACTCTACCAACCTACGCATTGGCGGGGATGGGTGCTTTTTTTGGGGCTGTGGCAAAAGTACCGATGACTGCCTTTGTGATTGTTTTTGAAATTACGATGGATTTTAATATCATTTTGCCGTTGATGATTACCAGTGGGATTGCCTATCTCTGTGCTGAGAAGTATGCACCTGGGTCTCTATATACAGATTTATTAAAGCTCAAGGGAATTTATCTCCAGCAAGAGGTGGTGGCTGATGATATCTGGAATGGACTAAGGGCGGCGGATGTGATGCAAAATCAAGTGGAGACCCTAAGCGATCGCATGAGTATTCATGAGGCAATGCAGGCATTTGCCCGATCGCGACATCGAGGTTTTCCAGTCTTAGACGAGCAGAACCTAGTCGGGATTATTACCCAAATGGATTTGAGCAAAGCCCAAGAATTGCAACTATCAGGTAATGTGGCGATCGCCGAGATCATGACTCCTAAGCCGATTGCCGTCAGCCCTGACGAAAGCCTATCTCAGGTTCTCTATCTATTGTCCTATTACAAACTTTCACGCTTACCCGTTGTCTATCGCCAGAGACTAGTCGGGATTATTACCCGCAGCGATATTTTGAGGGCGCAGGCTAAACGATTGCGTGGTGTTAGCCCCAAGGTCGGCAAGTCTACCTATTTGGTATATCAACAACGGGGAACCGCCACAGGTAAAGGGCGTTTGCTGCTGCCATTGCATAATCTTCAGACGGCTCCATACCTGATTGAAATTGCCATAGCGATCGCCTATGAGCGCAATTATGAATTGGAATGTCTGCATATCATCCCGATCGCCTCTCACCTTGTGCCATCGGAAACCCCCGTAGACCTAGAACATAGCCACCAATTGTTTAACGATGCCATCATCGCCGCCAAAGCAAAACAAGTACCTCTGCATACACAGGTGTTGGTATCCCATGACACAGGACAAGCCATTTTAGAAGTAACAGGCGATCGCAAAATTGACTTACTAATTATTGGTTGGAGTGGGATTAGCAATAGTCCTGAGCGCATCTTTGGCGATACTGTCGATACAGTTGTGGGGCAAGCTAACTGTGATGTAATGCTAGTCAAATTTAGCAATCGAATTCAAAAAGCAAACCCCTTCAATCGAGAATTTCGGAAGCCAAAAGTTTCCTTCAACCGTTGGCTTGTTCCCATTGCAGGAGGGCCAAATACCGAGAATGCCATGTTACTAATGTCGGCTTTGATTTCCCTATCGCCTAGTCCTGAGATCTGTCTGTGCCAGATTTTTGCTCCCCATGAGCATCAACCAGATTTCCAGCATCCTGAAAATGGTAAACCAGCATCTAGCTATTTAGACAAATATGCTGACTCTCTCTATAAGTCCTTACGTTTCTCCGTTGGGACAATTGCGATTTGCTCAAATTCTATTGCCGATGCCATAGTGGATTTAGCTAATCAAGAAAGGAGTGATGTAATCATGCTAGGTGCAAGTCGTGAAGGTATTTTACAACATCTCCTTCAGGGTAATATTCCTGAAACGATCGCGCGCAACAGTGATCAGACTGTGATTATCTTTAGAAAAGCAGCCTAGAAATATAAGTACAGTCTATTGAGGCTTTAGAGCGTGTTTGAGAAGTTTTGCTCCCCCTAAATCCCCCTTAAAAAGGGGGACTTTTTTAATCTTTTCCCCCCTTCCATAAGAGGGGTTAGGAGGGATCAATCGGTATTAGAGCCTTTTGATGGATGTATGCTTGCTCTTTAAGTTGCTGTATGCGTGGGGCGATCGCCGTAGGTTTAGCCTCTAAATCCTGTAACCAGATATCAGCAATAGCTTGAGCGTCTTCAGGCAGATTTGCCAGTTCCCACCCTGACAGCGCTAAATCTTGCATCAGATAAGATACCTTCGGATCATAGCTCAGAGCCGAGCATTGACAACCTTCCGCCAGTGCCATAATTACCCCATGCAGACGCATCGCGATCGCTAAGTCCACATGTTGAAACAATCCCTTCAGTCGGCGCGGATTAGTCTGAGTCACCACTTGGGCTGGTAGATAGTTTTGGTCAGATTTGGCATTGAGAGATTTACACAGGGCTTTGGCGATCGCCAAATCTTGAGATGGCTGAAATGGAATTAACAAAATATTTGCATCAGTGCGTCTTTGCAAAATTTGTAAGGCTTCGAGGATAGTGGCAATGCGACAAGAAGTGAGATCAGGATGCGATCGCAATACCACCGCCACCATAGGCGACTGAGCATCTCGTTCTAGGGGGACTGGCTCCGATTGCATTGCCCAGACGGGATCGGGGGCAATTTCTGCCCGCACCTGCCAACTTGCCAACAACTCCGCCGACTGGCGATCGCGTACCGAAACCACATCACATCCACCAAAGGCGCGCCTTGCAATCCATTTACTTAAGCCTCTCCGCAAAGGCCCCACCCCCTGCGCCCAAGCGATCGTCCGTAAACCCATTCCCTGAGCCAAACCCATCAACCCACCATAATAAATCGGATTACGAGCGCTAGTGGTATCCTGCATCAGGCTTCCCCCACCCCAAATAAACGTGTCTGCCTCCCGCAGCGCCGACAATATGCCACCTAGGGAATAGCGATCGCTTGCTTGTACTTGGTGCAGTGCTTCCGTAGCACGAGGATCGGCCGATAAAACCAAAGGTTGCACATGAGGCGGCAACATTTGCAACAGCGTTGCCAACAAAGCCTCATCACCACCATTACCCATGCCGTAATATCCACATAGCACTGCACGCTGCATATTAACTAATCCGATAAATTAACCTTGAGTATCCAATATAACTGACGTTAATTTGCAAAAGCAGCACCAAAAAACATCACAACACCAACTAAAAACCAAAATAAAGTTGTCAATTCGGAACTAATAAATCCACCACTTAACTGGATTAATGTAAACACAATACCAATCACAGCCGCCACTACTAACAGCCATTGCCGCCAAAAATCTGGCGATCGCTTCACCCTAAATCCTCCCTTAGTACGACCAGCCGTTCGTCTTGGTCTAGAAAAAATATGATTTCTAGCTTGGTTTAGCTGGCGGTTAGAACGCATCAGCAACAACTTTTGAGCAGATCTATGCACCGTATAAAAACGTCTCTCCAAACTTCTAAGGCGTAACCAAAATAAACATACAAGAGTGCCTACCACCAACAGTAAGATCACAGACAATCTCAACCAAAAGAGCAAGGTATCAATATTTTCTTGATTGGATAAAACAAGTGCCATTGGTAAAGCAACTAAGCCAAATTGCGGTTTCGTCACTGCTTATTGTTTCATCTGCTCCCCCAATTACAGCACTAGAAAATATCAGCAAAATTGCCTTGAAAAACATGATCATTAGAGGTCATCAAAAAGGTGATTACAATTGCAGCTTATTCAGTCACCTGATTACTCAAATAAGTTAGCTCCACATTAGGCGCAAGCGTAATCACATCGCCATTTCGTAAGTTGTAGGATGAAGCAACCTTCATATGATGGTTAATAATTACACCATTGACACTGGGTTTACCTGACAAATCTCCATCAATAATGCGATAGGAATAACGCCCCATTTCCGCAGGTACACGCAACAAAACCGCATGTTGGCGTGATACAAACCTTGAAAAAAGCTGAATATCGTTGTTAACATCCCGCCCAATCGTATATTTTAAACCTTCAAGTGCGAGCTTCCTACTACCTCTCGCATCTGTAATTAATAGAGTGTGACTAACGTGTGTGCCGCTCATTAGCTCACCAAAAAAAGGAGTAGATATCGCTTACTAGCGAAAAGTATATGCTACTACTGAGCATTATGTTTGTATTTTTGTGATGTCGCGATCGCGAAAGCAAAAATCTGAATCTAATATAAATCAAGATCAACATAGCTATTTACTTGCAGCAAGATACAAAATATGCACCTCTGGAGCAAAGGTAACTATGTCTCCATCCTTTAAATCATAGGATAATACTGAATGCAACGCATTTACAACCAAGCCATTTTTACTCGGCTTTCCTGAAATGCTACCATCAATGATCCGAAAAGTATGGCCATGATGCGAATCATTGACCCTGACTAGGTGGGCATGATAGCGCGATACAAAATCAGAGTCTAGATGGATTACGTTATCGGCTTCACGCCCAATCGTATATTGATCTTCAACTAGAGGCACTTTGCGAGTCCCACTATTGTCCGTAACCACTAAAATCGGTTCAGAAGACAGATTAACGCTGATCTCTGTTTCGTGCAAATTTTGGTGCAAATTATTGTGAGGCATATGCTGTGATCAACTCTTAAGAGACAATAACAGTTATAGGCTATTCCAAGGATCTAATCAGTCAAGGCAAAATAAAAAATGCTAAAAGTCGCAAAGTAAAATTTGCTAGGTAGTTTTTACCACTTTTGATCATCTGTGTGGTGATTCGAGCCACACAAATATCACTAATGCACTGAATGTACTGACGATATAAAGATATATTAGAAGATCCGAAAAAGAAGACTTAACATTGTACTGGAATTATTTGGAGGTTAAAGAGTTTGCTGGATGTTACCGAGATTACTCGTCAAACCCAATTGTTATCTCAGCGCCTGAGTAATGCTCAGGACTATCTTTGACGTAGCTGCGATCGCCGCTAAAATTAGTGACCTAGAGCATACTGCCGCCCAGCCAGAATTTTGGAATCAGGCGGATACGGCACAAAAAACCATGCGTGAGCTAGATGCCCTCAAGTCCTATCTAGATAAATTAGCCCACTGGCGCAGTACCATTGATAATCTCGAGGCGATCGCCGAATTGTTGGGCATGGAAGAAGACCCAGCACTCCTAGAGGAGGCAGATCAAAGCATTAAACAACTGAACCAAGATTTTGATCGGTGGGATCTAGAACAACTCCTATCAGGTACATACGACAAGCATGATGCGGTCTTAACCATTAATGCAGGGGCAGGCGGTACGGACGCTCAAGACTGGGCAGAAATGCTGTTGCGGATGTATACCCGTTTCTGTGAATCCCAAGGCTATAAGGTGGAGATTTCCGAAATTTCTGAGGGTGAAGAAGCAGGAATTAAATCGGTCACGCTCTTAGTGCATGGGCGTTATGCTTATGGCTATCTTGCTCCTGAGAAGGGGACGCATCGCCTTGTTCGCATTTCTCCCTTTAATGCCAACGACAAACGGCAGACTAGTTTTGCTGGTGTAGAGGTGATGCCCCTGCTAGATGAGGATGTGCAGTTAGACATCGATCCCAAGGAGCTAGAAATCACCACCACCCGAGCAGGTGGCAAAGGGGGGCAAAATGTTAATAAGGTGGAGACCGCCGTACGCATCACCCACTTACCAACGGGCATATCTGTACGCTGTACCCAAGAGCGATCGCAACTGCAAAACAAAGAAAATGCCATGCGCTTACTCAAAGCCAAACTCTTGATCATTGCCCAAGAACAACGCGCCCAAAAGATCGCCGATATCCGAGGAGATATGGTGGAAGCGGCTTGGGGAAACCAGATTCGCAACTATGTTTTTCATCCCTATCAAATGGTCAAGGATTTACGCACTGGCACAGAAACAACCAATATCCAAAATGTAATGAATGGAGATTTGGAGCCATTTATCCAAGCTTATCTCAGGCAACAAAATCAGCCCGTTTAAGTCAATAAACTTAGTAGTTACGTCAGTAGATATTTTGGTTAAAGGAAGGCAATTAATTATGAAGATAGATTTACGGAGATTCTGGCAAAAATATTTACCCAAAAATCACAAACCTATAATTAATACATCTCCCCAAATAGCCCCTCATCTCATCCTGCGCCAATCCTTGCTGGGTATAGTCAGCGCTTGCTTGACCCTTGTTAGCACAGAAACAATGATAGGCCTAGTTAATCGCGATCGCTCAATGGCCTATGCCCAGATCTCACCAACCCTGCTGGAATTGAATAATATTTTGAATCAAGCCGTATTTGGTGATGATCAAATTACCCGTTATGCCATGGCTGTCAATGCGATCGAAAATAAGCGACTAGAAATATTTCGTGAAGCCAAAAATAATCCCCAGTGGAGCAGTGTTGCAAATCTCGCAGAATCACAGCAAACCAAAGTCTGTGACCTGAAAGAACAGCCGCCATTTTTGCAATCCCTCTGCGACCAATTACGCAGCTTTACCGAAGAAGAAATCCGTCGACGGGGGTTTAGTAATCGAGAATTTAATCAAATTACCCGTGAGCAAAGGCAAGATGCTAATTTACGCAGCTTGATTCAGACCCGTCAAATGCAGTTACGCAGCGTGAAATAAGCTCAGATACTCAGACTAAGCCGCATTACATTTATTTTTTAAGGCAGACTATTGCGAAAGCCAGCAAAATCATTTATAAGTGACAGGGCAAAAATTTAGCCAAATATGGCTCATCAAGCATAGGTCATTGGGTGAAGATTATTCGCCCATCCTTAAGGCAGCCAATTCTTTAGGAAATCCTTTTTGGTTTTTATTTTTGTGATTGCTATTGACAATGTTCACTATCAGTCTATAATCCCTCCATTGTTTTAGTATGCCCAGTGCTACGAAAGCTACAAAACTCATAAATACACACTTATGTTCGGCTTAAAGTTTGGCGGAAAGTCTAAAAAAGGTATCGGGATCGAAATTACTTCCGAAAGGGTCAACTTAGTGCAGTTGCGCCGCAAGGGGCAATCTTCTTACAGACTCGTTACCCATGGCAGCATAGAACTACCAGAAGGTACTGTTGAAGAAGGACGCATCCTTGACCCTGTAGCACTGGGAGAAGTTATCCGCAGTTTGCTATCGGAAAAAAAAGTTAAGGTAAAAAATGTGGCGACGGCTTTACCAGGCCGTGAAACTGTAAGTCGTCTCATTCGCTTACCTGCGGAAATTCCTGATATCGAATTACGGGAAATGGTACTTAACCAAGAGGCAAGTCTTTATTTGCCGTTTCCCCGTGAAGATGCGGATGTGGACTATCAAAAACTAGGCACAGCCCTTGATGATGATGGCATTGAGAGGGTGGAAATCCTGATGGTGGCAACACCGAAGGAAGTGACTGATAGCTATATACAAGCCCTAGAAATTGCTCAGTTAAAGGCTGACATTATTGAGGTAAGCAGTTTTGCCCTAATTAGAGCAATGCATAATGAGCTATCTCGGTTTAGCACAATGGCGGAGGCAGTGGCGATCGTGGATATTGAGTATGAAGCGACCGAAATTACAGTTACAGTCGATGGCGTACCTCAGTTTTCGCGCACCTTTCCCATTGGCACTGTGCAGATTCAAAATGCTCAGTTACGCGCCATCAATTTGCCACCGAGACGAACAACTGACATGGAAATGCTCAGTTCTACCGTTGTCCCTGTGCAGTCAATGGATACTGCCAGCTTGGGCGGTGGTGGTAATACGCCAGGAGATGCAGCAATTATGCGAGTGGTGGGCGATCTATCTGACGAGTTGCGCCGCTCTATAGACTTTTATACGAGTCAATCCCCAGGTTCAGATGTGGTACAGCTTTTGATCGCAGGGCCTGGGGCCTGTATCGGTCAATTGAATGAGTTCTTTAGTCAACGTTTGGGTATCGCTGCTACGGCGGTTGATCCTTTAACGGCAATTGGCATAAATATTGATGGTGATATTCCCATTCAAGATCGGATGTCAATGTCGATCGCGTTGGGTCTGGGTCTGAGGGAGGTTTAAAACAAGTCTATGTATTCATTAGATATTAATTTTTTGAGCGATCGCGAGGCAGCGATCGAAGCACAGGTAGCAGCCGAACGACAACCGATCGCTGATTCCCAATTTCTCATTTACGGCGGTGCGGTGGCGGTAGTTGCCTTGGGACTAGTGGGCGGTGCTTTTGTCGTCCTTAATTCGATGAATGAAGGTGTCCAGCAGGAGCTAACCCAACTCACGGGCAGAGAGACGGAGCTAAAGGGAAAAATAACGGCTCTATCTGGTCAAGAGAAAGAATTAGAAGCAATTGTGGCAAAAACCAATGAGTTAGTACAGCTATTTGTGGGTAATTTACCCATGAGTGCTGTAGCAACAGATATTAGCCGCCGTACTCCTGTGACTGTGCAGGTAGAAAGCATTACTCAGGCCTCATCGGAAACAGATTCTAATATTAGAATTGTGGGCAAAGCCACAGGCTATAACGAGCTAAATGACTTTCTCCTGCTGATGCAAGCTTCCCCTCTGCTATCTGGTAAAGATACCAAACTAATCTCATCGACATTGGAACAGGGAACAGTAACTCGTAACTTTAATCTAGTCAACTTTCAAATTGAAACCAAATTGAAGGAATTAAAATCAGACTTAACCAAGGAAGAATATCAAAAGGTACTCACTGATTTACAAAAGTCTGGGGCTGATGGTCTAGTGGCTAGGATTAACTTATTGAAACAGAAGGGAGTGATTGAATAAAATGACAAATGCTGGAGTTGCTGCGGGTGCAGAAAATGCTGCTGGCGGAGGTGTTACCCTATTTGGGATTACCTTTACCTCCAAAATTTTAGGGATTCTGATGGGTGTAGGTGGTATTGGCTTGGCTGGTTATGTTGCCTCGACCATTGTCCTACCGATTTGGGAACAGGTACAAAGCGCTCAAAAAAATATTGAGACTAAAAAGCAGGAAGTAACTAGCTTAGAAGCGCAGGTTGCTAGTAAGGGCAATGTGGCGGAAAAGATTGAGCAGGCAAAGCAAAAGAATGATTTTGTGTTAACTTTGCTGCCCAATGTGAATAATATTGACACCATGATTCGGGATATTCAGGAGCAGGTTCCTAAAACGATTGTGATTGCATTGCCTCCAGACTTTTCCTATGAGTTGGCGGGGACGATGCGGACTTTTCAGCCTGTTGCTCCAGCCGATAAGGGACAGTATGTTATCTATTCCTTCACTATTGGCTTTGATGGCAAGTTTGAGGATGTGGTGGGTGCGATTCAAAAGATTGAGCGATTGAAGCCTCTGTTGATAGTGAAGGATCTCAAACTCACGCGCAAGACGATTCCTACGGATTCATTTAAGTTTTCGCGCCCGATCGCCCCAGGACGTGAGCAAGATTTGGTGAATAGTTTACCGCCATTGCTAGGAGCAGACTTTACCTTGCAGGCATTTGTGCCGAAAACCAAAGAACAGCTTGAACAAGAAGCGGCGAAGGCGGCAGCAGCACCTAAGTAATTTTGTTTGATTTTGCGGGTGATCTTCCTAAATCTGCCTTAGGAAGGGATGCTTAGGCTGATCGCCACTATCTTGGTTTTATAAATTTTTTTTTGATTTAAAAGTGGCAAATTGTGGTATAATCTCGCACCATAATCGCGTCAACTCCGACTTAGTTATGTTGTCACTCTAGAAGTTGTGGCAAATGGCATAGTTGGACTGCGTTAAGGGATCTGTATTGAGCTTCACAGGAAGCAAGAGGAGTGTATTTTATGAATTCTAATTTGAGTATGAAGTTGCGCGATCGCTTACCTAGTAAGTCTTTGGCCTGCTGGTTCTTAATTGCAACCAGTTGCCCTCAAGTGTTAATGCTTGCGCCAAGCTATGGACAAAATACCAGCATTTCGGCGAACCCTGCTCCTGAGGTGGTATCGGTGGCGAGTCGGATTACGGACATTGCCACTAATGTGGCGGACGATCGCCTAAATCTAGTTGTAAATTTTGCCAGTAGCGATCGCCCACAGGTGACTTACACCCGTCAAGGTAAGACATGGGTGGCGTTGCTCAATGGCGCGCAGTTACAGTTGTCTAATGGTAATGCTAGTTATACCAAGACTAATCCTGCCCCAGGGGTAACAGCGATCGAGGCGACTCAGTATGCTGCTAATCGGGTGAGGATTCGGGTAACGGCTACTGATCCTGAGATGTTTAAGGAGTTGATCAAGCGTCAAGATAATGGCGATAGCTTGATCTTTAGCCTAGAGATGAATCAGATGGCAACCAATACACCATCCAATACGATCTCGGCGGCGAATATCCCCACTCAAGGCATGATTAATGCTTCTAATCAGCCATCAGAAGGCGATCGCATTTTGGTCGCGCAAAATACCACAGCAAATAACGCATCCGTTGCCCAGCCTCTTTTCAAGCCAGAAGTGACCATCACGGCTCCTAACGGTAATACTCGCACTGCTCAGACCAATGCTCCTAGTGCGCCTGTCACTCCAGTAGCGACTCCCGTTACGCCTCAACTGCCAGGTCGTGTGCCTGGGGTTGTACCGCCGATTCGCCCCATTCGTACTCCCCCTGTGGGCGACATCGCCACAACTACAGCAAAATTACGCGCTGATATTGTTGATCTCGGCACGGCCGAACGTGTTCCGAGAATTACTCTGAGAAATGCCCCTGCGATCGAGGTTTTGACACTAATCGGTCGTGTGGCTGGTTTGAGTGTTGTCTCTGCTGACTCTGGCTCTAGCACAGATACAGGATCGGCCCCCGGTGCTGCTCCTGCTGCCACAGGTGCTACTGGCGCAACCGCAGTTAGTAAGCCCGTTAGTCTTGATATTGAGAATGAACCTGCTCAAGATGTGTTTAACAATGTCTTACGCATCACAGGTTTAGAAGCCAATCGTATTGGTAATACGATCTTTGTGGCAACCCGCTTACCCGTTACGCTCAAAAACCTGATCACCAAGAGCTATCGCCTTAACCAAATCTCCGCAGGTGAAGCTTCTGCCTATTTGATCGGCTTAGGTGCTGCCCGTGTGGTCAACCGTCAGCGCCCAATCCCTGGTGTGCAAACTGCTACCATCGGCAGCGCTGCCACCACTGTTGTCAACGTCACCACCGAGTCAGTCCCCACTCTTGAAACTGTTTCAATTCCGAATGACTCAGGAGCCACCCCTTTACTAAAAGGTTTACAAGTCATTGCCGAAGAAAGAAGCAACTCCGTTACTTTGATTGGTTCCCCTCGCCAAATTGAATTTGCTGAAGCACAACTCGCTAGACTAGACACCCGCAAACGGCAGGTCTCCGTCAATGTTCGCATTGTCGATGTGCAGTTGCTCCGCAACCAATCCTTTAGCAGTCAGATGTCCTTTGGACTTAATGACACTTTCTATACTGTTAGGGATGGTGTTGCTGTTGCTAACTTTGGACAATTTAATCCAGCGACTTCTCCTCGTAACAGCCTAACATCTCAACCAATTATAAATAATCCTTACTCTGGAGCTACTCCTTTTATTGATCTATCGAGGACTCAGGTTTTCCCAAATTCTACAGTTGTAACAAGGACTATCACTCCTAGTGGGATAGTTGACACTATAGGAGATATTCGTGTCTTTGGTACACCAAGTTTAGTGCCATCAAGTAATCCCTTTAGTACAGGTGTAACGGCTGTGACACAAGGTACTCCTACAATTATTGATAGAACCGTTACTCCAAATACTATCGTACAAGGTACACCAGGTACGATAACCAACTCATTGGCATCGCTGTTTCAATATCCTATGCAGTTCCTTCTAAGCTTGCAAGCTCAAGTTGTAAGTGGTAATGCCAAAGTTTTAACTGATCCAACTTTGACTGTGCAAGAGGGTGAAACTGCAACAGTTGCTCTTACTCAAGAAGTATTAGGTTCAACAAAACGTAGTGAATCTGCTGGAACTTCCCCTGGCTCGGTCACTGTGACTACTACGCAAGAAATTGTTAAGGCAGGACTCAGCCTAAATATTCAAATTGATCGGATTGATGACAATGGGTTTGTAAATTTATCACTTTCACCCAAAGTATCTGCCCCTGTTAATCAAGTTACACTCCCTGACGGTTCAATAGTAACTCTTTTGAGTGAAAGAACTCTTAACTCTGGAAAGATTCGTCTTCGTGATGGTCAAACATTCATTCTTTCTGGTGTAATTCAAGACACTGACCGCGAAACTGTGACTAAAGTTCCAATTTTAGGTGACTTACCGATTATCGGTGCTTTGTTTCGTGGTAGCAACAGCCAAAACACTCGTAGTGAAGTAATTATTGTTGTCACACCACGCATTATGGATGACAGCCAAAATGCAACTTGGGGTTATACCTATCAACCAGGGCCAGAAACACAGAGGGTTCTCGATAGCAACCAGATCAAGCCTCAGTAACTTCTATTCTCAATACATTTCTCTTTTACAATCCCCCATTTATAGCTCTAGCAGTTTTGCTAGGGCTTTTTTTTAACGACTCAGATCCCCCTCATCCCCCAACCCCTTCTCCCACGTGGGGAGAAGGGGAGTAAGAGCAGTTTTTCTTGTTCCCTCTCTCGCTCTGAGAGAGAGATTCAGATTAGGTTAGAATTTTATTTGTGAAGTGTTAATTGAGGCTAGTCGTACCATGTATCAGCCAATTCATCCGCGATCGCCATTAGAGACAATGCCCACAATGTATGATGTGCCAAGCGAATTGGTAGGAGAATCTGGTTTGCCCGATGAATTTCACTGCATTCAAGCAGATTTACTCACCGAAACCTGTAAGCCAGTGGGCTATTTACCCGAAGAAATTTTATTGGCGAGTGATCTAAACCTGTATTACGACCCCAGACATACACAGTGGTACAAACGCCCCGACTGGTACATGGTCTTAGGCGTACCAAAAGCCAACCAACAGGACGAACTAAGACTAAGTTATTTGATCTGGCAAGAGGGCGTAACTCCCTTTGCGATCGTGGAGCTATTATCCCCCGGAACCGAAGATGATGATCTAGGACAAAAACTAAGAGAGGTCAACCAACCACCGACTAAGTGGGAAGTCTATGAGCGAATCTTGCGCGTTCCGTATTACATCGTTTACGATCGCTACGAAAATAATCTGCGCGCCTTTGAAATTTCCGTTAACGGCTATAAACCAATCACCCTATCTGATGGTCGTTTCTGGATGCCAAGTATAGAATTGGGTCTAGGACTGTGGCAAGGAGTTTATCAAGGCACTGAAGGGCTATGGCTGCGGTGGTATGACCAAACTGGTTGGATTCCCACCCTAGCAGAGAGGGCTGAGGCTGCAAGTCAAAGGGCTGAAGCGGCAAGTCAGAGGGCAGAACGATTGGCAGCATACCTACGATCGCAAGGTATTGATCCAGATCATTTATGAGGAACAATTGAAACGGATTGATCAGACGAAATTTTTAGTCTGCTTTAGTTGAATTGAACTTTGAGTCAATAACTTGAGTTCTTGATTAAAAAAACCTTACTGGGTTTGGTTTTTAATTTGACGTGATTCATATTGATATACAAAAGCGAATAATGGCATTCCATTACTCGCTTTCTATGTTTCAATTCTAAGCAAATCAGAAAAAGGAGAATTCAAGTGATAGAACAAAACAAAATTGCTCTGTCTATTACCAACGCAGCAAATTAAACTGCTCCATATCCACAGTGTCACGGCTCCGATAGATGGACAGCACGATCGCCAGACCCACAGCCGCTTCTGCCGCCGCAATAGAAATTACAAAAATCGTAAATACTTGACCACGAATACTCGCCGAATCAAGGAAATTAGAGAATGCCATTAAATTTAAATTCACAGCATTGAGCATGAGTTCGACTGACATCAAGACCCGTACCGCATTACGGCTGGTAATCAGGCCATAGATACCGATACAAAACAAAGCTGCGGCAATAATCAAAAAAGGTTCTAAAGACATATTGAATTTACTAAATTTACTTAGGATTAGCGATCAATTAATAACCAATTACTTGGAACCAACCAATTGTTCCTTGGGCTTTTCCAACAGTTCTAAAGATTCCTCAGAGATATCGTTTTTAACTGTAGTTGCATCAGGGATAAACTCACGGCGAGCCAGCACGATCGCACCAATTAGCGCCACTAAAAGCAGAACCGAAGCAAGCTCAAAGGGTAAGAGGTAATCACTGAAGAAGTGCTGACCGATTACAACCATAGTTGACGGTAACTTCGCGATCGCGGGAGTCACTGCCCAGCTAGTCGAGGTTACAGTTATACCAAGTAAAGCAAACAAGCCTAAGCAAACCACACCTGTAACAATACTGCGTAAAGCTCCATACTTCACATCTTGATAGTCTTGCCGCTTATTAACTAGCATGATTGCAAACAGGATCAAAATATTCACCGCACCAACATAGATCAGCACCTGTGCCGCCGCCACAAAGTCAGCATTGAGCAACAGGTATAGACCCGCCACACTAATAAAACAAGCCCCAAGTAAAAATGCTGCATAAACTATGTTTTGCAGTAACACAACTCCCATCGCTGAAGCAATTAGCATGGCAGTCAAGACAATTAGGGATACGGTTTGTGAACCATCACCTAGACCAATATTATTCATAAAATCTCCATTAATAGCCTTTATCAAACCATTAATAAAGGATGCAAAGCATCCCCTATTAATTTATTCCTTAGTCTCAACCGACTTCGCCTCGGCAATTTCTTCAGGACGCAAACCTGCGCGTCTTGCCGTATGGGGTACTTCATGACCTTCCATAACATTTTTGGGCAGATATGCTAACTCACGGATTGGAGTTACAAAAGGATCTTCCGTTACCTTGGTTGGCATTCTGCCAAGGGCAACGCTATCGAAGTTTAGCTCATGGCGATCGAAGGTAGATAAATCATATTCCTCGGTCATAGACAAAGCATTAGTGGGACAGTATTCCACACAGTTACCACAGAATATACAGACTCCGAAATCGATGCTATAGCTCTTTAGCTCTTTCTTCTTGATCTCTGTATTAAATGTCCAATCCACTACAGGCAAGTTAATTGGGCATACACGCACACATACTTCGCAAGAAATGCACTTGTCAAACTCAAAATGAATCCTGCCGCGAAAACGCTCAGATGGAATCAGTTTTTCGTAAGGATACTGCACTGTAATCGGACGGCGACTCATATGATCGAACGTTACAGACATACCTTGACCGATATACTTTGCTGCTTGCACAGCTTCTCTGGTATATTCACCAACTTTATTTAGGAATTTCAGCATAGTGTTAATTTTTTGTAGGGAATTTGAGGGTGGGGAATTGGCTTTTGGCGATTAGCGATTAGCTATTAGCTATTGGCTTTATTAACTGAGTGAAATCAGGTCAAACAAACTGCATATTATAGACAACTAATCTCAAAAGCTAACAACTAATCGCTAAGTGCTAACAGCTAAAAGCTAACAGCCAAAACCTATCCACCGAATGCAACTGGAAAAGCCAACTTTAAAGCTGCGGTGATCAGAAGGTTCGCTAGTCCAATTGGTAAAAGGAATTTCCAACCTAAGTCAAGGAGTTGGTCAATCCGTACGCGGGGAACGGTCCAACGGAGCAGAATGGCAAAGAAGATGAAGGCGTAGGTCTTGACGAGGGTGGCGGTAATACCAAGGAATGCTGTAATTACTTGCCACCATGCTGTGTTGGCTTCAATGCCTAGGGCAGCACTAATCTTGTCTATGGGGAAAGGTAACTCCCATCCACCTAGGTAAAGAATTGAGGCAAGCAGTCCAGCCAGCAGCAAGTTAGCGTACGAACCACCATAGAAAAAGGCAAATCTAATACCCGCATATTCAGTCTGATATCCTGCTACTAGTTCTTCTTCTGCTTCTGGTAAGTCAAAGGGTAAGCGCTCACATTCAGCTAGAGCAGCAATTATAAAGATTACAAAGCCGATCGGTTGTCGCCAAATATTCCAAGACAGAATGCCGTACTCAGCTTGTTGGTTGACAATATCAATGGTGCTAAGTCCGTTAGTCATTAAGGCGATCGCCAATACCGCCAAGGCTAATGGAATTTCATAGCTGATGGACTGGGCGGCGGCGCGTAAACCACCAAGGAGCGAGTATTTATTGTTGGAGGAATAGCCTGCCATTAACAAACCAATGGGCGCAACGCTAGAGATAGCAATAATAAAAAATACCCCAGTGCCAATATCCGAAATGATCAAGTTTTGACCAAAGGGAATCACTAAATAGCAAATAAAGATAGAGGTAAAGACGAGGGCAGGACCAATCGTATAGAGAAGTGGGTCAGCCTTAGCAGGAATAGTACCTTGCTTGATTAATAATTTGCCAACGTCAGCGAGGGGAATCAGCAAGCCAAAAGGGCCTGCATATTCTGGACCAATGCGCTGTTGGGCTGCTGCGGAAATTTTGCGCTCTAACCAAGTGCAGACTAATGCACCTACGGTTACGCCCAAGATCATTACTGCCATAGGCAGCACCATCCAAATCAGCTTGGCTACATCTGTCGGCAAGCCAAAGCCTGAGAGGATTTCAATTAAAGATTTTTGTAAATCAATGCCACTGGTTGCACTATACATTAGCGATCGACCTCACCCATAATAATATCTACACTTCCAAGAATTGCCATGATGTCGGCCAACTTCATGCCGCGCACCAATTCAGGCAGAATTTGTAAATTGATAAATCCGGGTGGACGAATTTTGAAACGCCAAGGAAAGACGCTATCTTCGCCAATGATATAGACACCTAATTCGCCCTTAGGAGCTTCGACCCGCACATAATGTTCACCTGAAGCTACCTTAAAGGTTGGTGAGGGCTTTTTGCTAATAAACTGATAGTCCATAGAGTTCCACTCACTCTTTGGCCCTGCCAGTACCCGTTGAGCCTCTAAGTTTTCGTAGGAGCCACCAGGGATTTGCTTGAGACATTGCAGAATCATTTTGGTAGATTCGCGCATTTCTCTAACTCGGACAAGATAACGTGCTAGACAATCGCCACTGGTTTCCCATTGAACGTTCCAGTCTAGTTCGTCGTATAGCTCGTAATGATCAACTTTGCGTAAGTCTAGTTTGACACCAGAAGCTCGTAACATCGGACCTGATAATCCCCAGTTAATGGCTTCTTCACGAGTAATTGTACCCAAACCTTCAACCCGCTTACGGAAAATGGGGTTGTTGGTAATTAGTTTTTCGTATTCGTCAATGACGGGAGTGAAGTAATTGCAAAAGTCTTCGCATTTATCAACCCAACCGTATGGCAAATCGGCGGCAACTCCACCAATGCGGAAATAGTTGTGCATCATCCGCATCCCTGTGGCGGCCTCAAAGAGGTCATAGATCATTTCCCGTTCGCGGAAGACGTAAAAGAACGGGGTCTGAGCGCCAATGTCCGCGACAAATGTACCAAGCCAGAGCAGGTGAGAGGCGATGCGGCTAAGTTCTAGCATGATCATGCGAATATAGCTGGCGCGTCTCGGTACTGGCACGCTGGCTAGTTTTTCGGGAGCATTGACAGTGATTGCCTCGGTGAACATGGTCGCGAGGTAGTCCCATCGAGTTACATAGGGCAAATATTGGATAATCGTGCGATTTTCCGCGATTTTTTCCATGGAGCGATGCAAGTAGCCCAAGACTGGCTCACAATCCACTACATTTTCGCCATCTAGTGTGACGATAAGTCTAAGAACGCCGTGCATGGATGGGTGGTGAGGCCCCATATTTATGACCATGCGTTCGGCTTTGGTTTCAATCATCACCATGATTTGCGATCGCCTCTCTAATCTTTAATCTGTCTGTAATCTGTTGCTTGATTTATATATTGCAAGTGATATGACTTAAATCTGGGTCAGAAAATCTGATCCGCAAACTTAAGTCTTTGCTATTTTAAGCCACTGTTTGAGCTATTGCTTGAGCAATTGACTCTATTGATGATGTTGTTTGAGTAGATATACCTTGATGGTTATTAGTATATCGTCATGTTGGAACTGAAGGTTGTGTTTAAGGCTAGATAAACACTTAGTTTGGCTGTAATTTATCTTACTAGTATTATAGATTTTTATCTATCTTGTTCTTTTAAATCATCACACAAAGATTATGATATAGTCCAATTGATCGTGAGTTCGGTAACGTCGCGCAAATGGGAGAAAATCGCAAATTAAATGCTGGCGGTTTCATGCTTGATCGCTAAATAGGCACAGCCAAAGCAGAGCAAGGCATTAGTTGAGAGAAATGCGATCGCTGATATGCCTTCACCAATCCACATCATTTGGGGCGCTAATACTGCGCTAGTGGCAAGACAGGCGGAAGTACCGATCGCCGATCCAATGGCAAACCATTTCCACTGAGGATGTCCTAATAGCAAAAGGAGAAGCGCTAGGGGTAGTAACACACTGGCGGTAATGGGGTTAAGGGCATTGGTATTGCTGAAAGCATTGCCCAGTTCTGGTAAAGAGCTACCCATGATCCGAAATGGCAGTTGGGTTAAGTCAAAAACATAGAAACCCCTCAAGAAAAATAGTCCTGCGCCACCAAAGAATACGCCATTGGTAAATGACCAATTCCAACGGAAAGGAAACCAGCGATTGAGGAGCCATGCTAATAGGTATGAGCCAATCAACATAATTAATTTGGGGACGATCGCGATCGCGCCACCATCGACCCAAAAGCGAGGGCTGAGATAGCCGTTATCACGCATCCAGCGCAGGAAGTCACCGACACCTAACTGCCCTGCGGAAGCAATCCTCACAGCTTCGGCAGCGTTGAGATGTCCTGCACCAAAATAGTTGAGGGTATCTTCTGACACCTTACTAGATGAAGCTTTGAGAACCTGCAAGACTTTTTCAGGATCTTTAACACCAGAGGCTTCGATGAGGGCAACTACGCCAGCCACATGGGGAGATGCCATGCTTGTACCCTGAAAGGCTCGAAATACTGACTCCTTAGTTTTAGGATCGATGGTGTTTTGTAAAATGCCCTCTGATAAGTTGCTCTTGTCTTTAGCGATCGCGCCCCCCGGAGCCGCGATGTCAATGCCTGCACCATAGTTGGAATAGGGAGCCTTGAGGTTATTAATATCGGTGGCAGAGACGGCAATTACTTTAGGGTAACGGGCGGGATAAAAAGCAGCATTGCGGTTAGAATTGCCTGCGGCAGCGACAATAACTACACCCTTACCATAGGCATAGTCGATCGCTTCTTGCATCAACTTACTTTCGCCACCACCACCCAAACTCATATTAATCACATTAGCTCCATGATCGGCGGCAAATATGATCGCTTCTGCGATATCAGAAATAGTGCCGCCACCCGATGCTGACAGTACTTTCAAAGGCATGATATTAGCTTCGTAAGCAATACCTGCCACCCCAAAATTATTGTTGGTTGATTGGGCGATCGTTCCTGCCACATGCGTACCATGACCGTTATCGTCACTAGCATCTTCGCGATCGTTAACAAAATCGTAGCCCTTGACAAATTTGGTATTTTTTAAATCCTCAACTCGGCTTACACCTGTATCAATTACAGCAATCGTAATATTTTTACCCTTAGTGCGCTGCCAAGCTTTTTCAATGTCGATCGCCTTGAGATTCCACTGTTCTTTATATCTAGGATCGTTGGGAGTAGTACCACTGCCGATGAAATCAGCCGAATAGATATAATTTGCTTCCACATATTCGGTCAAGTTCTTCAGTTCTGGGGACTGCTGCAACTGCTTTAGGACTTGAGCATCTCCTTTGACTATATATATGTTTTTAGTTTTGGAAAATGCACTGTTAAATTTGGGCTTGATGTTGTATTTGTTGGCGATCGCCTTTAGTTCCTGATCCACCTGTGCTGTGGTCAGGTCATTGCGAAAGTTCAACACCATCGAATCATACTGCCCTTCCACTGCCAGACCTTGATAGGTGGATAGCGCCCAAAATAGTCCGACAAAAAACAAACAGCAAACCAAGAATTTTTTCATAATGTGTCTGCCTAGTGAGACAAGGAGATGCAATGATTTATTTTAACAATGAAAATTACTGGTAATCTAGGATTGTTATGTTGAGATGTAAACGTAAAGTTGCATAATATACATCTCATGAAACATATTCCCTAATTAATAGGCTTTCTAGAAAATTATTCTTGCCTAAATCAACGTTTAGCTATGCCCCAATCCTTATCAACACCTGTCACGTTTAATCTAGATAAGTACCTCAAGGAGCTTAAGCAGGAGGTGGAGTCTGCTCTAGATGCCTCCATAGTAGTTACTTATCCCGACAAAATCTATGAGTCCATGCGTTACTCACTGATGGCAGGAGGTAAAAGATTACGCCCGATCCTTTGTATTGCTGCCTGTGAAATGTTAGGTGGCGATCGCGCTGATGCTATGCCCACCGCCTGTGCTATGGAAATGGTACATACTATGTCCTTGATCCATGATGACTTGCCCGCTATGGATAATGATGACTTTCGGCGCGGCAAGCCCACCAATCACAAAGTATATGGCGATGATATTGCGATTTTGGCGGGTGATGCATTACTAGCTTATGCCTTTGAATTTATCGCTAGGCATACGCAAAATGTACCCGCAGAGAGAGTATTAAAAGCGATCGCCCACCTTGGTCATGCAGTCGCAGCAACAGGGCTAGTCGGGGGACAAGTTGTGGACTTAGAGTGTGAAGGCAAAGCTGATGTTAGTGCGGACACCCTCACTTTTATCCATATCCATAAGACCGCCGCATTGCTAGAGTCCTGTGTGATTTGCGGTGCATTATTGGCAGGTGCAGAGGATACCGACATCGATCGCCTATCGACCTATGCTAATAATATTGGTCTAGCCTTCCAAATTATTGACGATATCCTTGATATCACTGCCACTTCAGAGCAGTTGGGCAAAACTGCTGGAAAAGATTTGGCTGCCCAAAAAGTTACCTATCCTAGCCTGTGGGGCATTCCCGCTTCACAACAAAAGGCTGAAGAATTGGTAACACAGGCTAAGGCTCAGTTAGCTAGTTATGGAGATGCCGCCCTACCACTCATGGCGATCGCTGACTACATCACCTCCCGCCAAAATTAAGCCCGATTTCTAGTCGTTATCATCTCGAAGTATCCTTACAAAAATTTCATAAATATCTTTATTACCTGCAATTGATATGAACCTCCATCCCGTTGGCGAAATCCTCGATAATCAAGTTCTGCTAATTGCGTTAAGCGCTAGTTTGATCTCCCAAATCCTCAAGTTATTTATTGAATTTGCTCAATTTCAAAGATTTCGATTTAAGGTGCTATTTGAAACAGGAGGAATGCCCAGCGCTCACTCTGCGCTAGTTTCAGCTTTAGCCACTGGCATCGGGCGTACTCAGGGTTGGGATACACCACAGTTTGCGATCGCCACAGTATTCGCATTTATCGTCATGTATGATGCCGCAGGAATTCGCCGTGCCGCAGGGAAACAGGCTAAGGTTCTCAATCAAATCATGGTGGAGGTATTTGAGGAGGAGCATGATCCTCTCAAGGAACTATTAGGGCATACTCCTGCCCAAGTTGTGGCGGGTGCGATACTTGGCGTATTTTTGATGTGGTGGTTTTTGTAAGAGATGTAAATTTGTGACACGGCTGCGCTGCGCCATAAATTTACATCCTACTGATAATAAATTCAGAAATTTGCGGTAGACCAGTTTGATCCTTGAGGTTGCTAAATACAAAGGGGCGATCGCCACGCATTTTTAGAGCATCTCTCTCCATGACTGCCAAACTCGCGCCAACATAGGGAGCAAGATCAATCTTATTAATTACTAATAAGTCAGATTTTGTGATCCCAGGCCCCCCTTTGCGCGGAATTTTATCCCCTGCAGCAACATCAATTACATAAAGCGTCAGGTCTACTAGCTCTGGGCTAAAGGTGGATGCTAGGTTATCTCCACCGCTTTCGACAAAGAGCAGATCTAAGTCACTAAACCGTAATTCTAGCTGCTCGATCGCCGCAAGATTCATGGAGGCATCTTCCCGAATAGCCGTATGGGGACATCCTCCTGTCTCTACACCCACAATGCGATCGCGAGATAACGCCTCACTTCGCACTAAAAACTGAGCATCTTCTTGGGTGTAAATATCATTGGTGACAACAGCAATTTGGAAGTGCGATCGCATAGATTTACAAAGAGCATCCACTAAAGCTGTTTTCCCTGAACCGACAGGCCCCGCAACACCGACGCGAAATGGAGACATAATTTCGTGAGTATCTGAACAATTTAGTAATTGATGGTTTATTAAACCACAGTATATTTTAGGGAACCGAAGTATTCCCAAACCAAATTTTTATGAAAATTATTACGCAACGCTTAGCTAAAACCAGTCAAACTGCCACAGATCAGTTACTCACACTGGCTTTAGTGGCTGAAGAGCGAACTCGTAGCCGTTATCGGTATGTATCGGAAGAAGGACAGGAGATTAGCTTGCAACTACCAAGGGGAACGGTATTAAGGGATGGGGATATTTTGGCGGATGCCAATGGTCACATCGTGGCAAAGGTTGTGGCAAAGCCAGAACCAGTAATTACTGTGACTGCCCACCATGCCCTTGACTTTTTACGCGCCGCCTATCATCTTGGCAATCGTCATATTGCTCTGGAAATTACGGAATCTTATTTGCGCTTTTCTCCCGATCCCGTGCTTCAGGATATGGTTGCCCAAATGGGTTTGCACCTTGTGGAAGAAGTCCAACCATTTCAACCTGAAACTGGGGCATATCATCACCATGACCATTAGTAATGATCTATCGCTATTAAGGCTAATGCAGTTGACTAGCCCAATGCTGCCTGTGGGAGCCTATAGCTATTCTGAGGGGATTGAGTACCTCTGCGATCGCGGCATCATTCACGATGAACAAACCCTTACAAATTGGCTGAGTCGCGAACTGCAAACGGGTTTTATTAAAACTGAGGCAGCGATCGCAATGCAAGCGTATCGATCGGCGAATATTCATGATCTAGCGCGACTGCAATATTGGAATGCGTGGCTATCGGCAACTAGAGAATCGGAAGAAATGCGTCTTGCCAGTTGGCAAATGGGGCAGTCTCTAATTAAGCTATGGCAAAGCTTAGACCAAGGAGATCAAAATTTCATGCAACTCTTGCCCACCACTAGAGACAATGCGGACGGTCAGGGCTGTAATTATGCGATCGCCTTTGGCATCGTCGCCGCGAGTTGGGCGATCGTCCCTGATTTAATTGCCTATGGATATCTCTATAGCTGGCTGTCAAATTTGGTTAGTGCCGCAGTTCGCGCCGTTCCCCTTGGACAAACCCTTGGTCAAAAGGTCATTTTTCAACTAGGCGATCAAATCCTCCAAACTGCGACCAGTGTTATGGGCTATAGCGATCAAGATATGCGAGACCAACTAGAATGGTGCGGCTGGGGCGCAAGCCTTGCCTGTGCCAACCATGAAACCCAATATTCACGCTTATTTCGCAGCTAATAGAAGTATTAATTTTTTTAAGTTTTTGTATGAATTGTCAAGCCGCCCTATGTTAAGGCGTAAACTAGAAACCTACAATCAAACCTACAATAGATACACAAACTAGCATAGGCGATCGTCTGAATCAACCAAAGACGATCTTACCAAGTGCCATAAGGTACGACATAACTTAACCATGCTCAACCCAGATTTAAATACCATTCAACTCACCCAAGATGACTATGAGCGTTACTCACGTCACCTCATCTTGCCCGAAGTTGGAGTCGAAGGACAAAAGAAACTCAAAGCCGCCAGCGTACTGTGCATCGGTACTGGGGGATTGGGCGCACCCTTACTTCTATATCTTGCCGCCGCAGGCGTAGGACGCATCGGCATCCTCGACTTTGATGTAGTGGATACATCAAACCTGCAACGCCAAGTCATCCATAGCACAAGCTGGGTCGGCAAACCCAAGATTGAATCAGCGAAAGCCCGCATCTTGGAAATCAATCCTCACTGCCAAATTGATCTATACAATACCCAGATCAATTCCACTAATGCTTTAGAAATCATGGCTCCCTATGACATCGTTGTGGATGGTACGGATAATTTTCCCACCCGTTATCTCGTCAATGATGCCTGCGTACTGCTTAATAAGCCCAACGTCTACGGCTCCATCTTCCGCTTTGAAGGACAAGCCACCGTCTTTAACTACGAAGGCGGCCCCAACTATCGCGATCTCTATCCCGAACCACCACCACCAGGACTAGTGCCATCCTGTGCCGAAGGCGGCGTGCTGGGCATTCTCCCTGGCATTATTGGCGTGATCCAAGCCACAGAAACCGTCAAGATTATTTTAGGACAAGGCAATACCCTCAGTGGACGCTTGCTGCTCTATGATGCCCTAAAAATGACTTTCCGCGAGCTGAAGCTCAGACCTAACCCCGTTCGTCCTGTGATCGAAAAGCTCATCGATTATCAGGAATTTTGTGGTATTCCTCAACAAAAGGCTAATGAAATGGAAGCTCAACAAGCAATTCCCGAAATCACTGTCACAGAACTCAAAGAGATCATTGATGGTGGTGCATCAGACTATGTAATCATTGATGTCCGCAATCCCAATGAGTGGGAAATTGGCAGAATCCCCAATACAGTTCTTGTGCCTTTGCCCGAAATTGAAAATGGCAATGGCGTGGAAAAGGTCAAGAGCTTACTCAATGGCCATAAGTTGATTGCTCACTGCAAAATGGGTGGGCGATCGATGAAGGCTTTGGGCATCCTCAAAAAAGCTGGCATTGAGGGTATCAATGTGCAAGGTGGCATCAATGCTTGGAGCGAGCAGATCGATTCATCAGTACCGAAATACTAAACAAGAGTCTGTTTGAGAAGTGTGGATATTCGCTAAAAATACTGATCGATCCCTCCTAGCCCCCCTTACGAAAGGGAGGGAAGATTAAAAAAAGTCCCCCTTTTTAAGGGGGATTTAGGGGGATCGAAACTTCTCAAACACGCTCTAACAATCAATCCAATAATATTTTGCCGATCGCTTGATTACAGATCATCCTACAAACCCTTATCTCCCTTAGAACTATGCCCCGCTACACAGGAATATCTAGCGAAGCCTTTCGCCATCCCCTCGATCGCCAAGCCGAGCAGACCCTTCGCAGCGTCCCTGGCTTTGATCTTGTGGCGACGAAGTTTGTGGAGTTTATGTATGAGCGTCCCCAAACTATTTATCATCTGGGCAACAGCATTCAAGTTAGCCATCGACAATATGCCTCTATCCATCGGCTATTTCGGGAATGTGTGGCGGATCTAGATGTGCAGCCAGAGCCAACCCTGTTTGTATCGCAAAATCCTGTTGCCAATAGCTATGCCCTTGGTAAGGAGCATCCCTATATTGTGATTAATTCTGGATTGCTAGATCTGCTAACCGAAGAAGAAATTCGCTCGGTGCTTGCCCATGAGTTAGGTCATATCAAGTGTGGGCATACCACCTTAATTCAAATGGCGATGTGGGTGATGGGTGTAGTATCGAGTTTGAGTGAGATGACCTTTGGTTTGGGTGGTTTGGTCAGCAGTGGTCTGATCTATGCTTTTTTTGAATGGCGGCGTAAGGCTGAGTTGTCTAGCGATCGCGCAGCGCTTTTGGTCACTGATAATCTTGATACTGTTCTCTCTACCATGATGAAGATATCAGGGGGAAGTAGCAGATTTGCTAATGAATTAAGCTTGCCCGAATTTATCCGTCAGTCTCAAGATTATCAAGAACTAGATAAAGATAATCTCAATCAAATTTACAAATTTATGCTCTATAACGGCTTTGGAGCAGGCTCAATGCTGAGTCATCCCTTTCCTGTTGAGCGTGTCCACTATGTCCGTGATTGGGCAGATTCGGAAGAATATCGTCAGATCAAGACAGGCAATTATAAGCGTGGTGATTATACTGGGGCTGTGGATGTAACCCCATCGGAGCCTCAAGCAAATCCTAAAACCGAAACAGAAGCGGAACGTCTCAAGCGGCAGATTGACGAATTGCAGGAGCAGATTAATCGCCTCAAGCGCTAAGAGTTCTGCTATTTAACAAGGAGCCAAAATTTTTTGTGGCACAGCTTTGCCGCGCCACAAAAAATAGGTTCTCTAATCCAGAAACACCATATATCTAAACATAACTCCATGGACACAGAGCAGCAACCAGTGTTTGCCGAATTACTAAATCGTTATACCTATGTTAGTGGCGAACTATCGATGCCCTGTGTTCCCGCCCTGCTCAATACCTATATGCAAAGGCTTGAGCAGATGTTTACTAGTTTGGGTAAACCATTTAGCAAAGTGGACTTGGCAACCTTACAAAAATTTCTGATCGACTATCTTAGCCAAGGATACAAAGCTGGTTCAAATACATATCTCACCATCAAGTACTCGCCCACAAAATCTCCTGATACTGGTGTTAGCTATACGGTCTCCTATGCTGTTAATCCCAACATTCAGCCAGCTCATAATAATTATGATTTGGAAATGCGTGTACCTGCGATGTTAGGTATGTCGCCGCGCGATCGCCCTAGTCCCAATCTCACATCCAACCTCAAACTAGGCGATAAAACTGCCACCTTACAAATCCTCAATGTTCCAGTCAAAACAGGTCTAGACAATCCTCAGGAAACACCCAATTTCTTAAAAACCATCAACCAATATACGCAGGTCAAGGGAGAAATTGTGATGCCCTGTATGCCTTCTCTATTGGATGTATATATGGCAAAGCTCAAAAAATTCTTTATTAGTGTGGGTAAGGCCTATAGTGTTGCCGATCTGCATACTTTGCGGCAACTCCTAGAAGAGAATCTGCATAAGGGCTGTGCCGTTTCGCCACTTTCTAAAATTGTGGTGCGCTATGAATCCATTGACTATCCAAACTTGGGTGTAAATTATCAGGTGGCTTACTCGATCACCTCAATCGCTGAACAATATCAAAATTGGGTAGATACACGCACACCGCCGCTATTTGGTAAGAGTGCCGATGCAAAAGTTATGGACACGATCGCCACCCTCGGCAACCCCCATGATTTACGGGTGCTGGATATTGGCGCAGGTACAGGCCGCAATATTTTACCCCTCGCCCAGCTTGGCTGTCGTGCCGAGGTTTTGGAGCTATCGCCTGCTTTGGTGGAGCAGTTACAAAAAGATGCTCAAGCACAAAATCTCCATGTAGAAGCGATCGTCGGGGACATCTTAGATCCAGAACTGCAATTACAGCCAAATGCCTATAACTTGATCATCTGTGCAGAAGTGGTGGCATCCCATTTTCGGAATGTCCAGCAAATCCGCACTCTCCTCACCAAGGTCAGTCAAGCCCTCACCCCTAGCGGTCTTTTTCTGTTCAATCTATTTATTGCCCATGATGACTATCATCCCAATGCCATTGCAAGGGAGTTTTCCGAGGTTGTTTGGTCTTGCATGTTCACTAATACTGACCTTGCCACTGCCTTTGAGGGTGTACCCCTAGATATCATCGGCAATGATTCCGTATTTACCTATGAGCATACCCACTTACCCGCAGAAGATTGGCCGCCGACAGGGTGGTTTGAGAATTGGACACAAGGGAAAGATCTATTTCGGTTTGAGCGGTCACAAATGGAACTGCGCTGGATTCTGTGTAAAAGAAATTAGCCATATCAAATGAAGACATGGCTACGCCATTTCTTAATTAAAAAAACCTTACTGGGTCTGGGTTTTAAATTGGTATTACAAGTGTCTACAGCTACTCTAGGCAATACTGCTACGTTTGCGGGATTCCTTAGAAGATGTGGTGATATTGCGGAAACCTGACTTGACCATTTGCTGTTCCAGTAATGCAAAAAAACGTCTGCGATCGCTACCTGTCACCACTGCTTGATTGTGGGCTTCAGCAAGAGCTACGGGATAGCCATGCCCTTTCTGCACTTGAGCAAGAATTATTTGCATGGTTTGCGATCGCAACTCCCGATCAAGGGCTGTCCAAGCAGGCATCTCCACCCGTGCCACCTCATTTCCCACATGGAGATAGCAAAAATAAATCTGATGTTCGCCATACTCCTGCAAAATGCGAGCATGGCTCCGCCACAGGGGACTACATTCGCCAACTTGGAGTTGCTGTCCCCAGAGGGTGGCATCACGCAGGGGATTTAACTGACTACAGGGAGCCACATCAAGGGGCTGATCTTGGCAATGCTGTGAACAATGGGGCTGCTCAAAGGGACAAAGACCTAATCTGAGAAAATTAGTCGCTTCGGCGGCACGGGGGGCGCTGATATAGCCAGCGAGGGGGATATGATGCGATCTCAATTTATCCCATGCTGCCAATAGTTCTGAGAGCAAAAGCGATCGCGCCTCCGCAGGTATTTCATCAAATTCCCAATGAATCAAGGCTCCATCACTAAAGGCAAGGGTGGGCAGTGGCGATCGCACTTCCAGCATGAGTTCCGCTAGGGCTGAAGCTTCCGTAACAGTACGGCGCAGGGTCATCCATTGTTCGGTTTGAATGCCCCATTGTCTCGCTTTATAAAGATCCTCAGCTTTGTAAAAGACTTCAGGTTTATGATCTAGGAGTGGATAGGTTCCTGTGTGGTAAGCAAGGGCAACACGGCCAATATTAATCAAATAGCAATAGGCGATCTCATGGCGACTGGGGGCAATCTGGGAGCCGTCAGTTGCCAGCACCTGATGCGGTTGTCCATAGGGTATAACCTGCATGATTTGAGAGAGAGGTTCGGCGGGAGTGCCGCAGTTAAAACTAAGGCGATCGCCATTGGCAGCATAGAGCGCATCAAAGCTGGACTGCTGGGAAGTGATCTGTTGCAAAATAGAATTGGCCAAATTGATCTTGGTGTGCAGTTGTTGCGCTTCTCGTTGCAACTGCTCAGACATCCCTTGCATCTGCCCCATCAACTTCTGCAAATCCAGCATTAGCTTACCTCTCTACCCAGTAGGCGATCGCGCAGAGTTTTAATTTGATCACGATAGGAAGCCGCCTGTTCAAATTCTTGCTTTTTGGCAGCTTCCTTCATTTGGGCTTCTAGCTGCTCGATTAGACTAGGTATATCATCCAAGGGAATTTCCTTAACATGACTAACGGCATATTCTAGCTGACGCTCGTTGAGGCGACGTGATACCGATAGGAAATCAAGAATGGAGTTAGTCTCAATGGATTTGACAATGGAACGAGGTTGAATTTGATGGTCGATATTGTATTGAATTTGGATACGTCGCCGCCGTTCTGTTTCCGAAATTGCTTTATCCATACTATTGGTCAAGCGATCGGCATACATAATTACTTGACCCGCCACATTTCGCGCCGCCCTGCCAATGGTCTGGATGAGCGATCGCTCTGCCCTTAAGAAACCTTCCTTATCAGCATCCAAAATTGCCACTAGGGAAACCTCTGGTAAGTCTAGCCCTTCCCGTAACAAATTGACCCCAATCAACACATCAAAAATGCCCTTGCGTAGATCCTGCAAGATTTCAATTCTTTCAATGGACTTAATATCAGAATGTAAATAGCGCACCGCCAGATGTCGTTCTTGTAAATAGGTGGTGAGATCCTCCGCCATGCGCTTAGTGAGCGTGGTGACGAGAACGCGCTCCTTCCGCTTGATCCGTTCTTGAATCTCATGGTACAGATCATCCACCTGTCCCTCGGTCGGGCGGACAAAAATCTCTGGATCGACCACACCTGTCGGGCGAATAATCTGCTCCACCACCTGCTCCGATAGTTCCAATTCCCAATCCCCTGGGGTTGCCGAGACAAAAATACATTGTTTGACCAATCCCCAAAACTCTTCGGCTTTGAGGGGGCGATTGTCGGCGGCACTAGGCAAGCGAAAGCCGTGATCGATGAGGGTCATTTTGCGGGCGCGATCGCCATTATACATGCCACGAATTTGGGGAATCGACACATGGGACTCATCGACTACCAACAGCCAATCATCGTGAGGAAAATAATCCACTAAGCAGGCAGGAGCTTCACCAGCGTTGCGTCCTGCGAGATGACGGGAATAGTTTTCCACTCCATTACAGAAGCCTACTTCTTGCAGTAGTTCCAAATCATACTTGGTGCGCTGCTCCAACCTTTGGGCTTCGAGAAGCTTGCCTGCATTGGTAAGTTCCTCTAGCCTTTGCTCTAGCTCTTCGCGAATTTCTCGACAGGCTATTTCTAATCTTTCTTTAGGGGTAACAAAGTGACGAGCAGGATAGATATTCAGGGTTTCTAAGCTTTGCAAGATTTCCCCAGTAACAGGGTCAACATAGCGAATCGCCTCAATTTCATCTCCAAAAAACTCCACACGGATCACCCGATCTTCATAGGCAGGCCCTACCTCTAAGATATCGCCCTTCACCCGAAATTTGCCGCGTCCTAGTTCAATATCATTGCGTTCATACTGGATATTGGTAAGAGATTTGAGCAGTTCGCGCTGATCGTATTCAATACCCACTGCAAGAGGAATGGAAGCTTTGAGATATTCTTCGGGAATGCCTAAGCCATAGATACAGCTAACGGATGCAACTACAATCACATCTTTGCGCTCAAAGAGCGATCGCGTGGCGGAGTGGCGCAGCATATCGATTTCATCATTAATCGAGGCCGTTTTTTCGATATAGGTATCAGTTACAGGGATGTATGCCTCTGGTTGATAGTAATCGTAATAGCTGATGAAATATTCAACGGCATTATGGGGAAAAAATTCGCGCAGTTCGTTACAAAGTTGGGCGGCAAGGGTCTTGTTGTGGGCGAGGACAAGGGTGGGTTTTTGGTATTGGGCGATCGCATTAGCTATGGTCATGGTTTTGCCTGTTCCCGTTGCCCCTAAGAGTGTTTGATAGCGCATTCCGCCTCTTAGTCCTTCAAGTAACTGAGCGATCGCTTTGGGTTGATCGGCGGTCGGCGGCCATGGGGTATGAATATCAAACAATGCCATATGCTTCGTGATTTATAAAATTGTTGCGATTTTCATCTTGCCGTAGGCAAAATAAAAACTCAAAATCTTGATAGTGGTTGTTTTTTGACTAGCAAATGAGTCCGCACCCATTTAAAAACTGCAATACTCAATTAGAGGTATTCTAGCATTAGCTAAAAAGTTAGAGTTTGACCCATGATTACATATGCTCAAATTGAGCAGGCGCTCACCCAACTAGGCTATGAATTTGACTTAGATCATTTCGACCCTCCTAAACTGACGGCAGTGATATCTGTCGATGGTTACAAATCGCCCGTAACCTTAGAGTTTCGTGAGGGTTGGGAGAGTGAGTTGGGTGATGTCGAGCCACTATTTCAAGTCGAATGGCTGATGAATGATCATGAAAGTTGTTTATTACTAGATATAAACTCTTTGGATTTGGCGGATGAACTGCCTGATATTTTTGTGGAGGAGAAAGTGATCTTAAGAAATATCTTTGATCAGCTTTTAGCAGCGATCGCCTCCGTTGCAACTCAGGACTAAGTTGATTTGCCAAATTGTATTATGAGTATTATGACCATAGAAAATTGGGACGCTCCTCTCTTTCACAAAAGCTCACAGTGCATATCTCAAAATCTATGAATTCCCAAAATGCGAATATGCAAGACGCGACTATTGTCGAAGGCATTCAATTTGATCATTATTTGATGGTGCAGGATCCTGAAGGTAGCCAGAAAATCTTGCTCAATGCACCAAGGTACATTGTTGGGCGATCTCCAGATGTGGAAATTGTGTTGCGATCGCAATCGGTATCACGGGAACATGCCACCATCTCGATGCTCACGATGGAGCCACCCTTGGGGCAATTGTTTCAGATTACGAATGGAACTGATAAGGGAAAAAGCACCAATGGCATTACGATCAATGGGAATCCCTGTGATGCATGGGTCTTGATGGATGGGGATGAAATTGGGTTTAGTAGCAATAGTTTTGCGGTTTATCATGTTAGTCCTGCTCCTGCCTACGCTAATGACAAAATGGGAGTCTTTTTGGAAGGGTTGCACAGGATGGCGCAAAGGCAGCAGCAGTCTGGGAAATTGGCAGAGGCGGAATCCTATTATCAACAAATTTTAGTACTGAGTCGGCAACTGTATGGCGCAGAACATCCCCAAATTGCTAACTGCTTGCTGGACTTAGCAGCTATTTATCATGGACAAAACTTATTCGATCGCACTGAGACCTATTTCTTACAAGCGATCGCGATGCGTCAGAAAACCTTGGGAGCATCTCATCCTGACGTAGCGATCGCAATGCAGGAGTTAGCCGCAATTTATCACGTTCAGGCTATGGAAGATCGGGCGGAGTCAATGTTGCTGCAAGTTTTGCAAATCAAGCAACAGCATTTAGGCACAGAGCATCCTGAAATCGGTGCAAGCTTGGTGGATCTCGCAGAAATATATGCTGCTCAAAAACGCTACCAAGAGATTAAAGACCTATACGAACGTGCGATCAAAATCTATCGCAAGTCTCTCCCTCCCAACCATCCTAGTCTGATTAAAGTCCAAAAGAAGTTAGCAAGTTTAAATAAAAAGTTACGCCCCCGATGGATGTCTCGGAGTATCTTGATTCCCCTTTCTTTGGTGACAGTCTGTGGTGTGATTATCTATATATTCTTTGCTTCCAAAAACGATCTTCCCTGCATCAAAGTGATGCCCGATGGCACGACCAAATCAATTTCAGGAGATGAATGCCGCCGCATTAGTAACTAATACCAAATTCGCTCATGAGGGGAAGTAGGTGAAATGACAAAATAGGAGGCAGTCAAATTCATGAATCGACAGAGAAGCGATGATCAAATTTCCCCTGACCGAACTGTTAGATGAGCAAGCGTGCTATGAGTGGTTATTAAAAATCTT
>JANRII010000033.1:0-3609 GCA_033765135.1 Pseudanabaenaceae cyanobacterium bins.39
CAGCAACAAACGGGGCTGGATGTCACAACCTATCCCGGTAGTGACACCACCACCGATTGGACTCCCTTGCTGACGATCGACCTGCCCACTGCCCTGCAAGACCAATTCACTGACTTTCCTCAGGAAATGCAACAGGTTGCCCATTTGCTGCACCTGAACGAAACCGATGCCCTGATCCTGTCTCGTCCTGACCAAAATATCCGGGTAGCTGCTGCCAGCTTGGAACGCATCGCCTGTGAAAAACGCTGCCGTCACCTGCTCAATGTCTGGCGGGAACAGGGGGTGCGATCGGTGAAGGACTGTCTAGAACAACTGCTAACCCAAGAACAGCCTGATCCGGAGCAATCGATCTCCGACCCCTCTCCAGAAGACATCGAGCAGCTCTATCAAACCCTGAATGCCGACGCGCTCAAGTTCCACGACCTGTTCTATGACGAAGTGCGCCACCTGCAAACCCTCGATCAACAGCGCCAGCTATCCTCCCTCGCTTAAGGGACTTACAACGAAATAAAATACCATTCATGTATGTTGGTTAGGCGATCGCCGTAACCTCACCCACGAGAGCTGTCTGGACTCTAAAATCTGCCTCTGAGAACTGTAGACCTGATGAATGATTATTCCGCGCTATGACGGTGATCAATGTTGGGTTTTTGCTGTGCTCCAATCCAACCAAGGCGAGCGATCATACTGACTTTGTAGCCATATTTACACTTGTTGGGCATGATGAGACTTAAGTATTGTCTTTAATGGCTTAGCTAATTCTAGTCTTAAACAAACTTTAATTAACTCTGGTTCATCATATAGCTTAGCAATATAGTCTAACATTTGTTCTTTTTGCTGAATAGCTAAATTTGCATAATATATTGCCCAAACAATTGACTCTACTGACTCTTTCTTACAAAGCTCCAAAAATTCATCCTTAATAAAACAAGCCATGACTTCAGATTTTCGTTCTAATAGCTCTGAGTTTAGATACCTTTGTCTAGCCCATTCAGATATTTGAAAACTGTAAGATGGATATCTTAACAAACGATTAACAAGATGTTCAGACTTGTCCCAATTATCTATTAGCCATTCAACTTCTTCCTGGTTAAGATTTCTCCCTCGCAATAAGCTGCTCACACACCATTCATAATCAGTCTTGCCACAAAATATATAATGTTGGTAGATCTGAAACAAAAGTGAAACTGTTTTAACGGAGAGAGGCGGAGAATAATTGTCTTTTACAATGGAGCGTAAGACCTTCAAACAAGGAAGCTGCTGGAAGCGCTCTTTCTCTCTGATTGAAGACATAATAATTCCAGCAATTTTTTCGACTATCCATCCCTTATATGGAAGTTCTCTCAATATGTAACGGTTTACATATATGTCACGAGTTGATACACAATATTTATCAAGTAATCCATGAGGCTCCAGGATCATTAATTGCAATTCAACATCAGATCTATACATATGATAATAAGGAATTTATTTCTTTATGCACTGACTCAACTCAGTCTAACACTCCGCTTAACTCACCAAAGACAACCTCGAATATTAGGCATATAAGCTTTCAGAGATCGGGTTCATGTAGATTGTTAGGCTGTGCTCTATAAATCGAGCAGTACACAAACTTTGCTTGCAAGTGCCTGCATCTTCTCGTCTGGCACAGCTTTTTTATGAATATGCCACATCATATGCTGCGGCTTTCTGTCCGGTCTTTTAGATTTTGGTACTCCCAAGAAATCTTCCAAGTCAACCGGAAAACTGTCAATACCTATTGTGAATAAACTTCTTGCTGCCTGAATTGAACGCGCTACGTATGGATGCTTCTTATTGTCTTCATCATACAATACAGAATACTCGACACCAATCTCATTCAAAAGGTTCATAAAACGATGAATATTGAATTTACCAAGGCAGTCTACAACGCAAACATGACCTGTGGGATCGGAAATCTGTCCAGAATCAATCATATATCGTAAAAGTGATGCCTCTGTCGGACCTTCGACAAGAAGAGCTTTACCAGCAAAAAAGATATTGCAACGTAAGGGGTTTAGCCACAATGCGAATTTAATGGCTTCCATATCGATATTAAGATCATCCTCAGGCACTGTCATTCCATCTGCTTTCCAGCTAGAAATCTCTGCTTGATTTAGAGCGAAAATATGATCAATCTTTTTACTATTCAACTGGTGCATGGCTGTAGCAGTTGTTTTTTTACATAGTCTAACTATTGAGGGTATATCTTCAATATTTCTGCTTACGAAAAGTGGATTGTGCGTTGTTATAGTTGCTTGATTTCCTTCTGAGTTCGTCAGAGTTCGTAAACTGCCATCTAACAGAACAATCTGACTAGGATGTAAAAAAGCTTCAGGCTCTTCAAATAAAAGCCACGTTAGAGATGGTGAAAATTCTTTCTTTACCGATGGAGCAGAATTTGCAGCATACTGACTCGCAAGTTTTATAAGAGCAAAAATTAGGCTTCTCTGAAATCCTTGTCCGTAAGATCTTGCATCTTGTGATTGACCAAGAGATGTATCTTGTAAACGATGATTGATTAGGCTCTTCACTAAATCGTCGGGAGCAATGGGGTTGACATATAGCTCAAATTGAGTACCCCACCTTGTGATTTCCTTGGTGATAGCATTTTCAAGCATTTCCAAGGATTGGCCATCTTGAGATGTTTCAGCTTTAACGCCTAATTCAAATTCTGAAAATGCTGCTACAAGATCTTTGTAAGCTTGACTCGATGAAAGAACCTGCTTTAAAACAGAGTTGACTAGCTCACGTAATGCAGAGGGACCCGTCAGTTTTGTATGATCATCGAGCTTACTAACGGCAGGTATATAAATAATCTCGCCAAATTTTCCCTGCTGTGTGTTTTTGGCACCATAGAACTTCTCATTAGAAAGTACTCCGTCAATATATACATATATACCAGTCTTAGACTTACCATCTGAGTCTAAACTTCCACTTTTAAAGTACTTTCGCACTCGAAATGTACCTTGAGGTGTCTGATAATTACTTTTTAGAAGTTTTAGTTCTTCACTTGAAGGCTTAAATTCGATCTCAATCCAGGATTCTTCATCAGTTGTCTGAAATTTTGGAAAATCTCGATCAAAATCATATTTTAAGTCTTTTTCATAGAACACTCTAATAGCATCTATCGTGTTGCTTTTGCCACAATTATTGATGCCGACCAGCAATGAATATGGTGTAAGCATGACTTCAACATCATCGAGAGTTCGGAAGTTATGGATTTTCAGCGCTATAGCACGCATAGCAATAAGTGCCCTCGAGTGGTAACTAATATTCCTGTAAAGTATAATCTAGTACGTGTTTTTTTGACAATATTGAGCTGACTTACCGAAGCTCTACAAGCATATGCAAGTTCTTCTTAATATTTTCACAGCACGATCGTCCCTCGCCGTAGATTGGGTTGCAGCGATCGCGGGAACCCAACACCCACCTCTGGCTCCTCATCACATCTTTCTGGATATGCCTGCGATCGTGGTAACAGTTGCATCTGTGCTACCTCATGCACTACCGTCGTGATATTGTTTTCATGCTGGAATAGGGCATCCAACAAGCCCCTGTTTTTAAGCGAGAGCCAAAGGAGGTTAACTG
>JANRII010000035.1:0-9348 GCA_033765135.1 Pseudanabaenaceae cyanobacterium bins.39
AAGATTTTTAATAACCACTCATAGCACGCTTGCTCATCTAACAGTTCGGTCAGGGGAAATTTGATCATCGCTTCTCTGTCGATTCATGAATTTGACTGCCTCCTATTTTGTCATTTCACCTACTTCCCCTCATGAGCGAAGAATAAATGTAGCAGTAATATTCTTAGATGAAAGACCATTTAAAGGTGAAGACCCTCAAATAATATTTGAGACTCTTAATTCCTTGGGTAAGCCTCTAACATTATCTGACCTTGTAAGAAATTTTGTTTTGCTAAATATGGAAAGCAAAAAGCAGTCAGATATATATGAAAATACTTGGCATCCAAAAATTGAAGATGTCCTCAATGATAGCACCTCGAAATTCTTTCGAGACTATTTACAGTACAAAACAGCAACTCCTTTAAAGGTTGTTAGTGATAATAACACCAAAGAATTATATCAACAGTTTAAAGATTTTGTAGAAAATAACTTTAAAGACCATAACGATTTTATAAATGATATTGTTCGCCTTGTAAAATGCTATAAATAGATTATTTCTGAAGTTATTAATGATTCCATTTGCCCTAATAATACCAATGATAAAGAAATCAAAGAATTACTTAGAAATATCTTTCATGATGTCAAAGCAGAAGCTTTTAAACCATTCGTCTTAGGG
Organism: Pseudanabaenaceae cyanobacterium bins.39; assembly: GCA_033765135.1. Classification (GTDB taxonomy): domain Bacteria; phylum Cyanobacteriota; class Cyanobacteriia; order Pseudanabaenales; family Pseudanabaenaceae; genus Pseudanabaena. The sequence goes on from JANRII010000035.1 coordinate 656, forward strand.
CTATTGGAATATCATCAATATGCTATCAACGATGTTTGTCTAAGTGATGAGATTTTGATTGCTACTTTGACAACGATAAGAACCTATCTGATTAGACGAAGAATTTTAGGGCTTACACAAGGAGAAAATAAAAACATTGTAACTTTGAGCAAAAAAATCGAAGGATTAGCCAAGGGAAGTATTTCGATGCTTGAATTACTAACCAATTTATATTATAGGCTTAGACTACCTAACGATAACGAGATGAAAAACACCCTGACCTCAATGAACTTCTATGAATTAAAGCAATACTCAAAATTTATTTTAGGTAAGATAGAAGAACATAACACAAAAGTAGCAGTTGATTTCCGTAACCCTAAAATTACAATTGAGCATATTATGCCTCAAATATTAGAAGATAGCTGGAAAGTAGAATTAGGTGAAAAATTTGATGAAATTCAAAAAAACTACCTACACAACATTGGCAATTTAATACTTACAGAATTTAATAGTGAAATTGGCAATAAATCATTTGAAGAAAAGAAAAGAAAGTTGAGGACATCTTCTCTCAATTATAGGCTGGATATTATAGAACGAAATACTTGGAGTGAACAAAGCATAAAAGAACACCAAGAGAATATGATAAGCTGGTTTCTATGTACCTTTCCCTTGCCTGAACAATATCAGGAAAAAGCAAATTGGAACACTCAAACAATTGAAAACACTTCATTTTCTCCTTTAGATACAGATGCAGGAGAAATGGCAGAAGGAAATAAACCCAGTGAATTACATATCCTAGAACATGTCATAAAGGTTAATTCTTGGCAGGATGTTTTTATTAAGTTTCTAAAATATTTAAAGGAAAAACCAGATTTCGATTTTGAATTTATACTTGATAATCAATCGGAATTGTTTAAACGTGGTGAAGAAACGATTTTAAAGTGGAGTGTCTTGAAAGATTTAATTGATACTAATGTTGATTTGTCAAATCGATATAAAACATTTGAAGGAAAGGTGTGGGAAAAAGTTAAAGAACTAGATGATGATTTGCTTTTTATACATATAAATATTTCTGCTTCTAGTTGTATGACAAGAATTGCAAACGTTATGGATAAATTCAATATGCCTGAGCACTCTGTAGCAATAAAATTAAAGTAATCAAAAAACGTAGATAAAATATAGGCAGTCCAGTAAGGTACGTTCATGAAATATAAAGCACATTTTTTTGGGAAATGAATAGGCGATCGCCTTACTCATAAAACCTATTAAGAAGTAAGCGATATTATCTGTGAAATAAATCTAGCGATCGCCATACTACAAAGTTAACCATATTCATCCAAATACAATTCAGTTAAACATCACATACATCATCCTCTGGCGGATGTAGCCCTGTTTGAGTCCAAAAAAGTCTTGTAGCGCGGATCGAGTCCTCCTGCGGATATCTCAGATCGTTAAGATCAAAGCGATCGCAGGTTGCTCGACCGACTGCCGTAATCCCCTTAATTTCATTACCGTATCCGTGCCTCCTAGTGATACAGGAATCAGGTGATCGAGCGTAAATCGAGAAGCACTAAGTCGCTCTGGAGAATGGCAATATTCACAAACAAATTTTGCTCGTTCTCGGACGATTTGCCTTATCGCATCAGGAATTGACATTTTGAGCAGCAAGCATTGCATTGATATGAGTAAAAATCCGATCTAGCTCCCCAATGGTTTCTAACTCAGGAATTTCTTCAATAGAAAGCGGTTCTACTTTTCTTTTCTCTAGAAGCAACTCCATCCGCTCCTGTAGGCGATCGCTAAACTTAAACAGATTGAGATTGCCAACTTTCTCAACGCAAATCTCATGAATTAGTAATGACGGTTTGACAAGTGTTGCAATCATAAATTTACTCTGATTGACAAAATTATTAATTCAAACGCGATGTTTTTATTATAGCTATTGATGAATAGACGATCGCCACACCCATAAACCAATCAGCAAATAAAGGGCAAGCCCTCAAGTTAACCCATATTGGTGACGCTATTTAGGTGATTGGCATTAGATATATAATTGATGTCTATATTTTGGTGGAGATATCAGTGAAGCGTAATTTTATGCTGTCTCTTGTTGGTCGTAGCTTAAGTCGTGGAATTGCCGCCGCGATCGCTGTAGTTATTTTGAGTAATTTACCCCTCAGTTGGTCGAGTCAATTGGCATCATTAGTGTCATCTGGAGATCAGGCGATCGCCGCCGAAACTGTTTCCGTAAAACCTATTCCCAAAAATACTGGCTCATCTCCTGAGTCCTTAACGGGAAATGTGGTCAAAACTGTTTTAGACAATGGGCTAACTGTCTTGACCAAGGAAGTAAAGACGGCTCCTGTAGTGAGTGTGCAGGTTTGGTATCGGGTGGGATCTCAGAACGAGCAACCGGGGATTACTGGTATCTCCCATCAGCTAGAGCATTTAATGTTTAAAGGAACTCGCGATCGCCCGATTCAGTTTGGTCGTCTATTTAGTGCCTTAGGCAGTAACTCCAATGCCTTTACTAGCTATGATATGACCGCATACTACGGCACGGTGGCAAGTGACAAGCTAGAGGCAATGCTGCTTTTGGAGGCAGATCGCATGGTGAATACCGTAGCAGGAGCTAAGGAACTCAAAAGCGAACGTACCGTTGTTCTCTCAGAACTTGATGGCGGCAACAATAGTCCTGGTACAAGACTATATCGTCAGGTAATGCTGGCTGCATATCCCAATCAATCCTATGGTTGGCCTGTGATCGGCTATCGTCCTGATGTGGAAAATTTTACTGTTGCCGATATTCAGAATTACTATCACAACTTTTATCGCCCTGACAATGCCACCTTGGTAATCGTGGGTAATTTTGAAACTGAGCCGACCTTGAAGCGCGTTCAAGAAATTTTTGGGACGATCAACCCCCCTGCGAAGCCCAATGCCTTGATTACGTCTGAGGAGCAAAGTCGTAAACCCCAGCCACCTCAACCCAAATCAACCCAAGAGCCGATTCTTCTCAAAGAACCTGGCAGTGTGCCGTTTTTACAAGTTGTCTATCCCGATTTACCCAAAGTCACAGACGATGATGTGGTGGCGATCGATGTCATGGATAGCATTTTGACATCGGGTAGAAGTTCTCGTCTCTCACAATCTTTAGTGGAAACAGGCTTGGCTAGTGGTGTTAGCGGCAGTGCTTCCGCCATGATTGGTACGGGCTGGTATATGATGAGCGCCACCCCCACGGCAGGCAAATCCCTTGAAGAGCTAGATCGCTTACTTTTAAAAGAGATCGAAAAGTTGCAGACTCAACCCATATCTGCTGCCGAATTAGAACGGGCTAAGGTGAATATGCGGGCTAGTTATATTCTGGGCAACCGAGATATTGTCTCGCAGGCGATCCAAATTGGTTATAACCAAACTGTAGCTAAGGATTATCGTTATAGCGATCGCTATTTGCAGAATATTGATCGGGTAACGGCTGCCGATGTGCAACGGGTTGCTAAACAATATTTGAGAAGCGATCGCCGTGTCGTTGGCTATTTTCAACCTTCAGAAATTACTGCCAATGCAGGGACAACACCATCTAATGCCCATTCCAGTGAAGCCTTTAGACCAAGTGAGCCTGTCGATCCCGCCGAAGTCGCTAAGTATTTACCACCGAGTGCGCTAGTTGCTAAGGCACTTGTACCGCCACAGGTAAATCCCGAACGCTTTACCCTCAGCAATGGTTTGACCGTGATATTACTAAGCGATCGCAGCACTCCCACAGTGACTCTAGTTGGTGATATCAAAGCAGGGTCAGGATTTGACGATCCCAGCCATGCAGGTTTGGCATCTCTCACTGCCCAAAACCTGACCAACGGCACAACCACCAAGGATGCTCTCGCCCTCGCCTCTCGTTTAGAAGAGCGTGGCGCTAGGCTAGGCATTGGTGCAAGTCGCGAAAGTGCTGGTATATCAGGGGTGGCGCTATCTCAAGATCTGCCCATTCTCATCGATCAATTAGCCGATCTATTGCAAAATGCCACTTTCCCCAGTAAAGAATTTAATTTAGATTTACAGCGCAATCTTCTGTCGCTTAAGTCGGAATTAGATAATCCCAGCGCCCTTGCAAGAAGAATTTTCCAATCAACTCTCTATCCCGCAGGTCATCCCTTCCATGCAATGCGGACGGAGGATTCATTGCAATCGATCAAGCGTGAAGATCTCATTGAATTTTACAAAACCTATTATCGCCCCGATACTACCACCATCACGCTCATGGGTGATTTTGACCCGCAGCAGGTAAGAAAGTTGTTAGAGGAGAAGTTGGGCAACTGGCGCAATACTGGTAAAACACCTAAATTCACCTTCCCCAAACTAGTTAACTTCCCTCAAACTACCACCCAACAAACTGCCCTCGCAGGCAAAACCCAAGCTGTAACACTGATGGGACACCCTAGTATTGCTCGCGCCGATCGCCGTTACTATCCAGCCCTGCTGCTCAATCAAGTCCTCGGCGGTGACACACTAGCTAGTCGCCTTGGTACGGAAATTCGTGATCGCCTTGGTCTGACCTATGGCATTTATAGCTATTTCCAAGCAGGCAAGCCGCCCGAAGGTGCATTTATCGTACAAATGCAAACCAGTGGTAAGGATACGGAAAAAGCGATCGCTGCTACCGTAGCTTTGCTCAAGGAAGTTCGCGATCGCGGCATCACTCAATCAGAATTTGACTTTGCCAAAAAGAGCCTGATTAATAACTTTGCTACCGAATTTGCCGATCCTGACAGTATTGCTAGTTCTTTATTAAGCGATGAGACCTACGGCTTACCTATAGGCGACTTTTATAAGTTCCCTGAACGGATTCAAGCTGTCACTCTAGAACAGGTTAATCTTGCTGCTAAGGAGCTATTAAAACCCGATAACTTATTAATAGTTTCTGTCGTTCCTAAATAGTCAAATAGAAATATGAAATATTGGAAAATCCGCCTACTCGTGGCGATCGCCCTTCTTGTCCTATTCCTATTTCCCTTGCCTGCCATAGCGGCGAATCCGCGCCAGATTGTTGAAATGCAAGCCACCAAAACTTGCCAATCCTGTGATCTCTCAGGAGCATATCTGCCCGTTAGCCAGTTAGATTTTACATACTTACTTGCCGCAAACCTGCAAGGAGCCAACCTGATGGGGGCAAGTATTACTTTCTCTAATCTCAGTCGCGCCAATCTCAAAAACGCGAATCTGAGCTATGCAAATCTACATCGTACGCAACTGCAACTAACAAATCTTGCCGATGCTAATCTCCATCAAGCGGACTTGAGCGAAGCCAATCTCACCAGTGCGAATATCTCTGAAGCCCAATTAGCTGAAGTAAAACTCTGCCGCACCATCTTGCCCAATGGCTTGCGATCTAATCGAGATTGTTGATGGCGATCGCTGATAATCCAAGAGATATAATATGATTGCTCTATATTTTGAGCAGGTAGCTACACATCGTCTAGAACATTTATGAGAAAAAAATCTGATCCTTGGTTATATCGCTGGTCACGCCAAGTGATTGTTGCTTTGTCACTATTTGGTTTTTCCCTGACCAGCTATCTCACCATCACCCACTTTTTAGGACAAAAAGTAGCGTTATGCAATGTTGAAGGTAGTGGCTGTGACATCGTACTAACCAGTGAATATGCCAAAATATTAGGAATTCCTCTCACCATTTTCGGCGGTTTAGGCTATCTCACCCTTGGATTATTAGCAGGATTGCCACTGTTACTATACAAAGACGATCCTAAGGCTCAAGCCCAAGTTAAGGAACTATCATCCTTTGTGATGTTTATGGTTTCCTCTGCCACATTTGTGTTTAGTGGATACTTGATGTATCTACTTGCATCGGGCAGTATTGGCGGTCAGCCGCAGGTTTGTATATATTGCATCAGTTCCGCAGTCACAATGACTTCCATTTGGCTGCTAACCGTATTTGGTAATCCTTGGAAAGATATTGGGCAATTATTTTTTACAGGGGCAATCGTGGCGATCGTTACCCTCACAGGGACTCTAGGTGTATATGCATTCCAAGGTAAACTAGCTGCTCAGAGCAACTCCTTTGCAGGTCGCTTGGCGCAACATCTCACTGCAATTAATGCCAAAATGTATGGAGCCTATTGGTGTTCCCATTGCGCTGAACAGAAGAGACTGTTTGGTGAAGCAAAAACTGCTATTCCCTATGTAGAATGCGATCCTAAGGGAGAAAAATCTCAGGCTGCCCTTTGTCAAGCAAAGGATATTAAGGGTTATCCGACTTGGGAAATCAACGGTAAGATATTCGCAGGTACGCGTACTCTCGAAGAATTAGCCAATGATTCTGGTTATACAGGTTCGCGCAATTAATACATAATTAACGCGCAATTAACACGCAATTTAACTATCGCCATGTACCATGAAAGCCCATTGGTACAACGCTGGGTAAAGCCAGACGACAGACAGGATCTTGATCTAGGCGATCGCGATCAAACAGCCATACTTCAGATCGATCGCGATCGCCATCAAAAACAACCGTAATCAGCCATCCTTGTTCAGGATTGTGAGGATTCGCAATAAATAATGGTTCCATTGGATAGCAATTATCACCCAAGTTCGCTTCTTCTAAGGTCTGAGTCTGGTAATCGTAGCAAGCGATCGTATTAAATAATTCTGTGGGCTGAGAGTCGGTACGGCGGATCGATAGATAGGTATAGCGAGAAGCCTGACCAACTTGAGCAGGAGCAACACTGGGAAATTCGCAAGCACGATCAATTACTTGAACAGCTTCTAAAAATTCACCCGTTTGGGGATTGAGACGCATTTGCCATAGAGTTCCATCAGAGCAAGTTTGAGTGTTACCTGTTGCCACTTCCTTAAGAAATTGATTAGTCGCAAAGTCGGGATAGCGAATTAAATCAAAGACCACATTACCATCACGATCTGTATAACCATTGCCAAAATGCCACTGATACCAAGGTTCGGCATAGTTGCGGCTGACTAAATCAAGACTATGGCGATCAAATACTAAGATCTCCGTACCTTCTTGGGGTTGCCATCCAAGGGAATCACTGTAGCTCTGCAAATTGAGTAATACAGGGATTGGATTCATGCGAAGGGGAGGGACACAAAAAACTAAATAATCTCCTGCCAATACAAAATCATGGATCATCGACAGCCCCGCCAAAGTGACCTGATTTTTTTTGATCAGCTTGCCTTGGCGATCGCTCCGATATAGATGCAGAGTGGCGTTTTTACCATAGGCAACCCCAAAATTGAATATCTCTCCAGTTTCAGGATCGCGCTTAGGATGAGCAGAGTAAGCCCGATGGTTTTCCAGCCCTTCCAAATTCTCAATCCCATAGGTTTCCAGAGTTTCCAAATCAAGAGCATAGGGTAAGCCACCTTCCCAAAGAGCTAATAACTTATCAGGCAATGCGATTACAGAAGTATTCGCCACATTCTTAGAAGACTTGCCAAAGCGTTGTAACCACGCCCCTGGGGCAGTCATACCATAGTTGCCAAAAATAAATTTATCGGCTTTTTCCTCAGCCAAATAGCCAGCAGTTTTTACATAGCGATAGGTTGCGCGAGCTTGCCCTGCACCAAAATGAACTGCCAGAACTGCCCCATCACCATCAAACCAATGTCCAACCTGTAAACCGCCGCGCTCTAGCCTAGCAGGGCCATTACGATAGAGAGAACCTTGGAGTGCTTCAGGAATCTTGCCACTAATCGTTGAGAGGTCAGTCATGGCAAACTCATTAGCAGGGGTAGCGATCGCTTTTGCCCAAGATAATTGCTTGTGGATTGTTGCGGCCATAGTTTTCTCTTTGTATGCTCTTTGTGTTCTTTTTGTGATATTCAACTAAGTTATTATTCAACAATTTGAATATAAGTGATAGTCTATACTCAACAAAGTGAATATGTCAATTAACAAATCGAAAAATCCCTAAATCTATGTCTCTTGCTTATGCCCTCTTGGTTTCATTGATTCATGATCCAAAAAGTGGCTATGATCTTGCCAAGCAGTTTGATGGCTCAGTAGGATTTTTTTGGCAAGCTACCCACCAACAGATTTATCGCGAGTTAACTAAGCTGGAGCAGCAGGAATTGATTGAGGCGAGGGTGATCGCTCAAGAAAGTCGCCCAGATAAAAAAATCTTTTCAGTGACTGATCAAGGCTTAGTCAATTTAAAAACATGGTTACTGCAATCTAGCGATCTGGCAGCCGTGAAAGATGAATTTCTAGTCAAAATCTATGCAGGATATCTCGTACCTAGAGAGGCGATCATCAAACAAATTCAAGATCATCGTCAACTGCATCAACAGCAATTAGCAGTTTATGAAGAGATAGAGAATAAATTTTTTAGTGGATTTTCTGAATTACGACTTGGTTCTGGATCAGCATTAGCAATGCAAGCAGAATCAGAATCTCAAGCCAGATCTCAATCCAAATATATTTTTGCGTATTTAACTTTGCGGCGAGGCATGGGTTTTGAACAGGGCTGGATTGATTGGTGTAATGAAGCCTTATCCCTATTAAAGTTGGTTTGATAAAACTCATTTGAGATTTTGGTAACTGATGTTACGTGGAAGGAATTCCTGCTATGTTGGATGATCGGGGCTGGCACGGGGGCACAGCCCCTACGCCAAATTTAAATTATTCAGGTAGGGGCAATCCCTCCGTGGTTGCCCTGCTTTGCTAGCAGCAGGAGATT
>JANRII010000037.1:0-107875 GCA_033765135.1 Pseudanabaenaceae cyanobacterium bins.39
ACCAACATAACTATCTCATTCTCAACTTCGAGAAATTCCAACAACCCTACTCCGCCGAACTTGTCGGCAACATCCTCGCCAATCACCAGATCGATTTTGTCGTCATCGATGAAATCCAAAACGTCAAACAACGCGATCCCAGTCCCAACAAAGAAAGCAAACGCCGCAAAACCCTTAACTCCCTACTCTCCGAAGCATCCCGCCAAAACCCTGAACTCTGCGTCTTAGGCATGAGCGCCACACCCGTCATCAACAACCTCTACGAAGCCAAAGCACTGCTAGAAATGACGAGGGGCGAAAAATTTGACGAATTGAAAACCTTCAGCACGATCGCCAATGCCCTTGCCATGCACGAAAAACTGATGCTTCATGGCATCCGCTATCGTCCCAATTACAAGATTGCGATCACCGAAAGCTTTCCCAAAATCTCAGGTGAACACCTGCGCCCCCAACTCATCGCCGCCATCAAAACCAGCCCCCTCGCTGTCGAGCAAATCCTCCTCTCAGCCAAAATCGACACGATCATCGCTCATCTCAAAACAGGAACCCTCATCTATACCCACTATGTCGAAGGCATGGTCGAACCACTCCGCAAGGCGATCGCCGCCGCAGGTTACAAAGTCGGCTTATTCATAGGCGTGGAAGACACCAAGGAACGTGATTCCGCTAAACAGAAATTCATCGCCAGAGAAATCGACATTCTCATCGGCACGGCTCCCATCGGCACAGGCGTAGATGGACTGCAATATGTATGCGATCGCCTGATTATTGCCAGCCTCCCTTGGACTCATGCCGAATACGAGCAACTAGTCGGGCGCATCTATCGCCAAAAATCATCATTCACCAAAGTAGAAGTCATCATTCCCCAAGTCATCCTCGACCATCAAGGCGATATCTGGTCATGGGATCGCCAAAACATAGCAATTGCCTCTCATAAGCACTGATCCTGACAGCCTAGTTCCCATTTTACAAAAGAGAAATTACTCAATGTCGTGCTTTTCTGTTGGTCTTAAACCTTTCCGAATACCAACTGCAATGCCAGAAAATAATAGAGTTAATACTGAAATTGATGCTGCTCCAATAACTAACGATTGTAAAGATCCTATAAAAACACCCAAAACACCAACAGTATTTGATTCGCTAGACTCAATAAGATTAATAGACCTATCGTTAGGATTAATTTTGGCAATTTCAAGTCGATGAATACTGAATATATAAAAATTGCTTCTTTGGTAATTGCTTGCTAAAAGGCGCTCAATTGATGCTGGCTTGTTAACTATTTCTAATCTACATTGATTGTACGAATCGATACCACGTGGTGGTGAACAGATCCTCCCAGAAATTTCTTCAATAAACTTTCTATCTTCTAACTTACTGTCCAAATAATACTGCCTTGTTGGATTAGTAAACAGCATTAGTATGACAATACCGATGCTACCAACAATAATATTCTTTTTTGAAAATTTTATTTTCATACTGACTACACGTGTATCGCGATAAAAGTATATCGTTTTTTCGTTTTAAAATTCACACAAAGTTATTCTAAAACCCTTGATGCCGCCATTTTTTCCCTATCGCTCATGGGCTTAAACTATGCCGACTATCTCCAAGAAGCTCAACGCACACTCAAAGGTGGAGGCAGTCTCCTCATCGTCGAAACCATTAGCCGATGGATAGACAAAAAACAAGAACTTCTAGATGCGATCGCTAGCTTGGGATTTACAGTGGTTAAAGAACAAACAAGCGATCGCTTCCTTTATATCAACGCTACAAAGCCACTCATCTCTGTAATTTAATTATGCTAACCTAAAAATACTTTGCCTACAGAAGTGATCAAGATGTCAACTAATAGCCCAACTGTATTTGCAGAAGAACTAGCCAACGAGCTAGACAAAATTCCTGAGCAATACTGGTCAAACCTTTTGCAGATTATTCGTTTATTTCGTGAAAGCGTTACGCCAGAACCAGAAGATCATTCCCAAGATCATGCAATTGTCGAAGCCATTGAAGATTTAGGACTTGTCCATGCCATGCTAGAAGTTAAAGATGAAAAGCCTCTTAGTCTCCAAGAAGCACTTGCTGAAATGGAGAGAGAATGAACGTCAATTATCTTCCTAGCTTCCTCAAAGAACTTAAAGCTCTCAGAAGTACGCCTTACTTCAAACCAATAAATACACTTGTATTTGAGGAGATTCCAAAACTTGCTGGGTTAGCAGATATCAAAAATGTCAAAAAGCTACAGGGATATGAAAATGCGTACCGAATCAAAGTAGGAGATTATCGAATTGGCGTAATCCTGAATGGAGAAACCGTTACATTTTGTAGGGTATTGCATCGCAAAGAAATTTATCGCTATTTCCCCTAAACTAACTCTCCCACCACCGACTCCCAAGGAATTGGTTGCTCTCCTAAGCTTTCTGACTCAGCGATCGCTTCTAGTGCACCCTGTAAATCTAAGCGATCTTCTAAATCAGTTTCTTCTAAAAAATCAACCAACTCTCTAGGCGTAGTATCCAGAATCCTTGCCAGCGTAAAAATAGAAATCTGCGGCGTATCGTTGAAATAGAGCAAACCATGAGAATCTTCGCGCTTTAACCATACCAAAAAGCGATCGGGTGTAGTTCCCAAAACATTTGCTGAAGTTGCCAAGTCAACTGTTAGCTTTGCCATAATTTTACTCAATAGCGAAAAAGTAAAGAGCATAAGTGCTATCTAGGTTTGATTGTACTCTAAACTTCAGCACGATCGCCAATGACTCGCCACACCGAAAAAACGATGCCCTATGGCATCCATGATCGCCAAACCAATTGACGCAGGACTTGGTACGGAAACACGCACTCTCTAGCACAGACCAGAGGCTCTAATATAATTACAGACGCTTATAGCACAGGAGGCAACTAGCGATGCAACCGACAAATCCTAATCAATTTACTGAAAAAGCATGGGCGGCGATCGCCAAGACCCCTGATCTGGTCAAAGCGGCTCAACAGCAACAGATCGAACCAGAGCATCTACTCAAAGCATTACTCGAAGAAGAAGGGCTTGCCACCAGTATTTTTAGCAAAGCAGGACTAAGTATTCAAAGACTTCGCGATCGCACAGATGAATTTATCAACCGTCAACCCAAAGTTTCTAGCTCAAATACATCAGTCTATCTAGGACGCAACCTAGAAGTTCTTTTTGATCGTGCTGAAAAGGAACGCAAAGCCTTTGGTGACGAATATATATCTATTGAACATATTTTGCTGCCCTATTGTAAGGATGATCGGTTTGGGAAAACCCTTTATCAAGAAATGGGACTAGATGAAACAAAACTGCGTCAAGTAATTCAGCAAGTGAGAGGTAATCAAAAAGTGACAGACCAAACTCCAGAAAATAAATACGAAGCCCTCACCAAATACGGCAGAGACTTAACGGAACTAGCAAGGGAAGGAAAGCTTGATCCCGTGATAGGTCGTGATGATGAGATTCGGAGAACGATTCAAATTCTATCACGACGTACTAAAAACAATCCTGTGCTTATCGGTGAGCCGGGGGTGGGTAAAACCGCGATCGCGGAAGGACTAGCCCAGCGCATCATTAGTGGTGATGTGCCAGAATCCCTCAAAGATCGCAAACTGATCGCCTTGGATATGGGTGGATTAATTGCAGGTGCTAAGTATCGGGGTGAATTTGAAGAACGGCTCAAAGCTGTCCTCAAGGAAGTAACTGAATCCAATGGCAGCATTATTCTATTTATAGATGAAATTCATACCGTTGTCGGAGCAGGAGCCACTCAAGGCGCGATGGATGCAGGCAACTTACTCAAGCCAATGTTGGCAAGGGGAGAATTGCGCTGTATTGGTGCAACCACCCTTGATGAGTATCGCAAATATATTGAAAAGGATGCGGCGCTGGAACGGAGATTCCAACAGGTCTATGTCGATCAGCCCAATGTGGAAGATACCATTTCCATATTGCGAGGACTGCGCGATCGCTATGAAATGCATCATGGTGTAAAGATTTCGGACACCGCCCTAGTTGCTGCTGCCACCCTATCCAATCGTTACATTAGCGATCGCTTCTTACCTGATAAGGCGATCGATCTTGTCGATGAGTCCGCCGCCAAGCTCAAGATGGAAATCACCTCCCAACCAGAGGAACTTGATGAAATCAGCCGCAAGGTGATTCAGCTAGAAATGGAATGTCTATCCTTAAAAAAGGAAACCGATCGCGAATCCATAGATCGGCTCGAAAAGCTCAACCGTGAACTAGCTGATCTCAAGGAGGAACAAACCACCCTCAAAGCGCAATGGGAAGCAGAAAAGCAAGTAATTGATAATATTCGCAAGCTCAAAGAAAGTATTGATCATGTCAATGTGGAGATTCAGCAATACGAACGGGACTATGATCTGAACAAGGCGGCAGAACTGAAATATGGCAAACTTACCGATCTCCAACGGCAACTCGAAACGGCGGAAGTAAATCTCGAAGAAGCCAAAACCTCAGGGCGATCGCTTCTACGTCAAGAAGTAACGGAAGAAGATATTGCCGAAATTATTTCCAAATGGTCTGGCATTCCCATCAGCAAACTGGTGGAATCAGAAAAAGAAAAGCTGCTACACCTTGAGGATGTACTGCACGATCGCGTTGTCGGACAAGAAGAAGCCGTCGTCGCGATCGCCGATGCCATCCAAAGATCAAGGGCTGGACTTGCCGATCCCAATCGCCCCATCGCCAGCTTCATTTTCCTTGGTCCAACGGGAGTGGGCAAAACCGAACTCGCCAAAGCCCTCGCCGCTTATCTCTTTGACACCGAAGAATCAATGGTGCGTATCGACATGTCAGAGTATATGGAAAAACATAGCGTCTCTCGTCTAGTAGGCGCACCTCCTGGCTATGTGGGCTATGAAGAAGGTGGACAGCTAACGGAAGCCGTGCGTCGTCGTCCCTATGCCGTTATTCTCTTTGATGAAATCGAAAAAGCACACCCTGATGTCTTTAACATCATGCTGCAAATCCTCGATGATGGTCGCGTTACGGATTCTCAAGGACGCACCGTTGACTTCAAGAACTCCATTATTATCATGACCAGCAATGTTGGTTCTCAATATATCCTTGATATTGCAGGCGATGATTCCAAATATGAGGAGATGCGTGAACGGGTGATGGAATCCATGCGAGCTAGTTTCCGTCCTGAGTTTCTCAACCGTATCGATGAGTTAGTGATCTTCCATGCTCTCCGCCGTGAGCAACTGCGCCTGATTGTCAAGCTACAGGTTCAACGGCTGGAAAAAAGACTCAGCGATCGCCGCATCACTCTCAAAATTGCCGATGCTGCCCTCGATTTTATTGCCGAGGTTGGCTATGACCCTGTGTATGGCGCACGCCCCCTTAAGCGGATCATTCAGCGCCAATTGGAAACACAAATTGCTAAGAGTATTCTGCGCGGAGAATTTAGCGATGGTGACACAATTTTTGTAGATGTGGAAAATGAACGCTTGGCGTTTAAACGTCTTGGTGTCGATTTGGTGACTATTTAAAGTGGCTATTTAAAATCACAGAAACAAGAGATGGCGTGAAGCAACGACTCTTGTTTCTGATTATTTGATTATGACTTACGCAAAAAACAAAATGCCCTTTGATCTTAGTAAAACAGCATCTTTCGTGAAACTGTGGCAATCACCACCGTGGCACATACAACTAAAAATTGTCCCGATAGTACCTGCACCGAATATTGCCAAAATGAGGCTTGAATAGCACTAAAATCGGGAATCTGAATAATGACCAAGTACAGTATGCCAACCAAATGAATAGCAATTAAACCACCAAAGCAACTAATGGCAATGCGTTCCAAACTAACAGGACGCAAAAAAGCGAGAAATCCACAGAGCCATCCGCCGGGGATAAAGCCCAATAGATAGCCAAAGGCAGGTGACTTTAAATAGGTGAGTCCTCCTCCTTGGTAAAAAACGCCAAAGCCAGCCAAACCAAGGGTAATATAGGCAATTTGGGAAAGGATGGCGGCATTGCGTCCACCGAGGCAACCTGTCAGTAAGACGGCTCCTATCTGCATGGTAACGCTAATGGATTCGATCGCAATATTATTACTGGTAGGAAGAAGAAGTGACGGCTGAATGAAGGTACTAGCAATGGTCAAAAGCAGTCCCGACAATGCCCACATTAGTTGTAATGATTTTGGCACGAGGATCTTAGTTTTACATCTGGGATAACTATTATTACGTTTTTTGAAAGTGGTGCGAAGTAACACCTTCAAAAATATTTCTAGATTTTACGGACATCCGAGCAGATTGTTCTACCTGTGTAGTGGATGAAACAAGCTCTGATTTTAGGTTTTAATGTGTTCATTTACTTCATAAGTGTAAAGGGCTGTATTTATAACTGTAGACACTTGTATTAGGACAAATCAAAACCCAAGAAGCTAGTTGCGGCGCGGAGCGCCGCAACTAGTATTCTGGTTTTGTGTCCTAATAATCATGGCGACAGCTATAGGATCGTAACTGAAGATTGATCCGATTTTAAGATTTTCCTGAGGCAGTGCTATTGGTATTAACCAAATAGAATAATCCAGAGTGGCAACACCATAATTAGACCAATAAAAGAAAAGGCGATCGTACTGATTAAAAAGTCGCGATCGAGTTCGTATACTTCTGCCAAGATCAGCACCGATAGACCTGTGGGTGTACCAGACATGAGGGTAAGGATGAGACGGGGATCGCCATTGAGTCCAAAGGCGGTTGCTCCTAAACCGATCGCTAGGGGAACGATCCCCACTCGCATCATTGCCGCGATCGCGGCTGTTTTGAGACTCGTCCAAGTTTCGATTTTGCCAAGACGCAACCCCACTAGGGAAAGGGCAAAGGCGATCGTTACCCATACACCAAGATCTAAACTCGTCTCAACCACCTCAGGCAATCCGATCGGTCTGGTATACCAACCAATGGCAAAAGCCCACAGACTAGGCACAGTTGCCACATCTAGCAACAGCCTCCACCAAGGAGCTTTGGTGGCACTTCTGCCAAAGTAGCTGGCGATAAAGACAGCAATGCCATAGTTTCCTGCCACATTACTAGTAATGCTATACAAAACCGCCCAATCGTCATAACTATTACTGGTGAGAGAGTTGGTAAGGCTCAATCCCACAAACCCCGTATTACCTAGCATTGTGGCTAAGATAAAACTTCCCATACTAGCGCGATCGCTATCCTGCGGTTTAATTAGCTGCCAGCCCAATACAGCCAAGATCCAACTGATCAGGAGGGACGCGATCGCCACATAGGGGATATAGGGGGTGTCCGAAAACTCAGTATGTCTTGCCAATACAAATAGCTGGAGTGGCACACCAACCCAATAGAGGGCTGTCCCCAAAAATTTGGAAGTAAAGTTTGGTACAAACCGCGAGAGAGCTAGGCCGCACCCTGTCCATAGCATTAGGGGCAAATAGGCTTCTAGGAGGTGATCAAGGGGAAATATTGACCAAAAACCATTAATTTCAGGAGTTAGCATTGATCATCCATGCAGTAATACCATCGGCGATCGCTTTGCCAAGCAGTTGTTGCTGCTGCGGATCGATAATCCATTCAAACTCAACGGGATTGATCATAAATCCTAGTTCTAATAACACAGATGGCGTATTGGTGGGGCGGATGACTGCCAAGTTTGCCCAATAAACGCCATAGTCTGGACGATTTAGCTTTTGGGAAACATAGGTATTGAGAAACTTGGCAAAACCTTCAGCCTGTGGATTATACCAAAATGCACCCATACCAGATGTATTAAGTGCATCGCCATCATCGGGCAGAGCATTGTAATGGATGCTAATGGCTAAAGTTGGATCTTCCTGTAGGATCTTGGCGACCCTTGGCGCTAGTTCAATATCAGCGTCATCGGTGCGCGTCATCATCACCTTGGCTCCCCGATTTTGCAATTCCTGTTGCAGCAGTTGGGAGGTAGTCAGGGTGACATCCTTTTCAGGATAGCCCGTTGGCCCCCTAGCACCGAGATCTGCCGCACTGCCATGACCTGCATCGATCAAAATCCTCGCGCCTTGCAGTGGTCTTTCAGGGTCTTGGGTAGATAGTTGAGGCGGATGCTTGAGGGAAATAATCAGATTTGTATTTTGGTAACGGACTTTATAGCCCCATTGTTGTTTGGGCTTGAGTTGGACGGTATACAAAACTTTGTGGGGTTCTATTTGTTGCCAATCTAATTTGCTGATGATGGAATCGGGCGCGATCGCGATGGTATCAGTTTGGGCAGTGGTGTTATGTAAGGTGAAACTCAAAAAGCGATCGCCTTGACTAATGGAAATTGGCACAGGCACTTCGAGGGGGATCTTAATTTCTGTCCAAGTTTCTTGGGTCTTCAAATTATTAGTGGTATTGGTGGAGATGCCCCTGACTAAAGAACGCGGAACCGCCTCTGCTGACGATATATTCACAAAGCGATCGCGCACCCAGCCACCATAGGCAAGCCGTAACCACTCCCCTTGCTTACCCGTAATCAGATCTTGCGTGCCTTCAGGCAAAGGTGTTAATCGCGAAAAATCGGTGCTAGGGCCAGTCCTTGCGTCAGCCACCTGCTTTACTTCAGCCACTTGGATTTGCTGGGGAGCCAAAATTGTCACCGTCCCCTTTGCCTTCATGGAGATTTGGCGATCGCCCATCCGTAATGTATATTCAGGCTGGCCAAAATCAGTATTTTGCGACTGTGATTTACTCGGCAAAGACGCGCAACCTCGAAAATAGCCAGAAGGTGATGCTTCGATCGCCCGATTTTCGCCCGTGAGTACGGCAGAATTAGCAGGAAGTTGGACATTGCGGCGACGGGGCAGGAGTGGCACTTGCTCCCCTCCTATTTTGACGGTTACGGTTGCCTTGGGAGTGGCGATCGCCTCAAAACAAATCCTCTCGTCAGGCAGCCTAGCCATATTTACCTGTGGAAATAAGGAATCTGGAATAAATCCAAACTCTGAGGGTGGTTGCGTAATAGGAGATTGGCGATCGACCTTGACCTCAATCTTCTGCTCAAGGGGTGGCTCGCCATCAGATACATATTTGATCAAAAACTTATTTTCCCCCAATTGCAGAGGTAAGCTCGGCGCAAAATGCCCCATCTCTGAACGCTTGATGACTTGACCATTGATGCTCACCTGTCCAGAGCGTGGAGCCGTCCCAATAAAAAATAGGCGATCGCTTACCGTTGTATGCTGGAGGGGAGGATAGGTCAGATGCAATTGCGAAGGCGGAACAAAGGTTTGTAAATTTTGTGGGGTTTGGGCATGGATTGCCAACGCTACCACCAAGCTCAACAGCCCCATCACCACTAAGCTCAACCATCGCCGTATCAATCTTTGCATTTTCATTTCCACATACCTACAGCAACGTCAAAACCATACCGCCAAAATTTTTTGTACTTATACCAAATTGAGAAATGGCGTAGCCATTTCTTAATTAAAAAAACCTTACTGGGTTTGGTTTTTAATTTAAAAAAGTGTGGCAACACATTTTTAAATTGGTATTAGACGACAAGATCCAGATGATAATATCGTTTTAACAGCCAAAATTAATGTATGCATAGATAATGCATTAAATGTAATTACTCGCAATCTCACCAACTCCCCCAATGAGGCTAAAAGCTCACAATTTGTCCGTAGGATGGCCAAAGATATCAATCATGGATCGATATCTGACGATGCAAATGTTAACCCCTTTTCTATTTGGAGTGGGGGCATTTTCTTCGGTAATTTTGGCGATCGGCTCATTATTTGAATTAATCCGACTCATTACCGATGCGGGACTCAATGTTTGGGTTGCCTTACAGATTTTTGGTTATCAGATTCCGGGATTTATGGTGTATTCCTTCCCGATGTCTATGCTATTAGCGACACTGCTCTCCTACAGTCGCATGTCTGGCGATGGAGAAACTACGGCGTTGCGTAGTTGTGGGGTGAGTGCTTACCGATTGGTTGTGCCTGCGGTGGTGCTGAGTTTGTTTGTGACAGGGTTAACCTATGTTTTTAATGAGGCGATCGTACCTGCGGCAAACTGGCAATCTCGCACAACCTTGCGTACAGCCCTCAATCAAGAAAATGTCCAGTTTAAGAGCCAAGATATTTTTTATCAACAGTATGGAGAAGTCCCTCAGCCAGACGGTTCGACCAAGCAAGGCTTAGTGCGTAGTTTTTATGCAAGGAGCTTTGATGGCAAGGAAATGCAGGGGCTAACGGTCTTAGATTTTTCGCAGGGGCAGTTACAACAAATTTTGGCGGCAGATTCGGCCGTTTGGTTGCCCGCCGAAAATGTATGGCGTTTCAACAAAGGTACTACCTATTTAATTGGTCCCGATGGCAACTATCGCAGTATTCTTCGTTTTGATAGCCAAAATTTGCAGTTGCCTCGCGCTCCCCTCGATCTTGCTCAAGAGCAACGCAGTGCTGAGGAAATGAATATCGCTGATATTCGCCGCAATATCGAGCTTCTTCGCCAATCTGGTAATACTAAGGAGATCCGTAAGTTGGAGGTGCGCCTCGAACAAAAATATGCCTTGCCTTTTATTTGCCTAGTGTTTGCAGTGGTTGGTTCTTCTTTGGGGATGCGGCCGCAACGCACGGGAGCAGCGATCGGTTTTGGCTTGAGCGTACTAATTATTTTTGGCTATTACCTGTTGCTGTTTATTTGTGGAGCCTTGGGGCAGGTGGAGTTTTTACCACCGATCGCGGCTGCATGGCTACCTAACCTGATCGGTTTATCGGCGGGATTAATTATCTTGACCCGTGTTACCTAAGTTGCTTAAGGTAGAAATTTATAAATTATTATTTAGAATGAAATGCTACTAATGTAGGAATTAGAGCAGACTAGGGATAAATACACTTTATAAATTTAGAATAAATTCAGAGACTAAACTATGACAACGGTTCTTGTGGTTGAGGATACTGCTTCTGAGCAGCAACTAATTATTCAATATCTGGTAGAAGGTGGATTTAGCATAATTAGTGCTAATAATGGACAAGAAGCACTCCAAAAAATTGCAGACAACTTACAAAAGACCGATGTTGTGGTTACTGATCTGGTAATGCCAGGGATGAGTGGTTTGGAGTTGTGCCGTAGTTTGAAAAAAAATGAGCTGACTAAGCATATTCCTATTATTGCCTGTACCTCTAAAAATTTGGAATTAGATCGGCTTTGGGGCATGAAGCAGGGTATTGATGTGTATGTAACTAAGCCTTTTTCGCGAGAAGATATTTTACGCGCAGTGCGATCGGTGATCTAGGTGATTTGGGCGATCCAATTTATGTAATCAAATTAAAATCATGGTTCAGTCTATTGAACTCAATCAGCAAGGCTCTGCCCCTGTTCAAGACTCTCCCTATCTTAGTCTGGAGCTAGATCAACAGACGAGTATATTTATAGAACTAAAATACATTCGTGAAACCTTAATTTTGCCTGTGGATCGGATTGCCCAAATACCTAATGTCCATCCATGTTTGGTGGGACTGGTGGAGCATCGTGGTTCGATATTTTGGGTTGTCGATTTACCGCAATTATTTTCAGGTACTGGAATTGATACCAACGCGATCGCTATTCACGTTGCGGTTTTACAAGTTGGCGATTTGTTTTTGGGTTTAGGAGTATATCGGATTGGTAAAGTCCAGACTATTTCGCAAGATCGCATTTATCCCCTTGATGAACAGCAGCAAATTTCTCCCCTAGTTAAACCTCTAATTCAAGGTTTTGTAGTTGATCGAGCGGAAATAAATTTACATCAAGGGTATTTAATTAATGTAGAGGCAATGATGAATTTTGATTTTAATTTAGTTAGCTAAGAAGGCAGGTTATGCAGACCAAGGATGAAGAAATAGCAAAGGCTTCTTCTGTTCAGGAAAATACACAGGCAGTCAACTTTAAGACTACAGATGATACTCCATCTGAATCTCCTAATAGCCAATCACTTGAGCATCATGAAGATAAGCAGGTGGTCGGCGGATTGACGGCTCTGCTCGGAGCAGGCATAGTTGTATTCGGCATTTCTTCATGGAATCTATTTGGGATTTATCAAGGCTTTTTAACTATTGCTGACAAGAACTTTCGCCTAGAGCAGTTAAGGGGGGAAATTGTTCATTTTGACGAAGTGCTTACCATGTCGGCGCGGATGGCTGTGGCTACTGGTAATTTGCAGTGGGAAACTCGTTATCAGCAGTATGATCCATTACTTGTCAAAGCGATCGCGGAGTCAGAGCAGATCGCCCCTGATGCCTATCGCAATATTTCTGCAACAGTAAATGAGGCGAATAACAAGTTAGTGGAGTTGGAGAAAAAAGCCTTTGATTTAGTGCGTCAAGGCAAGCGCAGCGAAGCTTCACAAATTTTAAATGGCAATGAGTATGAGAGATTAAAAAAAGTCTATGCCGATGGCTATAATCAAGCTCTACAAGAGATTAAGACCGATAACGAGTTACAGTTGGGAGCCTTTCGCCAGCGTCTATTTATTTCTTTGAGTCTGACGATTTTAACAATTCCTGTTTTAATTATTGTCTATTTGATTGCGGTGAAACTGATTCGTCAATATTTGCAAGAACGCGATCGCTCTCAACAAAGTATTGCGGCTTTGGAATTGAAACAGGTGGCGGCCGAGCAGGAACGGCAACGGGGTGAAGCTTTGCAGCAGGAGCTAGTCACATTATTGAGTGATGTTGAGGGGGCAGTATCTGGAGATTTGACCGTTCGCGCTCAAATTACGGCAGGTGAGATTGGTATTGTGGCTGACTTTTTTAATGCGATCGTAGAGAACTTGCGGGATGTGGTCACGCAGGTAAAATTAGCAACTTTGCAGGTCAATAGTTCGGTCAATACCAATAATATGGCAATTCGTACGCTGGCGGAGGAGTCGGCACAACAGGTTGCCCAACTAGAAGACACCTTAAGAGCCGTAGAACATATGTCTGAGTCGATGAAACATGTGGCGACCAATGCCCGTCAGGCGGCTGATGCTTCTAATAATGCGGCAACTACGGCGGAGTTGGGGAGCTTGGCGATCGAGCAGTCCGCCTCAAGTATTTTGCAGTTGCGCCAAACCGTTGCTGATACCACCAAAAAAGTGAAGCGGCTAGGGGAAGCTTCGCAGCAAATCTCGAAGGTGGTGTTATTGATTGATCAGATCGCACTCAAGACTAATATGCTGGCGGTAAATGCCAGTATTGAAGCGGCAAGGGCTGGCGAAGAGGGACGCGGTTTTGCGGTGGTGGCGGAGGAAGTGGGTGCTTTGGCGGCACAGTCGGCAACGGCAACCAAAGAGATTGCGCGAATTGTGGAAAGCATCCAGCAGGAAACGAGTGAGGTGGTCGAAGCAATGGAAGCTAGTACGGTGCAGGTGGTGGAAGGTACGCATAAGGTGGAGGATGCGAGAAAGAGCTTAAATGAGATTGTGTCGGTGGCTAAGTTGGTGAATGAGTTGTTTCAGGGTATTTCTGACGAGACAACTTCTCAGGTACAGACTTCGCAATCGGTGAGACAGGTCATGGAAAGCTTGGCGGTGAAGTCGCAAAAATCATCGGAAACTTCGCGAGAAGTGGCGATCGCTCTCCAAGAAACAGCAGGTGTGGCCAACAAGTTACAGGCTTCGGTGGAAACCTTTAAAGTGTAATGGTTATCAGCCCTATGACAACTGAGATATTGGCTAGTGATCTAACCGATCGGGATTGGGAAATACGCTTACTATTTCTGGAGGAAGTGTGGGATTTTTTAGCTGATATTGAAACTGAGCTACTAGGCATTAGCGATCGCGGTTTATCAAGGGAAGCTTCTCAAAAGATGTTGCGTGCGGCTCATTCCATGAAGGGCGGCGCAGGGATGATGGGATTTAAATCTCTAAGTAAGCTTGCCCATCGTTTGGAAGACTTTTTTAAGATTTTGCAAGTGGACTATCAACAGGCGATCGCCCCTGAAGTGGAGAGACTCTTATTGCAAGCCATAACTTGCTTAAGAAAAGTGGCGCAAATTCACAAAAATCGTCAAGTTCCTGACCAAGGTTGGTTACAAAAACATATTGAGCCACCATTTCAACAATTACATCAAATTTTAGGTGATCTGTCGGAACAGCATGAAGCCGATCTGCTGTCATCGGAATCAGGACTAGATGTAAGGGTATTGATGTTTAGCACTGAAGTTGATGGTTGTCTGAACCGTTTAAAGGAAGTCTTAGTGGATTCGCATACACAGGTTTTGCGAGAGGAGTTTCATCTAGTGAGCCAAGAGTTGGGCTGCTTGGGAGAGATGTTGGATTTATCCAATTTTCAAAATCTATGCCAAGAAATCACCCAAGCCCTAGTTCAAGATGATCTTGATTTGCGATTGGTAGCCACTTCAGCCCTTGAAATGTGGCGGCGATCGCAGGCTCTAGTTTTAGCTGGTCAGTTCGATGATTTACCGAAGTATTTTGAGCTAATTAAAGCAATTAATGAACCCTTAGTGGAGGAAAATCCTTGGCAAGAGGTAAACTCAAAGTCTAGCCCTGAAGCCTATGTGCGGATTCCTTTACGCCAGCTAACACACCTGAGCGATCGCTTTGGCGCACTCAATTCTGAGCGTAGTAGTTTGAAAGGTCAATTGCAAAAAATGCAAGATCTTGCCCAATTACTAAATAGTCGCATCCAAAAATTAGAGCAATCTAATCTGCATCTAAGAGAACATTATGATCGTCAATACGATGATCGATACGATCGCTCTAGGGAGAAACAAGTTCCATCCGAGGCTCCTAACCCCCACTTTGACCTTCTAGAATTGGATCAATATTCCGAATTTCATGTCTTAACCAGAGAAATTATGGATAGTGTGGTGCAACTGCAAGAGGTGTCAAGCGACCTCACCACCACAATTACGGAAACAGAATCCATAGAACGGGATCTCAGTCGTGCTTCTCAACAAATGCAAATCGCGATCGAGCAAACCAGAATGCGAAGGCTTAGTGACATACTGGATAAATTTCCAAGGCTACTTCGCGAATTATCTCTAGACTATGCCAAACCAGTCCAACTATCGATACGAGGCGGTTCTACCTTAGTTGAGCGTTCGATCCTTGAGAAATTAGAAAATCCCCTTCTGCACTTAGTTCGCAATGCCTTTGATCATGGTATTGAAACTCCTGAGCTTAGAGTTGCCGCAGATAAGCCTCCACAGGGCAAGATCGAAATCACGGCAGGCTATCGTGCTAATCAAATGCAGATTACGATTAGTGATGACGGCTCTGGTATTAATATCCCAAAATTACGCGATCGCGCTCTGCAAAACGGCTTCAGTACTGCCCAACTTGACGCATTAACCGAACCAGAACTTCTCAATTTAATCTTTACTTCTGGATTTAGTACAGCCGCACAGGTAACGGAACTATCGGGAAGGGGAGTGGGATTAGATGTGGTGCGTACTAATCTTGAGCAAATTGGCGGCACGATCCGCATCGCCAGCCAACAGGGGCTAGGTACAAGTTTTATTTTGACTATACCTGCGTCCCTCTCCATTACCAGAGTTCTCTTATTAGAAAGCAATGGATTACAAATGGCAATACAGGCTAACTCCATTGAAGAAATTCTGTTGCAAGCCGATGTCACAATCTATGAAGTTGCTGACCAGAAAGTAATTGATTGGCAAAATTACACAGTGCCACTATTAAATCTTGGTAATTTTCTGCATTTTAATAGAACTAAGATATCTAGCCACAGTGAAAATATTCCCATTATTAATCATCCCCTCATTCTCATCGTATCCTATCAAAATATTCCCTATGGCATCTTAATGGATCGCTATTGGGGAGAACAGGAAGTCAGTATTCGTAATATTCATAGCCATATCTCTCTCCCCGCAGGATTTATGGGCTGTGCCACCATCGGCAGTGGCAAACTCTTACCACTTATGGATATTGATAGCCTCATCCCTTGGTTAATCACAACTACACCTAATTGCCATTATCCTTCCTTCCCAACTCACAAATTCCTTAGCGATCGCCGTCATACCATCATGATTGTTGATGACTCCATTAATGTTCGCAAATTCCTAGCCATGACCCTTGAAAAATCAGGTTATCGGGTTGAGCAGGCTAAAGATGGACTGGAGGCGTTAGAAAAGTTACGCAAATTGAATCCCACTAACCTTTCTCATCATCTATCTAATCACCTATGGAATGGAGCGTCACATCGCATCCAAGCCATAATTTGTGATATCGAAATGCCCCGACTTGACGGTTTTGGCTTCCTCGCCCAAGCTAAGGTCGATGACTCCGCCAGAAATATCCCCATTATTATGCTGACTTCTCGCAGTGGCACTAAGCATCGCGACTTGGCTATGCGCTTAGGCGCATCAGCATATTTTACTAAGCCCTTTAAGGAGCAAGAACTATTGCATACCCTAACTCAATATGGATTATGAACCTATGAATAGTGATTTGTTTAATCAATCTGTACTGTATCCCATTGGTACAGCCCCCAATGCTTGGCTGGTCAATGAGCAATTAGCCGATCTGACCCGATCGCCACTAACTCCCCAACCCATCACCATCTCTACCCAAACCAAGACACTCCGCCTCGATCTCTCCAAAACGGCCATCATCATTGTCGATATGCAGAATGACTTCTGCCATCCCGATGGTTGGTTAGCCCATATTGGCGTAGATATTACCCCTGCGCGAACTCCCATTGAGCCTCTGCAAAGGCTTTTACCACCATTGCGATCGCAAAATGTCCCCATCCTCTGGCTCAATTGGGGCAACCGTCCCGATCTCCTGAATATCAGTGCAGGCTTACGCCATGTCTATAATCCCTCAGGTCAGGGTATTGGTTTAGGCGATCCCCTTCCTGCTAATGGCGCACCAGTATTGATTGCCGATAGTTGGGCAGCCGCGATCGTCTCCGAGCTAATTCCAGAATCCACCGACATTCATGTCGCCAAATACCGCATGAGTGGCTTTTGGGACACCCCCCTCGATAGTATCCTCAAAAACTTAGGCAGAACTACTCTGCTCTTTGCAGGAGTCAATGCGGATCAATGTGTCATGGCAACCTTGCAGGATGCTAACTTCCTTGGTTATGACTGCATTTTGCTTAAGGATTGCACAGCTACTACTTCCCCAGAATTTTGTATGCAAGCCACCATTTACAACGTTAATCAATGTTTTGGCTTTGTAACTGAATCAGTCCATATCCTTGCTGCCCTTGAGTCCGTTGCGGTTCTTCAATGAGTCTGCACTCAATACTCTTTAGAAGCGAAACTCGGATTCTGGTTTTGTGTCCTAATACCAATTTAAAAAAGGGTGACGACACTTTTTAAATTAAAAACCAAACCCAGTAAGGTTTTTTTAATTAAGAAATAGCGTAGCCATTTCTTAATTTGGTATTAGATATGTGCTGAGTTTGTATTTGGGAATTCATTCTCAATTGAAACTAAGCGTCAAAATATGCAAATCAGTACAAACTAGCAACACAACCCAAAAGATATAGGCATACATTGCTATGGCATCAAAACATTGTATGATTCCCGTAGTCAAGACCCCAAAAGACTACCAAGCCTTTCGCATTAGCCCAAACGATACCAATCGCCTCGCGATCATTTTTGATTCCAATTCAGCAAATGTATCGATTACAGTCTGTGTGGAAATTTTTGATGTTGGCGGGAAAACACCACCCAATCGGCATAACTTTGCTATCGAAATGTTTTTTATACTCAAAGGAGAAGGAATTGCATTTTGTGATGGCAAAGCTGTTCCTATTCGTGCGGGGGATAGTTTGCTAGTACCTCCGACAGGAATTCATCTCATCCAAAATACGGGAGCTAGTCGCTTGTATGCGCTTTGCATCATGGTTCCCAATGAAAACTTTTCGGAATTAATTAGACGAGGTATTCCAGTGACTTTAGATGAAGAAGATATATCTGTTCTAACTCACTATTCTATGCCTATAGCACCCCAAATACTTGCAGATTAATCGATTTAGTCATAGGTGTTAGTATCTAGAGATACATGACATATACATTCTCTCAAGTAATATAACAATATAACTTTTCTATAACTTTCGCCTCTCTTTTTTATAACCTTTGTATATCTATTGAATATATCTATTATGGGAAAAAGAGTGAATAATAAAGCCCATAGGAACAAAGACCTTGTTTTAATTGTCAAAAGACTCAGTAAATTTGTAGATAAGTCCGTTAATTAGCCTGTGACATATTAGAGCAGTCAAAAAGTAAATTTATTATTCTTTCAACTATCTGTAAGGAGCAACAATGGACACAATTACTAAGGTCAATCATGTATCTTTTAGCCAAGACTTGGGCAGCAAGAGTGCTTTCTCTATTAAGTTAACTGACAATAAGCTTGATGGCGTATCTGGTGCAAAGCTGTTGAGTAAGATTGAATCATGGGTTGCTGCTAATGTAATGATGAACGAGAAAAGCTTGCCTGTTTTGATTATTGATATGGAAAATGTGGAATTTATCAATACTGACGGTCTTCGTAAGCTTTTGGGAGCGCTCCGCCTAATGAAGGCTCAAAACAGCAATCTTTTGCTTTGCTCTGTGCAACCCTCTGTACGTCTTGTATTTGAGATTTCGATGGTGGATCAAATGTTAGCGATTTTGCCAAGTTTTGATTTGATTGCCCAAGGCAGCATTTTAGAGCAACAATTTGCTTAGATTTAGCAATCTGGGGGCAGCACCACGGTGCTGCCCCCTATTTTTTTGATGTTTTCGATTTGGGACAATTGGGGATCAGAATTGGCGGCGATTAAATATGAGGATTGCGATCGCTAAGACCATGAGGGCATAGCTTAAAATATAAATGCCATTACTAAACAAATCGCCGATACTAGGCAGAATGTTATAGACCGCTTCGTTTTTGAGGTTTGCCCGTGATAGGTCTGGCAGAATCATATAAAAGGTGCGTGTCACCGATTGTAGGTTAGCGTTTTTGGAAATTTCGCCTAGTAATAGGAGATCACGGCTAAAGTTACCGATGACATAGGCGGCAAGGGTCATGAGTGATGCAATTAGGGAACTGGCAAAGGAGCCAAAGAAGATGGCGATCGCGCCTAGTAGCATGATCTGCCAAAAGATAAAAAAGTTAGCTGTCAAGATAGCAGGGATCGGGATCTCAATACCCTTAAATGTCATCAGCGCTAAAAATATGAGGGTCATGATCGCAACTAGCGCCCCAATGACGGCAGAGAGTCCGAGATGTTTGCCAAGAATGAATTCGGCTCGATGCATTGGTTTGGCGATCAGGATAAAGATTGTGCGCTTGTCAACTTCGCGATTGATCAAATTTGTGCCAACAAGTATCGCCACCAGTAAACTCACTACCTCGATCGCTGCGATCCCCGTATCTACGATCATCTTGGCAGAAGAATCATAGGAAAATTCGGGTAACATGAGCATCGCCGAGATGACAATCACACTGTACAGTAACGATAGATAAAGTACCTGTTCGCGCACAGTTTCTCGAAATACATTAGTGGCGATCGCCCAGATGCGACCTAAACTTAGGCTCATATTTAGACTTAAGTTCATAGGGGATAGGATTTAATAACTAAACAATAATATCTTTTAAAGCTATGTCCAAAATCAAACCATCTTTTGCTGAGTACTACCATGAGAGGACTAAATATAATCCTGAGACTCTCGCCAGCAAGAGTCAAGGGCTAGATTGGAGTAAGCAACCCATACCCCACAAAGATTATAAAATTGGTACTGTCTATGATCTTAAGCCCTATCTAACGGAGGAGCCACAGTCCGATCGCGATGGATTATTAGCCAGTCGTTGGCGACGTTTATCACGGTTATTATTTTGTAGCTATGGCTTGACGGCCAGAGTGCCAACCATATCGGGAGATACTTTCTATTTGCGGTCTGCACCATCGGCGGGGGGGCTATATCCTGCGGAAATCTATCTTATTTCGGGAGGGACTCCACTGCTGTCCGCAGGTATCTATAACTATCAGGTGCGTAACCATAGCTTGATCCATTTTTGGCAAGATCACCATATTTGGCAGAGCTTGGTGCAGGCTTGTTTTGAGAATGGGGCTTTGCAAGATTGTCGATTGGCGATCGCTGTAACTTCGGTATTTTACCGATCGGCTTGGCGCTATCAAGATCGCGCCTATCGGCGGATTTCTCTAGATATAGGTCATTTACTGGGCAATATTGAACTGGCGAGTGCCATTGAAGACTATCAATGTTCGTTGATTGGTGGTTTTGTGGATAGTGCGGTGAATGAGTTGCTATTTCTAGAGCGAGATACGGAGTCGGCGATCGCGATCGTGCCATTGGTAGATCTGTTGGATGAGGAGATAACGGGACGGGGGCAGGAGTCTCGCCAACCAAGGAGCCGCCGTTCTCTATCACTTTATACTGCTGCTTATTTTTGTCCCCATGCTCTGCCCTCTGGCTTAACTAATGACTATCCTAATCTCCAAGATGGTGAGCTACTGGGGTATTTGCATCAAGTGAGCCAGATTAATCAAAATGTGGATCTGCCCAATTTATTAAAAAATATTAGTAAAAATCCAGATGTTCACCAATCCCCTGATGATCCCAATAGTGGTTTTAAAAGTGATGGTAAAGAGGAGGCAAATCAGGACTTAGATAAATATAATTTTCCTTTCTGTACCAAGGTGAGTACGAAAACTACGCCGATTAATTGGGGCGATCGCTTGGAAATGTTAGAGCATACGATTTTGCAAAGGCGATCGACGCGGCAGTTTACAGGCAAAAAGTTGGAATTAGCAGAATTAAAGGCTATTCTCGATTTTGCCTATCAGCCTCAACATTATGTAGATCAGGGTATGGATGGCAATCCTGATTATTTTGATCCGAGTCTGATTGAGACCTTTGTGGCGGTGTCAGGGGTAATCGGGCTAGAGGAAGGCTGCTATTACTATGCGCCCAAGGCACAGGAATTAAGGCAGATTCGCTTTAAAAATTTTCGGGAAGAACTACATTATCTATGTCTAGGTCAAGAGCTTGGACGCGATGCGGGAGCGGTCATTTTCCATACGGCGGATTTGGCGAAGGCAGTAGCAAAATATGGCGATCGCGCTTACCGTTATTTGCATATGGACTCTGGACACTTGGGACAAAAAATTAATTTGGCGGCGATCGCCTTGGGGGTTGGGGTAAGCGGCATTGCAGGATTTTTTGATGATTTGGTGAATGAGGTGCTGGGCATTCCCAAGGATGAAGCCGTCCTTTACATCACAACACTGGGTCGTCCTCGTTAGGAATACTAAAACTATGCAGATAATTTCATTGCCTCCGCCCATTCTTCCATCTAGCAAAATTAGTGTCATTGCCCCTAGTGGCGCATTGCGAGAATGGGAACGTTTTGAAAATGGCTTACAGGTATGGCGCGATCGCGGTTATGAGTTAGTAATCCCTGAGGATTTGAGTCAACCTTGGGGCTATCTGGCGGGAACCGATCAGCAACGTTGTCAGCAATTCATTCAGGCTTGGAATGATCCTGAGACAGTGGCGATCGCCTCTGCTAGAGGTGGCTATGGCTCCATGCGGCTTCTCGAAAATCTAGACTGGCAACAACTGCGCGATGTCCCCAAATGGCTCATCGGCTTTTCCGATATTACGGCGTTGCTGTGGGCTTTGGCAAAATATAAGCAGGTGGGCGGACTCCATGCCCCTGTTATTACCACTCTGGCTACTGAACCAGACCGATCGCGATCACAATTCTTTGACTGTCTAGAGGGCAAAATTTCCCGCTATACCCTAGAGGGGGAGGGATTAGTACAGGGCAAAGCCCAAGGTGTCCTAATGCCTGCTAACCTCACCCTTGCCACCAATATGATCGGCACTAGCCTCTGCCCCGATCTCGATCAGGTCATTTTGGCGATCGAAGATGTGGCAGAACCTCCCTACAAGGTGGATCGGATGCTCACCCATTGGCGTTGGTCTGGTCATTTGCAAAAACTCAAGGGCATTGCGATCGGTAGATTCAGTCAAGCGGAGGTCAGCACACCTAGCTTTACGATGCTGGAAGTATGGCGCGATCGCCTTGGGGATTTGGGTATCCCAATTGTGATGGGGCTACCCTTTGGTCACGATGGCGAAAATGCGCCGTTGCCTGTTGGTTGTGCGGCAGAAATTAATGGCAACCTTGGGACTCTAACGATTAATTTATCCCAGAAGTAATTTGCGGCGCTATGCGCCGCAAATTACTTTCTGACGTTATACCAATTTAAAAAAGTGTCACCACACTTTTTTAAATTGAAAACCAAACCCAGTAAGGTTTTTCTAATTAAGAAATGGCTACGCCATTTCTTTATTTGGTATTAATTAGGACTATTTGGACGAATTAACACAATTGGCGTTTGCTCCGCCGCATTGCCCGCAGGATTCATTAATAGGGCTTGGTTTAATAGAGCCTCCGACACGCCAGAGGTGGCAGATAGTACTTTTACTCGCCGCAGATCGTTCACATCCACGATCGCTGCTTCCAGTCCAGTTGCCTGCTTAATTTCATCCACCACCGCCTGCGGATTTTTCGGCCCCAGCACAATGAATTGATCATAGGGAGGTAAAGTCCCCGTCACATCATCAATTAGCCTTGCCTGCTCCCCTGCCAGCATATAAAACACCCCTGGAATACGGAACAACGCCTTAGCGATCGCTCCCGCAATAAAGGCAAAGGCTACCCGCCATGCCCCCGACTCCTCGATCAAAACCTGTAAACCACAGGCAGTTGCCAGACTGGAAGTATTTTGAAAATAATAACAAAGCCGCTTGGCTAACCATCGGGGATGCACATCACTGGGGTGATAGAAATTGCCCTGCATAATCGCGATCGGTGTTTCTGCGATCGTCACAATATCACCTGACTGAGCATGGCTCATCACATAGCGCTGCAACACATCCACAGGATTATCTCCCGCCGACAAAATATGTGTCCGAATCGGCAACACATCAGCATCGGGCGTGGGTCGCCACCGTTCGCGCTGACTACCATTAGGGAACTGGAAAGGAATAATGCAATGCTTAACCTTTTCCTGTCTACCCGCAGGTCCATAGATGGTGTAATGCACCTTCACCCAAGCCGTTTTTAATTGATCTAAATTTCTGCCCGTCACATCCAATAAAATCTCGATGCCAACACTTTTGTGGGGACTAACAATATAGGACTCCCAATAATTATCATTGCGGCTGGCAACTCCAGCAATTCGCGATCGCAACTGCACCTGACAGATAACCTCATCAAGACTATCGCTAGATAGCAAAGACACCACTGGCTTTACTTCCACCAAAAAAACATCTAGGTTTCTTGTGTAATTTGTCGCAGTTAGCAATAGCTCTAACTGATAATGCTCTGGCTCCAAACATAAAAATTGCCAAGACCCATTATCCAACTCCAACAAATTACCTTGACGGTTCGCATACTGCCACTCAAACAGCAACCACATGAGCAACAACAGCCCACCACCGATCGCGATCGCTATGACCAAACCATACACAATATTCATCAGCCCTAGTCCCTACGAATAGCCTGCTTTAATGTTTTGCAAAAATCAGCGATCGCATGGAGACCACCATCAGGCTCTGCCAACTTCTTCACCATCGCACTACCCACGATCGCCCCATCCGCATTCCAATCAATCACCTGCTTCGCCTGCTCAGGCTGTGAAATCCCAAAACCAACCGCGATCGGCTTATCCGTAATCACTCGCAACTGCTCGATCATCGTCTTCACACCCTTCGCCACCTCACTACGAACACCTGTTACCCCAGTCGCACTCACCACATATATAAAGCCCTGAGACTGCGCCGCGATCGCCGCACAGCGATCGGGAGGACTAGTCGGCGCAATCAACAAAATCACCTCAATCCCCGCTTCCTTAGCAGGTTCTAGCAAAACATGGGATTCCTCAAGGGGCAGATCAGGAACCACCAAGCCCCTTACTCCTGCCGCATATATCTGATCGAGAAATTCTCTAACCCCAAGATTTAAAATTGGATTGTAATAAGTAAATAAAATAATGGGCGCTCTTAGTTCGGGAGCCACCTCCCGCAGCATATCCAAAACCTTTACCAGCGTAGTCCCATTTTGCAAAGCCCTTGTTGCTGCCGCCTGAATCACAGGGCCATCCGCCAAGGGATCAGAATAAGGTACACCTAACTCGATCATATCTGCGCCATTTTGATCTAATATCCGTAGCGCCTTCGCCGTTGCCTCCAAATTAGGATCACCAGCCGTAATAAACGGTATCAGCGCAGCTTGACCTCTGGCTCTCAATTCTTCAAAGCGTGCAGAAACGGATATCATGACTTAAAATTTTCCAAAAACAAAATATAGAAGTAATTCCGTATTATAGTAACGCTTTATTGACAGCCAATTGAGATTTAGTTAATTTGATTTACTTTGCTATTTAAGATTGCACCTTAGAAAAGAATGTCTACACTTTTGTGAATTGTGTTGTGAGTTGTGTGAATTAGTATAGGTTTGTTGTAGTCTAGATACACTTAGACACACTTAAGTTACAGCAGTACAACCGAGCTTCAATTCACCCCAAAATCACCTAAAAAATTACAAGATTAAAATTCAAGTAAATATGACTAAAATCTTCGGAGAATTTTTAGAAGACTTCTCGGAGCGCAGTGAATTTCTTGTGCTTGGCTTTTCTCCTTCCTCTATGTCAATTCAACAAAGATGGAAAAACAACGGCCTGTCTGCTGATTTTTTAGGAGATTACGTCAAAAATTTCTTCCCTGGTGACACCAATGCCGCCGTTAATAAACAAACTGAAGTGCGGTCAGCAGTCAGCTTCATCGCTAACGAATTGCTAGAAAATGCGATGAAATATAGCGATATTAATGCAGGCGTTCCGATTAACCTTGAAGTACATTTGTTTAGCGATCGCCTAATCTTTGCATCTAAAAATAGCATCTCTCAAAGCGCGATCGCTCACTTTCAAGCCTACATCCAAAAACTCCTGACAGCCGATATCGGTGAGATGTATGTGAGCCAAATCGAAGATAAAACTGGTAGTGGCTCAGGATTAGGATACTTAACCATGGTGATGGATTATGATGCTGTACTAGGATGGAAGTTTGAAGACACAGCCAGTCCTCAGACCATCTATCCCATAACCACACCCATCGTCAATGAAGCGATTTCCACCGAGATAGCTACCACCGTAACCACAATGGTACAGTTATCCCTCTAGACATTACAGAGATCCCCACGATCTTTCCTAGACTCTTTCTGGCAATTAGCCCCACTCACACTATAAAATGTTCGATTTGCGAAGCAACGAGGAACTACCTAAATGATGGAAGTTAAGTCTGATGAGTACCATGTTTGGTATGACCCCCAAAATAAAAGTATTTATTGTCAAGGCTCGCTGCGATTAGCAGGCACAGAAGAATATAGTCCCATTGTGGCAATTTTAGATGCGGTATTGGCACAATCTCCAACCCTAATTCATCTTAATCTCTGCAAATTAGAGTTTCTTAATAGCTCAGGAATTAATGTATTGTCCAAGTTTGTCATCAAAGTTCGGCAAAAAGATGGTATGCAAATAAATGTTCAAGGAGCTGAAGACATCCCTTGGCAACGCAAGTCTCTTAAAAATTTGCAGCGTCTGATGCCAAGCTTAACTCTCGAATGGCTATAGGATAAGAGATGCTAGTCAGTCGGCATTTGCTTAACATATGCAATTACCTCTTGCCGAACCACATTCAATAATTGCTGAATCTCTTGCCATGACACATGGGCTGTAGCTACTTCCTTGCCCACCTGTTGAGATAAGAAGTCAAGAATTTGTTTAGGTAAGATCAGCGTAAGTCCGTTTTTGAGATGCAGTTCTAACTTACTTACTCCTGTGACGATGGGATAACGTCTGTATTGCTCTAGACCTTCAATTTGCTGACCTCCATGATCAAAATAGATTAAATTAGTGTTGCGATAGGCAGGAACTTGGCGACCATAACCGTTCAGTTCTTGGTGGATCAATATCTCTAAAGACTTCAGCTTATGGGCTTGAGCATAGATAGTACATTTGTCTAGGGTTTGGGTTAAATGCCGTTGGTTATTAGCTTCATTTCTGCTGATTTCTATTTTTAGCTCTGCTAAAAGTTCATCTCGGTTTGGTACACTTGGAGACTCGACTGAAGATTCGACTACTGACATGATGTTTTAAGATAGTGATCAATGAGTAATTCTAAGAATACTGTCTGTTAGAGATTTCAAACGACTTAAAAATTTTATTTGAGAATGCATAGCATCATATTCTGGCTTCGCCACAAACCATATATCAAAATTATTTTCGCATAAAGTCCATGATTAGATCTGATCGCACTGATATTGAGAGCAATTCCCCAACCATGATGACTGTGGATGTACCCAAACGCGGTATGCCAGTAACGATTATTACAGGTTTTTTGGGCAGTGGTAAAACGACATTACTAAACCATATTCTTGATAATCAGCAAGATCTGAAGGTGGCAGTTTTAGTTAATGAGTTTGGTGATATCAATATTGATAGTCAGTTGCTGGTTTCTGTTGACGAAAATATGATGGAACTCAGCAATGGCTGTATCTGCTGCACGATTAACGATAGTCTTGTGGATGCGGTCTATAGTGTTTTGGAAAGAAGCGATCGCATTGACTACATGATCGTAGAAACGACTGGGGTGGCTGATCCCCTGCCCATTGCGCTCACCTTTTTGGGGACAGAGTTGCAACATCTCACCCGATTAGATTCAATTTTGACGGTGGTGGATGCTGAAGCCTTTAATGAAGAACACTTTAAGAGTGATGCCGCCTATGCTCAGATTATGTATGGCGATATTATTATTCTCAATAAAACCGATCTTGTAACTGATGAGAAGCTACAGTCCTTAGAAACCTATATCCATAAAACTAAGACTAAAGCCAGAATTTTGCGATCGCACATGGGAGTAGTGCCTTTGCCGTTGATTTTAGATGTGCAAGTTGATCAGACGGCTTTGCTAAGTGAGCAGCCTGAAGCCCATATTCATGATCATCATAACCACCACGATCACCACCATGAGCATCATCACGATCATGATCATCATGAACATCATCATCACCATTCCGATCACCTTGAGAATGATGGCTTTATCTCGATCTCATTTCAAAGCGATCGCCCCTTCCATTTAGATAAATTTCAAAACTTTCTGGACAAACAACTTCCCGTTGACGTATTCCGAGCTAAGGGAATTCTCAATTTTGCCAATATTGATAATCGCTATGTGTTTCAACTGAGTGGCAAACGCTACGAACTAAAAACCGACGATCGCAATAAGCCCATCCACAATCAAATCGTCATTATTGGACGCAATCTCAACCGTGATCAAATTCTAGCGAACCTTAACGCTTGCCTCATCTAGTTGAATTAATTAGACGTTCCTTGTTGACTCTGCAACTGCTCTATTTCGCGAATTACCCTCTCTTGGCTAGATATCAAGTGATTGCAGATAGAGCTTAAGGCTTTCTCATGATCACGATTGACGATCGCTGTATAAATATGTCGATGTTCAGAACGAATCTCTAAAACCTTGAGATTTTGCTGAATCGTCTGCATCCGCAATAATGCCATTTTGTCAAACAATTGATCTAGCAATAGGGTCAACCAAGGATTGCCCGCACAATCGGCGATCGCCCGATGAAATTGATAGTCGATATGTAACAACTGATAATTAGTCAACTGGTTGGGTTGCTGCTCATTGGCACGTTCCGCTTGAATAATTGCCGCTTCAATTTTTTGTAACTGTTGATCATCCGCCCTTGCACAGGCTTCAATTACTGATTCTTTTTCTAGCACCAAGCGACAACGATACAAATGCCTAGCATCATTAGTGGAGAAGCTAACCACGCGCAAGTTTCCATTTTCATCTATAACCGCTAGTTGCTCCTGTTGCAACTGTTGTAGGGCTTCACGGATCGGAGTTCGGCTAACTTGAAGTCTTTCGGCAATTTGCGTTTCAATCAGGCGCGAACCTGCCAATAATTCTCCAGATAAAATTGCTGAACGCAAGACTTGATAAGTCTGTTCACGGAGCGATCGAGAACGTTGAACGGGGCGAGGTGAAGACAACAACAAATTGACTCTCCTAAAATACGGTCAATATAGGTAGATTAAAAACCAAACCCAGTGAGGTTTTTTAGTAAAAAATGGCGTAGCCACTTCTTAATTTGGTATTACTTATTGAGATAATCTTAAGGTTAGTTTTTTAGGCTAACATTTTTAAGTTCTTAACGAATTTAAACAGATATATTTTACTAGTATCTTAGGCATATAACTCATAATAGTGATCGGCATAATCTATTAACCTATGGTGAGCCTAAAATCAGTTAAATTCTTTAAATCTAAGAGAGTATTTGATAATTTGTCTGATGTTTTTAAGCATTAGGAGAGACAATCTATGTATTATGTATACAGTATATTGTATGCATACTGTATGGAGAGTATCTCACTTTGGAACATTTGATAAAGACAAGGGGCTTAAGCCCCTTGTTATAGGCTTAGTAAGATTTAGACTGCGCCAAAGTGAGATGCTCCCTACTGTATGCGATTTTCCGTAGTTAACCTAGTTTGTGGAATAATCTGAGTCATGGTGGTTGCACTTTCAAAATTGTCGATCAATGGCGATCGCCTCAATCGTTGTCTTGAAGAACTAGCCGAAATCGGAAAATTACCTAATGGAGGGGTTTGCCGTCTTGCGTTTTCTGAGGAAGATATTCAAGCTAGACAACTAATAACCCAGTGGATGCGAGAAGCAGGAATGACTGTATTTAGTGATGCAGTTGGTAACATTATTGGTAGGTATGCAGGAACAAAATTACAAGCAGCGTTGGCAACGGGATCACACATTGATACAGTCCCAGTCGCAGGTAGATATGATGGCTGCTTGGGCGTTGTGGCGGGAATCGAAGTGGCGCGAGTGTTACAGGAAAACCAAATACGGTTGCGTCATTCCTTTGAGGTGATCGTATTTGCTGACGAAGAAAATAGTGTAATTGGTTGTAAAGCTATGGCTGGTAATGCCCCAACCGATCCAGAACGCTATCGCCGCAAAGATGGTACTTCGATTCAAGAATGCTTAAGCCGTGTTGGAGGCAATTGGGAACAAATCCATACGGCCAAGCGCGATCGCTCTGACATTGCCGCTTTTATCGAACTCCATGTGGAGCAAGGGGGTGTACTGGAGGCAGCCCAAAAGGAAATCGGTGTGGTAACGGGAATTGTGGGGCAGTATCGGTACATGGTGAAGATTGTCGGTCGCCCCAACCATGCGGGAACTACCCCTATGCATATGCGAAAGGATGCATTGGTGGCAGCTTCGCAACTGGTACTAGCCATTAATCGTCTCGGCATGGATACCGTTGGTGATCAAGTGGCAACGGTGGGACATATGACGGTTGCGCCTAATGCCACTAATGTCGTGCCTGCCCTTGTGAATATGAGTATTGATTTGCGTGATCTATCTGATCAGAATCTGCAATATTTGCTAGGTGAAATTGAAAAGGAATGTGTCGCGATCGCCAATCGGACGGGTACAGAGATTACCCTAGAGCAGAAGCTCCATGTTTTACCGACCCTCGCCAAACCAGAACTCATGGCCACAATTACCCAAGTCTGCAAAGACATGCATCTCAGCTATGAATACTTGCCTAGTCGGGCGGGGCATGACGCACAGGAAATCGGTAGATTTACAGACATGGCGATGATCTTTGTGCCTAGCCGTGATGGGATTAGCCATTCGCAAGATGAATACACTGCGCCCGAACAATGCATTCAAGGGGCAAATGTCTTACTGCATACAATTCTAGCGATCGATAAGAGTTAAAGAAATTATTGACTTTATCTCCCCTCAAAAATATGGCTACTCTCCTTGTCAAAAATATTCATACCCTTGTCACGATGGATCGCGATCGGCGTGAACTGAAAGGTGCAGCCATATTTGTGCGGGATAATGTCATCGAACAGGTGGGGCTAACCGCAGAGTTACCCAGCACTGCCGATGAAGTGCTAGATTTGCAAAATCGGCATATTGTTATGCCAGGGATGGTCAATACCCATCACCACTTTTATCAGGTACTGACAAAGGTAATCCCTGCGGCGCAGGACTGTACGCTCTTTAATTGGTTGCAAACCCTATATCCCATCTGGGGCAGGCTGACTTCAGAAAGTATTTATATCAGCGCTCAAATGGCGGCTGCCGAGCTAATCCTATCGGGATGCACCACCGCCAGCGATCATCTTTACATTTATCCCAACGATTGCAAATTAGATGATGAAATTGCCGCCATTCAAGAAATTGGAATGCGCTTTCATGCCAGTCGCGGCAGTATGAGCGTTGGCGAGAGTCAAGGGGGATTGCCACCCGATCGCCTAGTGGAAAAGGAAGCCGATATTCTCAAGGACTCCCAAAGGCTGATCGAAACCTATCACGATCCTGCCAGATTTTCGATGCTGCGGATGACCCTTGCCCCCTGTTCTCCCTTTAGCGTATCGCCCGACCTGATGATTGAATCAGCAAAAATGGCGCGTTCCTATACCAGTGTGCGTTTGCATACCCATCTGGCGGAAAATACCTCCGATGTGGAATATAGCCTTGCTAAGTTTGGCAAAATTCCGGGAGATTATGCTGAGTCGGTGGGATGGTTAGGAGATGATGTATGGCACGCCCATTGTGTAAAGCTTAGTGATGATTCTATTCAAAAATTTGGGCGAACAGGTACTGGGGTTGCCCATTGCCCCTGTAGCAATATGCGTTTGGGCAGTGGCATCGCGCCGATCCGCAAAATGCTCAAGCATCAAGTGCCTGTGGGAATTGGGGTGGATGGTTCGGCATCTAATGATACGGGCAATCTGTTGCAGGAAGCTAGGACGGCTTTTTTATTGGCAAGGGTGAATGAGTGTGATCCCACTTCAATGAGTGCTAGGGAAATTTTAGAATTGGCAACCTTGGGGGGAGCGCGAGTGCTAGGACGTGATGATATTGGCGCGATCGCTCCGAATATGGCGGCGGACTTTATTAGTTTTAATATTGAGCGATCGCAATTTGCGGGAGCGCAACATGATCTCGTATCGGCTTTGATTTTTTCTCCTGTCCCATCGGTGGATTATAGTTTTATTAATGGGCGTAAGGTGGTTGACCAAGGACAACTAACCACCCTCGAATTACCGATGCTAATTGAGAAAACTAATAAAATTGCTCAACAATTAGTTAGTTAATGGATTACTTGTTATGATCCTTGGCGATCGCGTAGGAAACTTGTGGGATGAATAATGGCATGAAGAATGTGGTGCGTTGGTCAATTTTGCTAGGGCTAAGTGTCACCCTTGGCGGCAATACACCCCACTTAACTAATCAAGAAAGCTTGGAGCAGAAGCAAATTTCTAGCGCCTATGCCTTGGAAGGTTTAGATAGTCTCCAGATTGGCGATCGCAGCTTTGATCCTTATAGCTATATGCCAACTGCCCAACGCTTAAAGCAACTAAGCGACAAGGTGCAAAACAAACAGGGTAGTCCGTTGCAGACCGTTCGCGCTCGTTTGGTGAAGGCAGAAATTTATTTGCAAACCCGCCAATTTCAGGAAGCGATCGCCAGTCTTGATCAATTGGAAAATAGCTATCCCCTGATGGCGGATTACATTTTGCTAAAGCGTGCAGTGGCTCAGTCTCAAAGCGGCAATGCTCAAGCTGCTAAAGCAACTTGGCAAGCCCTCTTAGCACAGTATGCCGATCAGCCCTCGGCGGCAGAAGCCCTATACGCTCTCGGTCAAACCGACAAACTGCTCCAGCAATTTCCTGCCCATCCGCGATCGCAGGAGGTAATTTTGCGGATGCTGTCTCAGGCTCCCAATCGCATCGATCTGATGACCCATCTGGCGACCTATTTTGGTGACTATAAGCAAATTGTCCCGATTCTCAATCGTTTGGTGGCAAGTTCGCCCAATCTATCGGCGGAGCAGTGGTGGGCGATCGCTAACGCCTATTACTACAATTTTGAATTTGATAAGGCGGCGATCGCCTATACTCGTGCCACGCCCAACCCTCTCACCGCTTACAACTATGCCCGCAGTCTCCATCGTGCCAAAAGAAATGATGCCGCCATAGCTGCCTATAACCGAGTGGTGCAGCAATTTCCGCAAAGTCCGCAGGCTCCAAGGGCATTAATCCGCCTCACCCAATTGGGAACTCCATCTATGGCGATCGCCGCCTGCGATCAAATCATCGCCAACTATCCCGATACTGCCAGTGAAGCCCTAGCGATTAAGGCGGAGATCCTACAAAACCAATTGCAAAGTCCACAGGCGGCGAGTATAGCTCGCAATCAACTGTTAGATAAATATGGCAATAGCAATGAAGCGGGAGAACTGCTCTGGCAAATCGCCAAAGGACAAGCCAAAAGTGGTCAAAGGGGACAGGCGATCGCCTACATTGATCGGCTGCTGCAAAATGCGCCCAATAGCTCCAGTGCGGCGGAGGCTGCTTTTTGGGCAGGCAAGTGGGCAACTCAGATCGGCGATCGCAACAAGGCCAAGACTCTGTTTGAATTTACGATCCGCGAACATCCAGACTCCTATTACGCATGGCGATCGGCCTCATCTCTGGGTTGGCAAGTGGGCAGCTTTGCCGATGCGCGATTTGTCAATCTTCCGTTAGATATCCCCAGTATGCGTTTCGCGCTGCCCGCAGGTTCTGCCAAGCTACAAGAACTATACCTATTAGGCTTGGATCAAGAGGCGCGATCGCAATGGCAAACGGAAATTGCTGGCAAACGCATTCTCAATCCGTCAGAACTTTTTGTTGATGGGGTCTTGAGGGTGGCAGTTATGGATAATCTTAAAGGGATTAGAACCCTTGAAAGTTTAGACTGGATCGATGTTTCTCATGCCGAAAAGGAACAAATCAAACAACTTAAGCAACATCCTGCCTATATTCATTCCCTTTATCCTTTCCACTATTGGGATAGCATTTTGGAATGGTCTAATGAGCGCAAAATCTCACCTGCCCTCGTGCTTGGGCTAATGCGCCAAGAATCTAGATTTGAAGCGCAAATCCTCTCCAGTGCTGGTGCGATCGGCCTCATGCAGATTATGCCTGAGACAGGATCTTGGATTGCCAGCAAGAAAGGTCTATCCACCTACAACCTCAGTAACCCCAGTGACAATATCAAGTTTGGTACTTGGTATCTGGACTATACCCACAGCCGCTATGGTAATAACTCCATGTTAGCGATCGCTAGTTATAATGCGGGGCCGGGAGCAGTGGCAGATTGGGTTAGCTCACGCCCGATGAATGATCCCGATGATTTTGTGAATAGTATTCCCTATAGTGAAACTAGAGACTATGTATCTAAGGTGCTTGGAAATTATTGGAACTATCTGCGTTTGTATTCTCCATCAGTACAACAACAAATAGCTGCCTTGCAAAGCCCCAAACCTTAATTTGGCATCAAATTGCCATAGCTTGAGTATTACCAGTTTGTAAATTCCATAGCCCCGCATATACTCCGTTTAAAGCAATCAGTTGATCGTGATTGCCTGATTCGATGAGCTTGCCCTGTTCCATTACATAGATGCGATCGGCATTGCGGATTGTGGACAGACGATGGGCGATCGCGATGGTGGTGCGGTTTTGGGTAATGCGATCTAGGGACTTTTGAATTGCGGCTTCCGTTTCATTATCGACCGCAGAGGTAGCTTCATCGAGAATGAGAATCGGAGGATTACGCAGCACGGCACGGGCGATCGCAATGCGCTGTCTCTGTCCACCCGATAGCTTTTGTCCCCTCTCACCAACGATCGTATCGTAACCCTTGGGCAGGTCTAAAATGAATTCATGGGCTTCCGCAATTTTGGCAGCTTCCACAATCTGATCGACCGTAGCATCGAAGGAACCATAGGCAATATTTTCTAAAACTGAACCATGAAATAGAAAGACATCTTGACTCACCCAACCGATGCAAGACCGTAGCGATCGCAAGTGCAGATCCCGAATGTCATACCCATCCAGAGTAATTCGTCCTGATTGAATTTCGTATAGCCGTAATAGTAATTTTACAAGGGTACTTTTGCCTGAACCCGTTGCCCCCACGATCGCTGTGGTCTT
Source organism: Pseudanabaenaceae cyanobacterium bins.39 (assembly GCA_033765135.1). Lineage (GTDB taxonomy): Bacteria > Cyanobacteriota > Cyanobacteriia > Pseudanabaenales > Pseudanabaenaceae > Pseudanabaena. The sequence goes on from JANRII010000037.1 coordinate 34,124, forward strand.
GTTGGCAGCAATTTCCAAAGAGAGATTTTCGACAATGGGTAAATTAGGATGATAGCCAAAGGTGACATTTTCTAAGCGAATCTCTCCCTGTGTATCCTTAGGTAAGGATTTTGTACCTGAATGAATGGCGATCGGGGTATCTAAAAGATCGAGAATGCGATTAGTGGAAGCCATCGCTCTTTGGTATTGATCGAGGGTATCGCCAAGGCGAGTTAAAGGCCACAGCAACCGTTGGATCAAATAGATCATCACTGAATAGTTGCCCACTGATAGCCTTTGCGCCTGTACCTCTAAACCGCCAAAATATAAGATGGCAATGAATCCCCCAAAAATCAAAATTCTAATTAAGGGGACAAAAGCAGCACTATAGGCGATCGCTTGACGATTACTTTGTCGATAACGATTGCTTTCCTTCTCAATACGCTGACGTTCATAATCCTCTGTTACAAAGGCTTTAATTGTCGTAATCCCACCAATATTATTGGCTAGTTGACCGTTCAAAAGCCCCACCTTCTCGCGAACATTGGCATAACGGGGCGCAAGAAACTTTTGAAACCAAATGGAACCCCAAAGAATAAAAGGCATCGGCGCGATCGCCATCCATGCCACATTGGGCGTAATCACAAAAAATGCACCACCAATCAACAAAACCGTCGTGGAAACTTGAATTACTTCATTAGCACCACCATCAAGAAATCGTTCCAATTGATTGACATCATCACTCAAAATGGACATCAATCCACCAGAACTACGCTCTTCAAAAAAAGCTAATTCTAGTTCCTGCAAATGTTGGTAGGCATCTAGCCTGAGATCATGCTGTACCGTTTGCGCCAAATTTCGCCATTGCAAGGCATAGGCATATTCAAAAATTGATTCTAACGCCCAAATTGCGGCACTAATCGCCGACAGCACAAATAATTGCGCGGCTAAACCCTGTACCTGAAAAGGATTTGCCCATACATTTTCCTTCTGCAATACCAAATCGATCGCTGCACCGATGAGGACAGGAGGTGCAAGATCAAAAAATTTATTGAGAATAGAACAGGTCGTTGCTGTCCAGACTTTTAGATTGTAGTTGCGGGCGTAATTTAGTAAGCGCGGTAGGGGATGCGGTTTGGTGGTCATGAAGATCGGTGATGGTTAACGGTAATAATTAAATAGTGACGGGAGACTGCACATAAATCGTTGGATCTTCCATAGTAAAGACAATACCTTGCTGTGACAAGGACTTCGCAACCTCCACACTGGCTAACTCTAAAAGACGTTTGCGAACTTCGATCGCATTGTCCTGAGATCCTAAGATCGCAAAACTCACCCTCAACCTTTTGCCTGAATCATCAGCACTAGAGATATTGGTGCTATTAGCATCGATTCCCGATAGCATTGCCGTCTTTTCCATAATGACTTGCTGTACAAGGGCATATTCTCGTTCGCCTAGGGTGCTGGCAAAATCCATGTATAGCAACACCATAATTTTTTTGGCGAGGGTCACATTCTCAATTTCAACGCTGACCAAAATCGAGTTAGGCATGATGATAATTGTCCCAGTCCCAAGGGAGCGAATTTTGGTCGATCGCAAACCAATGCTTTCCACTTTGCCGAGTTCTCCACCAGGGAGACGGATATAGTCACCATTAATAAACGGGCGATCGAGATATAGAACCAAAGTGGCAATCAACTGCTCAAGGACTTTTTGGGCAGCAAAGGCAACTGCCAAACCAACTAAACCTAAACTTGCCACTAATCCAATTAAATCAAAATTAAGACTACGGGCAAAGGCAACTAGCGCCACGATAAAAATTAGGACATTAAAAATCGTCTCAAATACCAAGATTGCATCATCACTACTAGTATTAAAATTGCCTCCTAGTTTGAAGCCATAGGTACGCAGATAGCGGCTAGTTAATTTGATACAAAGCCAAGATACACTCACTACTAGAAACAAACTAGAAATAGGACGCAGTAAGCTATAGACAATCGGTTGTAATGGTTCTAGCAAAGACAATGACCAATTGAGCGCAATGCTAAGTACTGCCATTTCCACAAGGCGATCGCTTGGTTGAATAACATTGCTATAGAGGGATTCCGCAGTTTGTGGCATGATTTTGACCATCACAAACTGCAATAGGTTGACGGCATAGTGACTGATCGCCCATGCAAAGGTAATGGCAGCAAAAAAGGCAAGCCATTCAGGTTGCAATAGGGGGGAGAGAAATTGATAGCGCCAACTGCGGATCAGGGGAAACCATTCGGAACTAACGATCGCGATCGCCGTCCAACCTGCGCCCAAGATAATATTGCTAAGGGTTTTGGTACGCTGACTCAGCAACTTCTTAAATAGACGAGTGGCGATCGTCCGCATCACCTGAAGACCGATGATCACACCAATGGCGATCGCAATCCAGATCCCTCTCTGCCACAAATAATCGGGACTGCGTTCCAATTTCGCCCGCGCGATCGCTTGTTCTAGAATCTGTTGCCATTGGCTTGCCTGCTGATTTACATCGATATCAGGGAAAATGTCACTGGCGGTAATCGTGAGCAAGTAAGTACGGTTTAGGGTGAGGGCAGTTGCCCCTGTACTCTCATCATCACGGATCGCTAGATTGATCGGTTGTCCAGAGTCGATCGCTTCTTTGAGCAACCTATTAACAGAGCGACTCCGTTCTTCCACCGCAAGCTTATCGCCAGCACGCAGATAAAACAAAGGCACGCCATCAATTACCACAGGAGCGCTACTAATAGCCATATTTTGGCTATAGCTCGGCGCGATCGCCCATGGAGAAATGGTCATTAATCCCAGAATTAAACTAAAACTGATACATAAGTTGGCAATTAGTTTAGTTATAAATTTAAATCGCGATCGGGGCATCCACATAAATTGTTGGTTGTTCTAGGGTAAAAGCAATATTCTGTTTTTGGAGTTGCTTGGCAATTTTTTGGGTTGCGAGGTCAAGCAACTGCCGCCGCAGTTCCATCGATAATTCATTGGAACCAAGGATAAAAAAGGAAATCTGAGCGTTGCGATCGCCAAAGGAAACCTCTGTACTACGCCAATCTAAGCCAAAAATATCCATCGTACTATCCATGATGGTTTGGCGTACTAAGGCTTGCTCCTCCGTAGACAATTCTTGGCTAAAGTCAATCATCATCACTGACATTACCTTTTTCGCTCCCGTAAAGTTCTCGATGGTGGCTTGTGTGAGGGCATTATTGGGAATGATCGTGAGCGTGCCTTTACCCGAAGTGCGGATTTTAGTCGATCGCAAACCGATACTTTCTACTCTGCCAAAGGTACCTGATTTGCCCTGTGGCCCATCGGATAGACCGATGTAATCACCAACAGTAAAGGGGCGATCGAGGATCAAAACTATGCCACCCAGAAACTGTTCCAAGGTTTTTTGAGCCGCAAAGGCTACGGCAATACCACCAACCCCCAAACTAGCAACAATGCCAAAGACGTTAATATTATGGTTCAAACAAAAAATTAAAATCACCGTTACAGCGATCGCAAAGTCCCCTAAATAGCGAATTAAAAATATAGATTCTCCGCGCACCGTAGGATTAGACTCGAAGGCTGCACCAAGGATTACACCATTAAAAAATTCACGGAAAATTTTTGAAAGGAACCAACCGCCAGTAATGGCAATACCAACACTCAGGCAAAACTCAGGAAATCCTAACCATCCTTGATCGGGGATCAAAATAAGCGTAAATTCCATTGCTGACAGGATCCAAAAGGTCAGCAAAATACGGCGCGATGTATCTAAAATTCGCCCAAAAGACTGCGCCACTGCTGGGGGAGTTAGCCAATTAAATAGCCAACGTGAAGCAGGTAATATCAAAAGTCCAATTAATGCGGTGAGTCCTCCCGCCACTAAAATCAATCCAATTTCTAAGACGCGATCGCCATTACTCAACGCTATTTTGGAAGCATTTAGAGATTCATTAATGGTTTCGGTGATCGCTGCTGTCATGGATTTATCTATGTTAATGGGAACTATGAGGACTGTTCAGAACTATAGCGATTCGTTTTCTGTCTTTTTGACCTTACAAGACTGGCAACAGCTATAACATATCCTTTTTGTTTCCTTTGTATTATAACGCCTCCCAAAAAATTTATCTTTGGTTCCCTTCCAAAGACGGACACCAAAGATAAATTAACGTACAGCCGATAGTGGTATTTGCTCTACACTCTTTTTAGTGAATACCCATATTTCTCAAGCATTCTCTAGGAGTGTGTTTGATAAGTTTTGATCCCCCTAAATGCCCCTTAAAAAGGGGGACTTTTTAATCTTTCCCCCCTTTCATAAGGGGGGTTAGGGGGGATCGTCCAGTATTTTTAGCCTATACCCGTATTTCTCAAGCATTCTCTAACTAAAGTTAGGCTAAGAAGTTGCCTTTGCCATTTGTTCAAAAATTCTTTGCACAATTTGGAAACCCGTTAAAGTTTGCCAAGCAAAAACACCAACTAATACTGTATTTACAGTGATATGTGTAACTCTTGCCCATTCCTTGCCCTGTTGCATCACAGGAGCTAAAGCCGCAGACAATGCAGCGAGAAATGCTAAACCTAAACCAGCGATCAAATGTCCGCCGACAAATAACTTGCCACTATCGTTATAGGTAACAGCCATGCCACCGACAGCCCCCGCAACCATCAATACTAAGAAAATCGATCCTAACTTGTGGTGCAGAATGTTGTAACGCTTAGAAATAAGGGCTTTCTTTTCTTCGCCTTCAGTACTGCGAATGCGGCGATATTGCCAGCCGATATAACCTGCATACAGCGCTAAGAACAATGTGCCTAACATCATAATTGGGTGAGCAAAAGTCACCACAGTCTTAAATGGTTCTGGAATTGCCACAATCATATTGGTTCATTTGGGTAATAATGTAAACAATTGTAATATAGCGCTGGATTGTCTTGACTGCTCAATCTTTCTGGATAGCTTCCCATTCGCGAAAAGTGGCAGCTTGCCCCCATAACTGCCCTGTGGCATCTACTACATTCCAGATGATTGCTTGATCGATATAAAAGCGATCGCCATTACTGGCAATTCGTACACCGCGATAGTTGTTGATATAGCCCTGAGATTTAGCTTGGGCTAATAGTTGTTCGCGATCGGCACGTTCCATTGGTTCCGCAGTGTAACGCGATGGAGTTTGAGTAAAGGTGTGCCAATCCATTTGCCACAGATCGAGGGCTTTTTGATTACCATAGTTAAGGACTGGATCAACCTCTGTGCCATGAGATACCAGTACAAAATCAGCTAAGAATATTTTTTGGGCTAATTCTTTAGGTGTTATATTATCAACCTGCATCAGATCGCCTAGAGTTTTGCCTGTCCAATATTTGAAGCTATACATAAGCATTTGGACATGTGCAATTAGGTCGGATTGTAACCATGGACAATCTTGATCAGTCATCATTATGTGCAATATCGAATGAATGTATGAGTTTTGATACCAATTTAAAAACCAAACCCAGTAAGTTTTTTTTATTAAATTTGGTAAATTTGGCATGAGATAGAAGCGGATAGGGCTTTACTCACATCACATCTATCTAACGTGTAATATTCCATTTTGACATATCGTTTACATATTATCTAAGGATAGATGCAAAGTATGTATTGATATCTTTAGGCGTAACCCCTGTCTTTTCAATAGTTGCGATCGCTTCCTTCACTAAGTCTATTGGCATTTGCTCAAAATATCTTAAGGCAGGCACTAGCGCCGTATTCAGGTCATTAGGCTCAAACTTGTCTAGATTATCTCCGTATTTTCGCATTGAGAGAGAGACAATCTGACGACCCACATCAGAGGATAAATACAAGAATAGCTTTTCAATCTGCTCGGCTCCTAAGAAATTAGGATAAAAGCCGTGAAAACAAGTTAGGTTAAGAGCTTTGCTACGATTGAGGATCACCTTATAGCCACCTCTCGAAAAAACACCCAGTAGTAATCGTGATGGTTCTCTTTTTTCGGTTTTATACCAAGGGTTACGATTTTTGGTCAGATAGCGCTGATCGAACTGCTGACTAACTCCATACTGAATATAGCGATCGGCAGATTCCGAATGATTCTCATTGGCATTAAATAGATAGACAGAACTATCTCTTGCAACTAATTGTTGATAATCGTCTGGATCAAAAATAGGTCTTTTAATTTGCGAACTTTTGCTAATACATGGCAAATATTCTGATTCTAGCAAAGAATTATATTTAATTTCTGACGGCTTTAATATAAAAAATTCATTCGCACCTGTAGCAATGCCACGAGAAAATTTACCATATTTGCTAAGGGCAACTAATGCATTACTTTTTACTTTTAAATCATTATTTTGAAAATAAGATATCCACTTTTGATGAGGATTTAAAATATTAGTTGATATTATGTTTGTGGGGATAAGTTTAGCAAAATTTTGCAGTAAATTTATATCGTTAACATCATAAAAATTTACCGCATCATACCTGCGTGAGCTATCGTATAAAATAATACCTATCGAAGTAGTTACATTAGGAAATACTTCTTTTTCACAATTGAGCTTAATAATACTAACTAAATGTTGATTAACAATTAGATTTTGTTTAACTAATGTTCCATAATTAGTACTAAGAAATTCTAAGGGCATAATATAGGCTAGTCTTCCCGTGCCATCCATTTCAGAGATCGATTTCAATAAAAATGCTGAGGATATATTGATATAACCTGATACTTGGATTTGTAAATTTTCTTGAAATAATTGAGCAGCTTTTTCTCGATTCTCAAACTTTTGAAATCCCATATAAGGTGGATTGCACACTATATTTTGATGCCGCTTGCCCCATGCTAAAAGGTAATCTTCAAGATGAATTAGTGGATATATACTTTTTTGTTTTGACTGAAAAGTTTTTAAGATAGTCGAATCAATTTCTGAACCATAAAAGTTTATATTTTGACTAGCGTATTGACTATTTTGAATTGCATAATAAAACGCTCCTAAGCCAAAAGCAGGATCATAAATATTTGTCTGTCCTGATTGTAAAACCCACTCTGTCATAAATTTGGCTACATCTTGATGAGTAAAGAATTGACCAAATTTTTTGCGATGCTCACCGTTTACTGGATAACAATCATCTTCAAGATGGGACATATATTGGGAAAGAGGGTTAGGATCAAACTAAGTGATAGGAAACTTGATAGAGAGTATCTCACTTTGGAACATTTGATAAAGACAAGGGGCTTAAGCCCCTTGTTATAGGCTTAGTAAGATTTAGACTGCGCCAAAGTGAGATGCTCCCGTTTTGATTCCCAAAAGTCCCCCTTTTTAAGGGGGACTTTTTTAATCTTTTCTCCCTTTCGTCAGGGAGGTTAGGGGGGATCAATCAGTATTGAAGTTATTAAGATTGATGAATTTGAAAATGCTGTTGAGGAACAGGGAAGCCTGACTCACTGAAGCATTCACGAATTACACGATTGGTGTCAAAGTAAACTTGCCAATAGTGGGCATTGTTAGTGTAAGGACGAACTACCAGTTCAGTACCAATAGGAGTAAATTGAAGGATTTCAATATCGGGAGCAGGATTACTCGCAACATTGGGAATATTCACGATCCGTTCCCGTAATACTCTAACTGCTTCATTGGGATTAACGGAATGATTTAAGACTACTTGGAGATCAACACGGCGATAGGAGTTAGCAGAGAAGTTCTGAATATTTTCAGAAAAGAGTTTATTGTTACCGATAATTGTCCGAACATTATCAAGGGTATTAATGGTTGTTACAAATAGCCCAATTTCAACTACAGTACCAGTGATACCTGCAGCGGAAATGAAATCTCCTACTTGGAAGGGACGCAAAATAATTAAAAACGCTCCAGCCGCAAAGTTGGCTAGTAAGCCACTCCATGCTGCCCCGATCGCTACACCAGCAGCCGCTAACAATGCTGCAAAGGAGGTAGTTTCAACACCAAAGTAACCGAGAATAGCAACTACTAAAATGATATTTAATAGTACCGCAAGGCTAGAAATCAGGTAGCTGATTAGGGTGGGATCAATACGCTGATTTTTAAGAGCGCGTGAGGTGATATTAATGGCAATGTCAATGAGCTTGCGTCCGATAAACCAAAGGATAATCGCCGCAATTACCTTAAATGCTGCACCCGCCAATAGGTTTAAGTTTGTGGAAAGCACATTTTGCAGTGTTGTTGGATCCATAGTGATAAAAATTTTTGCCTGAGTTAATCTAGAAAAATAGGTAGTCCTGAAAGGAGAAAGATTGATCGTATTAAGTACGGTTGAGACTTTGCACTGCCGATCCTTAACCTATTTGGTACTACCGAAAAAGCAACGATACCAATTCGTGAAGGTGTAATAAGTAACTAGGCTTAATAAAAAAATATAATCAAAAGCTTTAGCGCAAACTGAGATTACGCTAAAGCTTTTAGGGTTTTATATTTAATTGCGCCCATCTACTTACTAAAGCTAAAACTGATATTCATAGATTTTGACCTATGCTTGCAAAGGTTTTATAGAGCTTTTCATTTTATTAACGTTTCTAAAAAGATCCGAATTCTTGAGGAGTCAAGCAATTCCAGCTAATGGGATTTTTTTTAATAGTTATCTCTCGAAGTGCTATAGCTGCTGCCACGCTTGTTATACCAAATTAAGAAATAGCGTACATTTCTTAATTTGGTATTAAAAAATATTAACCAAAGCTATACTAGATCTCAATTTAAGATTTAACAGCATGAAAGTTGAAGTCTTTAAACTGGCTCAAAATAGCCCTAATGATATAACTACGCTAGATGCAGCGATCGCTTCGGGAGAAATTAATCCCTACAATATCGTGGCAATTATGGGGAAAACTGAGGGTAATGGTTGTGTCAATGACTTTACTAGAGGTTTTGCGGTACAAAGTTTGAGCAATTATCTAGGAGATATCATTGGTAAGGCGAAGGCGGCCGCGATCGTCTATGTCATGTCTGGAGGTACTGAGGGTGTATTGAGTCCCCATTTAACGATATTTACTAGCCAAGATTCTGAACCTGACGAACCGCGCAAAATGGGATTGACTTTGGGTGTGATCCATACACGCGACTTTTTGCCTTCAGAAATTGGTTCTTTGGTGATGGTCGAGGAGGTGGCGAACGCAGTGAATCAGGCGATCGCCATGACAGGTATGGCAAAGTCAGATGTGCATTTTGTGCAGATTAAATGCCCTCTTGTGACTAGTCACGATCGCCAAGTTGATCCAAATGTATCTAGTTGGCAATTTACCAGCAGTTATCAGTCTATGGCCTATTCGCGAGGAGCTGCGGCATTGGGTGTGGCATTGGCTCTAGGCGAGATTCAAAGAGAGGATTTGCGCCAAGAGGATATCTGTCAAAATTACAGTCTCTATTCTAGTGTGGCTTCTACTTCCGCAGGGGTAGAATTACGCAATTGTGAAATCTTGGTGATGGGTAATTCGGTGCAGTCTAGTAGTGACTATGTGATCGGTCATAGTGTGATGCAAAATGCCCTTGATGTGCAGGCGGTGCGTCAAGCGATCGCGGCGACTGGACAAACAATTGATCAGGTGGTGAATATCTTTGCCAAAGCAGAAGCTGATCCTTCGGGCAAAATTTTAGGTCGAAGGCATACGATGCTGGAAGATTCTGATATCAATCATACCCGTGTCGCTAGGGCCGTGGTGGGGGCTGTGGTGGCCTCTGTGGTGCAAGATCCGATGGTGTATGTTTCGGGTGGTAGTGAGCATCAGGGGCCTGCGGGTGGTGGGCCTGTGGCAGCGATCGCTAGATTATTAAACTAGGTAATCAACTTTATTGGTATGGACACATCTCAAATCAAGCAGCGACAAGCTATTTCTAATACCAAATTAAGAAATGGCGTAGCCATTTCTTAATTTCAGAAACCTTACTGGGTTTGATTTTTAATTTAAAAAAGTGTCGTCACACTTTTTTAAATTGGTATAAGGCTATACCCAGTGATTAAACATTATGCAGGGCAAGGAAAACCAGACTATGACAAGCAATAATATTTCTCCAGTTATTTCTCCAGTTATTTCTCCAGTTGTGCATAATGTGCATAAAGATAAGCCGTTGCTAGGGCGATCGCTATCGGAGTTAACGGCATGGGTCGAATCGCAGGGACAGCCCCGTTATCGCGGCAAACAACTCCATGAATGGCTATATACCAGAGGCGCAAGAAGCCTTGATAGAATTACGGTGTTTCCGAAATCTTGGCGTGAAGACTTTGCCGCTAATCCCACCGTTGATTTTGGGCGATCGGAAGTGTATTTGCACAAACAAACCCGTGACGGTACTGCCAAGTTTCTATTGAAACTAAGGGATGGCGAAATTATCGAAACAGTTGGGATTCCCACTAGCAAAAGGCTGACAGTCTGTGTATCAACTCAGGTGGGCTGCCCGATGGCTTGCGACTTTTGTGCTACAGGTAAAGGTGGATTTCGGCGCAATCTGGCCGCCCATGAAATTATTGATCAAGTTTTAACCGTGCAAGAACTCATGGAGCAGAGGGTCAGCCATATCGTGTTTATGGGCATGGGAGAGCCTTTGCTCAATTACGAAAACCTGATCAGCGCGATCGGCATTATCAACAAAGATATCGGCATCGGTCAGCGCAATATCACCGTCTCCACCGTTGGGATTCCCAATCAAATTGCGCGTCTTGGCAAAGAGCATCTACAAGTAACCCTTGCCGTCAGCCTCCATGCCCCTAGCCAAAGGGTTCGCGCCCAAGTGATCCCCTCCGCCGATCGCTATCCCCTCGAAGCCCTCATGGATGATTGCCGTCAGTATGTGGAAACAACAGGTCGCAGAATCAGCTTTGAATACACATTACTCGCAGGAGTAAACGATGCCCCCACACAGGCTCAAGAACTAGCCCAACTGATTCGCGGATTTCAGAGCCATATTAACCTCATTCCTTACAATCCCGTCAGTGATGCGGACTATCAGCGTCCTAGCGAAAAAGCGATTCAGAACTTTGTGCAAATCTTAGAAGACCACAAAATCGCTGTCAGTGTTAGACGCACAAGGGGTTTAGAAGCAGACGCAGCCTGTGGACAGTTGCGGGGTCAGCATACGCTAAAATAGCTGGTTGAATTACTATTTGAATTGCTGTTCAAAGCATTAACTTCCCATCTGCCCAAAATTCAAAATTTTCCATGACCCAAGCTAATTATCTGCACAGAATCAAGCGTCGCCAGTTTATCACCTTATCCACTCTATTTCTTTTAGGAGCCTGTGGTACTGCTAGTCAACCTAGCACCAACCGCAATCAGTCCAAAATAGTCTTCTGGACTATGCAATTAAAGCCTCAGTTTGATCAGTACATGACCGATTTAATTGCAGGATTTATCAAACAGAACCCACAGGCAGAAGTGGAATGGGTAGATATTCCTTGGGGTGAAATGGAAACCAAAATTTTGAGTGCCGTTGCCGCCAAAACTGCCCCCGATGTGGTGAATTTGAATCCGCAGTTTGCCTCGAAGTTGGCAGAAAAAAAGGCTCTTTTAGATATGGGTAAAGCCCTATCTGCCGAGGAAATCGCCACTTATTTCCCCAATATTTGGAAGGCAAATCAATTGGACAATATCACCTTTGGTTTGCCTTGGTATGTGGCAACGGATATCACAATTTATAACCGCGATCTCTTTACAAAGGCAGGACTTGATCCCTCTAAGCCGCCTCAAACCTACGCGGAGTTAACGCAGGTGGCGACTCAGATTAAGGCTAAAACTGGTAAGTATGCATTTCTATTGACTATGGATGGAGGGCAGGTTTTAGAGTCGATGGTGCAGATGGGAATGCAGTTGCTCGATGCTAGTGGTAAAGCAGCTTTTGTGACGGCTGAAGGGAAAGCGGCTTTTGCCTATTGGGTAAATCTATTTGAGAAGGAGTTAATTCCTCGCGAAATCTTAACGGAAGGACATCGTAAGGCGGTGGAGCTGTATCAGTCGGGAGAGTTGGCGATGCTGTTGACTGGCCCGCAGTTTTTGCAGGCAGTGGCCAAAAGTGCGCCTGACATTGCCAAGGTGACGGATGTGGGATTACAGATCACTGGCTCAACGGGCAAGAAGAGTGCAGCAGTTATGAATGTGGCAGTGCCGACAACCTCTAATAATCAAGATTTAGCGGTTAAGTTTGCCGTTTATTTAACCAATGCTGCCAATCAATTGGCTTTTACTAAGGTGGAAAATCTGTTGCCATCAACGATCGCGAGTGCTGGCGATCGCTATTTTACGGAAGCCGCTAAGGATGCTCCTGTGGTGGATCGGGCAAGGATACTCAGCGCTTCCCAGTTAGCGCAATCGGAAGTTCTCATTCCCCCTGCTAAGGATATTGAGAAACTGCGAAAGATTATTTACGATGAGTTGCAAGCGGCTATGCTCAAACAGAAGTCTAGTGATCAAGCGATCGCTGCTGCCGCCGAGCAATGGAATTCAACGGTTAGTTAACTAAAATGCGCTTCAGTTTGCGCCTTGATTTATGTATATCAAAATCTGTGGAATTACTAAGTTAAATCAAGCGATCGCGATCGCTAAGATGGGAGCCAATGCCCTTGGTTTTATCTGTGCGTCTAGTTCACCACGATATATCCAGCCCCAAGCGATCGCGCATATTATCTCTAATCTGCAATCTCAGCTTCAGCATGAATCTCCCCCTTTTCTTCCATTACCTGATTTTGTGGGGGTGTTTGTCAATGCAGATATCGAACAAATTCTGCAAACGGTTAGCGAGACTGGCTTAACCGCAATTCAACTGCATGGGGGCGAGTCTGTCTCCTATTGCCAAGAGTTGCGATCGCAACTAGAGCAAACTTCCCAAATTCCATCATCCATTAAATTAATCAAAGCGCTAAGGATTCGCGATCGGCAAAGCCTAGAACAGGCAAAGATCTATCAGCAAGCCGTTGATATTCTCTTACTGGATGCCTATGATCCTCACATCGAAGGAGGTACGGGCAAAACCATTGACTGGCAACTGCTGCATGATTTTCATCAAGAAATGCATCTCGATTGGTGGTTAGCAGGTGGACTATCCCCTGATAACGTGACAGAAGCGATCGCGCTAACCAATCCCGATGGTTTAGATATATCTAGTGGTGTGGAAATTAAGGCGGGAGACAAGGACTTAGCCAAGGTCAAGCAATTTTTAGCCCTTGCATCCAAGGCTTAAAACTCAGCAGCAACCATAGTCGGGCTGTTTCCTGACAAATCCATAGAATTCATACTGATTAACTTCTGAAGTTCCCGCTTGCGGGCTTTTTCTTCCATAATTTGGGCTTGGCAGTGATGTCCAAAGGCAGGATCGGCAATCACATCCTTACTCCGAAATAGTTCTGACCAATATTTTTCGCGCTTATCACACATTTCAAATTGAATCTTAGCGATCGCGGCTCTCACCACCATCTGCGGACGCAACAGCCCCAAACGCGAAGTATCATCTAGCCAAAGTAAATGTTGCAACTGTTCAGATATTTCCGCTTTTTCCGCACAAAGGATCTGTAATTCTTGCAGTAAATAATCGTGACCTTTCTGCTCCATCGATAGCAAAGATTTGTGTTGCGAAACTAGTTGCAAAATCGTCAACCAGAGAAATCGATGATTTGACAAACTAAATTCAATATCTTCTTCCATAATTGCTTCATATACATAGGCGCGATGTTCGGGAAAATGTAAGAAAATCTGTAATAGCTGCAACTCAGCCATTTGTAAAGCATTAGTAAGAAGGGAAAGCGAAGGTGCAGGCTTAGTGCTTTGCCATCGGGTATTGCGTAGTTGGCGGCGCAAATCTTGCTCAAGTTGCCGCACCAAATGGGATTTGCCCTGCGCGAGATGCTGTGCTGCAATCTGAATGTAATGGGTACGCAGCATGGAGTTCGTGGGCAGACTAGACAATAACTGTGTAATTGCTTGACTGGTTTTCTGGAACTGATCCGCTTGATTGAGATTCTGTCCCGATAGAATTTGATTGATTTGCCAATCCAAAAATAGCGGTGCATGGTTGAGTAAGTTTTGATAGCCCTCAGCGCTATGCTGTTTGAGATACTCATCGGCATCCTTACCATCGGGAATTGTCAGAATCCGTAGCTGTAAGGTTCCATTAAAAACCATTTCTTTGAAGCCAGCGATCGCTTTTTCGGCGGCGGCAATCCCTGCCTTGTCTGCATCAAAGTTTAAGACAATATTTTTAGATTCGGTATAGCGTGATAGCTGTTTAATTTGGTCAGCATTGAGTGCCACACCCATAGTGGCGATCGCTTGACGAATTCCTGCCTGATGCAAGGCGATCGCATCAAAATATCCCTCCACCACAATCGCCTGATCCGACTTGGAAATGGCATCCCTCGCCCGATCCATGGCAAATAATATCGATCCCTTCCGAAATAACTCCGTTTCAGGTGAATTGAGATACTTAGGCTCCTCATCCCCTAGCGATCGCCCTCCAAAACCAATCACCCGACCCCTTGTATCCATAATCGGAATCATCAAGCGATCGCGAAACCGATCATAAAATCCATTGCCCGTCTTACGCGCCACAACCAAACCCGCCTGCTCCACCAGTGCTAGGGGGATTTTCTTTTGCTGCACCAAGTAGCCCATCAGGGTTTCCCACCCCGCAGGCGCATAGCCCAGTTGAAATTCTTGAATTGTCTCCTTTGAGATCTGCCGTTTCTCAGTCAAATAGGATAGGGCTGCCCGTCCCTGTGGTGCGTAGAGTGCATGTTGATAGAAGCTCGTAGCCAAAGCCATCACCTCATAGAGGCGATCGCGATAGGATATCTGCCTTTGAATTTCCTTAGCTTTCTCTGGCTCAAGGGTTTGGATCGGCACATTGTAACGCTTTGCCAAATCCAAAACCACATCCGCAAAGGGACGCTTATCGATCTCCATCAAAAACTTGACTGCTCCCCCCGCCGCACCACAATTAAAACAGTGATACATCTGACGGGCAGGGTTGACTGTTAAGGCAGTCGCATTCGTACCGTTATGAAAAGGACAGGCTCCCCGAAAATTCGCGCCACTTTTGCGTAAGACAACTCGTTCAGACACTATCTCTACAATGTCTGCTCTTTGACTTACCTGATCAATCGTATCTTTGTGGATCTGTAACTGTGCAGACATTGCGATCGCCACCAAGAGTGACCACTAGAAATTATAACAGCTAGAACAGCTATAGCAATCCTAAATGAGTCATGAGAAACAAAAGCCTGCAACAAGGGGCTTAAGCCCCTTGCCTTTCTCACAAATGATTTAGGATTACTATATACCCAAAAACTACTTAGTATCTGTAACTAGCCAAATCATTGCCCGCACACCATCGCGCAAGGATTTGACAGGGGGTTCCGAGGGAAACTCAGAGGGTATTTTGACAGGGTAGATCTGAATGCCACGACTGCCCAAAACAATTTTGGCAATTACCTCGGCACGCGGCATATGAGAATCAGAGGTTAATAGATAGATGTTTTTGATATTGCGGTTTTCAAACTCTCTGACCATCACCGTAAAGTTAGACACCGTATCTACAGCTCGATAGTCAAGATGCAGGCGATCGCGACTCACACCCGCCTGATCAAACACATATTCGGCATATTCTTCAGGACTGCCTGAAGATACAAAAATAGGCAGCTTGGGATGCTGTAAAGCAAACTTTGCCGCAAATTTTTCACGACTAGGCGCACCTCCCAACACAAAAATAGCCTGTGGCTCCTGTTGTGATAATTTACTGGACTGCTCTGATAAGTTGGAACGCCCAAACATCATCAATCCTGAGCCAATAAACCCACATATAGCTGTAAGAGATATAATTTTCAAGAGTGGGTTAACCATCACTTCAATTGCTAGGCGAATCAATGGAATGAATCAGGAAAATATTATCCACATAGGTTGATCTAGGTCAACATGAAGCAATCAGATTTAATCTCAGATCTAATGTCATCAAAAATTAGTCATCTCGTAATTTGTTTACTAAGTTTGACAGAGATAGAGAGGGAGCATCTCACTTTGGCGCAGTCTAAATCTTACTAAGCTTATAACAAGGGGCTTAAGCCCCTTGTCTTTATCAAATGTTCCAAAGTGAGATACTCTCGATAGAGAGCAACTAGAGATCAATTTCTCGCCGACCCTCGATCGCTTTTGCTAGTGTAACCTCATCTGCATATTCTAGATCTCCGCCCATCGGAATGCCAAAGGCAATTCGCGTAACTTTTGTAAAGGGCTTGAGCAAACCACCAACATAAAGGGTTGTCGTTTCCCCCTCAACGTTAGGAGCGATCGCCATAATTACCTCTGTCACCTGACGACCACTAACACGGCGCACCAAGCTCTGAATATTGAGGTGGTCTGGGCTAATTCCATCCATAGGAGAAATGAGACCACCTAAAACATGATATTTGCCGCGATATTCTCTCGTCTTTTCGAGGGCGATTAGATCGCGAGAATCTGCCACCACACAAATTGTCGAATTATCCCGATTGGGATGGGCGCAAATCTCACAGATGGGATCGGCCGAAAGATGACCACAAATGGAACAAGTACCAACCTGTTGCTTGGCTTGGATAATCGCTTGAGCAAGGGCTTCAATTTCGTCAGTGGGACGCTTAATGATGTGCAAAGATAGACGCTGCGCTGTCTTTGCCCCCACACCAGGCAACCGTTGCAGTTGTTCAATTAAGTTAGCTAAGGGACGGGTATACAAAATTTAGATGAGAATTATGAGATGAGAATTCATTTTAATCTAGTTGAGATTTAGCTCTAGTACTGATCTAAATCTGAGGATTTAATTCATTGGTAACAATAATCACCGTAATATTATCGCGTCCACCACGTTGTTTGGCGGATTCAATGAGAGCTTGCGCTGACTGCTGACAGTTGCGAATACTTTTGAGTTGATGGGCGATGCGATCGTCGCTTAATTCCTCTGTTAACCCATCACTACAAATCAAAAAGCGATCGCCTGGTTGCCATTCCAATTCTTTGGCAGATATGGATTTGACATCCTCACGCCCCAAACATTGCAATAGCATATGTCGCCAAGGATGGCTCTTTGCCTCATCGGCATTCACTACGCCAGTTTGAATAGCTCTGGCAATCCAAGTATGATCATCACTGATTTGCTCAAGTTTTGCGCCCCGCAATCTATACAAACGGGAATCACCAATATGACAAAACCAAGGTTGCTCTTCACGGAAGATCAGTAGCACGATGGTTGTTCCCATATCCGATCGCACAGGATTTGCACTCTGATCGATCATAATTGCTTGATTGGCCTTGAAGATGGCATCTTCCATGAGCTTCTGGGGAGTAATGTCTGCTTCCCACATAGACTCTAAGCAATCTCGGATTGTATCTACAGCAATTTTACTTGCCACCTCACCACCAGCATGACCGCCCATGCCATCAGCCACCACAAAAAATCTCCCTTCTGGATCAATGTAATAGGAATCTTGGTTAGCGGATCTGACGCAACCTGTATCGGTTGCTCCTGCAAATTGGCGCTTCATGTTTGGTGATCTAGCTTGACGTATTGAATTAAGCAACTATGTTATCAGTCCTTAGTTTAACCTTAATACAACAAACTATAAAGATTGATTTTCTAGCGATTTTCTATTAATTTTTTAATCTTTAGATCCTGTTGCATCAAACCTCACCAAAATTTATAGCTGTAGCCACCTGTATCAGGACAAATCAAAATCCAAGAAGCGAGTTGCGGCGCTCCGCGCCGCAACTCGTGTTCTGGTTTTGTGTCCTAACAAGTATGGCAGCAGCTATACCAGCATTTCTTAACGCTCCGATCGCTCAAGGCGATCCATCTTGGATAAGAGTCTCAACATGATCACCATCAAGGTTATCGCTGGCACTAGGGCGATGCTGGCAGGAATCGTGAAGTTATTGATAAATAGCAGGGTGGCACAGATCCAAAAGGTAGCACTAAGCAAACTATAGATTACGCCAATGCCAACAGTATTGAGTTTTCGTAATAGGCGATCGGTTTCCTGCGACTTGACTCGCACCCGAATATCACCACGATCTAGTTTTGTGAGAGTGTCATCAATTCTACGGGGCAGAGCGATCGCTGTATTACCCACCTGCGCTGCCTGCCTGCCCAGTTCACCAAAAAAAGCAGTGGAAAGATTACCAGATTCTTGAGAATTACCGTTTTGCATAAGATTTGTGGCGTAGGGTTGAGCAATTTCCATAAAACTAAAGTTGGGATCAAGTCCCTTGCCTAGACCTTCGAGGGTCGAGATAGCTCTAAGGACAAAGGTAAAGGTGGCGGGGAAACGGAAGGGTTGATCGTAAGCAATGTCGTAGAGGTCATCACTAATGGCAGCGACCGATCGCTGTTCCATCGACTGCCCCATGAAGTTATCCAACATATACTGCACGGATCGCCGTAGGGGGCCAGTATCACCCTTGACCTCTAAGGCTCCTAGCTCAATGAGAGAATTAATCACGGCTTCGGCATCCTTTTGGGCAATCCCAAAAAATGTCCGCAGCAGTTTCTCACGGGTGAGGGGCTGAATGCGCCCCATCATGCCGAAGTCATAGAAAATTAATTCTCCCTTGCCCGTTACTGCTAAATTGCCAGGGTGGGGATCAGCATGGAAAAAGCCATGATTGAGCAACTGCTCTAGGTATGCCTCTGCACCAATTCTGGCGATCGCTGATCGATCTAGTCCTGCGGCTTCGAGGGCGGCATAGTTACTAACTTTAATACCTGGCACATACTCTAGGACAAGGACACGGCGTGAGGCATAGCGCCAATAGATGCGTGGCACGATAATACGGCGATCGCGCCGAAAATTACGCCGAAAATGGTCAGCGTTACGTCCCTCTTGCAAATAATCTGCTTCTTCATAAAGAATTTTGCGGCATTCCTCATAAATGCCAACCCAATCTCTGCCCCTACCGTACTTAGGATGATTTTGAAAATATGCCGCGATTTTCTTGAGGATGCCAAGATCGATCGCAAATAGTTTTAATAATCCGGGGCGCTGCACCTTGACCACAATTTCTTCCCCCGAAGGCAGCAGTGCTTTATGTACTTGTCCTAAACTGGCAGCAGCAAGGGGAATTGGATCAAAATAACTAAACATCTCCTCAACGGGCTTACCCAAATCCGCCTCAATAATTTGCTTTGCCTTGGCAGCCGTAAATGCTGGCACTCTGTCCTGCAATTTGGATAGCTCCTCTACGGACTCAGTGGGCAAGATATCCGCACGGGTCGATAGCAACTGCCCCACCTTAATAAAAGTGGGGCCAAGCTGTAGAATTGACTCCCTGAGCCAGATCGCCCTTTGACGAGTCCGTTTTTTGACCTTAGCCTCAGTTTTGCCTCCCACATAGCTCCACTTCTTGCCATCAAGCCAGATCATCCAAGAGAAGGTAAGCACAACTCGCCATATGTCAATACTGCGGGCAACTTCAGAGTAGTTGTCACGACTCCAGCGATAGTTATTTTCTGGTGTTAAGTCTGACACGATCACAGCTATAGGATTTTTGATTAAAGATATTAAGGATTTGTAACAAACCTTTACATCTTAGCCTAAACTTTACGCTAACCACAGGTATCCCCAAAGCTAATACCAATTTAAAAAAGAGTGGTAACACTTTTTTAAAACATATACATGCCATTCTGGACTATCATCTCAACAGTATTTACCAAATCTCTATGGATGCTTTTAGTCCTATCCCCCCCGAATGGGTTGAGAGAGCGACCCACGCCTTTCAATTTTGCTGTCCCAATTGCGGCAAGCTGGCTGGTGAGGCGCAAGCAGCATGGATTAACCGTCGTTCGCCAGTCTATACAGAAAATCATCAGCGCAAATGGCAAGAATTTTATCATTGTGATTGTGATGCGGTCTGGTGGGCTTGGAGTAGCGATCGCCCCAATCCAGAATTTGGCGATCGGCGTAGCTCCGATCATGATCTGCTATAGCTTGATGACATGATGAAGTCTGCAACTATTTTGATCTTTGCGATCGCCTTTTTTCTGGGAGCCTATGCCAGCTTTCTCGAAAATTGGACGGCTGTATATGTGTTGTTGGGCATTGGCTTGGGCTTATCGATATTGATTCCTGAGCTATGGCGCATGGGGCCTAAGCGTTGGGTATATCTGCTGGGTGTGGTGATCGCCTTATTTGCTTGTTTGTATGTGAAGGTACGGACTCCTCAACCGCAAGCTGAAGATATTTCTAAATATGCACCTTTATCGAATGTGATTGTGCGGGGTCAGGTGATTGCGCCGCCGAGTTTGACCCGTAGTGAGCGCGGACGCTTTGTGATGGCGGTGAAGGAGATCAATCCTTCAGGGAAATCTCAACGCTCTGGTATAGCCAATATTCCGTCATTACCTAGCCCTATACCCACTTCTGAGGCAACTGCTAATCCACAAACCGAGCCTCAGACCGATAAATTTGTGGCGGCTTCAGGCAACCTTTATGTCACAGTGCCTTTGATTGAAATAACGGGTTTGCGGGCTGGGCAGGAAGTGGAGTTGTCGGGGAGATTATATTTACCTAGTCGAGCTGATAATTTTGGAGCCTTTGATTTTAAAACCTATTTGGCGAGGCAGGGGATATTCGCAGGATTGAGTGGGCGATCGCTAACTTTGCAAAGTGATCCGCCGAGCTTTGGGGAATGGTGGTTTATCAGTAGTATCGTCCGCGCCCATGTGATGGGGGCAGGTATTCCCGAAGGTGCGTTGCTCAGTTCCTTGGTGTTGGGTGGGCGTGCGGTGGATTTGCCCAGCGACTTGAAGGATGAGTTTGTGCAGGCGGGTCTGGCGGCTATTTTGGCGGCATCAGGATTTCAGGTTACTTTGGTACTAGGAGCAGCGATCGCCATTGGTCGTAAAGGTTCTTTAAAGGTGCAGTTTGTAATAGGTTGTATCTGCTTAGGGGGATATCTATTACTAACTGGAGCCAGCCCATCGATTCTCCGTGCAGTAATTATGGGGTTTGGTAGTTTAGTGGGTTTGGTGGTGCAGCGTCGTAGCCGTCCTGTGGTGGCACTCATTTTAACTGCCGTAGTTTTATTAATTTATCAACCTCTGTGGATATGGGATCTGGGTTTTCAGTTTAGTTTTCTCGCCACTTTTGGCTTAATTACCTCTGCTCGTCCGATCGCTCAGTATTGGCAGTGGCTACCGCCCGCGATCGCAGACCTCATTTCCGTACCGATCGCCGCCTATATTTGGACTTTGCCCCTTCAGATTCTTGTCTTTGGCAAAATTGCCATCTATACACTATTGGCGAATATTCTCACCACCCCCCTTGTCACCATCAGTACCTATGGTGGTATTATCAGTGGCTTTTTAGCGGTTATATTTGTACCGCTTGGGGCAGCGATCGCTTGGTTATTTTATCCATTGCTGCACTGGACGATCCAGATTGCTGAATGGATCAACACCTTACCCAATGCTAGTACCAGTGTTGGCACAATTAATATTTGGCAAATGTTGGCCGCCTATGCCCTATTGTTGTCAATTTGGCTATTGCCTTGGTTCTGGAAGATGCAACGTTGGCTAATTCCCACATTGATGGTTAGTATTTTGCTCTTTGTTCCCAATGCGATCGCGCAGGCTAACACCTTTGCCGTCACCATTCCCTCCTTTAACGATGTCCCCATCATGTTAATCAAAAATCAAGGGAAAGTGGTGCTAATTAATAGCGGCGACCAACAATTTGCCAGCTTTACATTGCAACCATTTTTGCAAAAACAAGGCATTAACCGCATTAATTGGGCAATCTCCACCGATACGCAGCCTAGCTTTAGTGACGGTTGGAATGTTTTGAGCAGTGGTACTGTGGCGATCGAGCAGTTTCGGGATACTAGCATTGGTGTCATTCCGCAACCCTATCAAAATTTGCAACGGGCATTAGCTGCCCAGAAAGTTCCGTTAGAGTCTATGCAGTCTGGTGCAGCGATTAAGGTTAATGATCAAATTGAAATTCAACTCTTAGATCGTAATCCCGATATATTTAAGTTCAAGATTGGGAGTCTATCTTGGTTACTTCTAGCCACCACCGATCAAAAATCACAGCAGGCAATCATCGCCAAAAAGCAACTGCTGCCACAATTAGCTGCAGATGTCCTATGGTGGACAGGCGGCCAAATTGAGACCGAAATTTTGCAAGCTATTAATCCCAAAGTGGCGATCGCTTCGGCAACCAGTGTCATTGAGCCGATGGTCAATCAACTTTATGAAAATAAGGTGCGTGTCTTTTGGACAGGGCGTGATGGGGCGATGCAGTGGAGTCCAGAGCAAGAGTTTTATACTCTAAGGGATGAGCAGGATGCGCGATCGCCACTGTAATACCAAATTAAGAAATGGCGTAGCCATTTCTTAATTAAAAAAACCTTACTGGGTTTGGTTTTTAATTTAAAAAAGTGTGGTAACACTCTTTTAAATTGGTATTAGGTATATTCAAACTAATTTCATAACCAATTCTCAAAGAATCCGTATGTATTCACAGATTTTGCACTTTATAAAAAGCATTACTAGACACAAAGGATTTTTACTAATTTCGGTGATTGCCTATGCTGCCTTATTTCATTGGTATTACATCAATAAATTAACGGCGACAATGCCTTCGCTCATTGATATTCTAGGTTGGGTATGTGCAATATTTTTGATTTGGAAAAAAGGGAATCAAATTAAATTTAGAACTAACTTTTTGAATATAGCGATCGGTTTTTTGTTAATAGGATGGATGTTAACTCGTCACGTTCTAAGCCAATCTAATAATTCCTTAGATAACTCTATGGATGCTCTTTCTTTCTTCTATCCAATCATTATTTTTACTGGTATATTATTATCATCAGTGGGCATATCTCAGTTTAAAAAATATAAATCAGAACTATCAATCATGGCAGTAATTTCTTTGCCAGCTCAGGCTTTATCCACTACTATTTTAAGTCCAATTATTAGGATTGATGCTAAGTTATTAGCATTTTCTTTGCATTATATCGGCTTTGAAGTATCCAGAAAAGAATATACTATTTCATTGCCTAAGGGTGCTGTAGAAGTCTTAGGAGGATGTTCTAGTATTATTCCGATAATCACCATGACTGCGCTTTTAGTGATGTTAACTAATATTTATAAAACTAACTTACGACAGCAAATATTTATTTACTTGGCAGCCACGATATCTATAATCTTAATTAATAATATTAGGCTTTGTACTCTTGCTATTCTAGTTAATGCCAATAATCTTCAGCAGTTTAATTATTGGCATCATGGTGGAGGTGAAACCATATTTTCTAATATTATCGTTGTTTTTGTGGGCGGTTTAACCTATTTGTGGTTAGAAAAACATCAATCGATAAGACAATCTGAAGAACTTTTGTGAAGCTGCTCTAACAGATCATGCTCAAAAAATTGCCATACTCCTTCAATCTGCAACGAGAGTATCTCACTTTGGAGCATTTGATAAAGACAAGGGGCTTAAGCCCCTTGTTATAGGCTTAGTAAGATTTAGACTGCGCCAAAGTGAGATGCTCCCTTCAAGCTGCAACAGACTATATAGAGATTAATGAATAAGCTTAAAGTTACAACTTTTCATGATTTAAAAGTTAGACTCAAACATTACTATAACTATCAAAAATGGAGTTTATTGTTGATATTGCTGATGATCACTCAAGCGATCGCTATTTCATCTCTGTCTCCGCCCAAAAGCACCAAAATTAATTACCAATTTCCCAGCCCACCTTTAGATCAAAACTTCACATCCTTAGCAAATTCCTTAAAATTCATATCTAGTCATAACTTTACCACTAGCCCTCAAATTAGCCATGTCATTGCCACCCAAAGATATATTTATGAATCTAATCAAGGACAATTGCAGATTGATGCAATCTACCTAAATCGGGGTATTGATGTAGCCAGAGAATTAAAACCTCTAAATATTAATTATGATCCCCAAAGCTTACAGCCTAAGTACTCGTCAACCAGTGGTCATTACATCACATTTACCGCCGACAACCGTGCCTATCTTGCTGCCTGTATCAATCCTCGTGGCAAAGCAACTATTACTAGCCAAGAATTTATTGCTAACCGTAATCGATATGATACATCTAGCGATCGCCTAGCTCTATACTTGCTTGGCAGAGGAGACCTGCGAGACAATCGATGTCTTTTGAGCATCATATCTATCCCCAAGCAAAAATCAGATCCAGCCCAATATCAACTTCTTGAAAATATTTGGCATCTCTGGTACGAGTATTGGCAATATCACTTTCCGCAATAGAAGTTCCTAACAATGAATGAAGTGCAGATTCCTGCTACGGGCAAACAAACCTATTTACTACTAAGAGCTTTAGGATATTGCTCCCTCGCTCTTTCAGTATTAGATACTCTAATTTTATTGACTCCCCCTAAATTCACAAATTCAGTTTGGGAGTTAAACCTCTATGGTCAAATGATTGAGAGAATTCCACTTATTTTGATTGCTTTTCCATTAATCTTTTTTGGTGAATATACGGTGCGGATGTCATGGGAAAGTATCTCAACAAAGATCATTTCTTGGTTTGCGATGTTTTTAGCAGTATTCTATTTATTAGGTATTCCCCTGACAATTGTAAATACATTTCGGGTTCAAAATATTCGTCAGGGTGAAGTTATTGCTAGGGTCGCGCAGCAAAATGGCCCCATCCAAGAACTTTCTGAACGTCTAAATCAAGCGACAACTGATGCAGAGATTATTAATACTATTAGATCTTTGTCTCCCCAGTCAGCTTTTGCTAATATTCCTGATCCGCAGGCAACTCGCCTGCAAATCCTATCTGAATTACAAAGCTCCATATCAAAAAATCAAACGGAGGCAGATAATTTAAAACGACAAATCAGCATGGATCTATGGAAAGACTCAGTAAAATGGGTAATCGCTGCTGCATTTGTAGTTCTATTTCTGATCTATGTATGGATGCAGTCTAAATGGGCTAGGTTTAGTATTAGTTTTACTAATACCGATTAACCAAAATCAAGTTCGGATGATTTTATAGGTATTAAATCTGTGCAGCAAAAATCTTTCAAAATAATTTCATTCTTCAGCAATCCTGTCATTAAAATGCGATCTCCGTTTTTGTTTGGTGTATCGATGCTTGTGGGTATGTCTTTACATCCTAGGAGCGCGATCGCTCAATATTCAGGACTAGGGAAAGAAAGCATTGCTCCAGAAATCCTCAAACGCTATGCTCCTCCTCCTTTACCTGCAACGATCACTCGTCCTATAGAATCGATACTTGATGTGCGATCGCCGGGGATGGGGCTGGTATCTCCCGATGGCAAACAAATGTTTTTTACTTGGGGGATAACTGGCACAGTGCAGGTATGGCGACTGAATGGCGCTCAAACTTTTCCCATCCAAATGACAGGCGGACAGGATGCTACTTCCATTTCAGGTATCACTCCCAATGGCAAATATCTTCTATTATCTCGCGATCGCCAAGGCGAAGAAAACCCAGGACTATATATCCAATCGACCCAAGGCGGAGCTTTAGAGGTCATTCAACACCTATCAGGGGTGAGGACAACACTGCAATATATTGATAATGACAATCGCACCATCTACTTTAGTGCCAACGACATTAATCCCAATGCCAATACCATCTATAGATACGATCTAGTTACTAAGCAAAAGGTGCAGATTTCAGGAGCCGATGGCATTATTTGGATTGCTGATGTATTTACCGATCCGCAAACTGGCAAAAAGCTCAAGTTTCTCTTTGGCAAAGCAACAGGCAGCAGATCCCGTGAGTATTATGAGTATGATGTCAGCACTAAATCCACTCGCTTGATCATCGGGCAAAATGAGAAGGAAGAATACAATGTGCAGTATGGCAATAGTGCTGACCAGTATCTAGTCTTAACTCCAAAATTTGGAGAATTTCGCCGCCTTTATCGTTATCAAAATCAGCAATTTACACCGATAACGCCAGAAATGAAGGCGGATGTATCTGACTTTAGTATTGATGAAAAACGTCAACGGATTCTTTACTCCATTAATAACGGTGGCTATACCCAATTACGGGCAGTTTCTGCAACTGACTATGGGGAAATACCCTTACCACAATTTCAAGGAGCAGACCATATCTATGCAGGTACTACCACTAGAGATGGAAGATTTACCGCCATTGGTGTCGAAACAGCCAAGTCTCCACGACAGAGCTTTATCTATGATTGGCAAACCAAGAAACTAACGCAGTGGCTCCTACCTAGCACCCCTGAAATTGATACAGCAAATTTTGCATCGGCAGAGTTAGAGTTTTATCCTGCCAGTGATGGTACTGCGATCCCCATGTTTGTCTATCGATCGCCAACCTGTATCAGTACTCCCCAAAAGCCCCTCCCTAAGCCCTGTCCAGTCATAGTTCATTTCCACGGTGGGCCAGAAGGTCAAAGTACACCAGGATTTAATCGCTATGCCCAACTATTTGTCAATGCAGGATTTGTCTTTGTTGATCCAAATGTGCGTGGGAGTGATGGCTATGGCAAGTCTTGGCTGAATGCTGATAATGGGCGCGATCGCCTTAAGGTAATTACAGATATCAAAGATGTCTCTACCCACATCCGTCAAAATTGGCAAATCAATGGGATTACACCTAAGATTGGGATTGTCGGTGGTAGCTACGGTGGCTATACCGCCTTGATGGGAATGTCTAAATTTGCTGGCAGCTATGATGCTGGTGTTTCTATCGTGGGTATCAGTAACCTCCTTACTTTTTTAAATAATACGGCTCCCTATCGGCGTATTCTAAGGATCAGTGAATATGGTGATCCGATTAAGGATAAGCAGGCACTGATAGAGCTATCTCCTGTTACCTATAGCGATCGCATCAAAGCGCCATTGCTAATTATTCAAGGTGCTAACGACCCTCGTGTTCCTGTGGGAGAAGCTGTGCAGATCCAACAAACGCTAGAGAAGAAACAAATTCCGTCACAATTAGTCATTTTTCCCGATGAAGGTCATGGCTCTAGCAAAAGGAGTAACCAAGTCTTAGAGATTGGCTATACACTCAATTTCTTCAAAGAGCATTTACTTGACTGATTTATACAAATTTTGATATTTGATGAGGAGATTTTATGCAGGGTTTTCGGGTTTTTAAATTTTTGTCCTTGGCGATCGCGCCACTCCTGACCGTAATGATGCAGTTTCCCCTGAGCGCCCACGCCCAGCAAAACACCAACTGTGATGTGCAGGTAGTGGGTAAGGAGAGAGGATCACGGGTTAATCTTAGAAATGGCTTTGGCGAACCATTTTCCTTTGTCTTAGTTGGACAATCGGTCAATATGCTCAATAACAATTCAGGCAAAAGACTTACTAAAGAAGATAAAGATGGATACACTTGGTATTTTGTAGAATATTTGCCAAGTAGTACAAGGGGCTGGATTAGGGAAGATTTCTTAGCTCAACAATGCAATCAAGCTTTGTAATTTTTGTATTGCCATCACTGTAGTCGCATTTTGTGCCGCAAACCCAGAATACGAGTTGCGGCGCTCCGCGCCGCAACTCGCTTCTTGGTTTTTGAAAAACAAAGAACCACTCCATTGGAGTGGTTCTTTGTTTTAGCTATTTTAAGTGCGGCAAAGCATCACTTATGTACCTTCTGTCCAAGAATTCATGTAATGAATCTGTTCTGGGGTGAGGGTGTCAATCTGAATACCCATTGCTTGCAACTTCAGACGCGCAATTTCTTGATCCACATCCTTAGGAATTGATACAACTCCCGCAGGCAATTTACCTTTATTCTTTACAAGAAATTCACAGGCAAGGGCTTGGTTTGCAAAGCTCATATCCATAACACTGGCAGGGTGTCCCTCAGCAGCAGCAAGGTTAACCAGACGACCTTCACCAATCACAATGATCGACTTGCCAGAATTGAGCTTGTATTCTTGGGTAAAGTTGCGGACAAAGCTGGCAGAACTAGTCAATTCATTAAGAGCAACAAGGTCAATTTCTAGGTCAAAGTGACCAGAGTTAGCGACGATCGCGCCATCTTTCATGACTTCAAAATGTTCGCGGCGAATAACGTGCTTGTTACCAGTGACGGTGATGAAGATATCGCCAATTTTGGCAGCTTCGCTCATTGGCATGACGTTAAAGCCATCCATCGCTGCTTCGATCGCTGCTACAGGATTGATTTCAGTAACAACAACACTTGCACCCATACCACGCGCACGGAGGGCAACACCCTTACCACACCAGCCATAGCCAGCCACAACAATCACTTTACCTGCAAGGAGAATGTTGGTAGCACGAATGATGCCATCAAGAGTTGATTGACCTGTGCCATAGCGGTTATCAAAGAAATGCTTGGTTTCTGCGTCATTAACAGCGATCGCAGGGAAGGTTAATTTACCATCCTTAAACATTGCGTTGAGGCGCACAATACCTGTGGTGGTTTCTTCAGTTGTACCAATGATGTCAGGAATTTGATCAGCATGGTGTAGCACGAGCGATGTGGTGACATCACTGCCGTCATCAACGATGATTTGGGGACGGTGGGCTAGGGCTAATTCCACATGGCGATGATAGGTAGCATTATCTTCACCCTTGATCGCAAATACGGAAATACCGTGATCGTAAACTAGGGAAGCCGCCACATCATCTTGGGTCGATAGGGGGTTGCTGGCAATGAGAACTGCATCAGCACCTGCGGCTTTGAGGGCGATCGCGAGGTTAGCTGTTTCTGTAGTGACGTGGCAGCAGGCGGAGATGCGGATACCAGCAAGGGGTTTTTCGGCAGCAAAGCGATCGCGAATTTGACGCAATACGGGCATTTCGCGGCTTGCCCATTCGATGCGTTGCTTACCAAGAGGGGCTAGGGATATATCCTTAATCTCATGCTTAACGGTCACAGATTCAGGAGCAATAGTTGTGGTCATGTATAAATTAAAATTTTGCAAAATTTGTTTACATTATACTTGAATAGCTATAACTTGTGCTGCAAGTCTGTGTCTCTAAGTCAGCAATAATTCAGGTAGCTTCCCCCAAAAATCTAAAGCCAAACTCCCATAACAATTTTCTAGAAGCTATACAGATAAAGGCTTAATCCGTTCCAAGAATATGAACAGTCTCTTGAGATGAATAGTTGAGACTAAAAATTAAAGTTCAAAATTAAAGCCATTTTGCTTAAGATGCAAGTATTTATTTTCATCAAATCGGTATAACTTGGCAGCGCGATGACGTACACCTTGCTCTAGTTCTTCCGTATCAATTAACAAGTCCATGCTAAGGATTTTTTTGCGAAAATTGCGTTTATCTAGTTCACGGGCTAAGACAGTTTCGTAAAGTTTTTGTAATTGCGTTAAAGTGAATTTTTTGGGCAATAACTCAAAACCAATCGGCTCATAACGAATTTTGCTACGCAGTCGAGCGATCGCTATTTGCAAAATCTGATCATGGTCAAAGGCTAATTGAGGAATTTGGGAAATTGAAAACCATTTAGCCTCCCGTGCATCCGTTGCCGCTTTAATTTCTTGCTCAACAAGATTTATTAAGGCGTAATAAGCAACCGTAACCGTGCGATCGCGCGGATCGCGCCCCAAATCGCCAAAAGTATAAAGCTGTTCTAAGAAGACATCATGAATCCCTGTTTCCTCTTGCAGTTCGCGCAAAGCTGCCTGCTCCAAGGTTTCATCTATGCGGACAAATCCTCCAGGGATCGCCCATTGTCCTTGAAATGGCGGTATATCACGCTGGATTAACATAATTTTTAGCTCTAGTTCAGCATCAAGCCCAAAAACAATGCAATCAACGGTGAGGGCTGGTCGGGGATAGGGGTAGGTAGGCATTTGGTGATTAGCTGTTGGCGGTTAGCTTTTAGCTATTAGCTGTTGGCTTTTGGTTAGGTTGAAGTGAGTCAATGCAACCAATGACTAATCTCCAAAGCTAAAAGCTAATCGCTAACAGCTAAAGACTAAAAAACATTGACATAGTGTAAAAATAACACTATATTGGTTTGTGTAGTTTATACACTATATCGCGATGCAAGAACAAGTAGATATTCTCGATGAGCGATCGCCGCAAATTGCTAGACCTTCTAGCGATTTAGCTGTCAATTTGGCTAACCAATTTGCATACGCAAGCGGCTCCATCATCGGGAGAAATCATGTTCTCGCTGGCAAAAATAATCAGGATGCTTATCAGATTGTTGCTAATAACAAATTCATTGCGGCGGTGGTGTGCGATGGCTGCAGCAGTGGTAAGCATAGCGAAGTTGGCGCAAAGCTTGGCGCGAGGCTAGTGGTTGAGGAAATTGGCAATCTTCTCAATCAAGAGGTAAATCAAGATTCTCAAATATCTATTCCTGACTTTTGGAATCTGATTAAATTCAATCTATTACAAAAGCTTAAGAATTTAGTAACGCTTACCAATGGCGACATGGAATTTGTCAATAATTATTTGTTGTTTACGATTCTTGGTGTTGTGATTACGGAAGGCGAAATGGTTACTTTTTCTATGGGAGATGGCGCGATCGCGATTAATGGCGAACTAAATCAAATCCCTGCCTATGCGAATAATGCGCCACCCTATCTCGCTTACGGTTTATATAAACCTGATGCAATTGATTTTGAAATACGCGATCGCTTACCAACAGTAGAATTAGAATCAATTCTCATCGCCACCGATGGCATTGATGATTTACTCAAAGTTGAAGATATCCATCAATTTTGGCAAGAAGACCGCTATTTCCAAAATCCCGATGCAATCCGACGGAAACTAGCGATGCTCAATCGCGAAGAAGTCAAACCTGATTGGAATAAACGAGAGTTAAATAGGCGATCGGGCGTTTTGTCGGATGATACAAGTTTGGTGGTGGTTAGAAGGCTTTTAGCGGTTAGCGATTAGCTGTTAGCTGTTAGCTTACACAGAAAAAATCTCAATCACCAATCACCAATTCCCAATCACCCAAAAAAAGCTAACCGCTAATAGCTAAAAGCTAACATCTAAAAGCCAATTACCCAAAAGGAGAAAAACTATGTTAGGTGCAATTATCGGCGATATTGTCGGTTCTATTTACGAATTTAATAATCATCGTTCTAAAGACTTCCCTCTCTTTGGTGATGAATGTGATTTTACTGATGACACCGTATTAACTGTAGCTGTTGCTGATTGCTTAATGCGAAATGGAAACTATGGCGAATATATCAAAAAATATGCGCGTGCCTATCCATCGGTTAAGGGAAGCTACGGCGGCAGATTTGCTCAGTGGATTCATTCTGAGAGTATGGAGCCATACAATAGCTGGGGTAATGGCTCAGCGATGCGGGTTAGTGCTGTCGGCTTTGCCTATGATGATTTAGAAATGGTGATGCAGGAAGCCAAGCGATCGGCGGAAGTTACCCATAATCATCCTGAAGGAGTTAAGGGAGCGCAAACAGTGGCTATGGCGATTTATATGGCGCGTAAGGGTCAGTCAAAGGAGCAAATAAAAGAGGCGATCGCGAAATCTTTTGACTATGATTTAGATAGAACTTTGGACGAGATTCGTCCCGTTTATAAATTTAACGAATCCTGCCAAGAGACTGTTCCCGAAGCAATCATTGCCTTTTTAGAATCAACGGATTTTGAAGATGCCATTCGCAATGCTGTTTCCCTTGGCGGCGATAGCGATACGCTGACCTGTATCACAGGCGGAATAGCGGAAGCCTTTTATGGTGGTGTTCCTCAAGATATTGCAGATAAAGCTTTGAGTTATTTACCACCGATGATGCGTGAAGTTGTTGAAGAATTTAGAGAGAGGTATGGATTATGTTAGGCGCGATCGCTGGTGATATTATCGGTTCGATTTATGAAGTAGTGCCGATGAAGCGGAAGGACTTCAAACTGTTCTCTTTTGGTAGTCATTTTAGTGATGATACTGTGCTTACCTATGCGGTTGCCAAGTCTCTGCTGACGGGTACTAGCTATGTGAGTAACTTCAAGAAATGCTTTTGGCGCTATCCCTTAGCAGGTTTCGGACAGAGATTTACTTGCTGGGCAATGAGTAATCAGAAGCAAGGTTATAACAGTTGGGGTAACGGTGCAGCAATGCGAGTGAGTCCGATCGCTTGGGCTTACGACAATCTAGAAGATGTCCTCAAAGAAGCCGAACGTTGCACTGCCGCAACACACAATCATCCTGAAGGTATCAAAGGCGGACAGGCGACTGCGGCGGCGATTTTCTTGGCGCGTCAAGGTAAGACTAAGGCAGAAATTCAAGCTTATATCGAGCAAACTTTCGATTACGATTTGCATCGCACTATTGATGAAATTCGCCCCAATTATAAGTTTGAAGTATCCTGCCAAAAAAGCGTCCCTGAAGCAATTATCGCTTTTTTAGAATCAACGGATTTTGAAGATGCAATTCGCAATGCGGTTTCCCTTGGTGGTGATAGCGATACGATCGCCGCAATTACAGGAAGTATTGCTGAAGCTTTTTATGGCGGTGTGCCTCATGAGATCGCTGTCCAAGCATGGAAAAAACTAGATCGACAAATTCGGAAGACAGTATTGGAATTTAGTGGAACTTACAATTTGCCTTGTTATTTAAAATAGGATATGTGGCGCGAAGCGCCACATATCCAGAACCATAGCTCAATATTAGGAGCAAAATCATGGATATCTATCTTAATCAAAAGCGAATCAAAGTTAATCCTAAAAATGCGATCGGCAAGGGTGGCGAAGCAGATATCTATGATCTCAAAAATGGTAAGGTTCTCAAACTCTTCAAAACCGCCGAGCATCCTGATTATCAGTTATCAACTCAAGAACAATTAGCGGCTCAAGCGAGATTATCGATCCATCAGCAAAAACTTCCCGTATTTCCCAATAACTTACCTGTGCGGGTGATTAAACCCGAAACCTTAGCCACCGATAAACAGGGAATGATTCTTGGCTATACGATGCCTTTTTTGCAGAATACAGTGCCGCTTTTAAAATATAGCGATCGCACTTACCGCAACACAAACGGCATCTCGCAGCAATTTGTGTCTAGCCTATTTCGCGACTTACACGAAACGGTTCTCAAAATTCATCAGGCAAATGTGACGATTGGCGATTTTAATGATTTGAATTTATTGGTTCACCAAAATC
This sequence comes from Pseudanabaenaceae cyanobacterium bins.39, assembly GCA_033765135.1. Lineage (GTDB taxonomy): Bacteria > Cyanobacteriota > Cyanobacteriia > Pseudanabaenales > Pseudanabaenaceae > Pseudanabaena. The sequence continues at coordinate 67,216 of JANRII010000037.1, forward strand.
AAGTAAATATTATTGATGCGGATTCCTTCCAATTTGGACATTTCCCTTGTCAGGTTTTCACAGCGAGATTTGTCGACCCGATGCTATGCGATCGCAATGCCAATCAACCAATTCTCATCAGTCCCCACAATCCTGAATCCGATTGGTACGCCTTCACGGTGATGTTGATGCAGAGTCTCCTCTATGTCGATCCCTATGGCGGCGTATATAAACCCAAATCTCAGTCCGACATGATTCCCCACAGTGCCAGACCACTGCACAGAATTACTGTTTTTCATCGTGATGTTCGCTATCCCAAACCCGCAATTACGCAAAGGGTTCTCTCTGATGAGTTGTTAGACCATTTCTATAAATGTTTTGAACAAGATTGGCGAGGTATTTTCCCCCAATCACTACTTACATCAATGCATTGGCAAAAGTGCCAAAAATGTGGAATTGAGCATTTAACCATTACTTGCCCAGCCTGTAATCCTTTGATTTTGAGTATTCCTTCTATCTCTGGAAAACTTCCCTATGGTGGTAACTGCAAGGTTATCCAGATATTTCAAACCGAAGGCGTAATTCTCAAAGCTGCGTTGCAAAATAATTCACTCCAATATCTTTACCACGAAAACCATGATTTCAAGCGAGAAGACAACAATGTATTACTATCAGGAGAACTCGATGCTAATATTCAATTCGCCATCTTTGGTAAGTCCACAATCTTTGCCAGGCAAGGCACAGCAATTACTCTCACTCAAGGACAAACACAAGCGATCGCCGCCGAGCTAATTCGCGCCAATTCCTTCTCTCGCTATTGGATTGATCAAGGACAATTACTCCGTGATGGCAAATTAGGGAATGAATACATCGGTGATATTCTCGAAGGACAAACGCAATTTTGGGTTGGTGAAACTTTTGGCTTTGGCTTCTATCGCGCAGGAGCGATCAGTGTTGCTTTTACCTTTGCGGCTAAGAGAGCAGGGATATGCGATCGCATAAATATTCCTCCAATTCAAGGAGAACTTATCGATGCCAATTGTCTATTTAGCAATGATATCTGCTGGTTCTTCACCATCACCCAAGAGCAAGGCAAAATCATTCATCGCGTTTCCGTATTGCGTCCCACAGGTGAGCTAGTTGCCACGATTGCCGCACCTAAAGGCGATCGCGCATGGTTAGAGAATATTCATGGCGGCAGTGCGATCGCTAGTTGGCTATTCGTTCCCACTGATGAGGGTATCGTTAGACTTGAGGCAAATCAGGGACAGATTATGATCACAAAAACCTTTCTCGAAACTGAACCCTATGTCGATAGCGGCTGTTCTCTCATTGTTGGTTCGCAAGGTATCTATGTGATTCAATCACAAAAGATTTTGCAGTTACAATTAGCTTAGAATATTTTCTAGACCAGCTAAACTTTTACGCGCACAAAAAAAGGATTAACTAACATGAGATCTGTGGAATTATTTGAGAAACTAGCATCTTCCACTTGGCAACGTATTTTCTATGCAAATCAACATGAAGTTTCTCAAGGAGAAGAAACAATTACAGATATAAATCTTCTGGAAATTGCAATGTCTCAATCTTCAGAAGTCACAGTTGTAAAAACTGATAAATATAGAGAAAAAGATCAAGGTACAGACTGGGAGTGGTGGATTGGGAATAGTCGTATAGGATATCTTCGTTATGCCGTTCAAGCCAAAAAAATTGATGCAAAATTCACTAAATATAAATATCTTAAGCATAAAGTAGATTCAGTAGAACAGAGTGATATTTTAGAAAGACATGCTCAAAACAATGGAGCAATTCCTCTTTACTGTTTCTACAACTATTCTAAAAATACTGATTTAAGTCCATATTGGCATTGTAATTTGCCACCAGAATACAAGCAACTTGGTTGCACTGTTACTCCGCTAAAGAATGTTAAAAAAGCTATTAATCAATGGGGAAAATCAACCTTTGACTTTTTACACACTCCTTATGATACAAAACCTTGGCGTTGCTTAGTTTATTGTCCTTCTCTACTTCAAGTTTATGAATCTAGAACAGCAATTCATACTTCATGGGGTTTTGGAGATGTTTCTGTCTTTCCTAGATTGCCAGAAAACTTGTCCCATGCTATTGAAACTAATTCTACATTTAGACTGTTTAATGATCATAGGAAGCAACTTGATTACCTCGATGATGAGTTTTATAGAGAGGGTTATTATCCTAAACGAATTCTTGTTGCAAATTACTTAGGAGACAATCTTTAGCAAATCTACTTTGTAAAGTCTTGCTAATTACATAGTCAGTTTAACAGACGAATTACTTCAAAACATAGCAGGTGATACACGATGTCCTACAGCGAATTTACCTTAGAATCAGTTCAGACAGCTTTTGACCTCACTATTGCTGAACGTGCCAATTTACTAAATGATTCTCCTTTAGAAGAAGCTAGTGAATTTCTCAACCAACTTCTTAAAGAATTTGTGCCTTTAGCACTTGCCATGAACACGGAAAAGGCACGTTCAGAATTAATCATTGCACCGATTTTAGTTGAAGTTCGCAAAAAACACTTGGATAAAGCCAGTTTATTCTCAGGTGTGGAACTAAACATTGATCGCGATATCGGACTAAATGGAGTTTGTGACTTTCTCCTCAGCCGATCGCCTTCACAACTCATGCTTAAAGCGCCTGTAGTGGTAGTAGTTGAGGCAAAAAAAGAAAATATCAACGGTGCATTAGGTCAATGTATTGCCGAAATGTGGGCAGCCAAACTCTTTAATCAACAGCACCAAAATGATGTTTCTGTCATCTATGGAGCCGCCACTACTGGCAATGATTGGAAGTTTTTGAGACTAAGCGATCGCCTTGTGGAGATTGATTTAACTGAGTACCAACTCAGCAATATTGAAAAAATCTTGGGTATTCTATCCCTAGCATTTCAATAGAATCACCTTGAAATCATTCAAAATTTAGGAGAGCCTAAAATGCAAACAATTGAATTGAATTTGGATGAAGAGACTGTTCACGAACTTAATCGACTTGCTTTGCAACAGCAGACTACGATCGAAGAGCTAATCAAGCAATTCATTCGCGATTATTTACAGGAAAATGCAAAAAAGCAGCAATAAATCAATAAATTAGGAGATATCTAATCATGACTACGCAAATTCAAACCCAACTTCCCATTCCCGCATTTTTTGATCGCCACAAAGTCGGCTCAGTATGGCGCGTTCCCTATCAAGATCGGGCAAACCAAGCCGAAGCATGGGCGAAACAACATGGCATCGCACCTGCTGCCAAGGATCGCAAGAAAATTTGTTTGATGGCGATCGATGTGCAGAATACCTTTTGTATTCCTGATTTTGAGCTATTTGTCGGCGGAAGATCTGGTACAGGGGCGATCGAGGACAACGTGCGGCTGTGCGAATTTATCTATCGAAATCTCCACCATATCAGCGAAATTGCGCCCACAATGGATACCCATACCGCTATGCAAATCTTCCATCCGATCTTTTGGGTGAATGATGCAGGGGAACATCCTATTCCCAATGCTACTTCAATTACCTTAGAAGATGTGCAGCAAGGCAAGTGGAAAGTAAATCCTGCGATCGCCTATAGTCTCGCCAAAGGCAACTACATGGCAATCCAACGCCACGCACTGCACTATGTCCAGAAACTCAGCGATGATGGCAAGTTTCCGCTTACGGTTTGGGCGTACCACTCCATGCTCGGCGGTATCGGTCACGCGCTAGTTTCTGCTGTAGAAGAAGCGATGTTTTTCCATAATATTGCAAGACATAGCCAGACTAACTTCGAGATTAAAGGCGGCAATCCTCTCACTGAGAACTATTCCGTACTGCGTCCTGAAGTAATGGATGGAGCCGATGGCAGACCGATCGCGCAAAAGAACACGCGCTTTTTGCAAAGGTTACTAGAATTTGATGCTGTAATCATTGCAGGTCAAGCGAAAAGCCATTGCGTGGCATGGACAATTCAAGATCTACTCAGCGAAATTCTTGCCCACGATCCCAAATTGGCGAAGAAAGTCTATCTGCTCGAAGATTGCACTTCGCCTGTGGTCGTTCCTAATATCGTGGACTACACCGATCAAGCCGACGCTGCGTTTAGGCGTTTTGCGGATGCTGGTATGCACCTTGTCAAGTCCACTACCCCAATGGAATCTTGGGTAGATCTTGATCTTGATTAAGGATTCGTAAAGCGCAAAGTGCTTTACGAATCTTAAAAAAATGAGTTTTAGGAGGTAAATACCATGATGAGTATTAATATTGATGCTGAAACGGAAAGATGCCTAGTTGCAATTCTTGCCCAAGAAAACACCACTAGTTCAGAATTGATTGAACGCTTGCTCAGAGAATATTTGGAATCCATTCAACCTAAAAAGAATTTCCTTGAGCGCTGGTTGTCAAACTAAACTTGAAAAAAACTATGAATTCCTTACTATCTTTTTATCGTGGTGAGTCACCAAACCCTGAAGGTCGCGTAGCCAATTCTGGCTACGTCCAATGAACCACAACCATTTGCGAATTACCAGAATTCTTCGTAGTCTTTCTCTTTTAGGTTTAAAAGCCTACGCCAAAGCATTCCTAGCCTGTCTCAAAGAACTAGATCAAGAAAATCCTAAAGCGATCGCCCCTCAAACAATGGAATTCTGGGAAAACGCAGTTTAAAAAAGAAAAAATATCAAAAAGCTAAAAGCTAAAAGCCAACAGCTAACAGCCAATCACCAATTACCCATTACCCATCACCAATTATCATGACTAACATCAACGACCTCTTCCAATCTGCACTAGATGACGGAACCCTTTCCAATGAATCTTTGCAAGCATTGACAGTTTATGACCTCGGCGCACAAATTCAAGCAGGGCTTGGCATTCATGTTGATGATGTGATGTCCAGCGAAGTTGTACTAGTGACGATTATGCCCGATGATTCTGGTTCGATTCAGTATGCTGGCAATGCTCAAGCAGTGCGCGGCGGGCATAACTCTGTTATTGATGCGCTGACTTCTTCGCAACAACAGGATAATATTCTCATTCACAATCGCTATCTGAATGGAACTATTCTTTATCCCTACTGCCCGATCGCGCAGGCAATTAGGATGGATACGAAAAACTATAATCCCAATCAAGGTACACCGCTTTACGATCAAACGGTGGTGTTATTGGGAACTGTGTTAGCCAAGTCGCAGGAATTTTCGGATAATGGTGTGCCTGTGCGTACTGTAACCCTAATTATTACCGATGGTGACGACTGTCATTCGGTGCGTCATAGCGCCAAAGATGTGTCAGCGATCGCCCATGATATGTTACGGATGGAGAATCACATTATTGCGGCGATGGGCATTGATGATGGTTCTACTAACTTCCGTCAAGTCTTTAAAGAAATGGGAATCCGTGATGAATGGATTCTTACGCCTGCTAATAGTGATGGCGAAATTCGCAAAGCTTTTCAAGTCTTTTCGCAGTCAGCAATGCGAGCAAGTCAGAGTGCCACTAATTTTAATTCTCTAGGAGGATTTGGAGCATAAGCAGAAGAATAAACTGCTTTGCAGTTTATTCTTCTATAATAGCAATATGAATATCATGATAATAGAATTATTTTAAAATAACGACTTCGCCCCGATCGCTAGCCAATTGAAACTCCTCACCAAAGTCACAGGAAGTCATATCTCCCAATTGAATATTCTGCTCGAAATTAGGCAGATAGCGACTAGCCTCTAGCGATCGCAAACAAAGCGAAAGACGGGTCATTTCTACAGCTTCCACACTCAGATCGCAGCCATAAAGATTGTTTTGTAAAATATGCGGTATGACTGAATCAAGGCTCAGAGGTGACGGTGCTTCTAGATCTGAAGAAAATTTAGTTAGCAGATAATGAATTCGCTCATGCTCTGATATGAGAAATTCCAAAGCTGTAATGAGAAATACTCCTGAGCCGCATTTTGGATGTAGGATTTTGATCTTTAAAAGTCGCTCTTGATAGTCTCGACAATAATTGAGAATATCTGAATGAGAGCTATCAGACGATTGAGATTCTGCCTGCGGTAAGAGATGTGCTTGTAAGATTTTAATCACTACTTCGCTATGTAAAATCGTTTTACAAGGTAACTTAGGAGTGCGTCTTTTACTGAGATAGGCCAGATCTTTACGATATTGAGCTAGTTCCCGCATCGACTCATCAAAAATGTTCATAAGAATATGGCGAGTCAGATCTTGACTGAAATCAAACTTAGTTATTTCCTTGATTTGACGACAAAGCTCATCACCCACAAAGAGAGCATGGTCAAGGATAGGATCTTTGGCAAAAAGAGAAATGGGATAGGCATTAATTGGCGGAATATAGTGGGGATTTCCCTGTTCTATCCATTTAAAGATCGCTTTATAATTTTCCCAAACGGGTTGCTCTTGGTAGGGATTAATAAATTCGTAGGCATCTTTGATGGTGTTAGCAGGTAGCAACTCGTAGTCTTCACAATAGGCGACAAAGATTACACGGTTGAGGAGTTTTTGGGCTTGGTAGATGGCGATCGCAATTGGTTCTCCATTAAAGCTAGATGTGTCTGAGCTTTGGTTTTGCGGCTCAAGGCTAGAAATCTGAGCTAATAGCTGAAGCCGATAGCGAAAGTCCTTAATGAGTTGACTACGGATTTTGTAATAGTGACTATAAAAATTTTTAAGAAGGTCTGATTCTAGTTGATGAGATTCTTCGAGGAGTTGGGTGGTGCGCGATCGCTCTTCACCATTGGCGATACCCTGCAACAGAGTCCGCCGCGATAATAGGAAGTAAAATGCCTTAAGCTGGTCTAAATTTGCCAGAGACTCCCAAGCAAAACGCTGACAAAATAAACCTGATACTTGACGATGGTAAAGGCAAATGTCTCGATAATCTAAAACAATTAGCCATTCTGTGGTTTCATGTTCTGGTTCTGGCTTGACGATGCCCCCAGCCTTAGCATTTTTGACCCAAATTTCTGCAATGACTGTGGTGGTAGATTCTGTAAAAAATCCTAAGGCAGTCGTGGGATGCAACTCTAGCTCCCATGTACCGACCGCAGACTCAAAGGGGGAACGATATCCCAAAATATCAACAAAAATATCGTGGAGAAACTGCGCTTCGGTAATGAGGTTGGAGGGTTCGGCATCACTGGCAAAACGCAACCACTTCTGTAATATCGAAAAGCGATCGCCTAAATCCCTAGGAAATCCAAAGGAACTAACTCGCCGAGCTAGGGGCTTAGGATGAAATAGGGAATAGTATGGCGATCGTGCACTCATGGCTCCTGCGATTGCTCCTTAGGTAATGGTGGTTGTACCAATTGCCTTTCTGCTTCAACCTCTGCCAAGAGCTTTTCCCTTTCTTCGGGCGACATATCTTGCAATTGTTTTGCTAGAAAAGCCTTTTGGTATTCTTCTAGCTGCTGGTTGTAAGTCATGGTTTTGGTGATTGCACGAAATATGTAAGTACTAATCCAAGCAATGAGTACTCCCACCAAAACTACTTGACTCCAAACCCCTGCATTGGTGGCATCAAGACCCGCAATTTGAAATAGCCAGTATGCAATTCCACCAAAGGCAAAAAAAGCAAACACAATGGCGATCGCATCAATTCGCCGCATAATAATAATTCCTAGATTTCCTAGATTTGACGAGCAACGGGACGAAAGTTAAAAAATGGTGAAAGTAGTAGTAGTCCGGGGAAGAAAAAGAAGGCTAGAAAACAAACGACAATTCTCTCTACTGAACCTGTTTTGTACCAACGGGCTTTGAAATAAAACAGCGCCAACAGGGGAATTACAAACAGATATGCGCCAGCGATCGCTGCATAAATAACGGGGGCTGATAAAAGCAAAGACATATTAGGTAAGCTCAACTAATTTCAAGGGAGTAAATAAGTGGGTTATACCACAATTTTAACAGGGCGATCGCGAATCACGTTAGCCCTCAAGCATTGACTTCTCTAATGGTCTCTCATTATGATTGCTTATCAAACTGGGTCAACCCATCTAATGTACGCGATGTGCAGGGTCTTCAAAGAGATCGCGGGATATGTTGATATTGAGCCTCAATCAATTCTTACAAGATTAATGACTCAAACTGTCAACACTGCCAAGCATGAAGATTACAACAATACCAGAGGAGAAAAATAAATGACTCAAGCAATCAGCCATAAATCCTTATATGAGTCTGATTTCTTGCTATGGACTCAAGACACCGTAGCTAAACTCAAGGCTAGGGACTTTGACCATGTGGATCTTGAAAATTTGATAGAGGAGATCGAGTGTTTGGGTAAGTCAGACAAAAAGGAGATTAGGAGCCGACTAACAACCTTACTAGAACATCTACTGAAACGTATCTATGTTGGTATGCCTCAAGAATTTAACGGTTGGGAGCGCACCATCAGAAACCAACGTACAGGTATTGAATTAGCACTAATAGACTCACCAAGTTTAAAAACGATGTGGGATAGCGCTTTTGATGTTGCTTTTCGCTTTGCCTTGCGTGAAGTAAGAACTGAATATGGCAAACTGGGCTACCAATTCCCTGATACATGGCAATTCGGGCGCGATATTGACACAATTTTAAATGTTGATTTGTGGGAGTAGCGATCGCCTTCCCTTTTCGCACTTAAATTCTATTGCACAGGTAATTTGCGAATCCTAATACTTTCATCTTGGATTGTAATTGCGGAACCTTCTTGAAGCGCTTCTTCTATTTGAGGCAATATATCTAATAGCTTTTGGGTCACAATGTCTGGCTTTGCAGATGAAAGTCGTAACGTGATTAAGCTGGGCTGGCTGTATCGACTAAGTGCCACCAGCATTGAAAAATCTAAGTCTTGAGTAAGTACAACCCAGTTTTCGGCTCTAGCAAATTCTAAAATATTGACATCGGGTGCATTGTTTGGCAAAACTTCTGAGCTACGCATAATTTCATAGCCTTGCTTTTGTAAGTCTGTAACTGTTTTCGGTGAAATATGAACATATGCAAGTAATCGCATACCCTTCACGCGATAACACCGTGAATTTGATCTGAGACTGCCCAAGCTGCATAGTTTAGAACTTGTCTGATGTCTTCAAGTTCTAGCTCTGGATAGGCTTCTAAAATGTCGGGAACAGACAGATTGCTGGCTAAGAGTTTGAGGACAAAGGCTACAGTAATCCTTAGTCCTCTGACAGTAGGCTGTCCGAGACAGACATCTGGTTTAATGACAATTCGATCTAGTCCCATAGGTTTCACTTTTGGCTGTCGGTAATTATTTTATATTAAGCGATCGCTTCAAGTTTAATTGCAAGAATCACAAAGCGATCGCTCCTTTCGTAATCAAATCTAAATCTCAAAATAACTGTAGGGTTTGAGCATTGGCGCGTCTATCTCTCAATTTTCCACTAAGATATTTGAAATATGGATTTGAGGTAGCGTTCATGTTGTTAATCGCATAGACTAGATTTTGCATGAGATTTGGTTCTGATGTCTGCAAATTATTAAGTGGAGTATTTTGTAATGGTTACACTTGCATCAGCAATTGAGGTTGTTGAACAGTTACCGACAGATCAACAAGATATGTTGATACAAATTATTCGTAATCGCCAGATCGAGCGTCGGCGTGATGAGATTGCTCAAAGTGGGCGTGAGGCATTAGTGGCGTATCGAGCAGGAGAATTAAAGTCTTACACAGCAGAAGAGGCGATCACACAATTACGCAGTATACTTGACTCGCCCGAATAATCTATGAGAAAGATTGTTTTTTCGCCAAAATTTGGGCGTGCTTTACGGCGATATGTTAAGCGAAATCCTGAGCTAAGAAGCCGTATAGAGAATGTGATTCAGCAAATGGAGTTGGACGTGTTTTCGCCTAGTTTAGGGACGCATCCCCTTAGAGGTAAGCTGGAAGGATTTCAGGCTTGCTCTTGCGGTTATGATTGCCGCATTGTCTTTAGCGTTAACTCAGAGGCGATCATTCTTGTCGATATTGGTTCTCATGATGAGGTGTATTGAAGATTGAGCTAAATGTACGGTTTACGAGTAGCGATCGCTTCAAGTTTAATTTCAAGAATCACAAAGCGATCGCCACTGCCCACATCTTACTAATTCGGCTATAATAAGTGTGTAAAATTAATATGGAAGGATAGCTATTAAATGCAATTAAAGGAAAAGTATGTTACGGATGAACAAGGAAACAGAATTGGTGTTCTTTTAGGTATAGATGAATATCAAAATTTGTTAGAACAGTTAGAAGAGCTAGAGTCTATTCGAGCCTATGATGCTGCTATTCTCTTAGATGAAGAAGAAATTCCTTTTGAAGTAGTGGTTTCTGAAATTGAAAATAGTCGCAAATGAACTACAGTATTACCGTTAAAAAAACAGTTTCTAAGACATTAGCTAATCTGCAAAATGAAGATTATCAAAGAGTTAGAGATGTTATTAGAGGGCTTGCTGAGAACCCAAGACCTTCGGGATGTTTGAAGTTAACAGGGCGTGATGCTTGGCGTGTTCGGATAGGTAATTATCGAGTTATTTATGAAATAAATGATATTGAGAAAAAAATTATAGTTATTGATCTTGGACACCGAAGAGATATCTATCGTTAATATTCCAAAGGCGATCGCTTCAAGTTTAATTTCAAGAATCACAAAGCGATCGCTCATTTCGTAATCAAATCTAAATCTCAAAATAACTGTAGGGTTTGAGCATTGGTGCGACTATCTCTGAATTTTCCAGTAAAATATTGGTAATATAGATTTTTGAGGTTAAGGAAATTCTATGATGATCTTCCAGCAAATTATTGATTCTATTGAGGGTTTATCAATAGAAGATCAGGATTATTTGTTTGAGCTAATCCGTAAACGGCGGATTGAGAATCGGCGGCAGGAAATCTTGGCTAATTCTGAGGAGGTGATGAAATCATTTAAAGATGGAACGGCAAAAAAAGGAAGTGTGGATGATTTGATTGCTGATTTATTGGGGGATAATGATGCAAGTTGTTCGGAGTCATGATGAGGTTTATTAAATTGAGAATCGCTTCAAGTTTAATTGCAAGAATCACAAAGCGATCGCCTCTGAGATTTTGTCTAAATGTTAGAGGTTTTGGGCAGAATATATTTAGAAAAGCTTGGCAAAATACAATATTTTTATAGGTTTTGAGCTTTATTATTGTCTTAGCTTAATTCCCCAATGCCTATCAAGAACCTATGCCCCAACTGCCAGATTTTTCTAATCAGGATTTACGAAATCGCTCGTTTAGAGGGCAAGATCTTGCTGGTGCAAATTTTCGGAAGGCGGATATCAGGGGATGTGATTTTAGTAATGCAAATTTAGAGGGTGCAGACTTTTCTGGGGTAACAGCAGGACAAAGCCACAAACAAGCATTTACTCCGATTGCGATTGCAACTGCATTTGCGTTTGTGGGTGTAGGTAGAGGTGGTTTTGTGGGTGTGTTTGCAGGTACGTTTGTGGCTATGGCTATTGCTGTGGCTCCCTATACCTCCGACACTGACGTGGAATCATTACTTAAAATTGGATTGAGTTTGCCTATATGTTCGGCTTTTCTTGCGCTTATTTCTGTAATAGCAGGTGCGGAAATTGCAGAAGGAAATATCATTAATGGTATTTCCATTTTCTTATCTCTGCTTTTAATGATCTTTTTTTTATACGTCATTTTAAGGCAGGCTTATGAACAAGATGCGATAGGAACTTTTTTTAAGAAGGCAGAACTCACAAATTCTAAATTTGCAAATGCGGCTTTAAAAAGTTGCAATTTCATGGAAGCAGAACTCACAAATTCTAAATTTGCAAATGCGGCTTTAAAAAGTTGTAATTTCATGGAAGCAGAACTCACAACTTCCAACTTTGTAGGGGCGACTGTAGAAAGTTGCAATTTTGAGGAAGCAGAACTCACAAATTCCAACTTTGCTGACGCGACTGTAGAAAGTTGCAGTTTTGTTGAAACCAAAACTAATCAAACCGATTGGACTCATGCCCACTTTATGCGCTGCAAGTTCTCTGGCTATCTTGATAATCAAGCAATAAGGGAACTGTGTGTTTCCCGCATTGGAGCTAATGAAAACTTTTCTTCAATGGATTTATCAGGATTAAACTTGATTGGAGTTAATCTTTGTGGTGCAAACCTATCTGCTGCCAATATCAGCCAAACTAATCTCAGCCAAGCAGATCTATCAAATGCCAATCTCTGCAATGTTCAAGCTATTAAGACAAACTTTACAAATGCAGATCTAAGTGGCGCTTGTATTGAAAACTGGGCAATAACGCCAGAAACAAATTTTATTGATGTTGTCTGTAGTCATATATTTCTTGATAGTGCAAGAACTGAACGTCAACCAGCAAGTGGCTTTCTAGAACAAGACGATTTTGCTAAGCTTATTACTCAGTCAACCAAAAGCCTAGACTTTTTCTTTCGTAATGGCATCGATCCTCAAGCCTTCGACTTTGCTCTCAATAACTTGATGGACAATTACCGCGAGATGGGAATTTCTCTCAAATCAGTAGAAGATCTTGGTGACGGCGATAGAATAGTTCGTTTTAACACAGTCCCAGATGCGCCCAAAGGCGAAATGCACGCTCAATTCACTCAAGACTATGAGGAAATGCGTCAACAATTAGAAGCTTCACGGAATAAAGTATATGAACTTCAACAAAAACTTGATCGCATTGATTTAGAAAATAAACTAGAGAGATTTGAACTAGAAAAACAACTAGCCGTAGCCATAGCAAAACTTGAAGAACGCCCCACCTCCGAATATTTGCAAAATTTGGTTTATCATCAAACTACTCAACTCGGACAACAAAAATTACTGTACGCACCCCATTCTCAATTTGGTGACACCATGACAGACAAATCAATTCAATCAGGCGGCGATGTTTTCTTTACTGGCAGAGATAACACAGGCGTTAGCGGCAAAGATCAACAGGGCGTAGCAGGTCGTGAAATTAGCGGCACTGTCACCAACACACTCCAACAACTCCGCGAAACCAACCAACCCGAAGCCCCCAAGCTATCTGATCTCCTAGAGCAACTCCAAAAAGCCGTTGAAACCTCCTCAGAACTAGGCGAACCCGAAAAGCAAAAAGCCCTCGAATATCTCAACCAAATTGGTGAACTGTCAGCCCAAGAACCCGCCAAAAACAAGGGAATGTTAACAATTTTACTCGATGCCTTCACAGGTGTAATTAGCAAAGCCGCCAGCCTCATCGATCCCGTCAAGAAAATTGCCGCCGCCATTGTCAGTATTTGGCAAGCTCACCCTTGAGTCGATTTTTAGATAAATAAGCGATCGCACTGGCGTTATTAAAATTAGTCTTGATCAAAAACCTTACCTAGAGATGCGGGGGGCGTAGTCCTGACAGTATTGAGAATAGTCTGTTTAAGCGATCGCGGTAATGCAGAAAGAAGGCGATCGAGCCACTCTCCTGAAGTAAGAGCCAGCATCAAAATCATTAATACAAAGGGAGCCGTGTTAAATACTTGGGTCGGCACATCAGGAATAGCACTCTGAGCGACACTAGCTAAGGATTGCAAGATGCCAAATAGGTATGCACCCAAAGCAACACGAATCGGATTCCATCCGCCAAAAATAACGATCGCTAAGGCAATCCACCCATAGCCTGCCGTGTGGCGATGACTCCATCCTGCTTTGAAATCCAGAGAAAAGGCGGCTCCCGCAATACCCATCAGTGCGCCACCGATGAGAGTATAAAAATAGCGCATCTTAACAACGTCTGTCCCCCTCGCAAAGGCGGCGGCAGGTTGTTCGCCCACAGTTCGCAAAATGAGACCACCTTGGGTGCGATAGAAGAAGAACCAAGCTCCCAAAATGAGCAGGTAACTGCTATAAACTAGCAAATCACTTTGAAAGAAGAGTTTACCGATAATGGGGATATCCGCAAGGAGAGGGATTTTGAAGTTAGGTACAGTAATTCCTTCAACCCTGACCACAGGATTGCCCAAAAAGGAAGATAGGTCGCCGCACATCAGAGCAAGGACAAAGCCGATGGAGATCTGTGATTGCTTGAGGGTGATTGCACCGATCGCGACAACAAGAGCAATTAAGGCTCCCACGGCGGCGGCGGCGGCAAAACCAAGGAGCAGGCTATTGGAATATTTGGCAACAGCAAAGCCTGTCATCGCCGACATCAGAATAGTTCCTTCGGCGGAGAGGTTGATTACCCCTGCGCGTTCGGTAATAGTTTCGCCGATGCTGGCAAAAATGAGGGGAGTGGAGGTGGCGATCGCCGTGGCAAGGATAGTAATAATGTCCATTGAGAGTGATTAGTTGGGGGTTGGTTTGCGTTTGGCGATGCCTTCACCAAGGATGGCGAATAGTAGTAATGCTCCTTGGATGATGCCTGAGAGGGAGGAGTCAAGGCTGAGGGATATGGGTAATTCCAGACTACCCACATTGAGGGCGCTAAAGAAGAAGGCGATCGGCAAAATCAAGAAGGGATTGAAGTTGATCAACATGACCACTAAGAGGGCTAAGAAGCCCAGATTGCTGGAAATATTGGGGATAAGGCGATGGAATACCGCCACAACTTGCAAGGAGCCAGCGATACCTGCTAAGGCTCCGCAAATGACGAAACTGCTGAACATCTGCGCGATCGCGGGTATTCCTAAAACATAGGCAGCACGGAGGTTATTGCCGACAGCCTTTAGTTTTAAGCCAAAATAGGTGGCTCTAATCACGATCGCTGTTAGCACTAGGGCAATCAGGGCAATGATCAAAGCGATCGGGCTGAAGTCCGTATTGCCAACCGTGGGCAGTGAAAAGGCATCGCTAAAGGGTTCTGTACCACTCATAGAAGCAACGCCTTCCCTTTTCCAAGGGCCAAAGACTAGGTAAAGTGCTAAACCCTGCACTGTGAAGTTCATGCCTAGTCCAGCAAAAATTTCGCTGACCTTGCCATAGATATTGAGTAAGCCTGTGAGCAGTCCCCAAATTGCGCCGCCGATTATGCCTGCAAGGATCGCAAGGGCGATCGCTAGTGGGGGCGAAAAATCTTCAGGGACTGACCGCAGTAGCCAAGTGGTGGCGATCGCGCCTGCGGTAATTTGCCCTTCGATACCTAAGTTATAGAGTCCAGAGGTGAAGGTAAACACTAGGCCACAACAGGCAAGGAGCAGGGGGCAGAGGGTGGAAATAACCCTTGCGGCGCGATCGCCACTACCAAAGGCTCCATTCCACATTCCCCCTGCCACCTGTATGGGGGAACCACCTGCTAACCAGATCAGAGCCATAATAAATATTAAAGCTGTGGCAATTGAGGCGATGCGAACGTAGGTAATGGAGGGGATTTTAGAGAATACCTGAGAAAATGTTTGCTTATTCAAATTTGCCTCCGATCGCTTGTCCGAGCCGATCTACGGTTAAGGTTTTTGCTTCGATAGGAGCCGATACTCGTCCACCACAAAATACCAAGACGCGATCGCTATATTGCAAAATCTCATCAAGATCCGATGAAATAAACATAATCATCATGCCCTGCTCGCACCGTTCCATCATTTGCTTCCAAATCCACAGCGATGACTCAATATCTAAGCCGCGAGTAGGTTGTTCCATTAATAGAAGATTGAGGCGATCGGGCAGCAGTGAAATCTGAGTACGTTGTTGATTGCCTCCTGATAGACGTTCCACAGGGGTCGCAGGTTTGCCGCGAATATTAAAAGTAGCGATCGCTTGATCTGTCAATTGGCGCGTATCACGCCAGTTAATAAATAAGCCCTGCCGCGCATTGCTCCTAGCTTGATTAGCCTGCCGCAGCATGAAATGTTCTTGAATCGACAAACCGCGAATTAGTCCGTCCTGTAAGCGATCGGCAGGTAAATAGGCAATTCCTGATTTGAGGAAATTGCGGTAAGCCCGATGGGTCATTTCCGTATCGTTGAGGCGAATGGAACCACTTTGGGGCTTCAGCAGTCCTGCACAGGCAAGTAAGAGTAATTGCTGACCATTGCCTTCTAATCCAGCGAGTCCGATGACTTCACCCGCCTTCAATGACAGATTGTCGATCTGCAAACTCAAGCGATCGCCTTCAATATGCAAATTTTCAAGGGTTAAGGCTGTCTCTGCCTCCGCGATCGCCATACCATGTTTGGCAGGTAAAGCCAACTCGCGCCCAAACATCATCTCCACCAAAGAAGCCGCCAACTCCGCCGAATCTCTGCCCTTTACTTCCGCTTCACCGATGACCTGTCCCTGACGCATCACCACAATGCGATCGCACAGTTCCTCCACATCCTCTAATTTGTGGGATACAAAAATAATGGATTTTCCTTCGGAAGCTAACTGCTTGACCGCAGTAAAGAGAGCCGTTTTTTGGGAAGCCGAAATGCCTGTGGTTGGCTCATCAAGGATTAAGGTTTGCACACCCAAAGATAGAAGCCGCAAAATTTCTAGCTGCTGACGCTCCCCAACGGTCAAATTAGCAAGGCGATCATTTGGATGTAGATCAAAGCCAAAGGTGGTCGCCAGTTGGCTGAGTTCCTTTACTAGTTCTCGGCGATCGCTAGTCACTTTTCCTTGAGCAGACTTACGGCGGCGCATTAAGGTACTGCGTCCCGCCATAAAATTATCCAATACCGATAAAGAGGGAAAATCCAGAGGATCTTGATGGAGCATCCCAATCCCTGCACAAATGGCATCCGATGGAGTTCTAATCTCCGTTTCTACTCCATTTAAAATGATTTTGCCCGCATCTTTAGTGATAAATCCGCTTAAAATTTTAGATAGAGTACTTTTGCCTGCTCCATTTTCACCCAAGATACCATAGACCATGCCTGCTTCAACGGTCAGAGAGATATCATGATTCGCATGGACAGAGCCAAAGGATTTATAAATATGGCTTAGTTCAACTTTCATAATTCATTATATTCCCATGATTAAGGTTTTCATTTAGAGTGTGTTTGAGAAGTTTTGATCCCCCTGAATCCCCCTTCAAAAGGGGGACTTTTTTTAATCTTTCCCCCCTTTCGTAAGGGGGGGTAGGGGGGGATCAATCAGTATTTTTAGCGAATGCCCACACTTCTCAAACAGGTTCTTACAGCAAAATGAAAACCTCAAATCCTGAATGCGTTACTTAGTAGCACCTTCAATACCTTGCAACAAACTGGTGAAATACCAAATCTGTTGAGGAGTGGCAACTTCTCCTTCCTTTAAGAAAGGTGTACCATCTTGGTAATTGAGAGGCCCCTTAAATAGATTGATCGAACTATCTCCTAAGCCCTTAATAAATTCAGTGAGAATCTTATCGTTTTCTGGGGTCATAGCTTTACCCTTCTCAAATCCGACTGCGGATGTATCAGGATTATTCAAATCCTTCCAGTCTGGTTTACCAGAGATGAACTCACCAGTAAACTTGTTTTCCATCGCATTCTTTACCTGAGATAGGTAGCTGGGATTCCAATTGTAGTAGGGAACACCGATACAAATTTCGGGAGCTACGTTGCAGCCAGTTTTAAGACCATAGTGTAAGTACTTGACCTTTTTGCCAGCTTCATTCGCCTTTTTCGCCTGTACTGCTACTTCAGGTGTATCAATACCACTTAGAACCACATCAAAGCCGTTGTTATAGAAGTCATCAGCAACCTTGGTCGGGTCAAGGGTTTGCCCCGGAATGTTAAACCAAAAGCCAATCCAGACCACCTTAAATTTCAAATCGTCAGGATTCTTTTTACGGAAGTTTTGCCAGCAATATTTAGCTCCTAAATAGCTTGACGAAACAAGTCTACGGGTTTCATCATTGATCAAAGGCCCCAAAAATCCGATCTTACCCGTTTCTGAATGGAGAGCCGCCGCACAACCAGAAATCATTCGACCATACTCCATTTCGGGCATGGTGTTACTGAGGTTCTTCTGATTTTTGTAATTCTTACCTTCTTTCCATGCATAGTCACCACTCGCATGAATTACCGCAACACTGGGATGTTTTTTGGCAGTTTCGAGAGCATCATCTTTAAAGTCATCGGAATTGAAGATAACTAGCTTGGCTCCTTTACTAATCAGGTCATCGGCTACTTGTGAAGCCTTGACATTGGGGCGATCGCCCGGATTTACCTTATCCACATAGTCAAATTTCACCCCCGGAAGCTTATCCATCACATATTTGGATGCCTCAAAATGACCTTGGTTCCAACCAGAGTCATTTTGAGGGCCAACTAAGATCATCGCTGCCTTAAATTCGGAAGAAGTGCTAGGAGCAGCAGTATTGCTGGATGCGGCTGGAGTGGTACTAGTTCCTGTTGGGGCATTACCACCACAGGCTCCTATGGCAACTGCAACGATCGCACTTGTAAGTAGGTGCTTAATAGAAACCTTAGAAGCAATTTTATGCGTAAATATTCCCATGAATTACTGCAATTATCCTGATAAATTTGATTTACTGAATTATACTTTTGGTTTAGCTACCGTATTTAACGCGATCGCCTAGCCAGTGAAGGTATTGCAGTTTACATTTTATGCTTCACCAATCGCCATCAAGCTTGCCATAATAGATGCGATATAAATGCGATCGCTGCTTGATCAAAGTTCATAGGAATCAGTTAAAGTCTATTACTTAACCAATTTTCAGGCACAACGATTAATGTTGTTCCCTGCCGCCGCAGGATAATAACCTTTTGGTTGGCAGGAATTGATAGATGCTCATCATCACACATGGCTCGCCAAGATACTCCTTCATGTTTAACACGCCCACTGCTACCCGCAGGTATTTCAGAAATAGTGATACCTTCGTTAGAGTCCTGTAGCTTGAGTGAATCCTTGGGAATAAATCGCCGTGACAACATAACTAGCGCTGCGGATACGACCATCCAAGCAACTATTTGCAGGGCAGGAATCGGCAATAGAAGGGCGATCGCTGCCACAATTAGAGCCGCAATTCCCATCGCCCCAGCAATCAAAAAAGTTGGTAATGGAACTAAAAGCTCAATTACACATAAAGCAACACCAATAATTAGCCATATTTGCGTGGGCAGTAGATTCATAGAGTTTGCCAGAACAGCTATTTCAAGTCTAATCACAGGTCACTGGAAGGAGATTTAGTCACTGTACTATTTGCTTTCGGACTATTGAGTTTGACCTTCTCAGGAACTGCTTGTTTTGTCTTTTCTGGTTGTCTTGAGGGAATTACTTTAGTACGAGCAATTTCTGTACTAGGAAATAAATTGGGATGTTGCGTGGCGGTAGTGGCTGGGTTGCTTTCTTTGAGAGGTGCATTTAAGTTGGGAGCATCAGAGAGTAATCCACCCAAACCGTTGATCAGATTGCGGATATTATTTCTGAGTTTGGGATCGCCTGTGAGTTCATCGAGGTCGGCCGTAATTTTTTTGGCATTGGCAAAGGTGGCACGGGCAGAGTCGAGGGTTTCACGGAGAGAGGCGATCGTGGCAGGATCATTGAGATCGGCGGAGACTTTGCGGAGGTTTGAGGAAGCTTCAGCCGCATTTTCCGAAAGCTTCTGGAGGTTTTCGATAAATTTGCCATCGTTGAGAAGTGGCTTGGCGCTGACAATCAATGACTGAGCTTCCTTAGATGTTGCCGCAATGCTATCGAGGGTTTGAGCTAGTTTCTCGCGATTAACTTCGATTAATTCTTGGGTACTACTTGCCACATCTCCAACTTTAGTGGCAGCACCACTAATGGCATCGGCGGTATCTCCAAATTTAACCACCTGTGATTCAAATACACCCACAACTCGGTTCGCCGAATCGGATAACTTTTGAATACTTTTGGCAGCACCTTGGGCAGCAACTAGGGTTTCGTTGAGATTTTCAATGAGATTTTGGTCATTGATTTTACGCAGGGCAGAGCTAGACTCACGGAGCAGGGCAACAAAGCTCACGCCTCTTGTGCCTTGAATTTGGCTACCTTGGCAAATAATTAACTCACTGTTGCAATCCTTGGCAAGGGGATCACTGTTGGCAGCAATTTCTAGTTTGTCGGAAGGAGGAAAGATATCAATATTGGTATTGCCTAAAAATCCGCTTTGATTGGTTTCCGCAATAGAATTTTTGGGGATGATCAGTTTAGGATTTTCGATACTGACAAATACTTCGGCAGTGTCAGTGGTGGCGGTAATTGCTGTGACTTTGCCCACGTCTACGCCACGAAATCTCACAACAGATCCCGAACTAATGCCACTAGCGTCAGGTAGTTTGATGGTGAAGGTAAATTTGGAGCTATTCAGTTGGAATCCCCTGAGCCATAGTAGGGAACCCCCTAGGGCGGCAACACCACCTATGATAAATAAGCCGAGCGCCCCGTCTCTTAAATTCTTTCGCTGCACGAGCTTTATACCTCCTTAGTCAAAAGTTGAATGGGACCTGTTGTACTGCCACTAAAAAATTGTCTGACATAGGGATTGTCAGTTTCATCAATTGTACTCACCTTTCCTGCATATTGCACTGATCCGCGATAAAGTAGAATGAGGCGATCGGCGGTGCGGCGAATGGTGCTGTCTTGGTGGGTCACGACAATGTAACTGTCACAGACTTGTTTTTCGCGGAGCGATCGCATGAGGTCTTCGATGATCGTAGAAGCAACGGGGTCTAGCCCTGCGGTGGGTTCATCGTATAGCAGTATTTTTTTGGTCTGGGTGGTGTGGCTAGGGTCATCCATGATCGCTCTGGCGAAGCTCACCCGTTTCCGCATTCCTCCCGATAGCTCATTGGGATAGCGATCGCTAATGTTTTCGAGTCCCACCATAGCTAATTTTTCTTCCACAAGGCGATAGATGTCGCGGTGAGACAGACGCGAATGTTCAAACAGAGAGAAGCCCACATTTTCAGCTACGGTCAGCGAGTCAAAGAGGGCAGCATTTTGAAAAACCATGCCGATTTGTAAACCATGCTCGGCATCTTGAATTTGTTCGGCGGTAACAGGAATGCCATTGATATATACTGCACCAGTTTCGGGAGTAATCAGGCCACAGATTAATCGCAAAATTGTGGACTTACCTGTACCTGAAGGGCCAATGATGGCGATCGCTTCTCCTTCATAAATGGTGAGGTCAACCCCGTTCAACACTTTATTGGAGCCAAAGGTTTTGTGTACCTCACGCAGCTCTAGCAGAGGATTAACGACAGTTTGGTTCATAGATTTAGGGTTGCATCTAGGGGTTTATTGTAAAATTCTTTAGGCTCTTGAGCAACTGTTTGAGCAAGTAGAGATTAATCTAGCTTGATCTAAGGTTATTACTAATTACCTGAAGTGTGGCGACACTTGTTGGGGGTGATACCAAAACTAAAGATGGCAACGCCATTTTTAGTTTTAAAAACCCTTACTGGGTTTGGTTTTCAATTCACAAACATTCACACTTTTGTGAATTGGTATAACATTGAAAAATAATATAAACATAATATAAAAATGAAAATTGTTATAACAGGAGCGACAGGATTTGTGGGTGTGCGGTTGGTGGAGCGCTTACAGGCGATCGGCGATCGCATTACGATCCTTGCCCGTCAACCGCAGCGAGCCAAATTACTATTTCCAAGCCAACAATTTCCCAATGTGGAGGTGATTGCTTACAATCCTTGGGAGTTGGGAGATTGGGCTGAGGTAATTTCTGGTTGTGATGCTGTCGTTAACCTTGCGGGAGAACCATTGGCGGGAGTGCGTTGGACAGAGCAGCGCAAGCAGGAGATCCGTGATAGTCGAGTACTCACCACGAAGGTATTGGTAGAGGCGATCGCCAAGGCATCGGTAAAGCCACAGGTAATGATCAGTGCTTCGGCGATCGGCTATTACGGTACAAGTTTAGATAAATCCTTTGATGAATCTAGTGAAGGTGGTAACGATTTTTTGGCGAATATCTGTAAGGAATGGGAAGCGGCGGCAGACTTGGTGACAGGTCTGGGCGTGCGTTTGGTCAAGCTGAGAACGGGTATTGTGTTGGGCATGGGAGGTGCGATCGCCAAAATGTTACCAATTTTTCAATTAGGTGGTGGCGGCAAAATTGGCACGGGCAAGCAATGGTTTTCTTGGATTCATCGCGATGATCTGGTGGAATTGATCATTTTGGCGATCGGCAATGCTCAAATTACGGGGGCGCTCAATGCTACTGCTCCGAACCCTGTCACCAATGAGCGATTTACGATCGCCTTGGCAAAGGCCGTCAAGCGTCCTGCCTTTTTGCCCGTACCTGCGGCGGCATTGATTTTGGTGTTTGGTGAAGGGGCAACGGTATTACTCGATGGGCAGAAGGTACTGCCCCAAGCTGCCCAAAATTATCAATTTAAGTTCCAATATCCTGAAATTGATGCAGCCCTTGCCCAAATTTTGTCCTAATTCCCTCTACGAAAGGGGGGAAATACTAAAAAAGTCCCCCTTTTTAAGGGGGATTTAGGGGGATCAAAACTTCTCAAACACGCTCTTAGTGGGCGGGACAATCTCTGGGTTTAACCATACGATCGCCGATGTGTCAGAATTAATACAATTTGAAGATATCGACTAGCCATGCAGCAATTACTCTACATTGAAATTCCAACACCTCAGATTGCAGCCGTTACCAAATGGTTGCAGTCGGAGTATCAGCCACCTTTTGGAAAAAAATCAACTGCTAAACATGGCTTTAACCTAGATCTGCCAATGCCCTCTGGTGCGATCGCCCAAATTACTGTGTTTGTCTGGACATTACAGCGCACCACTTACCTCAAAGTATTTCGGTGGAATGCGATCGCCAATTCCGATTATCCATTAAAGGCTCATGAAAAAGCATTGGTAGAGGATTTGACCAAGGCAATTCGTCTCGCCTTCCCTTACGAATTTAAACCATTACCCGCGATCGCTCCCAAGCAATCTATATTTTCTGCCCTTGCCGCCGACTATCCCCTGACTGTCAAATTTTTCCAGCGTATTCCTAATGGTGAATATGACCTCAACCGAGTCTATTGGTGGGAAAAGCGCTGGCGCGAAAGTGTGAAAACGCCCGAAAGACCCCATCAAGTTATTTTTGAAGATGCCCAAGCGATCGAGCAACCACCAACCTATGATTTGGTCTACCTCGGTGGTGCTTTGGGAGCGATCCATGCGGCTATGATGGCAAAACTGGGCTATCGTGTTTGCTTGGTGGAACGGATTCCCTTTGGGCGCATGAATCGAGAATGGAATATTTCACGGGCAGAGTTTCAGAATCTTATTGACTTTGGTTTGTTTACTGCCGAAGAATTTGAGATGATGATTACGGCGGAATATGTGGATGGATTTAATAAGTTTTTTGATAGTAATAATCCTCCCCACCTTAAGGCGAAGGTGTTGCATACCCCCACAGTATTGAATATCGCGATCGATACCCATCGGCTCTTAGAAATTTGCAGCAAAAAATTACATCAATATGGGGCGGTAATTTGCGATCGCACAGAATTTGAGAAGGTAGTCATCCATCCACAGGGAGCCACTGTATTTGCCAAAAATCTAGAAACTGGTGCAGAGGTAAAGATCACCACCCGCTTAGTTATTGACGCGATGGGTTCTGCTTCGGCGATCGCCCAACAATTAAATAATGGACAGGCCTTTGATAGCGTTTGTCCCACGGTGGGCGCAGTTCTAGAAGGTATAGACAAACATGTTTGGGATTCCCAATATGGTGATGTGCTGTTTAGTCATGGTGATATTTCGCGAGGCAGACAACTAATTTGGGAACTATTTCCTGCTCAAGAAAATGAGTTAACTATCTATCTATTTCACTATCATCAAGTCCATCCCGATAACCCCGGTTCCTTGCTGGAGATGTACGAAGACTTCTTTACGATTCTTCCTGAATATCGGCGATGTGATATGGAGAAGTTGCAATGGAAAAAAGCGACTTTTGGCTATATTACTGGACATTACAGCCTCAATGAGAACTCTAAAAAATGTTCCTTTGACCGCATCTTGGCGATCGGTGATGCTGCCTCTTTGCAATCACCCTTAGTATTTACAGGCTTTGGCTCCCTAGTGCGAAACTTGCCGAGACTGGCAACATTGCTCCAAACCGCGCTTAAGCATGATTTGCTCAAAGCCGATGACCTCAAGCAGATCAATGCCTATCAGAGCAATATTGCCGTCACTTGGCTATTTTCTAAGGGCATGATGGTTCCCACAGGAATGTATTTACCACCTGAGCGAGTGAACTCCATGCTAAATACATTCTTTGGTTTACTAGCCGATGAGCCGCAACCCGTGAGCGATCGCTTTATTAAGGATCGGATCGATTGGCTGATGTTCAACCGTTTGGCTCTGATTGCCGCCTTCAAAAATCCTCGACTAATTCTCTGGATTTTGGAAATGGCAGGTACTAAGGACATGTTGAGATGGCTATCTAGTTACGGAGCCTTTACCCGTAGCTCATTTACTAATGCCCTTCTCGGCAACTGGCTGCCCCAACTGTTACGCAGTTCTCAAAGTTGGCTAGAGCCAAGCAATCCGCGTCTGTGGTTGCGGTGCTTGAGTTGGAGTTATGCGATTAATTATTCTGTGGGCAAAGTGAAATAATTAACTCAGCACAAACTTCTCAATTGCTACCGCCACTCCATCTTCTTCCACGCTAGGGGCAACCCAATCCCCCAGAGGTTTCAAGCCTTCGGCTCCGTTGCCCATCACCACGCCAATTCCTGCATACTCGATCATTTCCAAATCATTAAAATTGTCACCGATCGCTAATACCTGAGAGCGATCAAGCCCCAATATATTTTCGGCCAAGTGCTTAACGGCTGTTCCTTTATTGGCGATCGGATTGGTGGCTTCAAAAAAGGTGGCTACGGATTTGGTGAGATAGAGCTGCTGAGGTGTGTAACGATCCTTGAGAACGCGCAGCATTTCCGTCACCAGTTCCGCCGTATCGCTTAAGGCTAAAATCTTGGTGGGTGGTCGCTCCTCCGCATTGGCCAGTAAAAATTCGCGCAAATCACCCACCACCTCTGCTTCCACCTGCGATCGCTCGGCATAGGCTGCGGTCTGAGCCGTCATTTTCCGCACATACAGTTGATCATCAACATAAATATGAATGGAAAGCTGATCGTTAGAAGCATAGGCATTGAGATCATCTAAAAGCGATAGGGCGCGATTTAGCTCCACTGGCCAATGTCCCACCAGTTGATTAGTTTGCGGATCTTTGATGAATGCACCTTGATAGGATATGAGTGGCATATCGGAACCGATCGCTTCATGAAACCTGAGTGCAGATCGGTACATTCTGCCTGTCGCGATCGCCACATTGACTCCCCTTGCTTGCGCCGCCTTAATCGCTTGCTTAACTCCGTCATTGACTCGATTGGCATCACCACTAATTGTGCCATCAATATCCACCACGATCAGTTTAATATCTTGTGCCATGAGTTTTACTGTTACTTGCTTATTGCTTGATCAGAATTGACTGACAGTTTACAGTGATTTGCTCAAATTAACTGTGTTTAGATGTACTTAGATATTGGTTCTAATAAACGTGATTAAACGTGATGTGATCAATGGACTCTGGTAATACTTCGCAATATTTGCCGATCGCAAATTTCGGGAGTGGTGGCAGGTTCTAGACAAGCAAAACCCTGACAAACCAAAGCGATCGCCTGCGGATTAGGCAAATTGGCATCAAGGCGTAGCATTACCGTTGGATAGTACTGCTGTCTAAGGACTTGGTAATGTTCAGGTGCAACTCGCACAAGGGTATGATTCCGCAACCAACTAAAGGCGGCAAGGAGGCTAGGACAGGCAACGGGGGTATTATCAATTATCAGACCAAAGCGTTTGAGGGCTAATTCTGCACGATTTAAATATTCAGTCTTTTCTGTCACACAGGCAAGTCGAACTAAATTGGTAATGGCAATACCGTTAGGAGATGGGGTGGCATTATCTTGATAATTACGCTCCCGCAATAGTAGATGCTGACTATCTTCACTCTTAGTATTAAAATATCCGCCAGTGAGTTGATCCCAAAAATCGCGATCAAATTCCGCTTGCACCGCGATCGCCTGTTGCAGATAAAAATCAGCCCGTTCTGGAATAGCCTGATGCAAATCTAACAATGCCTTAATCAAAAAAGCGTAGTCTTCCGATTGAGCCGCGATCGCTCCTTGATTGACATCTTGATTGGCATCTTGATTGACATAATTAATACGCTGGAGATACCCCTTCACCCACTGATGTTCCAGAATATAATCCATAGCTCCTTCCGCTAACTGCCGATAAATGGGCTTATGAAAAGCGCGATAGGCAGAGGCTAATCCAGAAATCATTAAGGCATTCCAAGCCGTAATCGATTTTGTGTCAGTAATTGGTGGCACACGACCTTCCCAATCTATTTCTCGCAAGTCATCTTGATTACGCGCCACAGGAAAAGCATCGGTAGGACGAGAATATTCTCCATAGCGACGACGAAATAACTTCAGCAACATCGCCTCTATCTCTGGAGAAATCTCCCCAGCCTGCTTGCGCTGCAATACATTAGCTTCCTCAAAATTACCATTTATCGAAATCGTAAATTCTTGGATTAACTGGTCGAGTTCTGTTTGACTAAATATTTTCTTCAGTTCCGCATAGCTCCATACCCAAAACTTACCCTCTTTTCCTTCACTATCAGCATCCTGCGACGCATAAAAGCATCCCTCCGCCGCCAACATTTCTCGCTGTAACCAAGTGGCAGTAAGTTCACAGGCACGAGCGATCGCAGGTTCCCTCAATCCCGACATCCACAGATTTGCCAAATACTCCATGATTAGTCCATTGTCATAGAGCATTTTTTCAAAGTGGGGAACTGTCCAAGTATGATCAACAGTATAGCGATGCCATCCGCCGCCCACATGGTCAAAGATACCCCCTAGAGCCAAATCTAGTCCCCGTTGTCTTGCCTTACTCCGCAACAAGTCATCCCCTTGACCACAACTCGATCGCAATACAAAATCTGCATAGGGAATCATCGGAAAACAGGTTCCGTAATTACGATTAGTGACCACTTCTGCACATTTAGCAATTCCATTGCTCAACACTGTGTCACTAATAATCGGCACAGGGATTAATTTGTTAACTTGGTGTAAGTTGCGAATAATTTGTTCCTTATAATCTTGAATATCTGCGTGGCGATCGCGATAAATTTCGCGAATCGATTGGAGTACCCTTAAAAAGCCTGGTCGCCCATAACGAGGTTCAATGGGGAAATATGTCCCCCCATAAAAAGGAACTAAATCTTCGGGTGATAAAAATAGATTAAGCGGCCAACCCCCACTCTCCCCCATAATCTGTACCGCCTGCATATAGATGCTATCAATATCAGGACGTTCCTCGCGATCGACCTTAATCGCCACAAAATGCTCATTCATAAAGTCAGCAATGACCGTATCCGAAAACGCCTCATGCTCCATGACCGTACACCAATGGCAGCTAGAGTAACCAATTGATAAAAAAATTGGCTTATTCTCATTTTTTGCCTTTTCTAAGACTTCTTCACCCCAAGGATACCAATCGATTGGATTATTTGCGTGCTTGCGAAGATATAGGCTTTGACATTGAGCAAGACGATTCGACATAGAGATGACATACGTGATGATCACTAGCCATCCTAACCCATAATTATCACGGTTTTTATTTTGACTACAGCAAAATAAAAACTCAAAACCCTGATTTATGGTTGTTTTTGGCTTTTTTCATGGGTCTGCACCCATAGAAAAACGGTAATATCGCCAAAGATGACTAATTAGCTCCGCCATATTGCTTAAAGATATAGCTGTCTAGCTTCATGATATTCTACTCAAAACCTAGGTAAACTCAACCATGTCCTACCTGTCTACCACCCAATTCCTAGCGACTACAGCTTTGCCAGTCATAATTCCATTAGCAGTCATACTGCTTTTAGCTTGGCGAATTGTAGCAAAACAAAGGCATTTTCAAGCCCTCCAATCTCTGCCATCTCCTCCTAAAAACTGGCTTCTGGGTAATATTCCCATGATATTAGCAGCCGTTAAGCAAAAGCGATTTTTTCAACTCCTCTTTGATTGGAGTCGGCAGTATGGCTCTGCCTATGTGTATTGGGCGGGAGATCCTGTAATTGTTTTGAGCAATCCCGTTACCATTGATAACACTATTATTAACGGTACGCGCGATGGCAGCTTAATTAGATCTAGAACCACTTCTCAAGCTTGGAATGATATCAGTGGGCCTATTTTGCTTGGACAGAGTGGGGCAGAGTGGCAGTGGCGGCGCAAAGCTTGGAATCCTGAATTTAGTTCAACAGGTCTGTCACCCTATTGGGAATTAGTTCATCAGATTTGCTCAGATGTCACCGATAAAATTAAACAGCAAACGGCGATATCGTTATCTAGACAGGAATCAACGGCGATCGCGGTTGATCAGTTATTTGTGGAACTAACGATGCGGGTAATTTGTGGTTTATTATTGGGGCTATCGGATAGCGATCGGCAAAACTCTACTAATAAGCCAGCCCTAGATGTTGCCAAAATTTACAAAGCCACCGCAGTCATTAGTTATCGATTTTTGCGAGTAGCGACAGGTGAGCAAACGTGGAGAAAGTATTTACCCACCAAATCAGCCCGTGATTATTGGAATGCAAGGGCAGATCTCGAGTCTTTTTTGGCTCCATATATAGATGAAGTCTTACAAATGCGAGACAATCCCCAAGGTTCGCAAAGTCAAGATTCTTCCCTTAAGAATTCGATGTTATTTAAGATCGCAGCTAAAGAACCACGCTATACCAAGGAATATCTGATGGCTGAAAGTGTGGAGTTGCTAATTGCAGGGACTGATACCACCGCCCATACACTCTCCTTTGCTATGGGTGAATTGGCATCGCATCGTGAAGTATTTCGTAAGGCACAGCAGCTTGTCGATGAGGTTTGGCAAAAATATGGAGGTATCTCCTTAGAAAGCCTCAAGGAACTAAACTATCTACGCGCGATCATTAAAGAAGTACTCCGTTTATATTCAATTGCCTCTGGATCTACTGGCTTACAAGTGGTTCGTCCGATGCAAATTGAATCCATAACTGCTCCCGTTGGCACAAAAATCTTTTGGTCAATGCTGGCCGCAGGACGTGATGCCTCTATCTATGAAAACCCAGAGCAGTTTACTCCTGAAAGGTGGCTCAATGAAGGAAGTCCATCTCTGCCTATGATCGATTTTGGCTCAGGCGCTCATCGTTGCCTTGGAGAAAATCTGTCCATGCTCGAAGCAACGATTATATTGGCACAGTTGCTTCGTAATTTTGATTGGGAATTAGTGAATGGAAGATCTTCCTTAGAGAATTTACAGCAAAATTTATTAATCTATCCTGTTGATGGAATGCCTCTTAAGTTTATCCCCAGACATATCTAGATATTTTGACAACTTGTCTAGCACCTTTAGAGCATGTTTGAGAAGTTTTGCTCCCTCTAAATCCCCCTTAACAAGGGGGATTTTTTTAATCTTTCTTCTCAAACAAGCTCTAAACAGCTAAGAATCTTTGAATTACTTCATTGCTGAGTTCAGAAGTATGACCAGAAGCCACAATCCCACCCTTTTGCATTGCGTAATACCAATCAGCTTGACGCACAAAATGTAAATGCTGCTCCACTAAAAGAATCGAAATTCCTGTAGTTGCAACAATATGTTTTACAGCCGCTTCAATTTCGAGAATAATTGAAGGTTGAATACCTTCAGTTGGTTCATCGAGAATTAATAATCGTGGTTGCCCCATCAATGCCCGCGCGATCGCCAATTGCTGCTGCTGACCACCACTAAGATCACCACCCATCCGACTCAACATCGACTTCAGAACAGGGAAAAGCTCAAATACCATATCCAATAGACTTTGCTTTACGTCTGAAGTTACAGGATGTGATTCCAAACCTAGCAACAGGTTCTCCTTAACACTCATCCGAGGCATGACTTCACGACCCTGAGGCACATAGCCCACACCCATTCGCGCCCTCTGGTCAGGCGTGAGCATCGTGATATCTTTACCAAAAAAAGAAACATCACCCTGTCGAGGTTTCAATAGCCCCATAATTGTCTTTAAAAGAGTGGTTTTACCCACGCCATTACGTCCAATTAGGCAAACCATTTTACCCGAAGCCACACCCATATCAACATTCCGTAAAATATGGCTCTCACCATAATAAACATTGAGATTATTAATCTGTAAAATTGGATCGTAAGTACTTTCCATAGTATTTTCCATAGGTTACCTCTGTTTTAAATTATTGGCTGTTAGTCTTTAGCTGTTAGCTGTTAGCTGTTAGTCTTTGGCTGTTGGCTGTTAGTCTTTAGCTATTAAAATTGCTAAAAGCTAAAAGCTAAAAGCTAAAAACCAAAAACTAATGCTCCTCATCCTGTTGACCTAAGTACACTTCAATAACCTTAGGATCGTTCTGGACTTCATCAAAGTTTCCTTCACACAGCACACTGCCTTGATGCAAAACTGTTACTCTACGGGCAATTTGTCGTACAAACTCCATGTCATGCTCAATGACAATAATAGAATGGGTTTCAGCCAAGGAAACTAATAACTCACCTGTCTTTTCTGTTTCTTCATCGGTTAAACCAGCAACAGGCTCATCGACTAGCAGTAAATCAGGGGACTGAGCGATCAGCATTCCAATTTCTAGCCATTGCTTTTCGCCATGGGAAAGAAACTCGGCTTTCATTTCCGCTTTATTAATCAAGCCAATGGTATGCAGAAGTTCCATTACCTTTTGTTTTTCAACTACCGAGGGTGGTTGAAACAGGGTTGAAAAAACATTTTTATTAGGATTACTGGCAAGTTCTAGATTTTCTCTTGGCGTGAGATTGAGATAGACGCGAGGTGTTTGAAATTTGCGACCAATTCCCATTCTGGCAATTTTATGCTCAGAAAGCGATCGCGTATTCTTACCTTTAAACCTCACCTGTCCTTGAGTTGGCTTGACCTTGCCTGTAATCACATCAAGAAAGGTCGTTTTACCAGCCCCATTAGGACCAATAATGACGCGCAACTCGCCCTGTTCCATCTCAAAGTTGAGATTATTGATCGCCTTAAAGCCATCAAAACTGACTGTCACGTTCTCAATTTCTAGGATTCTGTCGTTCACTTTGTACCTCTGGATCTAAATCAAGACTAGGATATGTAACAGTGGGTCTGCCAAAAAAGATGCGCTTAAATAGCATCACGCCACTAGTGCGAATCCAGCCAACTAAGCCATCGGGCAGCACCATTACCACCAGTAAAAACATTGCCCCTTGGAAGAACAACCAAATTTCAGGGAACTGCTCACTGAGAATGCTCTTAGCAAAGTTCACTAAAATTGCACCGATAAAAGCACCGATCAGCGTGGCTCGTCCACCGACCGCCACCCAAATTACCATCTCAATCGAGAGGGCAATATCCATAGATTTGGGGGAAATAATGCCTGTTTGCGGTGTAAACAAAGCGCCACCAACACCCGCTAACATTGCTGAAATTGCGAATACCAACACCTTAAATCCAGTGGGATCGTAACCTGAGAATCTGGCTCGGTTCTCATCATCACGCAGTGCAACTAACAAACGACCAAAGCGTCCACTGGTTAGCCATCGGCAGAGAGCATAGGATAGCGCTAAGAAAACAACGGTCAGAATATAGAAAACGCGCTGTGTTTCAGGAGCATTAATTTCGTATCCAAAGATGGTTTTAAAGTCCGTTAAGCCATTAGTGCCGTTGATATATTGCTGTTGACCATTAAAGAAGTTAAAGAAAATAATCGTCATCGCTTGGGTCAAAATCGAGAAATAGACCCCGCGAATACGGTTACGAAATACCAAATAACCAAGAATTGCACCAACTAAAGCAGGAACTAGCAGAATTGCTAAAACTGTAAATTGGAATGAGAAAAAAGGTTCCCATAGGGCAGGTAACTTGTTGATGCCGTAGAGAGGCATAAATTCAGGGATTTTTTGGACTGCATCAGCAGGAAATTGCAGTTTTAAGTGCATAGCTAGAGCATAGCCACCCAAACCAAAAAATACGCCATGTCCGAGGCTCAGTAATCCTGTAAACCCCCAGATCAGGTCAATGCCTAGCGCCACGATCGCCAAGGCAAGGAATCTGCCTAACATCGTAATTCTGAAAGCCTGTCCCGTAGCACTGAAAATAGCAGGGATGACAAAGATCAAGAGGATCGCGATCGCTAATACAATCCCCGATTCAATTGCCAGTGATTTCCAGCTTTTATTACTAGAGGGTAGAGAAATTTCTTGAGATCCATCTTCCATCATTTTGGGTTTATCCATAATTACAATTAAAGTTCCACTGATCGCCCTTTTTGAGGGAACATGCCCGCAGGCTTATATTGCAAAAAGGCAACAATCAAGACAAATAGCAACACCTTCGCCATGCTCGTAGTTGCAAAGAAGGTAAAAAAGTCCGCAAGAGGCTTGACAGAGGTGAGTAAACCCACAAAAGTACCAGATCCCACTAAATAGCTAGTCGTACCAATCGCCAAAGCCGCCGCAATGCTGCCCACTAACTTACCAACACCACCAACGACCACCACCATAAAGGTATCAACGATGTAGTTTTGACCAGTATTTGGCCCCACTGAACCAAGAAAGCTAACCGCACATCCTGCGATCCCAGCCAATCCAGAACCAAGGGAAAAAGTCAGTGCATCCACAGTCTTAGTGGGAATGCCCAAGCAAGCACTCATTTGGCGGTTCTGCATGACTGCACGAATGCGTAAGCCCCAAGGGGATTTCTCTAGGAATAGGTAAATACCAATCACGCAGAGAATAGTTAAAGTGATAATAAAAAGACGCACATAGGGAAGTTGTAAGGAACCAATTTCTAAACCACCCCGCAACCATCGCGGAGCCGTAACATCGACATTTTGCGCTCCAAACCAAGGCTGAGTTACGGCAATTTTGTAAGTTTGTCCCATCACAATGGCGACGGTTGCGGCAATAGCTAAGGATAGGGGTAAGAGAATCGCGATCGCCCAATTTTTGATTGCATCCCAATTGGGTCTTCTTTGTAAAACAAAAACAGCACCAAAATAAAGACCACTAAAAACTAGTAGCCCTGCCACGATCACCCAATTCACACTGCGGACAAACTGCTGCAAAATTAAGCTTACGCCCCAAGTTGCCAGTAGAGTTTCTAGGGGTCGTCCATATAGATAACGAATGACTCCTTTTTCTAACAAAAAACCTACCGCCGCAGTCACAAAAAAAGCAGCAATCAACGCTGCAAATACATAGAAATCTAGCCAAGATTCACCCAAGGCTTTAAACCCATTCTGCACCACAAAAGTTGTGTATGCACCGATCATCATCAGTTCGCCATGAGCCATATTGATTACGCCCATTAGTCCGAAGACGATCGCTAAACCTAAGGCTGCCAATAACAACACAGAACCCGTACTGATGCCATTGAATACACCCTCTAACAATCGGAGAAGATTTTCTGTCATGACTCCACTCAGTAAAAAATCCCAAAAATCAACAAATCAAAATAGTTTGCCATATGTTCCTTGAATTCCATACAGCAAACTATAAAAAACATAGGCTCCGAGTTTAATTAAAACCGATGACCAGTGACTTAGAAAACAGAAAAAGGGAATTGAACTTAATCGTGATTCCCTTTCCCAAACTCAAAGAATAACCCTAAAGAATAATTGAGTAGATTAGAGCGTGTTTGAGAAGTTTTAATCCCCCTAAATCCCCCTTAAAAAGGGGGACTTTTTTAATCTTTCCCCCCCTTTCATAAGGGGGGGTAGGGGGGATCAATCGATATTTTTAGCGAATGCCCACACTTCTCAAACAGGCTCTTATTAAAGCCTAAGCTTTCTTGAACTTACCACCCTTAGTCTTATCGGAGTAATCACAGTAGAAGCCTTTAGTTTCTTCTACAAACTGATTCCAAGGTAATGGTTCAACGGAACTAGGAGTAGAATAGACAACCTTGAATTGACCGTCAGCAGTAACCTCGCCAATTCTGACGTACTTAGACAAGTGATGGCTATTTTCCATCTTGACCATGCCTTCAGGAGCATCAAAGGTTTGACCCAATGCTGCCATTCTCACTGCTTCAAGATCATCAGCTTTGCCTGCCTTCTTCACAGCTTGAGCCCAGATATTGACAGCAATATAACCAGCTTCCATAGGGTCATTGGTTACGCGATCGGCACCATACTTCGCTTTGAAAGCTTCAACAAACTTCTTGTTGGCAGGGCTGTCAACGGTCATGAAGTAGTTCCATGCAGCATAGTGACCCTTCAAGAACTCAGGACCGATCGCCTTGACTTCTTCCTCAGCAATACTGACAGACATGGAAGGATATTTATCGGCGGTCAGACCAGCACCTTGCATTTGTTTGAAGAAAGCAACGTTGCTATCACCATTGAGGGAGTTGTAAATAACACCACCATTGGGCAGGGCTTGCTTAATCTTGGCGATGATTGGTGTTACTTCCGAGTTACCCAGAGGTAGGTAATCTTCACCCACAACCTTGCCACCCGAAGCTGCTAACTGAGCCTTAATGATTGTATTGGCAGTACGGGGGAATACATAGTCAGAACCCACTAAGAAGAATTCCTTCCCTTTATTCTTTAACAACCAATCTACAGAGGGTTCGATCTGTTGGTTAGGAGCAGCGCCAGTATAGAAGATGTTCTTAGAACATTCTTGACCTTCATATTGCACTGGATAGAACAGCAAGTGATCCTTCGACTCAAATACAGGAAGTACAGCCTTACGACTTGCAGAAGTCCAACAACCAAAGACAACGACAACCTTGTCTTGCTCAATCAATTTCTTAGCTTTTTCGGCAAAGGTTGGCCAGTCAGAGTTTCCATCTTCAACAATAGCTTCAATCTGTTTGCCGAGTACACCACCCGCCTTGTTAATTTCTTCGATCGCTAATTGAGTTGCATCAACCAGACTCTTCTCACTGATTGCCATTGTGCCACTGAGAGAATGCAAGATGCCAACCTTGATCGTATTACCACTAGCGGCGGCGGTAGTTGCGGCGGTAGTGGCAGCAGTTGTGGCTGCGGTAGTCGTAGCTGGAGTGGTAGTCGTAGCTGGGGCGCAAGCCTTAATCAAACTGCTTACACCAAGGGCAGCAGAACCATAAACGATAAATTTACGACGATTCATGTGACTGCTCATTAAACTGTAATGCCTCCAATTGATTTAAATCTGCGTTTTTAGAGAAAAACATTCTATATAGATCTGACTCTCTGTCTAATATTTCGGTATATTAGTGGGTTACAGAAACTCTCCAATCCTTATATAGTTGAATCTTAAAAGTTGTATCACAGAATACTTTATTTTTAACCTGAAATTGCAGTGATTAGTTTAATGAATTGAGATTGCTATATGATTTGAGCAGAAGTTAATCAAAGTATGAAAAATTAAGCATGTCTGCTACATCCCATCGTAAAGCCAAAGGACTTAGTAATGTCCAACGCCGTCCAGCTAAGGAATTATGCAGTGAGTGCGGTCTCTGTGATACTTATTACATTCATTATGTAAAAGATGCCTGCGCCTTTATTACACAGCATATTGATGAGTTAGAAACTCAGTCTCACGGCAGAGCAAGGGATCTAGATAATGAGCAAGAGCTATATTTTGGGGTACATCAAGATATGATTGCGGCGCGTAAAACTGAGCCGATCGCGGGGGCGCAGTGGACTGGGATCGTGTCGAGCATTGCGATCGCGATGTTAGAGAAGGGCTTGGTTGAAGGTGTGGTATGTGTGCAGTCGAGCGATCGCGATCGCTTTACGCCCCAGCCCATCATTGCGCGTACCCGTGAAGAAATTTTGGCAGCAAGAGTCAATAAGCCCACTCTCTCCCCAAATCTATCGGTATTAGAACAAATTGAAACATCAGGTATGAAGCGGCTCTTGGCGATCGGGGTTGGCTGTCAGATCCAAGCACTTCGCACGGTAGAAAAACAATTGGGACTGGAAAAACTCTATGTTTTGGGGACTCCCTGCACTGATAACGTAACGCGAGCAGGTTTACAAAAGTTCTTAGATACCACAAGCCGATCTCCTGAGACAGTGGTGCATTACGAGTTTATGCAGGATTTTAATGTGCATTTTAAGCATAGCGATGGTTCCACAGAACAAGTTCCCTTTTTCGGTTTAAATACGAAAGAATTGAAAGATGTATTTGCGCCATCCTGTATGACCTGCTTTGACTATACCAATGCCCTTGCGGATTTGGTGGTGGGTTATATGGGGGCAACCTTTGGCTGGCAATGGATTGTGGTGCGTAATGATACTGGCAAGGAAATGCTGGATCTCGTCCAAGATCAGTTACAGACTCAACCAGTTATTTCCAGTGGCGATCGTCGTGGGGCTGTGCAACAGGGCATCTCCGCCTACGACAATGCGATGACAATTCCCATTTGGTTGGCATGGATCATTAGTTTTGTTGTGAATAAGGTAGGGCCAAAGGGATTGGAATATGGCAGATTTTCCATAGATTCTCATTTCATTCGCAACTTTTTGTATGTGCGCCGCAACTATCCCCAAAAACTAGAAGCTCATGTGCCAGAGTTTGCCAAGCGCATTGTGGCAAGATATCAACTTCCTAAGGTTTAATTCTTAAGGAATTTGACGAGGAAAAATGTACCACCAAGTCTGTATGGCTTCGACTTCGCTCAGCCAACGTTAGCCAAGCACAGCAGGGCAACCACGGGGGGATTGCCCCTACAATAATTTGAATTTTGGGTAGGGGCTGTGCCCCCGTGCCAGCCCTGATATCCCGTTATTTCTCCGCCTTCGGCGGAGAAATAACACTAATTTTGGCATTGAGGACAAAAATGCGTCGATCTCCCACCCAGTTTAATGCGTTGTAGTGTTGAGCCACAAACTCGACAGGGTTGACCAGTGCGGCGAAAAACCCATGCTTGATCGATATAGTTGCCCTTAATGCCAGCAATATTTTGAAAAGAGCTAAAGGTTGTACCACCCTTAGCAATACCATCACTGAGAACGCGAATAATGCTTTGGTGTAGAGCCTTAATCTGATCAGTATTTAGCAAATTTGCAGAAGTTTGGGGATTGATTTTGCTCAGAAATAAAGACTCATCGGCATAGATATTCCCAATACCTGCGACAACTTCCTGATCCAGTAATACAGTCTTGATCGATCGCCCACTGCGGCTGAGTTTGGTGGCAAGATATGCGGGAGTGAAATCTGGATCGAAGGGTTCAAGTCCTAATTTTTGTAAACCTGTAATCACATCAGCCATCTCTTGCTCAGGCGGAACCCACCAAATTTTGCCAAAGGTACGCTGATCATCAAACCTTAATTCTTTCGCTTGCTTCTTTTTGCTTTTTTGCGGTGATTTTTCGCGGACAAATAGCCGTACCCGCGTATGCTTACCCACAGGCTCATCGCGATCGCACCATAATAAACTGCCCGTCATTCTTAAATGCACGCCCAAATAACCTTGGGACATCCGCGCCATTAAATACTTACCTCTGCGTTGCCATTCTTGGAACTCCGCCCCCGCGATCGCTTGCAAAAATGCCTCAGCCATCTCAGGATAGGCGATCGACCTTGGTAATAAAACTTCACCTCCTTCAATCTGCCAACCCAAGGTATTTTGATTTAGCCCAAGACGAACGGTCTCAACTTCTGGTAATTCAGGCATCTGTGCAAATTAAGTTCTAAATAAAATTCAAATCAAATTTAAAGCTATAGCTGCTGCTATGCTTGTTATCCCATGTGCAGCTTACCGATCTGCCCTCACCCTAAATCCCTCTCCCACTTTGGGAGAGGGACTTTGAGATGTTACGGCTCCCCTTCTCCCCACTTGGGAGAAGGGGTTGGGGGATGAGGGTTATATTTAAGTTGCACATCACGTAAGCTTATTAGGACACAAAACCAAAATACGAGTTGCGGCGCTCCGCGCTACAACTGGCTTCTCAGTGTCTACAGCTATAAAACTAAAAAGGGCGCAATCCCTGCCAAGCAAAGATTGCACCCTTTTAAGGTTTTAAGAGCCTAAGCGACTTCTTCAACTTCATCGATCGCAAAGTTATTAGTTGCGATATTGGAGTAGTTGACGCTATCAAAACGAACGATCACTGGATAGATGATGCCGCTCTTATCAACAGAAGCCACAGTACCGACTTCACGATACCAGTAGGACTCTTTACGCAAAATGCGAACCTTAGAACCGCGTTGAACTGCCATAGGTTTATCCCTTTTACTAAAAACTGTAATGTGAAAAATAAAATAATTACAGATACCGACTCTAGGTTACTGTGAGGCGATCGCCTCTGTCTATTTCTAGTCCGTTAAGTTTTGTGAAAATCAAAAATTTACAGGTAAATTGTCGTGATGTTTATCTAAACCTTAACTCCTTAAACTATGGGGATTAATACCAGCTTTGATCGCTGCTAGGACTCCGATCGCCTCCCAATAATTTTCTACAACTATGCCCCGCAACCCCAACATATCAGGCGTGACATGCAAAGCAGTTTGATTTTCCTTCACAAAAATAGTTTGAACATGAGGCAATGAGCTTAGTGCCAGCAGTCCTGCGCCACCACAGGCATTGTACGGAGTTACGATCGCATCGATATCTGCCGCCGTAACATCATCTAATTGGCAAGAATTAAGATCTTTTACAATTTGTGGCGCACGGCTCAAGCCCACTAACACACAGGGCAGGAAGGTATAGCCCAACTCCTCAGCCGCCGCACGGGGTGACACATTGGCATCTAGGGGCAAGGGCTGTAAGGCGGGAGCATGGGCACAAGGAATCGCAAACTCACGCACGATCGCATGACTAATTACTGCCTCTGCTCCTGCCAGAGCGTCAACACCTTGACCTTGACGATAATTTTGCAATGCAATGCTATCAGGGTCATCAGGAAATCTGGCTACTACAGCGATCGCCTGTACCCGTGATACCTTAATCAACTTCTCAGCAGCCCTCAGCAAGCTATCAAGATTGGCGATCGTTCCCCATGTTGCGCCCGAACTTCCCGATCGCAACTCCACCCCAAGGGGCTGATCTGTGAGTACAGTATCCGTAATATCTAAGCCCAAGGTTGCCTGAGCCGCCGCGATCGCCTGTCGATGTCGCAGTTCCAAATCTGGTTCCATACCACAATCAAGAATCACACCAATGCGATTTGATCTAACAGTTCGCAATCCCCAATTTCTCTTCGCCATCTGATCAATTGCATAGCCTTCGGTGTATAGCACATTGGGAAGCGACCAGTAGAGGCTGGCTCCATTAAGCACATTCGGATGGGTGATTAAGCGATCGCAGAGAGAAGCGATCGCTCTTGCCACAGGTAGCGCATCTCCTGCATAACCTCCGATGGTGGCGTTGATGCCTGTTGGTACTAGTAATAAAACATTAAAGGACATTGCAAAATCCAATAGTTTAGAGCATGTTTGAGAAGTTTTAAAGCCTAGCGATCGCTTCTCAAAAAGGTAAATAATTCACAAATGTACTAACGATTACATTAAAGTTCTATTAGTCAGTATTTGTATCTATTAAACCCAAATCTCGTAAAGCGAAGGCGTTGATGTTAAGGGTTCTAAAGATCCAAGGAGCGATCGTTGGTGATAAATGAGCATCAATCCAGATGGTCATGCGACTAATACGGGATGGTTGAGTTTACGCGATGCATAGGCTAGTGCTGCTTTTAGGTCATCTCTTTCTAGATCAGGTATTTCTTCTAAAATCTCTTCAGCACTGAGTCCTGC
Source organism: Pseudanabaenaceae cyanobacterium bins.39 (assembly GCA_033765135.1). Taxonomy (GTDB): domain Bacteria; phylum Cyanobacteriota; class Cyanobacteriia; order Pseudanabaenales; family Pseudanabaenaceae; genus Pseudanabaena. The sequence goes on from JANRII010000037.1 coordinate 106,871, forward strand.
GACAAATAAATCGAGAACGTCTGAGACGCGAATTCTCATGCCACGAATGCAGGGACAACCGCCACATTGTTTGGGATTAATTGTAATTCTTTTAAGTAGTTCTGGCATTTGATTTAGTTCAAGTTGAGAGTATATTTCAATGCTGTATCAAGGTTTTCTGTTGAAATCGAACCGATCAATCGATAAATTGCTGATGTGGCTATCGTTGCTAAGTTATCAGTCATGATTACAGAATCAACGAGTAGTCCTGACTGTTGTCCTTCTGGCGAATTCCGTAAAATGGTAACGCGGCTAGGGTGTCCTGCTCGAAACATCTGGCTGGTAATCATGGCGACAATAATTTGGGGTAGCCCTGTTTGCAAATTGTCAGCTTGCACAATTATCGCGGGGCGAGTTTTGGCGGTTGTCAAGTCAGAATTTGGGAATAATACCAGAACTATATCACCTCGCTTAAAGTTTGGCTTTGGCTGCGTCATAGTCATCATAAATGCTCATTTCAGGGCTGTTCCAATCTTCGGCAAAGGTGGCTAGACTTGTTCGCAAAAGTTCTGCTTGGGCTTTGTCGATGCCCTGAGAGGCTAGGTCAATTGTTTTAGTTTCTAAGAAAGTAACAATTACTCGCGCTCCTTCAAGTAGGTTGTTTGGGCTTTCTATAAGTTCTACTTGTCCATTACGATAGATTCCTTCAACAGTAGTTAACATTTTTCACCTCTTTATAAAGATAAATTTAATTTTTTAAAGTTCTAGCGATCGCTGGGTAGCTCCTGCCGCGATCGCTAGGCGTTGGTACAATGCCTCTGGTATTTGTAAAGTAACGGTTTCAGCCATATTTTTTTCAATAGGTTAAATCATCTTTATTTTATAGGGCATCTCTAAAAAAGACCAAGAGAGACAAACATGAAAATCAAAAGCAAATAATTGCTTAAATAATAAGATATTATTATGGATATTTTCTGATGTTAGATATACTATCTCTTTAAATTTGACAATTTATCTCAGAGTTCT
>JANRII010000038.1:0-17651 GCA_033765135.1 Pseudanabaenaceae cyanobacterium bins.39
TGTAGTATCTTGGGAACCAACGGTGGTCATCAAGGGTTCGCAGGAAGTATAGGGACGCACACCAGCGACACCACAAGCTTTGCCCACCATTTTTTGGGCGAGGGTGTAGCCTTTGCCTGTGTCGGCGGGAGTGGCGGGAAGGATGAACACATCACTGGCAGGGAGTCCCAAGGCTTGACGGGTTCTGGCGGTGAGGCTACGACCGATTAAGAGGGGAATTCTACCACCTGCGCGAACTTCATCGGCGATCGTGTCAGGAGTGAGACTGAAGGTGGATAAGGTTTCACCTGCGGCGTTAGTGATTTTACCTTCACGGGTGTGGATCGTAATCACATCGCCAGTTTCTAATTTGGTGACATCACATTGAATTGGTAAGGCTCCTGCATCTTCGGCAGTGTTAAAGAAGATCGGCGCGATCGTGCTTCCTAAAATTACGCCGCCCGATCGCTTGTTGGGAATGAAGGGAATGTCGTTGCCGATGTGCCACAGCACCGAGTTAATTGCCGATTTGCGGGAAGAACCTGTTCCCACCACATCACCGACAAAGGCAACGGGATGCCCCTTTTGCTTGAGTTCGGCGATGGTTTTCAAGCCATCGGGAATGCGAGACTCCAACATACAGAGCGCATGGAGAGGAATGTCGGGACGCGAGAAAGCTTGAGAAGCGGGTGAGAAGTCATCGGTATTGATTTCGCCTGTGACTTTAAATACGGTTACGGTCACAGTTTCAGGCAAAGCAGGACGACTGGTAAACCATTCGGCATTTGCCCATGAATCGATGACAGCTTTAGCTCTGGCGTTAGTTTTGGATAATTCTAAAACTTGATTAAAGGCATCAAATACGAGCAGGGTCTTCTTGAGAGCTGTCGCCGCCAAGTCGCCTAAATCATCATTGGTGAGCAGATCAATCAAGGTATGCACGTTATAGCCACCGACCATCGTGCCGAGCAGTTCCACCGCATAGGCAGGGCTAACTAGAGGTGATGTGCTTTCACCCTTAGCGATCGCTGTTAGCCATCCTGCTTTGACATAGGCAGCTTGATCGACTCCAGGGGGAATGCGATCACGCAGTAACGCTAGTAAAAACTCCTCTTCGCCTGCGGGGGGATTTTGCAAAAGCTCACACAGGGCTGAGGCTTGTTGAGCATTGAGGGGCAAAGGGGGAATTCCTTGGGCTGCACGTTCGGCAACATGGTCACGGTAGGCTGATAACATACTTCGTTATTTTTAACTCTTTACGAAAACTTAACTTAATTATCGATCCTAATCAACTTTGGAGCGAAAATTATGTTTGAGGTGATATGTTTGCAATAATACAAGTTAATATCTCTAAATTTTTCTTAAAAGGTATAAGTTCTCTAATCAGAAGGATATAGCTGTAGGGTCTATTTCTTCTAGAATGATACTAAGCCAAGTTTTGGAAGAATTTGAAAGAGATTCGCAAACTTGATGAAACTGCTCGAAAAGTAATCATTTCAGAGATTGAGTTACTAGCAGATGATCCACATCCTGATGGATGTAAGAACTGATGTTACGTGGAACTCAGGGTATGAATCTTCTGCTGCTAGCAAAGCAGGGCAACCACGGAGGGATTGCCCCTACCTGAATAATTTAAATTTGGCGTAGGGGCTGTGCCCCCGTGCCAGCCCCGATCATCCAACATAGCAGGAATTCCTTCCACGTAACATCAGTAAGAAGTTAAAAGGGAAAGTCAAGCTCTATAGAATTCGCGTTGTTTACGAAATACAGGATCGAATACTTTTTGTTCCACATAACACTAGTTAGTATCTTAAGAGCGTGTTTGAGAAGTTTTGATCCCCCTAAATCCCCCTTAAAAAGGGGGACTTTTTTAATCTTTTCCCCCCTTTCATAAGGGGGGTTAGGGGGGATCGTCCAGTATTTTTAGCCTATACTTACACTTCTCAAACAGGCTCTAAATTTAGTATATTTTAAAGCAAAAAATATGAATCAAGAAACAGAGGTAGTTGTAATCGGCAGTGGTATCGGAGGGCTATGCTGTGCGGGAATGCTGGCGAAATATGGAATTAAAGTCATAGTTTGTGAAAGCCATAGCATCGCAGGGGGAGCCGCCCATAGCTTTAGCCGACAAGGGTATACCTTCGATTCAGGTCCATCGCTATTTTCAGGAATGTCCGTCCGACCATCGACCAATCCCCTCGCCCATGTGCTTGATGCATTAGAAGAAAACATAGAATGGCTAACCTATGATGGATGGGGTTGTGCTATGCCTGAGGGACAGTTCTTTGCCGCCGTTGGTAACGCATCCTTTAGCGACATCTTGACCAAACTGAGAAACAAGGAAGCAGTCAAAGAATGGCAAAGATTACAGTCAGTCATGTTGCCCTTGGGGAGAGCCGCCACCGCCTTACCACCGATCGCGCTTCGCAATGATTGGCAAGTAGCCCTATCCGCAGGAAAATATTTCTGGAACATGCTCAGGGATTTGCCACAACTGCCCAAATTAACTCAACCCTTTTCCAAAATCCTTGAAGCAGAAGTGAACGATCCATTTATCAAAAATTGGATGAACTTGCTCTGCTTCATGCTGTCTGGACTGCCTGCCAATGGCACACTCACCGCCGAAATTGCCTTCATGTTTGCTGATTGGTATCGCCCCGAAGTTCAACTGGACTATCCCAAAGGCGGAGTCGGAATCCTTGTCGAAGCATTGGTGAGGGGACTGCAAAAGTATGGAGGAGAATTGCGACTTAATAGCCATGTGCAGGAAATTATTTTAAATGGAACTAAGGCAACGGGCGTGAGGTTAGCGAACGGTGAGATCATCCAAGCTAACCGAGCCGTGATTTCTGGAGCTTCGATTTGGGATACCTTGAAATTACTGCCCCTAAGCGATCGCTCTCCCAAAGAGTTACAGCAATTACACCGAGAGCGTCAAGCTATCCCTGCCTGTCCTAGCTTTATGCACCTACATCTAGGCATAGAAGCATCGGATCTGCCCAAAGACTTACCCTGTCATTGGCTAGTGGTCAACGATTGGGAAATGGGAGTGGAAGCACCCCAAAATGTTGTTGCTGTATCGATGCCCTCGGTATTAGATCCATCCCTCGCACCCACAGGCAAGCATGTGATTCATGCCTATACTCCTGCTACGGAACCCTTTGAGCTATGGTCTGGACTAGATCGCAAATCGGAGGCCTATCAGCAATTGAAACAAGAACGTGCTGAAATTCTTTGGCAAGGGATAGAACGTTATATTCCCGATGTGAGAAACCGTTGTGAAGTTACCCTGATTGGTACACCCCTAACCCATGCCAGATTCTTGCGAAGGGATCGGGGCAGCTATGGCCCCGCGATCGCCGCAGGGCAGGGCATATTCCCTAATGCCAATACTCCCCTATCACACCTATATTGCTGTGGTGATAGCACCTTCCCCGGTATCGGAATGCCTGCGGTGGCTGCCAGTGGTGAGATTCTGGCTAATTCCCTAGCTTCTTTGGATCAGCATCAAAGCATATTGCAGGAAATCTTCTAGGATGAGAGGCTGTTTAAAAAGTGTAAGCATAGGCTAAAAATACTGGACAATCCCCCCTGAGAGTATCTCACTTTGGAACATTTGATAAAGACAAGGGGCTTAAGCCCCTTGTTATAGGCTTAGTAAGATTTAGACTGCGCCAAAGTGAGATGCTCCCTCCCCCTTGCTTATGAAAGGGGGGAAAAGATTAAAAAAGCTCCCCTTTCTAAGGGAGATTGGGGGGGATCAAAACTTCTCAAACACGCTCTAAGACAGGATCAAAAAGTAGATTAATAATAATTAATTTATTAATTAATTAATAAATTAATTAAGATTAAGAACTAGAGTTAAGTATTAAATTGAGATTATAAAGATAAATAACCCTAAATATCTGTTATTTTTATCAGCTTATTAGGGGGGGGCAAAAAATCCCATAGCGATCGCTTGGTAATTTTGGTAAGTAATGAGGTTGCTGAGATTTACTCTGATCCTCAAATTAAGACAGCGATCTAGTTTTTAATATCTACACGATGGTTATGTCTCAGACTAAAAAACTGCAAGAAGATCTCAGAGAAGCACAGGAGCAAATCCAGCGTCTTTCTCAAGAGTTGATGGCAGAACGGGAAGCTGCTCAACTGAGTCTGTCAAAACTGCAAGCTCGGCTTGAGCAACAATATCAACTTCTAGCCAAGTTGCAAGAACAGGAATCGACCTATCGACATTTGTTTGACTGCAACCCACAGCCGATGTGGATCTATGACTTAGAGACTTTGCGTTTTTTGGCGGTTAATGATGCGGCGATCGCTCAATATGGTTACTCCAGAGATGAGTTTTTGGCCATGACCATTAACGATATTCGTTTGATGGATGGTATGCCTCGGATGTCAGATCATGCCGAGCAGGGAATGAATATGTCAGGGGTCTGGCAATATCATTTAGGGGATGGGCAGATCATTCAGGTGGAAACAGTTTCGTTTGTCCATGAGTTTAATGGGCGATTGGTGGAAATAGTCATATCTCAGGATGTGACCGATCGCCAGCAGATTCAACATAGACTGCAAGCCCTCAATCAAGAGCTAGAGAAGAAAGTCAGCGATCGCACTGCTGCCCTTATCGCCTCAGAAACTCGCCTCAACCTGTTGATTAATAAAAATCCTGCCACGATTTATAGTTGTGAGCCGCATGGGGACTATGCGTGCAAATTTGTTAGCAAGAATGTGGAAACCTTACTAGGCTATACACCAGAGGAATTTTATGCTGTACCTGATTTTTGGAAGCAGCAATTACACCCTGACGATGTGGCGCAAGTGTTTGCAGAAATTCCGAAGTTATTTGAGGGGGGCATCCTCAAGCATGAATATCGCTTACGCCATCGGGATGGTCATTATGTGTGGGTTCATGATGAGTTGGTGTTGCTGCGAGACGATGCTGGCAATCCTACGGAAGTAATGGGATTTACGAAAAGTGTGAGCGATCGCAAACAACAGGAAACCCAAATCAAGCAACAACTTGCCGCTATGGAAGCAGCCCTCGATGGCATTGGCATTACCCAAAATAATGTTTTTATCTATGCCAATCGCGCTCAAGTCGATATGTTTGGCTATAGTGCCGCCGAACTGCTGGGGCAACCTTGGACAATACTCTATAGTGCTGATGAACTTGCCCGTCTAGAACAAGAAGTTGTCCCGATCCTTCTGCGCGATCACGCTTGGACAGGAGAGGTGATCGCCACCCGCAAAGATGGCTCCACCTTTGATCAGGAGCTATCCCTAACGATTAGCGAAGATGGTTTAACGATCTGTATCAGTAAAGATATTAGCGATCGCAAACAGGCAGAAATCAAATTACTAAACTATGCCCAGCAGGTCGAAGACCTCTACAACAATGCACCCTGCGGTTACTGCTCCCTTGATGCCAACAGCCACATTACAGGCATCAATAACACTGCTCTGCGTTGGCTAGACTATGCAAGGGAGGAAGTCATTGGACAGCCGATAGCCCAGTTTATGACTGACGACAGCCTAAGCATCTATGAGGGCGAGCGCCAAATATTGAGGCAATCTGGTCAGGTGAGACGGCTCAGTTATGAAATTATTTTAAAGGGCAGTGATGGCGGCAAAATGACTGTCCTATTTAGCGAAGAAGTCCAGAAAAATGCTAATGGGAGTATCGCCAGCAGTCGCATCACGATTACAGATATTCGTCAGCGTATCAAAATTGAGAAACTGATGCAACAACAGTTAAAGGAAGCAAATCTCCTGCGCCAAATTTCCAATCGCATCCGCCAAACCCTAGACTTGACCACTATTTTTCATACCGCCTGTAATGAGGTCAGGCAAGCACTGGCAGCCGATCGCGTTGGTATTTTTCAGTTCTATCCTGAAGCTAACTATAACGATGGTGAGTTTATCGCCGAGGCAATGGTGGAGGGTTTCTCATCGGCGCTCACCATGAAAGTCCATGACCATTGCTTTGGTGACAACTTTGCTAACCTCTATGCTCACGGTCGCTATTACGCCGTGAATGATATCGAAAGTAACGAGTTGTCAGGTTGCCATCGAGACATTTTGCGCCAATTTCAAGTACGCGCAAACTTAGTGATGCCATTGCTGCGGGGTGAGAATGAGCTATGGGGGCTACTCTGTATTCATCAATGTAGTTGCCCCCGTCAATGGTATTTATCTGACATTGACTTAGCGCAAAAAATTGCCGATCAATTGGCGATCGCGATTCAACAGGCCGATTTATTTGACCAATTACAACAGGAACTAGGCGATCGGCTACTGGCTGAACAAGAAATCGCCGAACGCAATCAACAACTTTTACGCACCAATGCCGAACTAGAACGCGCCACCCGCCTCAAGGATGAATTTCTGGCAAACATGAGCCACGAACTCAGGACTCCCCTCAATGCCATTCTCGGCTTAACTGAATCTCTGCAAGAAGAGATCTTTGGCAACATCAATGAGAAGCAACAACAAACCCTCTCCATTATCGAAAATAGTGGCAATCACCTGTTATCCCTGATCAATGATGTGCTAGACGTTGCCAAAATTGAAGCCAATCAGCTAGAAATGAGCTATGCCGAGATCAGTGTCGATACCCTCTGTGACTCTAGCCTCACCCTCGTCAAACAACTAGCCCACAAAAAGGGTCTGCAAATTCATCGCCTCATCCCCAAAAACTTGCCCAATCTCTATGGAGACGATCGCCGCCTGCGTCAAGTCCTCGTCAACCTGATGAGTAACGCCATTAAGTTCACGCCCGAAGGTGGTCATGTCAGTATTACCGCCTCCTATAGTCCCCTAAACTCAGGCACAGTCAAAAGCAATCACCCCATGCACCACCCCAAAGGTAAACCTAGCGACACGGTGGGCATTTTGTCTTTAACGGTTACAGATACAGGCATTGGCATCAGTCCCGAAAATGCTCAAAAGCTATTCCAACCCTTTATCCAAATCGATAGTAACCTCAACCGTCAGCATGAGGGGACTGGCTTAGGACTGACTCTTGTAAAACGGATTACGGAAAAGCATGGCGGCCAGATATCCCTAACTAGTGAAGTGGGCCAAGGTAGTTGTTTTACTGTCCAACTGCCCATCATCGCGATCGCTTCTCCCAACTCAGCCAACCCCTCAGTCGATCTCGCTAATCGCACCAATCTCAATCAATCCATAGCCGCCCCGAATCCCCTACCGCCAGAAGCTCCCTCCCAAAATCATCAGCTAGGTACTCACCTAATTCTCTTAGCTGAAGACAATCAAGCCAATGTCAACACTATAAATTCTTACTTAACAGCCAAGGGTTATCGGCTCATTGTGGCTAACAATGGTAGTGAGGCAATTAGTCTCGCCAATAGCACTAAACCAGACCTCATTTTGATGGATATTCAAATGCCTCAAGTTGATGGTTTAGAAGCTATTCGCCAAATCCGTCAAAATCCCGATCGCCTTGATGTGCCAATTATTGCTCTCACTGCCCTTGCGATGGAAGGCGATCGCGATCGATGTCTAGCCGCAGGAGCTAATGAATACATCAGCAAACCGATCCGCCTCAAGCAACTCACACAAATGATGCAAACCCTATTAACAAATTGACTTCCCTCAAATTACCCTATGCTACCTCCTCAAAATTCTCCAGTTTCGCAAATGTTTGTTGTTGGCTTAGGGGCTTCCGCAGGTGGGCTTCATGCCCTAGAGCAATTTTTTAGCGCGATGTCTAGCGATAGCGGAGCGGCGTTTGTGGTGGTGCAGCATCTGTCCCCCGACTTTGAGAGCTTAATGCAAGATCTCCTCAGTCAACATACCAATATGCCAGTCCATGAGGCAACTGAAAATGTAGAGCTACAACCAAATCACATATACATCATTCCCCCAGGGCAAAACCTCGTGATCCAGTTTGGGCGATTGCATCTCATCAGCCAACCACCGCGCCCTAGACATCAAATTAACCTCCCCATTAACCTATTTTTTGCATCCCTAGCTAAAGACTGTGGCGATCGCGCCATTGGGATCATTCTATCGGGAGGCGGTGGAGACGGTCGGGAGGGACTGCAAACCATTCGTGAGCAAGGAGGGCTGACCCTAGCCCAAGATCCTAATACTGCCGAATTTTCGTCTATGCCCAACAGTGCGATCGATGCGGATATTGTCGATCGCATCATGGCTCCTGAAGATCTTGCCCTTACTGTTTATGAATGGATTCAACAAAAAAAATTAGGAGGCTATCCCCTCGAAAACCACGAAATACCTGATCTCGATCCAGTCATCCTGCAACAAATTCTCAACCTAGTTGAAAAATCAGAAAACTTAGATTTCTCGCATTACAAAATTTCCACCCTCAGTCGGCGCACCTATTTGCGCTGTTCCTTAGCTGGCTGCAATACGATTACCGAATACCTCAATTTTTTAGAAAGCTCTCCCGAAGAACGCCGACAACTCAAGCAAGACTATCTGATTAGCGTGACCAAGTTTTTTCGCGATCGCGAAGCATGGCATGTCCTCGAAACCGAAGTTTTGCCAAACCTCATTAATACCCTCAGCATCACCAAAGCCGATACCTTCCGAGCTTGGGTATCGGCCTGCGCCACAGGCGAAGAAGCCTATTCCCTCGCCATTTTGATCGATCATGTCATGGACAAAATCGGCAAACATTTTCCGATCAAAATTTTCGCTACCGACGTTGACAAAAAAGCACTACAACGCGCCTCCGAAGGAGCCTATTCCGACAAAATAGCTAAGGATATCCCCGAAGCCCTGCTGCACAAATACTTTATTTGGCGCAATGGTCAGTTTCATGTCAAGCGGCGAATTCGGGAAACCATTATTTTTGCTCCGCATAACTTAACCGAAAATCCGGGGTTTACCCAAATGCATTTGATCTGCTGTCGCAATGTACTGATCTACATGCATCCCAATAGCCAAAGACAAATTCTACGAACTATCCATTTTTCCCTAGCCATAAAGGGCATTCTATTTTTAGGAGAATGCGAAAATCTCTCCGATCTCCATCTTGAGTTCACAGCCATGAGCGAAAAATGGAAAATTTTCCAAAAGCGGCGCGATATTCGCCCACCTTTAATCAATGCGCCCAATACAGCCAAAATTTCTTCCCTAGCGATTACCCCAAAATCTAAATCTCAGTCCAAGGGAGAATTGAAATCTCCCCTCGACCCTTTACTTCAGCAAGCCCTCGTCAATGTTTATGCCAGCCGCCAAGCTACTTGCGTCCTGTTAGATGAGCAGCAAAACATTTTGCATGTGGTGGTTGATGCGGCTCAGTTGCTACAAGTGCCTCAAGGAAAAGTCACTCAGCAAATTACAGCCATGCTGCCTGAAGATTTGCGAGTTCCTGTTAGTACCGCCCTAAATCGTGCGGAACGCGATCTAGTGCCTATCAGCTATGCAGGTATTCCTGTCAAAACAGCAACAGGCGATCACACTCTACAGATCACCGCCACCTATACCGCCAGCAACAATAACATCAATAGCTTTAATACACTGATCCTCGAAGACTATCGTCTAGATGTACGCTCCTCAAGACAGGAAGGATCTTTGCAACTCAGCGAAGATACCACCCTCCGCATAGTCGAGCTAGAGCATGAGTTACAACTAAGCCGTGAAAGCCTGAAGGCAACCATTGAAGATCTCGAAACTCTCAATGAAGAACTACAGGCAACCAACGAAGAACTACTCGCCTCTAACGAAGAACTCCAAAGTACCAACGAAGAATATCAATCTCAAACTGAAGAACTCTATACCATCAATGTTGAATATCAGTCCAAAATTGCCGAGCTAACAGAACTCACAGATGACTTCAATAATCTGCTCAAAAGTACTGATATTGGGGTTATTTTCTTAGATCTGGAACTCAATATTCGCAAATTTACCGATGCTGCCACCATTGCCGTCAATCTGCTCACCACAGACATCAAGCGACCCATCTTCCATTTGACCCACAATTTAGAAAATGTGGAACTGCTCACACCTTTACAACGGGTCATTGATACAGGACTTCCCCTCGAGCAAGAAGTAAGACTCACCAACACTGGTAAGTTTATGCTGATGCGAATCCATCCCTATTATCGACACCGAGGTAGCATCGATGGGGTGGTCATCACCTTTGTCAATATCGACCAACTCAAGGAAACGGATCGACAGCTCTCAGCAAGCATTCAATTGCTAGAAAATACCTATGCCACCACTCCCGTTGGACTAGGGATTATTGATTCTCAGCTTTGCTTTGTCAAGATCAATCCCACCTTAGCCGAAATTAATGGTCTATCGGTAGAGGAGCATTTGGGGCGACCTATCCCTGAGATTTTGCCTGACTTGACCGATACACTCATCCCCATTTTTCGCCATATTCTAGAAACGGGTGAAGCCGTCTTGAATTTGGAAATTACAGGAAGTACCTTCGCTGCCCCCGATGTAATTCGCCACTGGGTGGCCAGTTACTATCCTTTACCTGAAGGGATTGGTGCAGTTGTGACTGAGGTAACAGCGCTGAAACAGACACAGCAGGAACTGCTAGATCATAAGTCTCGCCTCGATTATCTCTTGAGTTCATCCCCAGCCGTTATCTTTACTTGCGCTCCCTCCGACAACTACCGATGTCTAACGATCAGCAACAATGTGCAGGAGGTTTTGGGATATACCCCCGATGACTTTATCCAAAATCCTGATTTTTGGGTGGAGCATATCTATCCTGCCGATCGCGATCGGGTATTGGCAGGGCTACAGGCATGGGATCATCATCATCCTTACAACCACGAATACCGCCTGCGCTGTGCCGATGGGATATATCGCTGGTTTGATGCCAGACTCAAAATCAGTTCTATTCCAGACAATCCCACAGAGTTGATTTGTATTGGCTCCCTCATCGATGTGACGGAGCGCAAAATGGCACAAAATGCCCTGATCAAAAATGAATCCCTCTTTCGCCTCACCCTTGATCAGTCAGGAATTATGGTATTTACCCAAGATCTCAATTTGGTATATCAGTGGGTGTATAACCCCATCGCAGGTTTTACGGAAGCTGACTTTCTCCACAAGACCGATCGCGATATTTTTGGAGACACCGACCTTCAGAAATTGATAGATACTAAGCAACGGGTACTCAGCAGCCAAACTCGTCAAACCGCACAATTGAAACTAGAACAATCAGGTGGCGATCGCTATTTCAATTTCAAGTTTGAACCACGCTTTGATGTGCATGGGAACCTCTCTGGCATTGCAGGAGTCGCCTATGATGTCACTGACGAAAAGCAATTTGCCCTTGCTCTCACCTATGCTAACGAACAAGCTCAATCAGCTAACCTCACCAAAAGCAGATTTCTCGCCACTATGAGCCATGAACTACGCACCCCCCTCAATGCCATTTTGGGAATGACGGAAACAATGCAAGAAGGAATTTTGGGAGCTATAAGCGATCGCCAAGCAAACGCCCTTGAGACGATTGAGCAGAGTGGTATGCATTTACTCAGTCTCATCAGTGACATTCTCGATATTTCTAAAATTGAAACTGGGCAACTAGAACCCAAATGGGAAAATGTATCCGTAGAAGATCTCTGTCAACACAGCATCACTCTCATCACTCCACAGGCTCACAAAAAACAAATCAGTATCAATGTCCATATTCCCAAGCAGACTCCAAATCTTTGGGGTGACGAGCGTCGTCTGCACCAAGTACTGCTCAATCTACTGAGCAATGCGGTGAAATTTACGCCCGCAGGTGGTCAGATTAATCTATCCGTTCAGATTGCAGAACATACTATCCAAATCAGCATTGCCGACACAGGCATTGGCATCGCCCCTGAAAATATATCGAAAATCTTTGCCCCCTTTATCCAGATCGAAAACGATCTCAGCCGCCAGTATGAAGGCACTGGACTGGGCTTGACCTTGGTGCAGCAGTTAGTAGAAATTCATGGCGGTAACATTTATTGTACGAGTGAGCTTGGTAATGGTAGTCGCTTTACAGTGGAATTACCTCTGCGATCGCCATATCAACTCATGGATAACAACCCCGAACCCCACGAAGCCCCCTCTGCACCACCTGACCCATCCCCAGACAACCCCGCAGCCCTCATTCTCCTTGCGGAAGACAACGAAACCAATATCGAAACCTCCGTCAGTTACCTAGAGTCTAAGGGTTATCGCGTCATTGTGGCTCACAATGGTTTAGAGGCCATCAATATGACCAAAGAGCAACGACCAGATCTAATTTTGATGGATGTGCAAATGCCCGTGATGGATGGCATCAAAGCAATGAAACTCATTCGCCAAGATCCTCAAGAAAGCATCAAAAATATTCCCATTATTGCATTGACGGCTCTAGCGATGCCTGGCGATCGCGATCTATGTTTACAGGCTGGAGCCAATGATTATATGAGTAAGCCCACCAAGCTCAAATTACTAGTCGCAAAAATCCAAGAATTACTTTAAAATTCTATGATTTACCGTTTATAGGGTGCTTGAGGGAAATTTCTTAGAGCTTTTGATCCGCAGCAAGTAATTCTTAAATGGTTTCTAAAATGAATTCCCCATACATCGTAATGGTTATATGACCAACCAACAGAGTCTCCAAGAACAGCTAGATGCAGCACAGAAACAAATTGAGCAACTTTCTCAAGAATTAGCCCTTGAAAGAGAGAATGCCCAGCGTCTGCTCTTGGAACTGCGAGAACAACTGGAACCACAACAACGCCCCTCGCAACTTGAGACGGAAACGGATAGGTTAGAGGAAATTATTAATGCTAGTCCTTCTACTGCCTACAGATGCTCGATCATACCTCCCTATTGTTGCCATTACATTAGCCAAAATATTGCATCGGTCATAGGTTATACCCCAGAGGAATTGCTGGCATCACCAGATTTGTGGTTTGAGATCATCCATCCCGATGATGCCCCTTTAGTCCATGCCGCAATTGCACAACTGTTTGAGCTAGGGAAACTGCAACATGAGTATCGGGTGTGCCATCGGGATGGTCATTATCTGTGGGTGCTGGATGATATGTTGCTATTGCAAGATGCCCAAGGAGTTCCCTGTGAGATTGGTGGTTATTTTGTAGACATTAGCGATCGCAAAGCCCTTGAGAAACAAAATCAACATAAAATCGAGAGAGAAAGGCTACTGCACGATATTACCCAACACATTCGCCAATTTCTGGATCTTGATGCCGTGTTAAGTATGGCTGTGGATCAGGTGCGGCATCTTGTGCAAAGCGATCGCACTGTGATTTATCGCTTTTCTCCCGATTGGAGTGGTAGCTTTGTTTGCGAGTCTGTGGCAGAGCCTTGGGGCAAGATTATGGGGAGCGAACTGCAACATATCTGGAAGGATACTTGCCTTCAAGAAACCCAAGGCAGCCGCTTTCAAAATAATGAGGCTGTAGTAATTCCCAATATTTACCAAGCCAATTTCCCGCCCTGTCATATCGATATGCTGGAGCAATTTCAAGTCAAAGCCCTGATAGTTGTCCCCATCTTTACTAGCGATCGCCTCTGGGGACTCATGGCAATATATCAAAATAGCAACTTTCGACAGTGGCAAGATTGGGAACTAGAACTATTGCAACAGGTGGCTTCCCAGTTAGGTATTGCTATTCAGCAAGCTAGTCTATACGAACAGGTACAGTTAAAGTTAAGGGAAAAGCAACAGGCAGAGGTGATTTTACAGCGCCAGTTAGGAGCTATTGAGTCGGCAGTAGATGGCATTGCTATTTTAGAAAATGAGCATTATCTCTATCTCAACCAATCCCATGTGCAAATTTTTGGCTATGGATCAGCCGCCGAACTGATTGGTAAAAGTTGGCGCTTGCTCTACACTCCTGAAAGGATAGTGCAATTTGAGCAGGATATTTTTCCAATCTTGATACAGCAGCATTCTTGGCAAGGAGAAATGATTGGAACACGCAAGGACGGTACAGACTTTTACCAATTTTTGTCGCTAACTCTCTTAGATGACAATCTGCTTGTATGTATATGTCGGGACATCACTGCCCAAAAACAAACGGAGCAGCAAGTTCAAGAACAAAAAGACTTCATCGAACTGGCAATTCAGACTAACCCCAGCCTAGTCGTTTATCTATTTGATGTCCCTAGCCAGAGCAACCTGTTTGCTAGTCAATCGATGATCTCCAAGTTAGGATATACCGCTACGGAAATCCAAAACATGGGGTCTGGCTTGATAACAGAGATGATGCACCCAGAAGATCAACTACGCTTTACTGAACATCTAGAGCGTCTAGAGCTAAGTCAACAAGGAGAAGTGCTACCTTTTGAGTATCGGATGCGCCATCGCAATGGAGAATGGCGTTGGCTAAAAAGTCGTGATCAGGTCTATAGGCGAGATTCTCAAGGTCATGTGCAGCAGCTTTTGGGATCAGTGCTAGATATTACAGCCAGCAAATCCACCGAAGCTAATCTCCTCGCTTCTGAAACTCGTTTTGAAGCGATCGCTAATCTCGTTCCCGACCTCCTCTGGGAGAGCGAACCCAATGGCTTCACAACTTGGTGTAATCAGCGTTGGCTAGACTACACAGGACTAAACCTAGAGCAATCCCTTGGCTTTGGTTGGAAAGAGGTAATACATCCAGAAGATCGCATAGATTCCATTCTCAGGCATCAAGAAGTAGTGAAGGCAGGACAAACCCTACGCTACGAATATCGCATTCGCCGCCATGACGGGAAATATCGATGGTTTAGCTGCAAAATTTCCTTTTCTCAAGATAGCGAAGGAGAAGTCATCAAGCTCTATGGAGTCGTTACGGATATTCATGAAGAACGTCTGTCGCTAAAAGCTTTGCAGGAATCTCAAAGAAAGCTGCGCCAAAGCGAAGAAGAACTGCGTTTATTTATTAAGGCAAGTTCCGATGTGGCTTACCGTATGAGTGCTGATTGTCAACAAATTCTTTACATAGACGGTAAAGATTGTGTAGATACAGATCAACTTGAACAAAATTGGTTTAAGACCGATATTCTGCCCGAAAATCAATCTAGAGTATGGGCAACTATCCAAACTGCCATTCAAACTAAGTCCTCCTTTGAGATCGAAAGTCAGGTCATGCGGAAGGATGGCAAAATCGGCTGGGTATTTTCTCGCAATGTGCCAATGCTCAATGAGCAGGGTGCAATCATGGGATGGTTTGGGACAGCCCAAGACATTAGCATTCGCAAACAGGCTGAACTTGATTTTAAAGAACTTTCCGATCGCATGGCTTTGGCTCTAAAAGTTGGCATGATCGGTACTTGGGATTGGGATCTTGTGAATGAGGTCAAATGGGATAATCAGATGTACGCCATTTACGGTATCCCCAAGGTGGAGGCATACACCTTGTATCAAACATGGAGCAATAGCTTACATCCTAAGGATCGCGATCGCGTGGAAAATCTCTTGCAAGCTGCCCTGCGTGGCGAAGCTGATTATGATATCGAGTTTCGCATCCTGCGACCCGATGGAACCGTGTGCTGGATCTATGCGATCGCTCAATTACAGGTTGATGCCAATGGCAAACCCATACATATGGTGGGTATCAATCAAGACATTAGCGATCGTAAAGCCGCCGAAGCAGAACTATTGCGTACTAACCAAGAACTAGAACGCGCCACTCGGCTCAAAGATGAATTTCTCGCCAACATGAGCCATGAACTTCGCACCCCCCTCAATGCCGTCTTAGGCATGACCGAAGGACTCCAAGAGGGCGTATTTGGCTCAATCAACGAGAAGCAACTTAGAGCCTTAAATACTATTGAGACAAGTAGTACCCATCTCCTTTCCCTCATCAATGACATTCTCGATGTCGCCAAAATAGAATCAGGGCAAACCAAACTAGAATATGGCTACATTGAAGTAGAGCGTCTCTGTAAGTCCAGTATCACTTTTCTCAAACAACAGGCCACCAAAAAACAGATTCAATTATTAGCCCAGATTCAGCCCAATTTACCCGATCTATACATTGATGAAGTTCGCATCAGACAGGTTTTACTCAACCTTCTCAGCAATGCGGTCAAATTCACCCCCGAAGGCGGCACTGTCACCCTAACAGCTTCTCTAGTCTTGCCAGAACCCAACTCCAATCAACCTTACTATCTGCGCTTCTCCATTACCGATACAGGCATAGGCATCGCTCCAGAGAACATATCCCGTCTATTTAAACCCTTTATTCAAATTGATAGCGCTCTCAACCGCAAGCATACAGGCACAGGCTTAGGGCTTACCTTGGTCAAACAGATTGTCGAATTGCATGGCGGCAAGGTGGGACTAACGAGTAAACTCGGTGCTGGCAGTTGTTTCACTATCGATATTCCCTATCCTCCCGAAGTTGTTATGCCTGCTGCACTCACAGCGATCGCTCCGATCACTGCTCACTCCCAAGCCAATATCTCCCATCGCATCCTACTTGCAGAAGATAACCCTGCGAACGTAGCAACGATTTGCAGCTATTTGGAAGCGAAGGGCTTCACTCTCATCTGTGCGAAAGATGGAGAGGAAGCCATTAATTTAGCAATATCACAGCAACCTGATTTGATCTTAATGGATATTCAAATGCCAAATCTAGATGGATTAGAAGCTATTAGGCAACTTCGCCAACAAGAGAACCTCCGCACAACTCCAATCATTGCTCTTACTGCCCTAAATACACCAAGCGATTGCGATCGTTGTCTGGCAGCAGGAGCAAATGCCTATTTCATCAAACCTATTCGCCTCAAACAGCTAAATAACTTAATCAAAGATTTACTTGATGTTGCTAGACTTGCATAAGG
Source organism: Pseudanabaenaceae cyanobacterium bins.39 (assembly GCA_033765135.1). Lineage (GTDB taxonomy): Bacteria > Cyanobacteriota > Cyanobacteriia > Pseudanabaenales > Pseudanabaenaceae > Pseudanabaena. The sequence goes on from JANRII010000038.1 coordinate 16,759, forward strand.
TAAAAGAGACATCCAGAGCGTTACAGTTTTTGAGAGCAACGCGCTGTAAAAAACCTATTGTCTATCCAATCGGCATCATCAGCAATCTATAATCACGATCAAAGAGATGATAGAAAACTATAAACTGCCCAAAAAAATCCGCAAAAGCCTTGAGAGAGAAATTCGAGCTTCCGAACATATTCGCTGGATTGAGCAACCCATCCCACGCATCTTTACGACACAAACTGTAGGCATTTGCTTAGTTCTGTTATTCTCATTGAGTTTTTTTGCATTTGTGGGTTACGGAACCTACGAGCAAACTAGAAATGCAGGCGCACCTATCTATGAATTTCCACAGGTAAGCGGCATCCTAATTCCTCTAATGGGAGTCACTATTCAACTAATTTTAATCTTCTTGATTCCATTTCTCAATTGGTTAGAAGCAATTCAAAAAGTCTATGTGATTACCGATCAACGAGCATTTATTCTCACAGTTGGTTGGTCAAAAACAGTGACATCCTTTGTGAAATCTGAACTTCGAGTTATATCGCGTCGTGAGCATCGAGATGGTAGCGGAGACATTATTGTTTATGTGCATCAATCCCAAGACTATGATGGGGATACAGTTGCCGAAAAAATAGGATTTCAGCAAGTTCATAATGTGAGAATGTTTGAAGATATGCTATTACAAAATTCGGATTGAAATCCTTGGCTTTTAGCGCTTTAACACAACTTATCAACAAATTGCGATCGCACTTTTGAGAATTGATATAAGGGCATCTCTAAAAAAGACCAAGAGAGGCAAACATGAAAATCAAAAGCAAATAATTGCTTAATAATAAGATATTATCATGGATATTTTCTGATGTTAGATATACTATCTCTTTAACTTTGACAATTTATCTTTGAGTTCT
>JANRII010000057.1:0-25520 GCA_033765135.1 Pseudanabaenaceae cyanobacterium bins.39
TCCTGCTGCTAGCAAAGCAGGGCAACCACGGAGGGATTGCCCCTACCTGAATAATTTAAATTTGGCGTAGGGGCTGTGCCCCCGTGCCAGCCCCGATCATCCAACATAGCAGGAATTCCTTCCACGTAACATCAGTTATTAGTTGTGAATACAATGCAGGAGGAAATCTTACAATGGATAGATTAGATAAGTATCGTGATGTCATCAAAAAGATTTTGACTGAATATCATAGCTGGGCTTCTAACTCTAATATTAGAGAAAGAGAGAGTTGTCTAGCTTTTGATGAGGTTCATGATCAATATTTTTGGTTTTTAATGGGTTGGCAAGATAAGAGAAAATATAGAAATATTCAGGTGCATATCCGTATTAAAAACCAAAAAATTTATATTGAAGATGATTGGACTGAGGAGGGTATTGCTAATGAGTTATTAAGGGAAGATATTCCTAAGTCTGATATTGTTTTGGCTTTTCACGATCCTGAGACTCGGAAGTTAACTGAGTTTGCCGTGGCATAGCGATCGCTAATTAATTGATTTTTAGAGGGGCGATCGCTGTTTGAGGGATTGCTCTAGGTAATTAATTATGGAATGGGAAGAAGTTTGTGAGAATAGACAGCTACAAGATTTGCCCTTCAAAATTGAGCTAAATAAGTGGGGGCAAATCGTTATGAGTCCAGTCGAAATCAAACATTCTTTTCATCAAGGGAGAATCCAACGTCTATTGGAATCTTTAATAAGTAATGGAGAAGTAATGCCAGAATGAGCGATCAACACAACGGGTGGAGTTAAGGTTGCTGATGTGTTGTTCATAAGACAAGAAAGATAAAGAAGAATAGGCAATCTTTGTTAAGATTTAATAATCTTTGCCTTGCTTTTCTTGATTTATCTTTACTTTTGTGCAGACTCCTATGCTAAATGAGACGCGCCAATCTATTTACAATAAGCAGGTATGCATAGCTTCCCTCTTAATCTATCAAGACTTGTTTCAACAGGAGGTGGGACATGATTACAATCGACTGTTGCAATGTCTTGCCAACTATGCGAGCGATGGCCATGAGAATACGTCTCGCCGCCTGAGCTACCTTCTCGCCTATGGCAAATGGTTTCGATCGCTTGCTGCAACAGGCTACTGTTGGCGTGATTATGTGGTGATCCAGCTCTTAAATTCGGCAAATCCTTTTAGCCAGAAGGCACAAAGCCATGATTTGGAGAATCTGTCAACCTCTTTGATTGCGGCAGCCAAACATGACTTACAGATTTTAGAAGAGATTAGCCTCTGGGGTGGGGGCAAGCTAGTGGATTTGATCGAGGCCTGCGGCGATCGCTCCCATGCTTGGCAGTCGGAGGATAGCGATCTGTCTAGAATATCGGAACCGAAGCGATCGCTACTCCATAAATTTCAAAATCATGACGACTGGACACAACTCATACCAGACCTTGCCGATTACTACCGCAATTTTGGCTCAGGTATTTTTACGGAATATGCAGCATTGCGTTGGCGACGGGGGCATGTGGAGGGCATAGCCTATCCCGATCTTGTTCAACTCTGTGACCTGATTGGTTACGAACATCAACGCCAAGAGCTATACAAAAATACGGAAGCTTTTGTGAATGGCTATCCCGCACTGCATACATTGCTTTACGGCAGTCGAGGTACGGGTAAGTCTTCTATGGTGAAGTCCTTGATGTATGCCTATGGCGATCGCGGTTTGCGCTTGATTGAAGTGTCTAAAAATGACTTAAAGGATTTGCCGACCATTGCTGAATTAGTGGGAAATGCCCCCCAGAAATTTATAGTCTTTGTCGATGATCTTTCCTTTGAAGAAGAAGGCGAAGACTACAAAGCACTCAAAGTGATTTTGGAAGGTAGCCTCGCTGCCCAGCCGCCTAACTTGCTGGTCTATGCCACTTCTAACCGTCGTCATCTCTTGCGTGAATATTTTGGCGATCGCCCTAGCTTGCGAGACTTGAGCAACACCGACCAAAATCGACAAGAGGTCAACCCTTGGGATACAGTCCAAGAAAAACTATCCCTGAGCGATCGCTTTGGTTTAACCCTCACTTTTCTACCCGCAGGTCAAGATATCTATCTCAAGATTGTCAACCATCTGGCTAAGTGCGCTCAGATTGACTTACCCGAAGATGAATTAAACTTTCGGGCTTTACAATGGGCAACCCGCAACAATGGGCAGTCGGGACGCACAGCGCGGCAGTTTGTGACGGCTCTGTGCGGAGAACTCAAGAGTAAAGCTAACAGTAAGCGATCGCCACAGGAGAATGCACATTGATTCTTGGCAAGCGATGCTTAAATCCACACAATACTTCCCAAGAAATCGTACCTAGCAAATCCGCCCAATCCTCGGCAGTATTGCCCGACTCCCCACCCAAAAAAGTCACCACATCGCCAATATTTACCGCATCAATGGTTGATACATCGATCGCACATTGATCCATCGTAATTGTGCCAATTTGGTTGACTCGTTTCCCCTTGACCGCCACCTGCAAACGGTTAGATAGCCCTCGCGTAATGCCGTCAGCATAACCAATGGCAACGATCGCGATCGTCATATCCTGCTTGGCAATAAAGGATCGACCATAGCTGACACTGGTTCCCGCACTAATGCGCTTAACTTGCGTAATCCTTGCCTTGACCGTAAGGGCGGGACGCAAATCCACTAGAGACTGCAAATGGGGGGCAGGATATAGACCATAGATGCCTAGGCCTGTCCTTACAATGTCATAGTGCAGACTTGGCTCCGTGAGCATCGCTGCTGTATTACAAATATGGATAGAGGGAGGATGGATGCCTGCGGCTCTAACTTGGGCAATCACCTGTTCAAAACGCTGGGCTTGCAGGTGCATGAATTGCGGATCGCGATCGTCAGCCGTAGCAAAATGTGAGTAAATGCTGCGAATTTCTAAATTAGGCAAATGCTGCACCAATTGGACAAAGGCGATCGCCTCCTGCCAATCAATTCCAAGTCGTGACATACCTGTATCAATCTTGAGATGCACAGGCACAGACTCCTGAATATCAGTTAGCACCTCATGGTATACCAAAGCCTGTTTAGCATTACAGATCGTTGGTTGGAGACGGTATTCAGCGATCGCCTTAATCTCATCACTGCCATTCGTTGCCCCCAAAATAACAATGGGCGCAGTGATACCCGCATTCCGCAACTGGATACCTTCAGGAATCGTGGCAACCCCTAACCATTCTGCACCTGCGGCGATCGCCTCCTGACTAACATCTATCGCCCCATGACCATAGGCATCAGCCTTAACGATCGCCATTAATTGCGTTGGGGCAGTCAGCAAAGACTTAAGCTGACTCACATTGTGCCTAATTGCCCCTAAATCTACCTCAACCCATGCCCGATGATTTTGTTTTAGCATTGATGCTTGTCTCCCAGTGCTTCGGCAAAAATACGCTTGCAATCTTCCCAGATTGTGACTCAGACTAGAATCATAGAGTAAATTATTACTCCTATGGCAAGATAGAATCAGTATTTATGCTTATTTATACTTGGTTTTCTGCCAATACTAAACTAGCTGTCAGTTTTCAGGCTTAAATGCACTGCCACAAGGATATTTATGCAAATTTTACGAACCATTGCCCAGATTCTGCCGCCGAAGCTAAGAAATAAGCTAAGAAATAAATTAACTAATGGTTATTTAGAAAACCTTAGCTCTAGTGTGGCGCGAATGCAGCGATCGCGAAAGCATTTTTTGCCTGTAGATTTGCCTGTTAAGAAGTTAATGCGATTACTGACAAAACTACCCTACAAATTATTTTTCACCATACTTTTTACACTGACTTTTACCGCAACTCTCCTATTACATAATTTCTTAAATATTTGGCTATCTCCCGATCAGCAGGGAGCGATCGCGCAAATCCAGTCAACGGTCGGCAATGCCAATGTGCCTAACCTGATCGTCCCCAACCTCCAATCTAATATCCAAAGAACTACCCCTCTCCCAGTTCCTAGCAACAGCCGTACCGAAATTCGAGGTGTATGGCTCACTAATAATGATTTTGCCATGTTTAGCGATCGGCAAAAATTAGCCACATCCTTACGCGAACTGCAACAACTCAACTTCAATACCATTTATCCCGTCGTCTGGAATTCGGGTTATGTGATGTTTCCCAGTGAAGTGGCAAAGAGAGAAGAAATCCAAGACTTCGTATATCGAGGTAATGAGGGACACGATATTGTGGAAGATATCATTACCCAAGCCCATCAACATAATTTGCTAGTGATGCCTTGGTTTGAATTTGGCTTCATGGCTCCTCTCATGTCAGATCTGGCCACCAAACATCCGCACTGGCTCACCCAACAACGCAATGGAGCCAAAACCTCAATCACTGCCGCAGGGGAAGTGGCTTGGCTCAATCCCTTTCACCCTGAAGTCCAGAAATTTTTGACAGATTTGGTGTTGGAGGTGGTGAATAATTACGATCTCGATGGTATCCAGTTTGATGACCATACCAGTTTGCCCAAAACCTTCGGATACGATCGCTATACCCTTGATCTCTATCGGCGCGAAACCAAAAAGGAAGCCCCCGCCAATGTTGATGATCCAGAATGGGTGAGGTGGCGAGCCAATAAAATTACAGCATTCATGGCAAGTCTGAGTAAGGCTGCTAAACAGCGCAAACCCAATTTAATTTTTTCTGTCTCTCCTAATTACCATGATTTCGCCTACAAACAGCAATTACAGGATTGGCTAACTTGGGTCAGACAGGGAACTGTGGATGAGTTAATCGTGCAGGTATATCGTTCTGATATTGATGATTTTCGCGCACAAATTACCCGTCCTGAAATTCTGGAAGTACAGGCAAAAATTCCCACCGCGATCGGAGTTCTATCTGGTTTACGCAATAACCAAGTACCAATCTCACGGGTTTTCTCGCAAGTCTTCACGGCTCAACGTCAAGGTTTAGGGGTTTCCTTTTTCTACTATCGGAGCCTGTGGGGTTATGGCCCTGAAGAAGTCAGCGATCGGCAGAGAGAATTGCAGTATTTATTCCGCAATCCTGCTCCCAGAATTAGTTTGAGAAGTCAAGTCTAGTTATAGCTGTAGACACTTGTATTAGGACAAATCAAAACCCAAGAAGCGAATTGCGGTGCTTGGTATCACGTTATGTTAAGTCAGATGTAGGTAGCAACTTTTTGTTAGACATTGCATTCTTAATTTGTAACAGAACGCATTAGGAAATTATGAATCTTAGCCACCTTAACCACAAGTTTATTAGAGTAGCCAAATTAGCACCCATTGCTTGCTTATATTTGGCGATCGGGACATCCCTTGCATCCCCCTTACTATTTAGCTCGGCGGCACTGTCTCAAAAAACACGCAGAGTCGTCTATAAGCCACCTAGCAACCTTGATGCTCCCAAGGTATCCGTTCCAGGGATTACACGCAGTGCTTGCCCTGTTGAAGAAGGTACTTGTTTAATTGCTTTGCTCCCTGACCTTAAGGTAAATGATGCTCCCGCACCGCAGACGATCTCCGAGCATCCCACTATTTACTTCCTGACACCTAGGGTTAATGGTCGTGTGTATTTTCGACTAGATGAAGATAATGGTACATCTAGTCAGCGTAAGCGCATCTATCGCACCAGTTTTCCCATAAATAACAGTGCAGGAGTTGTTGCCTTACGGTTGCCTGAAAATGCGCCTAAGCTAGAGGTCAATAAAAAGTATTCTTGGACACTTGATATTGAGGATAACTCAATGGGTACAAGGTCGGTGCATGGATCGATGCGGCGGATTGCGCTGAGTGATGCCACAATGCTGGAATTGGCGAAAACAACGAATCCCATCGATCGCGCTGCTCTGTTAGCATCTTCGGGAGTTTGGTTTGATTCTTTGCAAACCCTTGCCCAAGCCAAAATCGCTTTGCCAGCCAATCCTCAGATTAATGAGGAATGGAATGCTGTTCTCAAGGATGCCCAACTTGATCGCGTGCTGCCCTATTCTTTAGTTGTCCAAGAAAAATCTGCATACTAAATTATGGCTAATTATTATGTCTAATTATTGATTAGTTAATACACCAATTCCCATGCTAGTGAATTACAGACAAGGGGCTTAAGCCCCTTGTTCAGATGGTTTGGGCAAAAACATATGTACCTCACCAGATTAAGAAACGCTATAATCCAACCAACATAAACCCCTTGAAAAAACTGATCTAATCCTCGAAACAAATCTCGTCATTCCTATTACTTATTACTTATTACTTATTACTTATTACTTTCTACTCGCTATCTCCATGAGCCATCGTTTGAGTGCGATCAAAACAATTCAACATCTGCTGTGGAAATGGCGCGGTATCGCGATCGCCGTGCCTACAATTTCTCTACTAGTCATCGGGTTGCGATCGCTCGGTGCTTTGGAGTCATGGGAATTGGCAATGCTGGATCAGTTTTTGCGATGGCGATCGCCTGAACCTGCGGACAATCGGATCGTACTTATCGGTATCGATGAGCAAGATATCCGCAAATACAAATGGCCTCTCAGTGATGCCCTGTTGGCGAAGCTATTGCAACAAGTTAACCAACAAAAGCCAAGGGCGATCGGTCTTGATTTAGCCCGCGATATTCCCATCGGACAGGGGTATGATCAGTTGCAAACAATTTTTAAAAACACACCCAATCTCATTGGAGCTACCAAAAAGGCAGATCAAGTTGATTCCAACTTTGCCATTTCTAGTTCCAATATTGAACCACCACCCACATTGGCGGCATTAGGTCAGATCGGAGCCATTAATTTACCCGTTGATGCCGATGGGCGCATCCGCCGAGGATTGTTATCGTTGCGATTGCCCGATGGCGAAACAACTCTGAGTTTTGGTCTGCAATTGGCGTTGCTCTATATCAATAGTAGTGATGCGAAAATTCTTTCGGAAGCAGCACTTTCTCCGCCGAGACTCCAGCCCAATGATGGCGGATATAGTCACATTGATGTGGGGGGCGATCAGTTCATTATCAACTATCGCCGATCGCTGCAAGGCTTTGAGCAGGTTAGCATGAGGGATGTACTACAGGGAAAAGTACCACCTGATTTATTTCGCGATCGCGTAGTTATGATTGGCTCAACGGCAGTCAGTTTGCGGGATTGGTTTTTTACGCCCCTCGATAGTGGCATTGGTAGCACTCGCATCTTGACATCAGGTATCGAAGTCCATGCCCAAATCGTCAGTCATATTCTCAGCAATACCCTAGATAACAGAGCCACGATCAAAACATGGCAAGAATCTTGGGAATATCTATGGATTGTGCTGTGGGCTGGCGTAGGCGCAACCCTAATCTGGCAATGGCGCAATCTTAGCCCCAAGGATGAACATAAGTTATGGGTATTGGGATGGCGAGCGCTGAGTATTTGGGGATTTGCCTCAATTCTATTTGCCACTTGTTTCATCGCTTTGCACTATGGCTGGTGGCTGCCCTTTGTGCCTGCGGCGATCGCCTTTGGTGGTAGCAGCATCGTGGTGACAAGTTATTTAGCCATTACCGCCGCCCAGATTCGTACTTACTTTAGCCGTTATCTCACCGATGCCGTTGTGAAAAGCATTCTCGAAACCCCTGAAGGACTGCGGCTCGGTGGCGATCGCCGCAAAGTAACAATTCTCATGTGTGATCTGCGCGGATTTTCCACTATTTCCGAAAGGATGCCCCCCGAAAAAGTAGTCGAAATCCTCAACGTATTCCTTGGCAAAATGACAGAAGCGATCGCTCTGTACGAAGGTACTATTGATGAGTTTATTGGTGATGCCATTCTCGTTCTCTTTGGTGCGCCCATTTATCGTGAAGATGATGCGGCTCGTGCCATTGCCAGTGCGATCGCCATGCAACTCGCCATGCAATCCGTCAATGAGGAACTAGCCCAAATGGGACTCCCTGAAATTGCGATGGGAATTGGTATTAACACAGGCGAAGTTGTGGCAGGTAATATTGGTTCCCAGTCTCGCGCCAAGTATGCCGTAGTTGGCAATCATGTCAACCTTACCGCCAGAATTGAATCCTATACCGTTGGCGGGCAGATTCTCATTTCCGAAAATACCTATGGGGAGGTGGCTGATATTCTCAAAACCAATGGATCGATGGAGGTAGAACCAAAAGGAGTATCCCATCCCATTAATATCTATGATGTCTATGGTATTGGCGGCAAATATAACTTGGAATTACCCGCGATCGGTAATGACTTGCAGATTTTAGAACAACCAATTCCCATTACCTATCGAGTCCTAGAAGAAAAACACCTTGGTACAGAAATCTACGATGGTCAGATTCAGCATTTATCGCAGCAAGGCGCAATAATTCTAACTACAGAAGCAGTTCCCATCCTCACCAATCTCAAAATTCATGTGCAGATCCCGCAGGATCTTTTACAGGATCTCTTAATCAATCAAGACGCTGGGGAGCATGGGTTCCAAATAGAAGGGGAGATTTACGGCAAGGTCTTAAAAAATAATTTCCATCTCCTCAATACAGCAGATACCGCCAGTGCATCACCGCAGATGTATATTCATTTCACAACGGTTCCCGCACATCTCAAACATTGGCTGGGCGATTATGTTGCCAGCTTAGACCAATTTAAAAACCAAACCCAGTAAGGTTTCTGCAATTAAGAAATGGCTACGCCATTTCTTAATTTGGTATTATTTATGATAATCCTGACTTTTTTGGAAAGGAGCATTCAACTGTAATTTCCAGATTACTTTCGGCTGTGCCTTTGGTGATGTAAGGAATCCCTGCTTCCCCCGCAATTTTGATACCAAATTTGAGGGTTACTTTGTCGATATTAGCGATGTCAGTATTGCTTGCTTGTTTGAAAGCATCAATGGTGTTAAGGGTGTAGTGGGTGAGGGTAGATTTGAGGCGATCGAAGTTCTCTCTAATCTTCTCGCTGGTTGAGGTGTCGCCATAGGTAACTAATCCTGTTTGCTCGGATGGGGATATGGGAACTTCTACTGATTCACTGGACTCGATGTAGATAATTGTATGATCGTTAATTTGGAGAGGGCTTAGGTTAGTCATGATTGATTTTGCTTTGGTGATGGCTATAGAATAGCAGACATAATTCGTGAGATTTTCAAGCTATGCAGCGTAAGGCGCTTGTGGTTGGAGTGAGTCAGTATAGTAAGTTGCGTAGCCTTGAGAGTTTTGCTAACAATGCTAATGCGATCGCGGATATTTTGGAGCCAACTTTTAAGGTGAAGCGTTTGCCTGAAGCGGTGGCTGGCGATCGTGTATGTGTAGGTAAGGGAAATATACTTTGCGATCGCTTACATTCCGAAATCAGAGATTTATTTACAGCAACGGATCTCGATACGGTGTTATTTTATTTTTCGGGGCATGGTGTGCGGGGCAAGCAGCATTATCCCAAGACATATTTAGCAACGTCTGAAAGTGAAGTCCTAGATGATGGTTATCGCAAATCCATTGAGATTGATCTACTCAAGCAATTTTTGCGAGACTGCCCTGCGAGAGAGCAGATTGTTTGGTTAGATTGTTGTTATGGGGGCGATCTGGCGGATTTTCGAGAAATATGCGATCGCAATGATGGCAAAACCAGATTTATCATTACGGCTTCGCGTAGCCAAGATCCTGCTTATCAAGAGATTGCGGGGGAGATGGGTGTATTTACGAGGGCTTTGCTAGAGGCGTTGGCGCGAACTGGTGCGACTGAGAGGCGGATAACTTGTGCGGCGATCGAGGATGCGGTACGAGAGAAATTGCAGAGATTGCAATATCCCCAAATGCCGCAGTTTTATCGCACACCGAATAAAATTATTGAATTTTGGGAAAGGAGAGTTATGGCAGAGGCTGGGCAAGATGAGGTAAAACCAGATAAATCTGAAATTCCTAATACAAGCATTATCCAAAAAGCATTAGAGAATGTTTCGGCGGGTGGGAATATTAATGTGCAGATTAATCAAAATGTTCATCAACATTCATCTAGTTCGGAGCCAGTTGCCAAGCCAAGTACGAGTATGAATCAAAATATATTGAGGCGTAAAATTGAAATTCTAAAAAAAGAAGCTGATGCTGTCTTAGGACAATGGGAATCGGCAACCAGCGATGAGCAACGAGATCAACTCTGGCGAAGGTTAGAGCAAAAACAGGCTCAAATTGCTGAAGTTGAAAGGGGGCTGGCATAGATGAGTGATGTAAATCGACAGGCGATCGCCATACTAGAAAAAGAGAGGGACACCTTAATGGTGCAGTGGCAATCAGAAATTAGTGATGAAAACCGAGGAAAAATATGGACGAGGATTGAAGAAAAGCAAAAAATTATCGATCAACATCGAAGTGAACTAAACAATAAAGAATTAGTTGATTTTCGTGAAAGTTGGCAGGATAAGTTAACTGAAATTGATTTTAAAAAAGCCAAGGACTTGATTGAAAAATTCAAAAAAGATCGACTTGATGGGATCGATCACCGCTATGCCTTGCTGTTGCTAGACAATGCGATCGCCATGGAAGGCGAACTTATTTTGAATTGGTTAGAGAATTATTTGCGCGGTTGTGGGAGTTGGACTAAGCCTTTTGTGCATGGATTCTCTACTACAGCCAACAAAAATGATTTTCTACTTGCTTTAGAAAATGAATATAGTATTACGGTAGGGAATGACCTGAGTAGCGCGATCTCGCAAATTAGGGCTAAATTCTGCACTGGAGAAATTTTTTTTATCAAGATTGAAATCCCCACTGATGATGGCACGGAATTTTTGAGATGGTTTGTGCAAGAATTTTGGCAGCAGCTTACACAGGGGCTAGATGATAGTTTTGCGGTTGTGGCTGTAATCTCAATAGATTGCCAATTTAAAGGTGAGTTGCTGCCAAGTGAAATTTTTTGCAAGTCAAAGCTAGAGGGACAAAAAATAATGCGTGTGCCGCTCCAAAATTGGACTCAAGAAGATATTGTGTTGTGGTTACGAAATCATTCTGGTTTAGGAAAAAGAGGTTGTGATATGGCAAAGTTTAGAAATGTAGCCGATGGGGTATGGAAAGTGGCTAAAGGTAAGCCTGATTCCACGCGCAATGCGCTTGTGAAGAGTTTAAACCGCCTGTTAGCAGAAACAACTTAAAAATGGAGAAAAGAGTATGACTTTATTGCGTTATGAATATAAGGGCGATCTAGCTAATCGCCCTGAAAATCCACATCCTCAGTCACCCGATAGCCCTGAGCCTTATATCCCTAGTCGTGAATTGATCGAAGCGGTAAATCTTGCCATCTTTTTGCGAAGACCGCTTTTATTAGAGGGTGAGGCTGGATGTGGTAAAACCCGTCTGGCTAGAGCGATCGCCTATGAGTTTGGGATGCCATTATTCCGTTGGGATGTGAAATCTAGCACCAAAGCCGAAGAAGGGCGTTATAAGTATGATGCTTTGTTACGATTGCATGATGTGCAGATCGCTCAAGCAAAGGGAAAAACCAATCGCAACCCCAGTAATCCTAGTGAGTATTGTAAAAATGGCGCTCTCGGTGAAGCGTTTGATATGAGCCGCAAAGATAAGCAAACTTCAGTTGTATTGATTGATGAAATTGACAAGGCAGACTTTGATTTCCCTAATGATTTGTTAGCGGAACTAGATGAGCCTTGGACTTTTAAGATTGAAGAGACAGGTGAGGAAATCTCTGCTGATCGCGATCATCTGCCGATTGTGATTATTACCAGTAATCGTGAGAAAAAAGACTTGCCAATTCCTTTTTTGCGGCGCTGTGTTTATCATTTTGTAGGGTTTCCCGATCGCGATCGCCTCAAGCAAATTGTGGATGCTCACTACAAACAGGCACAAGAAGACGCGAAAAAATCAAATAAAGAACCTGATCCCGAACCATCACCAGTATTAATCGATTCGGCAATCAATCGCTTCTTAGATGTGCGTAAGGAAAAATGGAGCAAACTCCCTGGTACGAGTGAATTTCTGGATTGGCTAAATGCTTTGCAACAGTTTGGAAAAAAGCCTTTTGATAGTGTTGAGTTGAAAACTATTCAAAATCTTCCTTATCGCGAGTTGTTGTTTAAGCGCTATGAAGATTGGCGCAAAGCTGGGAGTTTTACATAGAGATGCTAGATTCTGAAGCGATCGCCACTGAGGTTTTTTATCGCATTCGCAAAAAATGCGAATTGGGAATGCGCGAATATTTGGCGGCGATCGAGGCGATTAGGGCAGGTTATGAGAGTCGATTGGAACTGAGAAAGATTTTACAGATGCTATGGTGTCACTCTCACACAGAAAAGTGCTTTTTTGAGCAAGAATGGGAGATTGTCTATCAAGCTGCACTCAAAGCTCAAAGACAGAAACAATCTGAACTCGAACAGCTAGATAGTTTTGAAGAAGATAGCAATCGGGAAGATTTGGGTAACCAAAATGATGGTCAAAATGGAATTAACGATCGCGACAAAGATATTGGCAAAGATCGCGAAGAAGATCATGACGAGATAGAAAATAATATCAACTTTAGCTATGACACCTTCTATGCACCTTCCGTTAGAGCTAGTTCCGATGAAGATTTAGATTTGGGGCTGTATTTTCCTGTATCGCGGCGGACGATGATCTATCTGTGGCGGTTTTTGCGTCGTCCTGTCGCTGATGGTGTTGCTGATGTGTTAGATGTGCGAGCAACAGTCGATCGCGCGGCAAGACAAGGTTTTTATTGGCAACCAGTGTTGCGGCGGCGGGTGACTAATCGCGCCCATTTATTGCTGCTAGTCGATCGCGGTGGATCGATGACCCCATGCCATCGGTTTGCTGAGGATATTGTGGAAACTGCTTGTGAAGATGGGCAGTTTGGGCGCGTGGATGTGTTTTATTTTTACAATGTGCCAACTGGTCATATGTATGCAGACGATCGCCTCACGAAGCCGATCGCTTTGGAGACTGCCTTAGAATGCTGCGATCGCGATACGAGTGTTTTGATCGTTAGTGACGGCGGCGCAGCGCGGGGATATCGTGATGGACAGAGGCTAGAACTGACCCGCCAATTTCTGTTAACTCTTGGCAAATCTAGTCCGTTAATTGGTTGGCTCAATCCGATTCCGAAAGATCGTTGGTATGGAAGCTCGGCGGAGTTTATTGCCTATCTTGTGCCAATGCGGGAGATGAGTAATGATGGCATGGGACAGATTATTGATGCGATCAGGGGGACGTTGCTGCATTATGCATTGGGAGTGGGCTAATGGATATTTCAACAGAGAATGCTGCCCTAATCGAACGTGGTCTTTATCAGATCGAAACATTTTTGATGCGATTTGGGAATGACTATCAGGCTTTGTTGGACTATGCCGCGATTCCTGTGGTGGTTACGCCAGAGTTGCTAAATTATTTGCGGATGGAGTTTACGCCGAAGTTGCCTTGGGTGGCGGAGGTGGATTTGTTGCTGTCGGACTTGTTTCGGGTGGTGGGCTATGAGCAGTATGCAATGCAGAGTTATGTCAGGGCGGTATTGTTGGATGAGCTAGATGGGAAAAGGCTAGATGAGAGAATTGGTAAGGGGCGGATGGAGGCGGCGGCGAAGTTGTTAATTCGTTATGTGGCGCAACTTAAGCAAGAGAATCCCTATCTGAGCGATCGCGAGTTACAGCGACAACGATGGTCGGCGATGGTATTTATTGATGATCGCAAGGCTGATGTTGTTAATGAGATTAGTGATGAGCTTGGTCAGTCGTTTGTGGATGGCAAGCCACAGGACGATCTGTTAGGTTTGGTGACGATTGCTGAGCAGCTTTCACCGCAATTGCGGGAGTTTCCGCAGTTGATTAATAATGCGCGGACTATTGGTGAGATTTTGCGCGATCGCAGGTTAACGAAAGATCAGAAAGAATCTAGCATTACTCGTCAATTACGGGCAGTTACTCAACCTTTTCCGCCTTTACAAGAGTTTGAGTTTGAGGTGGCGACAATTGAGGTGGTGAATCAAGAACAATTACAACAACAAGTGCAGCAGGAGTTACAAATTTCAGTTGAACCAGAAATTCCATCAATTCAGTTAGAGCCGTTTAATTACAAGGTGGCGAAGATACGGATCGGGGAAACACAGGAGCGTAAGGGCTTTTTGGGTTTGGGAGCGACACCGAAAAAGAAAAAGATCGAAATTATCAAAAGCGATCGGCAGGGGCGGCAGTTTGTTGAGCGTATTGGAGATTGGATTGATTTAGAGATGGTGTATGTGCCTAGTGGTGACTTTGTGATGGGTGCGCCAGAAAAAGAAGAGGGTAGTTATAGTGATGAACGTCCGCAACATTTGGTGAGCGTGCCAGCATTTCTAATGGGGAAATATCCAATTACACAGGCGCAATATGAGGCGGTGATGGGTACAAATCCATCATATTTCAAAGATAAGCCAGATAGTGCATCGCGTCCTGTGGAAAATGTCAGTTTGGAAGATGCACAGGAATTTTGTAAACGGTTGAGCGAATTAACAGGCAGAGAATATCGATTACCCAGCGAAGCGCAATGGGAATATGCTTGTCGGGCGATGCCCTCACCGCCAATATCTAGGAATGAAAAGGAGATTATTTATCCACCATTTCATTTTGGTGAGACGATTTCGACAAAAGTTGCTAATTATAACGGTGATGAAATCTATGGACGTGGTGAAAAAGGCGAAAAACGAGGAGAAACAACGCCAGTAAATTATTTTGGTGTAGCCAATGAGTTTGGGCTATGCGATATGCATGGAAATGTGTGGGAATGGTGTGAGGATGATTGGCATGGCAATTATAATGGAGCGCCGACGGATGGCAGTTCATGGATAGATACAGAAAGCAAGGAAAGTAATAAAACTTCACATCCACTGCGCGGCGGCTCTTGGGTCAACGATCCTCAACTTTGCCGCTCTGCGTGTCGCAACTTCAGCATTCTCGACGATCGCCTCAACTTTATCGGTTTTCGAGTTATTAGTTTCGCGCCAGGACTAACTTAGCCCTTTGCTCTTTAGCACTATTGCCCTCTGCTCTTGTCCCCTTTACCCTCCCCTCTTCGCGCTCGGCGCGATCAAATTTTTTTCTGATTTTCAATAATGGCTATAAACTAAACTTGGGGCTAGTCAACTAAACCACTGCGCGGCGGCTCTTGGATCAACAATCCTCAAAATTGCCGCTCTGCGTATCGCAACAACAGCAATCTCGACAATCGCAACAACAATATCGGTTTTCGAGTTAAAGAATTACCCCACCCTAACCCTCCCCTTGTAAAGGGGAGGGGACAAGAGAATAAAGCTTCCCCCCTTTGCAAGGGGGGATTGAGGGGGGTAAAACAGCAATGTTGATAGACTCTATCAAATTCTTATATTTATGACAGAACTGTACAATCAGACTGCACAAAGAGACAAGCGCCGATCGCTAAGGAATAATATGCCTCCTGCTGAGAGAATCGTCTGGTCGGCATTAAGGGGGCGGCAAGTTGAGGGCTGTAAATTTCGGAGGCAGTATAGCATTGATGTATTTGTTGTTGATTTTTATGCTCCTGAACTAAAACTTGCGATCGAGATAGATGGTGATAGTCATTTTCAGGATGGTGCACAGGTTTATGATGCTCAAAGAGAAGCATTTCTGAGATCTAAAGGTACTTACTTTCTGAGATTTACCAACCAACAGGTTTATAACGATTTAGAAGGTGTGATAATGGCGATCGCTCTTAAAATCTGTGAGTTGAGAAAGATTACCCCTCCCTAACCCTCCCCTTGCAAAGGGGAGGGAAGAAGAACGTCAAAGCATTTTTGAATCATTAGGAGTCACCCCATGACCGCAACTCTCGTTATCCATCGCCATAAAAACAAAGCTCGCTTTTATACAGAAACACTGAGTAAATTCGTCAACTTAGAAATGGTGTCTATTCCCAGTGGTGAATTTATCATGGGTTCATCATTAGATGAAGAAAATTCTCGCGATAGTGAACGTCCGCAACATCTAGTGAAAGTGCCAGCGTTTTTCATGGGGAAATATCCGATCACACAGGCGCAGTACGAGGCGGTAATGGGTACAAATCCATCGAGATTTAAAGATAAGCCAGATAGTCCATCGCGTCCCGTTGAGCAAGTTAGTTGGGAAGATGCACAAGCATTTTGTCAGAAGTTGAGTGAATTAACGGGAAGAGAATATCGATTACCCAGCGAAGCGCAATGGGAATATGCCTGTCGTGCTAAATCATCTATTCCTCTGCCACCAGTTTCTGCAAGATTAATTAGTGCTAATTATGTACGCATCTCGTCTGTAGTTCCCCGTGAAGAAGAAAATCATAGCAATGTTAATCTGCTATCTCAATTTACTGAAGATACAACTCCTCTTCCAGAGGGTGAGAAAGGCAAGATTTATCCACCATTTCATTTTGGGGAAACGATTTCGACTAAGGTTGCTAATTATAACGGAGAATATGTTTATGGAATGGGTGAGAAAGGCGAATATCGCGAAGAAACAACAGCAGTGGGATCTTTTAAAGTAGCCAATGAATTTGGACTATACGATATGCATGGGAATGTGTGGGAATGGTGTGAGGATGATTGGCATGACAATTATAAAGGAGCGCCGACGGATGGCAGTGTGTGGATGGATGCAAAAAGCAAGGAAAGTAATAAAAATAGACATCCACTGCGCGGCGGCTCTTGGTTCAACGTTCCTCGATATTGCCGCTCTGCGTGTCGCCTCAACGACCTTCTCGACGGTCGCGCCGACACTATCGGTTTTCGAGTTATTAGTTTCGCGCCAGGACTAACTTAGCCCTTAGCTCTTTAGCCCTTTTGCCCTCTGCCCTTGTCCCCTTTACCCTCCCCTCTTCGCGCTCGGCGCGATCAAATTTTTTTTACGATTTTGGAATATTTTCAACACAATTTATCGTGCCTGATCCCAAATCAAGAAATGGCGTAACTATTTCTCGATTTGGGATCAGCAGTTTTTTCTTGGGTTTGTGGGCAAAATGCCAACCGCAATAGTGTTAGCATGGAATGCACTGTTTAGGTGGTTTGCAATATCGCTAACTAATGCTCAATTTGACAGAACAGAAATGGCAGTTTTGGATCGATCGCGGTGGTACGTTTACCGACATTGTGGCTCAGAGTCCCGATCGCCAAATCATCGTTCATAAATTGCTATCAGAAAATCCCCAACGCTATCCCGATGCACCGATCCAAGGGATTCGCGATATTTTGGGAATTGCCGCCAATGCACCGATTCCCGTTACCGAAATTGCTACTATCAAAATGGGAACTACGGTAGCAACCAATGCCCTCCTCGAACGCAAGGGCGATCGCACAGTTCTCCTCATTACTCAAGGCTTCCATGATGCCCTTCGCATCGGTTATCAGAACCGTCCCCACATTTTTGCGAAGCGGATTATTTTACCGACCATGCTCTACGAGAGAGTGATTGAAATTACAGAACGCATTGATGCTCATGGACAGGTTTTAATTCCGATTAATCTTGATCAAGCGCGTCAAGAATTAGAACTTGCTTACCAATCAGGGATTCGTTCCTGTGCGATCGCCCTGATGCATAGCTATCGCTATCCCCAACATGAACAGGCATTGGCCGATATTGCTCACCAAATTGGTTTTACCCAAATCTCTGCTTCTTCCGTTATCAGTCCCCTGATCAAATTTATCCATCGTGCCGATACTGCCATAGTTGATGCTTATCTATCACCAATTTTGCAGCGCTATGTAACGCAATTTAAAACGGAATTGCTGAAGTATCAACCGCCGATCTCCGATCTGTCCGATAGAATGCCGCAGATTATGTTTATGCAGTCCAATGGGGGGCTAACCGATGCCGCCTCCTTTCAAGGCAAAAACAGCATTCTTTCAGGGCCTGCGGGAGGAATTGTGGGGGCTGTGCAAACTGCATTACAGGAAGGGTTTACCAAGATTATTAGCTTTGATATGGGAGGAACTTCGACCGATGTGGCGCATTATGCAGGAACCTATGAGCGATCGCTCCATACCGAAGTAGCAGGGGTGCGTCTGAGTACACCCATGATGGCAATCCATACGGTGGCGGCAGGTGGCGGCTCGTTGCTATCCTTTGATGGAGCCAGATATCGGGTGGGACCTGCTTCAGCAGGGGCTTTCCCCGGCCCTGCTTGCTATCGTCATGGAGGAGCCTTGGCGGTGACTGACTGCAATGTGATGTTAGGCAAATTGCAACCCGCATTTTTTCCTGCCATCTTTGGTAAGGATGGGAATTTACCTATTGATAGCGACATTGTGCGGCAAAAGTTTCAGGACTTAGCTACAGAAATCGCTCAGGTCACAGGTACAACTATTGCTCCTGAGCAGGTGGCGACAGGATTTCTGGAAATTGCTGTGGAAAAGATGGCAATGGCAATTAAGAAGATTTCCATCCAACGGGGCTATGACATTTCTGATTATGTATTGTGTTGCTTTGGGGGGGCAGGCGGTCAGCACGCTTGCGCGATCGCCGATGTGTTGGGAATTCAGCAAATTTTGATCCATCCCTATGCAGGGGTTTTGTCTGCCTATGGGATTGGACTGGCGGATGTGCGGACAATTCGCGATCGCTCGGTGGAGGTGTTACTGAGTGGCGACCTCATGCCAGAACTGGGAACGATCGCTGCCCAACTCCAACAGGAAGCAATAACCGCAATGATGCCCACTGATTTACTTGCCGATGGCGATCGCCTACGGATGGAAATCGAACTACGATTACGCTATCTCGGTACGGACTCATCACTATCCATATATTTACCATCGGGAAATCAGCATAATTGGGAAAATCCCGATCTTCTGCTAGAACTGCAAACTAATTTTGCTAATTGTCATCGCGATCGCTATGGTTTTATCTTTCCCGATCGCCAAATTATTGTAGAAGCGATCGCCGTGGAAGTGATTCTCTCCATGCCTATGCCGATCGCTCCAACCCTAAGAACAGAAATATCTCCAAAGTCACCTCCCCAAATGGTGAAAGTATTTAGCCAAGGGCAGTGGCGAGATGTGCCAATAGTGCGGCGCAAAGATCTAACAGTGGGCGATCGCCTGACAGGAATGGTCTTGATTGTTGATGATACGGGAACGAATGTGATTGAGTCAGGTTGGGAAGTCACGGTTACGGAGTCGCAAAGTTTAGTCCTGCAAAAGATTGATCAAAAGAGCGATCAAAAAGGCGATCAAGAGAGCGATCACGATACACCTCAACAAACAACACCTGTAATACAGGAAGATTTCCAGAAACCCGATCCCATTAAGCTAGAAATTTTTAATAATCTATTTCAGGCGATCGCTGAACAAATGGGCTTTACCCTGCAAAATACCAGTGCCAGTGTGAATATTCGCGAACGTTTAGACTTTTCCTGCGCCATCTTTGACCACAGGGGCGAACTAATTGCTAATGCTCCTCATATTCCTGTTCACTTAGGTTCGATGGGAGAGAGTGTGAAATCTCTCATTCATGATCTGGCAATTAATGGGAAAACCATTCAGCAAGGAGATGTATTCGCCACCAACAATCCATACAATGGCGGCACGCATCTGCCCGATCTCACCGTAATTACACCCGTATTTGTGGCGGAAACTGCTCAGGATAGCGATCGCCCCACCTTCTATGTCGCTTCACGGGGACACCATGCTGATATCGGTGGCATTACCCCCGGTTCCATGCCTTCCCATAGTACCAACATCAATCAGGAGGGAATCTTATTTGATAATTTTCCAATTGTGCAGCAGGGAGAATTTGGCGAGTCTGAAATTATTGCCTTGCTCACCTCCAGCCCCTATCCTGCTCGCAATCCTCAGCAAAACATTGCCGATATCCAAGCCCAAATTGCCGCGAATCAATGCGGAGCCACTGAATTGCAAAGGATGGTGCAGCAATACGGTATAGCTATGGTGTTAGCCTATATGCAACATGTGCGTAACAATGCTGAAATGGCCATTCGCCAAGCGATCGCCAATCTATCTAAGGCCTCAGGAGCGCAAAATGAACGGAATTTTACCTATCACCTCGATAGCGGCAGTCAGATCGTTGTTTCCGTTACTCTAGATCCCGTTGCCCGTACTGCCAAAATCGACTTTACAGGCACTTCAGCACAGTTACCCAATAATTTCAACGCGCCCCTAGCTGTGTGCAAGGCGGTAGTATTGTATGTATTCCGCACCCTAGTAGAAGATGATATTCCCCTCAACGCAGGTTGCTTGGAACCCTTAGAAATCATTGTGCCAGCAGGTTCTCTGCTCAATCCTATGTATCCTGCGGCAGTGGTGGCAGGCAATGTGGAAACATCCCAAGCGATCGCCAATGCTCTGTACGGAGCGTTAGGCGTGATGGCGGCATCCCAAGGTACGATGAATAATTTCACCTTTGGTAACGATCGCTATCAATACTATGAAACAATTTGCGGTGGTTCAGGCGCAGGCATTGATCAGCAGGGGATATTTGATGGCACTGATGCTGTGCAAACCCACATGACCAATTCCCGCCTTACCGATCCTGAAATTCTGGAATGGCGATATCCCGTCATCTTGCAAGAGTTTGCCATTCGTCGCGGCAGTGGTGGACAGGGACAAGGACGAGGCGGCGATGGGGTAATCCGCAAAGTGCAGTTTCGTGAAGCGATGACTGCGGCAATCCTATCTAGCAGTCGGGTCATCCCTCCCTTTGGTTTGCAGGGTGGCGCATCGGGACATACAGGTCAAAATTATCTTATCAAGGCCAATGGATCGGCGATCGCCTTGCCAAGTATTGCCACAGTAGAAGTGGATGCGGGAGATATCTTAGTGATCGCCACCCCCGGTGGTGGTGGTTACGGGCAGCTAGATACCTAACTCACGTTAACATATAGCCAGCCATGATATGCCTTAAACAGGCTACCCTGCATAGTATCAAATTACCGATCTGCCCTGACCCTAAATCTTTCTCCCAAAGCGGGAGAGGGACTTTGAGATTTTACGGCTCCCCTTCTTCCCACTTGGGAGAAGGGTTTGGGGGATGAGGGTTATATTTAATTTGCACATCACGTTGCCAAATATAGTTACTAATATGTTGCTAATTCCTATTCATCTTGCTCTGCATATCCCTGACGGCTTTCTGAGTTTGCCCGTGAGTTTGGCGACAGGGGCGATCGCGATCGGCTTAATTGCTCTATCCCTCAACCGTGTCCAATCAGAATATAAAGATCGGACTGTACCTCTGATGGGAGTATGTGCCGCCTTTATTTTTGCAGCCCAGATGATCAACTTCCCAATTATTGGTGGTACATCAGGACATCTGATGGGGGGAACCTTGGCGGCAATTTTGCTGGGGCCTTGGGCTGGTTCCTTGGTGATGTCTGTCGTTTTTATTGTGCAGACAGTGATGTTTCAGGATGGGGGGCTGACGGCTTTGGGGGCAAATATTACGATTATGGGATTAGTGGGTACGATGGGAGGCTATTACCTATATTGGGTTATTCGCAATCTATTGGGAAGACATACTTGGGTGGGGATGAGTGTTAGCACCGCGATCGCCTCTTGGGTGAGTGTGGTATCTGCTGCCGCTATTTGTGCAGTACTGTTGGCCTTGTCGGATACGGTTTCTCTGGGTGTGGCGATGGCGGCGATGCTAACATGGCATCTCATGATCGGTATTGGCGAAGCTTTGATTACTCTGGCTGTGGTTGACTTTATTTGGCGCACCAGACCAGAGTTGCTCTATTCGCCTAACCCCGTTCCCAATTAGTTGGTTATGAATCACGGGTGACAACCGCTTCGACTTGAGCAAACTGTTGATTTTGTTGCGCTTGAGGATCAACCTGTTCATGGACTGATGTAATTGCCCAGCGTAGAGGGTTGCCTTGTTTAGCGATCGCTTCTTCAACGGTTTTCACAATCTCCTCTTGATTTTGGTCGATTGCAACTTCAGCAGAAATAAAGTGGGTTGTCATAGGATTAAATATTTTAAAAGACAAATTAGCGAATTAGCAGGCATTATAGCCTGTATTCGATGACGTTACCTGCAAGTGTGTGAGGGAATGAAGTGTTAGAAATTAGTGATCTTAGTGTTAATTATGGTGCAATTCAGGCTTTACAAAATATCAATTTGGTCGTGCAAGAAGGTGAAATTGTGACGTTAATTGGTGCTAATGGTGCAGGTAAAACCACCACATTACGCACAATTTCTCGTCTGGTGGCAGCGCGATCGGGGCAAATCATTTATAACGGTAAAAATATTACGAACCTCCGTCCTGATCAAGTTGTGCAAGCTGGGATTGCCCATAGTCCAGAGGGTCGCAGGGTCTTAGCGCGGCAATCTGTACTGGAAAATTTGGAGCTTGGGGCATTTTTGCGAAGCGATCGCTGGGGGATTAAGGCAGATATCGAAAAGCAATTTCAAATATTTCCGCGTCTTGGTGAACGCCGTCACCAATTGGCGGGAACCCTCAGTGGTGGCGAACAACAAATGTTAGCGATCGCCCGTGCGGTGATGAGTCGCCCCAAATTATTATTGCTTGACGAACCAAGTCTCGGTTTAGCACCACAGATCGTCCGCGAAATTTTTAAAACCATTGTCGAACTCAATCAATCAGGAGTCACGATTTTGCTGGTTGAACAAAATGCCACGCTTGCCCTCCAAAATGCTAGGCGTGGTTATATTCTTGAATCTGGATCGATTACCATTGAAGGGCAGGCCTCAGACTTATTAAATGATCCTCGAGTGCGTCAAGCTTACTTGGGTTAGTCTCTGGTAGTCTCTTGGCAATTTTTTGGCAAATTGTGTTTTAGTTAACACTTTTAACGCACAATTCTATGTAGATACCTAGCGCATTAAATTGTTTCATATGATTGAGACCCTCAATAAATTACCTCGCTGGTTTTCGCTTGGGCTGACTTTCCCGTTAATTTTTCTGAACGGATGGTTACTGCTTTTGCTGGGAAGAGAGCTGCAACCCTTAGTGAGTATTCTCATTGCTGCCACTGTTGTTTCCTTTCTGCTCGATTACCCCATTCGCTTTTTGACTAAGTTAGGTTTAAAACGTGGTATTGCCGCAGGCTTAGTTATCCTCATCTTCTTTATGCTAATTGGCACATTGGCAATCTTTCTGGTTCCTTTAATTTTGTCCCAAGCCAATGAATTATTAGTGAGATTGCCCGAATGGATTAAGTCGGGGCAGCAGCAATTACAAAGTTTCCAAACTTGGGCGATCGCGGAGCAGTTACCCATCGATTTTAGCGGCACTTTCAATCAACTCATCGAAAAGCTGACGGGTGTTTTGCGATCGCTAACCAGTCAATTGGTGAGCTTTGTCTTTGGGGCGATCGGTAGCATCGTGAACATTTTCTTGACCTTTGTATTTTCCATTTTTCTGGTTCTGCGCGGAGCGATGCTTTGGAATGGCATCCTTAGTTGGTTGCCTCCGAAGTGGAATAGTCAAGTACGCAGTTTGCTGCCTCGCAATTTTGAAAGGTTCATTGTGGGACAGGTGACGCTTGCCAGCATTCTCGGCATGTCTCAGACTACAGCGATGTTGATTTTAGGAATTCCGTTGGCGCAGCTTTTTGGGTTTGGAATTGGTCTCGCCAGCTTGATTCCCCTTGGCGGAGCCACCACTATTGTGACTGTCAGTATATTGATTGCGTTACAAAATTTTTGGTTAGGGGTAAAGGTGCTACTGGTTGCCGTAGTGGTGATTCAGGTGGTGGAAAATGTGTTAGGGCCAAGAATTGTGGGAGAACTGACGGGATTAAATCCAGTTTGGATGTTAATTTCCCTAGATATTGGCTTCAAGCTAAATGGAGTTTTGGGTTTATTGGTAGCTGTGCCGATCGCTGGGTTTATTAAGGGAACGGTGGACACTATGCGTGGGGTTAACTTACCTGTGCCTGCGATCGCCGAAGAATCAGCAGAACATACGGAAGTATCTCTTAAATGATCTAAAAAACGAAAAAATTGTTGCGACCGCTACGCGGGCGTAACAATCTCTACAGAGACAAAGCTATTTGATAGACCTGTCGGCGCGGTAGTTGTGCTAATTCAGCCACCTGTCGGCTCGCTTCCGATCGCGAACTCCCTGCATCAACTAAGTTTTGTAATGCTTGGATAATATCGGTCTCTGTCCAAATTTGTGGAAGTGCTGCAGCTGCCCCTGCGATGACGAGGGTAAATTCCCCCTTGGGGGCATGGTTAGTGAAATGGGCGATCGCCTCCGTAATGTTGCCGCGCCAAAATTCCTCGTGCAATTTAGTTAATTCCCTTGCGATCGCGATTTGTCGTTCACCACCGAAACTAGTCGCTAAGTCATTGAGGGTGCGGAGTAGCCGATGGGGAGCTTCATACAAAATGATTGTTCGTATTTCCCTTGCTAAGATTTCTAAGCGATCGCGCCGTTCTTTTTTATCAATGGGTAAAAATCCATCAAAGCCAAAAGATTGTGTCGATAGACCTGAGGCTGTCAAAGCCGCTATTCCTGCCGTCACCACAGGAATGGGAATGATCCTGATCCCTGCGGCAATGCATCCCTTGACCAATTCTTCCCCAGGATCAGAGATGGCAGGCATTCCTGCATCTGTGACCAAGGCGATCGCCATGCCCTGTTGTAACTTGGCAATTAGTTCAGGTACGCGCCGATGGGCGTTATGCTCATGGTAACTAATCTGCGGCGTATTAATGCCGAAGTGATGCAACAATTTGCCCGTGTGCCTTGTATCTTCTGCGGCAATTAGATCCACCTGTTTGAGGGTGGCGATCGCCCTAAAGGTCATATCCTCTAGGTTGCCAATCGGTGTTCCCACTAAATATAAGCTTCCCAAATTATCATTCAACGCCATTGTTTATTTTCTAATTCCCTAACCTGACGTTCTAAGCGATCGATCCGCCCCCGCAACTCATCCATTTCATTTTGTCTTGGTACGCCTAAATCCTGCAAGACATTGCGGATCTGCCGTTGAATCAGACTCTCCAAATTGCCTTGCTCTGATTTTAAGCGACTAGCAATATCATTCAAAATTTCGGCAGCCTGTTCTGGATCAATTTTGCCATCCTTTACCCAATCTTCACTAGCTTCTTTAATTTTTTCTAGCACAATCGAAGTTGTACCCACGCCAAGCATTAATAACTGCTTGAGTAAATTATTACTATCCATAACCTTTTACCAATCCTGTTAGCCAGAGCATACCTTTATCATATCGCTTTAGTCGATACATTAGCCTGTTATCTTGTATCTAAAATGCCTATCGATGTAGTTTAGTTACAGCAAGTATTCAGGAATTTAGGATTAACAGGACTTACACAAAACGTCATCAAGAGTGGCTTGGTCAAAGGTCGTCAACGGTTTAAGTGCAAACAGTATCAACAGCTTTTGGAAAATCATCTTGATGCTTTTCATGTTGTTATACCAATTTAAAAAAGTGTGGTGACACTTTTTTATGCCAAATTAAATTAGATTAGCTACAGATAGAGCATCCAAGATAAAAGAAAAACCAGTAATAGATTGAACAAGAACGGGAGTCAACTCAGCCAAGAGATGAGAAACCGTGAGCCAAAGTTCATCTAGATTCTGGAAAGACTGCCAGTGTAAATCTTGTTTCA
>JANRII010000023.1:0-48500 GCA_033765135.1 Pseudanabaenaceae cyanobacterium bins.39
GTCCCTTTCGCGGTATTCACAAAAAATATTTGTATCTCTATGTAGCCATGTTTGAGTGGGCTTACAATCTACAGTGGATTGATTTTGACTTCCTGCGTCGTCTTCTTTTCCCCCCTTCCACCTATTTCCCTAGATGAGCGTCAAGTTTATACGCGCATGGCAAGAGAAGGTGCGGGTGCATTCTTTATGTCAACCGTTGAGCGCATTCAAATGCCAAAACCAGAGCCTGAAATCGTTGAAAAAATCGTTGAAAAAGTTGTTTATGTGCCTAGTTCTAGTCCAGAGCAATCTCCTGAAATTAGACCAGTTCCTGTACCAATATATTTGAATGAACGGCAGACAGAAATTGTGCAAAGTCGGACTGCTGAAATTGTTCAATACACAGCCGCAGGAGCAGGAGTAGGTGCATCAATTGGAGCTTTTGGTGGTCCAGTTGGTGCAGCTATTGGTGGTGCAGTCGGTGCAGCAGTTGGATTTTTTGCTGGTTGGTTTCGCTCAAAAAATAGGTAATCTATGCGAAAGTACTTGTTAGTTGGGCGGACTGGTGTTGGTAAATCTAGTTTTATCAACTCAGTATTTGGTCAATATATTGCTGAAACAGCAGAATATGAAGCTTGTACTAGAGTGCTTGAACATTATGCTTATAAAAGCCCTTGGGGAGAGATCTGTTTGATTGATACCCCAGGGCTTGCTGAAGACGATCTTGATTGTGACAACAAATATTTAGATCTAATTCGTCAAACAGTAAATTTAAGAGAGACTTATGCTACTTTTTACATAACTCGTCTTGATGATACGCGCTTCCGTCCCGATGAAAAGCGAACCCTCTCAAGACTAACTGAACATTTAGGAAAACAAATCTGGGGTCGAACGATTTTAATCTTGACCTTTGCTGCATCTGTGCCACCCCATCGTAGAAGAGAAGCAACTAATCAAAGAAAAGAAGATATCCAAAATTACCTACGACAAGTTTCTGCTGGTCAGTTTCGAGAGTTTCATGATTATTGGTTGATTGATAATGTTGTCCCAAAATGGTCAGACAATGGTGTACCCATATCAACGATTTTTAAGAACACAACACCCCTTATTTGATTTGTTTTTTAGAGGGGCGATCACTGTTTGTGGGGGAATGTGGGTGATCGCCGTTATCACGACTTCATTTTGATGATTGACAATTTTTATACTGTGAACTACAGTTAACATATGATTGAAGTCCGCCAGACAGAAATATTCGCCAACTGGTTTGTCAAATTAAAAGACAAAAAAGCCAAAGCCCGCATACAATCGCGTATTGATCGCATGGAAATGGGAAACTTTGGTGATGTTGCTCCAGTTGGACAAGGAGTAAGCGAAATGCGGATATTTTATGGTACTGGCTACAGAGTGTATTTTGTGCAGAGAGGTTCTATCCTTGTGATACTTCTATGTGGCGGTGATAAAAGCACTCAGACTTCTGACATAAACAAAGCTAAGGAACTAGTTAAACAATTAGAGGATTAAATTATGGCTATCATCACTACTCGATGGAATTCAGCAGAACATCTAAAAACAGAAGAAGATATTCAATTATATTTGGAAGCTTGTCTTGAAGAATCAGGTGATGACCCTAATGTGATCATCCATGCGTTTAGCGTCATCGCTCGCGCAAAGAACATGACTCAGTTAGCAAAAGAATCAGGATTAACAAGGGAGGGACTATACAAAGCATTATCCCCTGATGGTAATCCTAGTTTTGCGACAGTGACAAAAGTTGCTAAAGCGCTTGGATATAAGCTAACCGTCCAACCAGTTATTTAATATTTCTTCAATCCCCTGACGATTGAGCGCAGCAACTTTCTTAACTTTTTTTGCCAAAGGTTCGGGAAGTTCTGGGGCGATCGCTTTACCCCATGTTAAGATTTAACAAAGTAAACATACTGGTACTCACATATTAATTCTCCTATGAACACTCTAGTAGAGATTAAAACAGCGATCGCTAGATTGTCTGATGACGAAATATCAACCTTATTGTCATGGCTACAAGAAAGTTCAGAAGATGACTGGGATAAGCAAATAAAGAAAGACTTTGAGCAAGGTAAATTAAACAAAGTCATTCAACGAGCGAAAGCACATATCGCCAACAATCGCGTAAAAAAACTGGACGAAGTCATTAACAACTCCTGATTGTTGGGAAGCATACGCAGCATTGCCACCAGCCATCAAAGCACAAGCTCAAAAAACTTATCAAATTTGGATAAGCGATCGCTTCTATCCATCCCTACACTTTAAAAAAGTCAATCAAAATCTATGGTCTATTCACATCAATAGAGAATATCGAGCTTTAGCTTTAAAAGAAGGAGATGATTGTTACTGGTTTTGGATCGGTTTGCATGACGAATACGACAGATTAGTTGATGGAGATTGATCTTAAGAAAGCGATCGCTGGCTTGTGGGATGAGGTGCGATCGCTCTTTAATTCCAAATCAGGGGCAAGGCTCTGGTCAGTTAAGACGTGCTTGAAACAGCCTTGCCCTTGCTAAGGGATGTTAGGAGGGATCAATCAATATTTTTAACGAATGCCCACACTTCTCAAACAACCTCTTAATTAACGATCGCTTTTGGATATAGCCTGAATCAACTCATCAACATCGATCGCAAAAAGAGAAGGACAATCCACAGAAGGAAGTGTCATAGACTTGATAAAATCAACATTCCAGCGTTGACTATAGGTTGGTGGCACTTGCACAAACTGTTGCTCAGTCAATCTTTGTAATGCGGGTTGTGAGTTGCTGAGAACACCAACCAATGGAGGACAACTAACTTCCATTTCTTCCAGAGAGCTTTGCTGTCCCTGCACAATTAGCAACGAAGGCTTGGCTGATACTGTTGCGCCATTAACGACCAGTGGCGGTATCTGCTCAATATTTACCTTCACCTGTCCAAACAATAGCTTACCCACATCCACAACTGGTATAGATTGACCTGAGAACGTAACCTTAGGAATATGTTTCTGTATGGGAATGACACGATAAATAGATTTAATGGGTAAAACAAACCAAGCTAATCGCAATCGGAAGGCAACGTACTGATCACCGATGTCTGGGCGCAAATTTGCCAGCCTTTGCGATCGCAGTGGGGATATGATAGGCATATAGACGTGAGTGACCGAATATTTCCAGAATATCTTTAATATTTAGCCTAAGGCAAAACCAAAGTTGCAATGGTTAGCAATATAGCAATTTTTTCATAGCTTTTTTCATAGCGATTTCTATGCCACCAAAACTAACTTCTTTTCATGGGCGAGTAGATGTGCAGCGTCAGGTCAAAATTCCCATGCGCGATCGCACATTCCTAACTGCCGATATCTACCGTCCAAAGGGCATCGATCAAAAATTACCTGTATTATTAATGCGACTGCCCTACGGTCGTGCGATCGCTTCCACCTGTACCTACGCCCATCCTAGCTGGTATGCCCATCAGGGATATATTGTGGTCATACAGGATGTACGCGGTTGCGGCACGTCTGAAGGAGATTTTGAGCCATTTGTGAATGAGTACAATGACGGCTTTGATACGGTGGAATGGTGCGCTCAAGAGCTAGAGGGCAGTAATGGCAAAGTGGGCATGTATGGATTTTCCTATCAGGGTGTCACCCAATTTCAAGCGGCGGTGATGCAACCCAAAGGTTTAGTAACGATCTGCCCAGCGATGGCAACCGCCGACCTCTATCACGGTTGGTTCTATTTCGGCGGAGCAACTTGTTTAGAATTTAATCTCGCATGGGCTTTGCAACTAGCTCAAAACCGTGCTTGGTACTTGCGACAGGAGCCACAAGCAACTCAATTATTTGCTGCTCAAAAAACAGTATCTCAATGGATAGAATCTGCACCCCTAAGCGAAATTGCCATATTTACATCGGCAGGTCTCAGCCAATTTGGGAATTTTTTCTTTGATTGGATCGGCAATCACCAAAGCAACGCTCCCTATTGGCAAAAGCTTAACCCCCTGAGCTATTTCGATCGCTATGACTTACCCGCTTTGCATATCGCAGGTTGGGCAGATCTCTTTATTGAGGCAACCGTTAAGACTTATCTCCATGCTCAACAGTTCACCAAACAACCTCAACATCTATTGGGCGCACCTTGGCAACATTTACCTTGGTTGCCTCAGGTGGGTGAGTTAAATTTTGGAGAGGCAGCAGTTTCACAAGTTGATCAACTGCAAATTGACTGGTTCAATTTTTGGCTGAAGGGCATTGATAATGGGATTAGCGATCGCGCTCCCGTCAAACTATTCTTGATGGGACAAAATCAATGGCAAGAGTTTTCCGAATTTCCTCAGCCTGCTAGAGATACCACCACAAACTTCTATCTCGCTGCCGATAAACAACTCCACCACCAACCACCAACCACCAATCACCAACTTCCAGATATCTACGTTTACGATCCGCGCAATCCCAATCCTGCCACTAACTATGGGTTTTATGACCAGCGACCAGTCCATCAACGCTGGGATCTGCTTATCTATCAAAGCGAGGAGTTAACTGAGGATTTGGCGATCGCTGGCATCCCTAAATTTATCCTCTATGCCGCCACCACCGCCCCAGACACTGACTGGGTGATCAAACTGCTGGATATCTATCCCGATGGCAAGCAGATGTTGGTATCTATGGGGGTACTCAGGGCAAAATTTCGGCAGTCATGGACAGAGCCTCTCTGGTTGGAGTCAGATGCCGTTTATGAATATCAAATTGCATTACGTCCCACCTGTCAGAGCTTTGCTCAGGGGCATCGGATTGGCATCGCGATCGCTAGTGCCGCTTTTCCACTAATTGAAAGACACAGCAATACGCAAATCCCACCATCACAGGCAAGAATTAGTGATTATGTAGAAGCAACTCAGCAAATCTTCTATGGCAAGGACTTTCCTTCCCATGTTCAATTGCCAATATTATCCACATCTAGCAAACCTGCTTCACCTTACCCTGATCAACAGCTTTCATCAGATATTCCAAAGCTTCAAAATCTGGATCGGTAATATATCCCTGCTCACTCAGTTGTTGGCTAATCATATTCTCTAGCTCTGGAGTGAGGCTCTTGATGAGAAGGGCGCGGTTAACTAGGTTTCTGATGCTGGTTTTGTTGCTCATGATCTTGTTTCGGAAAACTAATTGACAATACTTAGTTTCTCTCCCCAACCCAGATATGGATGTGACTTGCTCCACTTACTCAATGTGCTTGTTATCAGTATTTTTGTGGATGCATGTCTCTATACGCCAGTGATCTTGATCACCAGCGCTGACACTCCTTAGGCATGAAGTGCCGAAACCACTCACTCCCCCGATCGCTATGGAGTACCATTTCTCTTTGCCATTTAGGAATTGAGCGCCGCATGATCTGTGGGTGGTGAGCATTGAGGTGCTGGACTGAGAGATATTGCTTGTCGAGATAAGTCGCTAACCACTGAGATTCTCTGGGAAGATACCGTACAGCTAGACGTGAATGAGGTTCATCTGTGGCAACGGAGCCTTGGGGATAAGGGCAAGATGGATAGATCATGACTTCTCTCGTTTCGACTAGATCTAATACATAAGTCAATTCTAGGAATCTCGTAGCATTTCTGTTAATAGTTTCCTAAAAAATCTGTATTAAAAGTTACAATAATTAAAAATTATAGGGCAATCATAACATATGATTTTTGGGGCTGGAAAATATTTAAGAAAATTTACTTATTTTCGCTAATCGCTTGCTCAAACCGCAACTGCTCCAACGACCGTTCGCCATAAATTGAGGTGATATGCTCCTCACAGCAGGCGATCGCAAATTCATCAAGTTCCTCTGGCTCAATCCCAAACATGTCATAGAAGGTATCGGCCTGCACTCGACAAAAACGAGGACGTTCTGCATAAATCGAGCATTGGCGATTGAGGTGATTGAAATGAATACACCAGCCATCCTGTCCCACCATACTTAAATATGTTTGCATTTCTTGGGGAGTAAGGTATTCTTCTAGATCGGGGCGATCATGGGGATCAAGGTGGCAGCAAGCGCCGCAATTGTTTATACATTGCCAATTTGCCATTACCAATTTGCCATTATTAATTGTTATATTTGTTAGAAAGCTAGAGAGCAAGTTTTATGAGTCGCAAATCTTGGGACAGTCAATTAGAATTAGGTTTTTGGGATGGAGATAAATCAAAAAAACACAAATCCTTCCAACTGCCAGGAGCCAAGCCCCATTATAATCCTGATCGGCCTGGTCAAGTAGAACATATTGCCCTAGATTTAGCGCTAGATATTCCTCAACAGACGATTTCGGGTACTTGCAAGATTCGCCTTAAACCCGTTCGCAGTGGTATCACCGAGTTGGTAATGGATGCGGTGAGTTTGCGGATTGATCATGTGACGATCGCGATCGGGCAAGATACAGCAGAGGTAAAAGTTGCGAATAGTGAATTTGATTATGATGGGGAATTTCTCAAAATTTATTTGCCTGAGCCAACGCAGGCGGGCGTAACCTTGGAAATTGCGATCGCCTATGCCGCCGAGCAACCTCAGAGGGGTATCTATTTTGTGCAACCCACCGCCGATCAACCTCAAAAGCCGACTCAAGTATGGACACAGGGAGAAGACGAAGATTCACGTTACTGGTTTCCCTGCTTTGACTATCCAGGACAGTTGGCCACCTCAGAGATCCGTATTCGTGTGCCAAGGGATTTGATGGTAATTTCCAATGGAGAATTAATTGAAGTCAAAGACTATAAAAAGGAAAAATCCTATCACTGGTATCAAAAGGAAATTCATCCCAGTTATTTAATGACCCTTGCCATTGGTGATTTTATCGAAGTCAAAGATGAATGGAAGGGCAAACCCGTTACTTACTATGTCGATCGCCATCGTTCGGAGGAGGAGGCGATGCTGACGATGGGTAAGACTCCTCGGATGATTGAGTTTTTTAGTCAAAAATATGGCTACGATTACGCCTTTCCCAAATATGCCCAAGTTTGTGTGGCGGACTTCATTTTTGGAGGGATGGAAAATACTTCCGCCACTCTGCTCACCGATCGCTGTGTTCTCGATCAAAGGGCTGCTCTAGACAATCGTTCCAGTGAAAGTCTAGTTGCCCATGAGTTAGCCCACCAATGGTTTGGTGATTTATTAGTAATTAAGCATTGGTCTCACGCTTGGGTGAAGGAAGGTGCGGCTACCTATGCGGAGGTGCTGTGGACAGAGCATGAGTATGGTGCTGAAGAGGCTGCCTATTATCTATTGGGAGAGGCAAGGCGCTACATTGCGGAAGATCGCGATCGCTATCGCCGTCCCATGGTTACGCATGTTTATCGAGAAGCGATCGAGCTATACGATCGCCATATTTACGAGAAGGGCGGCTGTGTCTATCACATGCTGCGGACTGAGTTAGGCGATGATCTATTTTGGCAAGCGATTCATCATTTTGTCCGTACCAATGCCCATAAAACCGTGGAAACCGTTGATTTATTGAGAGCGATCGAGGAAGCAACGGGAAAAAATTGCCTATTCCTATTTGATCAGTATGTATTTAGGGGTGGTCATCCTGAATATAAGGTTGGCTACAGTTGGGATAGTGATAATGGTCTGGCCAAGGTAACGGTGACACAGACCCAAGAGGAACTATTTGATCTCAAAATTCCCATTGGTTTTGGTTTTGAGAATCCCGCAGATACACAGGTATTCAAGGTGAGGATTTTTGAGAAGGAACAGGCTTTTTATTTCCCATTGCGACAAAAGCCTCAATACATTAGCTTTGATCAAGGTAATAACTACCTCAAGCAAGTCACCCTAGAATATGGCATGGCAGAATTGAAGAAAGGGTTAGTAGCAAATCCTGATCCGATCGCCAGATTGCAATGTGCTGAGGCTCTAGCCAAGAAGGGAAGTTTGGAAGCTGTCAAGGTTTTGGGCGAAGCACTACTGTCAGAGCCTTTTTGGGGTGTGCGCGTAGAGATTGCGGAAAATCTTGCTTCCATCAAAATTGATCAGGCCTTTGAAGCATTAGCTAGAGGGTTGTCCGATCCTGATGCGAGGGTGAGAACGGCAGTCATTACGGGTCTAGCCCAAAACAAGGTACAGAAGAGTCTAGATTTGATTAAGCCTTTGATTAAGAAGGGTGATCCGAGCTATACAGTTGAGGCAACGGCGGCAAGGTTGACGGGGGATCTCGCGGCGGCCTTGAGTAGCGATCGCGAGCCTAGTAAAGTTATCAAATTGCTGCAAACTGTACTGAAGGAACGGGCAGGATGGAATGAAGTAGTGCGCTCTGGCGCGATCGCTGGTTTGGCGAAACTCAAGGATGCCGATGAAGCCCTCGAAACAGTTCTCAAATATACTGAAGCTACAGTGCCGCAACCTCTGCGTCTTGCTGCCATTCGCGCTCTGGGAGAGATGGGTAAATCGCAAACCAAACCAAAAACTGAACAGATTCTCAATCGCCTCAGTATCATTGCTCAAGAGACTTTCTTCTTAACCCAAATGGCAGTGGTGGCGGCATTGGGGCAAATCGACAATGCAGGGGCAATGCGTGTATTGCGATCGCTATCCGATGCCACCCCCGATGGACGAGTGCGCCGTGCGGCGGATGAGGCTGTCCAAAGAGTGCAAAAGGCGATCGGTAAAGATGCAGGTCTGCAACAACTGCGGGAAGAACTGGATCAGTTGCGTAAGGACAACCAATCCCTCAGGAGCCGTTTGGAGGCGATCGAAGCTAAATCTCAAAAAACATCTTAAATTTGCTACAAATACTGTTCGATCCCCCCTACCCCCCCTTACTAAAGGGGGGAAGATTAAAAAAGTTCCCTTAATAGGAATTTAGTATGCGTCAAGCAAAAAATTAGTAAAACAAAAGTAAATGGATATGGGGCAAGGGCAAGCAACGCAGCAATATCAAACTGACTTAAACTTTATGTCAACTACGCTTCAAAGTCTTGAAAATAAGCATAAAGCCCTAATTTCCGCGTTGCCAGATTTGGTGGCACGCCTATCAGGAGATGGCATTTATTTAGACTTCTCCCCATCTTCCGAATGCTTGAGTTTTGGCAACTACAACTTAGTGGGAAAAAGCATTTACGATACTTCTATCAACCAAGAAATCGCCGATCAGAGTATCTACCATATTCAACAAGCTTTGCAAACGGGTGAGCTACAAATCTACGAACAAACTGTTAAGATTGGCGATCGCCTACATACGGAAGAAGTAAGAATTATTGCCTCAGATGAGCTTGAAGTTTTAATGATTGTGCGAGACATTACGGAGCGCAAACAAACTGAAATTGCTTTGCAGAAAAGTAAAGAGCGCTTACGGTCAAGTGAATATCTACTAAATGCGATGTTTATGGAATCGGCTGTGGCGATCGCTATTACCGATATTAACGGCAAATTTGTAAGAACTAATCCCTGCTATCAAAAAATTGTCGGCTATTCAGAACAAGAATTACAACATTTGCGATTTACAGATATTACCCTTAATGACGATATATCGGAAAACTTACGCCTTCGCGATCTCGTTCTCAATAATCAACGCGAAAGCTATCAAATGGAAAAGCGCTTTGTGCGGCGCGATGGGCAGTTAGTATGGGTCAAGGCAACTAGCTCCAAAATCGAACAACATAATGGAGAGCCGCCTTTTTTTATTGGTGTATTAGAAGATATTAGTGAACGCAAACAGGCGGAAGAATCTTTACAAAGCTTAGTGGAAGGAGCTGCTGCTAAAACGGGAGAAAACTTTTTGCCTGCGCTCTCTGAGTATGTATCAAGGGTACTCAATGTTCGCTGTGTCCTTGTTAATAAGCTCATAGAAGATCAATTACAGATTTTGGCAGCTTGGATCGATGGACAAATGCAACCTATGCAACCTCTCGCGATCGCCAATACTCCCTGTGCGATGACCATTAGAAATGGAAGTTTCCATTGCTGTGATTTAGTGAATGAGAATTTTGCCGAACATTTACTTCTTGTCCAACAGCTAGGAGTAACTTCTTATTTTGGGGTAGCAATTAACAACAACAAAGGCGAACGCATAGGCAGCCTATGTGTCCTTGATGATAAGCCAATTCGAGACTATGACAGAGTTGTTGCTATCTTACGAGTATTTGCCGCAAGGGTTGGTGCTGAAATCGAAAGGCAAGAAGCGATCGATGCCTTATATAAGTTAAATCAAGAACTAGAGACAAGAGTTGCAGAAAGGACTCAAGCCTTACAAACTGCCAATCATCAACTAACGATCGCTAATGCTGAATTGGCTCGTGCGACCAAACTGAAGGATGAGTTTCTTGCCAATATGAGCCATGAATTGCGAACTCCTCTAAATGCCATTTTAGGAATTTCTGAAGGTTTGCTGTCTAATGTGTTTGGGGAATTGAATGAACGTCAAAAGCGATCGCTATCTTTAGTAGAAAGTAGTGGTAAGCATCTGCTGGAGTTAATTAATGACATTTTGGATGTTGCCAAAATTGAATCAGGAAAATTTGAACTATTGATTGATTCAGTCGCGATCGCCAACCTATGTAATTCCAGCCTAGCCTTTGTCAAACAATTAGCAAACCAAAAACAAATTCGTCTAGAAACCCTAATACCAAACGATCTTGGTAAAATTTCCATCGATGAACGTCGTATGCGTCAATCCCTCATCAATTTACTCAGTAATGCTGTCAAATTTACACCAAAAGGCGGTAAGGTGAGCCTATCAGTCAAAGTTGTACCAGCTTCCGATACAAATCTTCTGCAAAAAAATAATTTAGCGGAAGCCGTTGTGTTTGATATATCAGATACTGGCATTGGCATCACTACTGAAAATATCAATAAACTGTTCCAAGCCTTTACCCAAATCGATAGTAGCCTCAGTCGTCAATACGCAGGTACAGGTCTAGGTCTGAAGATCGTGAAAGAAATTGTAGAGATGCATGGGGGCTATGTCCATGTTGCCAGCCAGATCGGACAAGGCAGTTGTTTTTCAATCATCCTTCCCTATGTCCAACACAAAGTTGATGCATGTCTTCGGCAGGGTATGAGCTAATCGAGAGATTATTTCGCCCGCGTAGTGGGTGGAACAATCTTTTGGGTTTTCAAATTATTTATACCTATTTCTAAGAGCGTGTTTGAGAAGTTTTGATCCCCCTAAATCCCCCTTAAAAAGGGGGACTTTTTTAATCTTTTCCCCCCTTTCGTAAGGGGGGTTAGGGGGGATCAATCATTATTTTCAGCGAATGCCCACACTTCTCAAACAGTCTCTAAAGGCAAAGTTTTTTAATTTCTATAATGGCTAAATCATATTCCTGACTAATTATGTTGATGCATTCTACTGGAATATCAACCACTCCATCCTTCAAAGCTTGTTCTATTAATTTGCATATTTGAGATAACTTCACTGCACCGATACTGGCACTCGTAGATTTGAGAGAATGGGCAGATATCTTCATGGTGGGGAAGTCCTGCATATCCAGAGATGTTTGCAGGGTGTAGATCAAGTTTTCCGCAGAGCTAAGATACACAGTTACTAAATCGCTAAACATCAGATCATCATCGATCATTGAGCGCAAATTGCTAAAAGTCTGTTGATCGAGAACTGGCAAATTAATCACATCAGGGTGTTCATTAATTCGTAAGAATTTATCTATTAGAGAATATTTATTTTCAAAGATGGGATTATTCATTTCTATGCTATTTTCTATGGTTTCTGTGTATTTTAAATGATTATTTGATTGCTTGTTTGATGCCAGCTTCTAGCAAGTAAAAGTCAAACCCAGCAAGGATTTTAAATCTAGAATTTTTATGCCATTTTTAGATTTAGAGCTATTCTTACAGTGCCTTGGAAATGATTAACCTAATTTATTAAAAATGCGTATATTTATTAGCTTTGTGAATTATATGCCTATACCAATTAAAAAATAACTATTAGTATATACGGAAATAATTTGTAGATAATTAAGAAGATGATTAAGAATTTTCAGCAATTAATCAAGGGTTGCCAAAATTCCAAGTTTTAATCTTGTAATAAAGTTGCTCTATCTACCGATTTATGAGTTTGTTTGCAAAGCGGTATATTTTACAAGTCGAATCAGGTTAAATAAATTGAGGATATAAATTGACACAGATATTTACAAAAATTTTGGCCTTGCGTGACTATTTATCTGGTCAAGGTCAGGTGGGTTTAGTACCGACCATGGGAGCTTTACATGCTGGGCATGTCAGCTTGATCGATCGCGCTAGGCGTGAAAATGATTGCGTGGTGGTGAGTATCTTTGTGAATCCTTTGCAGTTTGGAGCAGGAGAAGATTTCGATCGCTATCCCCGTATGTTGGAAACAGATCATGGCATTTGTGAAGCGGCAGGGGTAGATGTTATTTTTGCGCCCACGGCAGAGGAAATGGGGATTGGTAATGAGCATCTGACACAGGTGATCCCACCGATGGCGATGATGTCGGGGTTGTGTGGGCGATCGCGGATCGGTCATTTTCAAGGGGTAGCAACGATAGTGACCAAGTTATTTAATATCGTGCAACCACGGTTTGCCTATTTCGGTCAGAAGGATGGGCAGCAGTTGGCGATTATTCGCCGCATGGTTCAGGATTTGCAGATACCTGTGCAGATTGTGGGCTGTGAGACGATGCGGGAGGCAAGTGGCTTGGCGCTGAGTTCGCGCAATCAGTATTTGACTGAGACCGATCGCCAATTGGCAGCACATATCTATAAGAGTTTGAGGCGATCGCAACAGCAATTTATTCACAGTCCTCAACCAGAACCCCAAGCCATTACTAATGCTGCTAGAGAATATCTAGCTAATTTTCCAGAAATTGACCTAGAGTATATTGAGTTGGTCGATGCTAACACCTTGCAACCCTGTGAGCAGATTCGATGGTCATCGGAGTTGATGTTAGCGATCGCTGTACGCATAAAAAATACCCGTCTGATCGATAACATTTTGCTAAGTCATACTAGTCCTAATAATCCTAATTCCCCTCATGGCAATGTCCGCAAGCCGATCATTGCGATCGATGGCCCCGCAGGCGCTGGCAAATCTACCGTTACCAAACAAGTTGCCCAACAGCTAGGGCTACTATTTTTAGATACGGGAGCTATGTATCGCTCCGTCACCCTCGCCGTATTGCGCCAAGGCATCGATTGGCAGGATCAGGAGCAGGTACAAGCGATCGCCGCTAACTCCAAAATTCAACTAGTGGCTAATCCCATCGCCAACCAACCCATGCAAGTATTTCTAAATGATGAAAATATCACCGCCGCCATCCGCACCCCTGAAGTAACGGCTAAAGTTTCCGCGATCGCCGCCCAGCCTGCGGTTCGAGAAATTTTGGTAAAACAACAGCAGCAAATGGGCATTGCAGGGGGAGTGGTCATGGAGGGGCGCGACATCGGAACCCATGTATTTCCTGATGCGGAAGTGAAAATATTTTTGACCGCATCTCCTCAAGAACGCGCCAAACGCCGCCAAGCCGATCTCATCGCCCAAGGTCAAACGCCCCCTGAACTACATATCCTTGAGCAGGAGATTATTGAGCGCGATCGCCAAGATTCCACCCGTCAACATGCCCCCCTCATTCAGGCAGATGACGCAACTTTAGTGAATACAGATGGTCTATCTATAGAACAAGTGGTCGCAACTATTGTAAATTTGTATGAAGCCAAGGTACAAAAGTAATGAAGTTACCGTTTAAACCCTTTAAGCCATTATTAATCGCCCTAGCAGTGACTGCGATTACCGTACTCTCACCGCGATCGCTCCCAGCCCAAACCGCCAATACTGCCTTGACAATTCGTTCTGATGTCCAAGAAGCCAACTCCATCAGTGGCATCATTACCGCTAAGGGCAATGTACGCATGTCTTACCCTGCTCGCCAAATTGAGGCGATCGCCGAGCAAGCAGAATATTTTTCTAAAGAGCAACGGGTTGTTTTAACTGGCAATGTCACTGTCACCCAAGAGGGCAACAACAGCATCAAGGCTGAAACTATTACCTACTTAATTAGCGAAGGTCGATTTGTGGCAGCACCCCAAGAAAATCGCCAAGTTGAAAGCATCTATGTAGTTCCCGATCGCGAATTAGCCAATACACCTGCCACCTCCGCATCCCCCATCGAACAAATCAAGCCTCAATTTAAGAAGCAACGAATTAGTAACTAGGTTGAGCCGCAGTTATTTCAAACAAATGCAAATTACCCTCGATAACGTCAGCAAAAATTACAACGGTAGACAGGTTGTTAAGCAAGTCAGCCTAAAGGTGAAGCAGGGTGAAGTAGTTGGTTTGCTAGGGCCTAACGGTGCAGGAAAAACCACATCCTTTTATATGGCAACGGGCTTAGTCCAGCCCGACAGTGGCAGTGTCTGGCTCGATCAACAGGATATTACCCGTCTGCCCATCCACCAAAGG
The DNA here is from genome assembly GCA_033765135.1 of Pseudanabaenaceae cyanobacterium bins.39. Taxonomy (GTDB): domain Bacteria; phylum Cyanobacteriota; class Cyanobacteriia; order Pseudanabaenales; family Pseudanabaenaceae; genus Pseudanabaena. The sequence continues at coordinate 14,395 of JANRII010000023.1, forward strand.
GCTAGGATGGGTATGGCCTATCTCGCCCAAGAAGCAACCATTTTTCGCCAACTATCAGTACGCGACAATTTGCTGCTGGTCATGCAGCAAACCCATGTTCCTCCATCACTGCGACCCCATCGCCTGCGAACTTTATTAGAAGAATTTCGCTTGACTAAAATCGCAGATACGATGGGCATACAGGTTTCGGGAGGAGAACGGCGGCGCACAGAAATCGCTAGGGCATTGGCGGTTGGTGAGCATGGCCCTAAATTTATTTTGCTGGATGAACCCTTTGCAGGTATCGATCCGATCGCCGTCAGCGAGATCCAGACCATTATTAGTAACCTGCGCGATCGCGATATGGGCATTTTGATCACCGATCATAATGTCCGTGAAACCCTATCAATTACTGATCGGGCTTACATCATGCGCGAAGGGGAAGTATTTGCCGATGGCTCCAGCCGTGAGTTGGCCAATGATCCCGATGTACGGAAGTATTACCTTGGCGAAAAATTTCATTTTTAATTCTTAAATAACTTTTGCAAAACAGAGCGAGTGGAAACCACATGGCGGTCTAGCCCTAAATCTTCAGGGGCAAGTCCGATCGCCAAGCCGATCAACTGCGGTAAATGCAAAATTGGGATTCCCAACTTAGAGCCGATCACCTGCTCCACCTCTGGCTGGCGTGAATCTAGATTGAGATGACAGAGAGGACAAGGCGTAACGATACAATCGGCTCCTGCGGCGATCGCGGCAGTCAAATGTCGACCTGCCATGGAGAAGGACTCCTTGGGGGCATAGCTAGAAATCGGCCAACCGCAGCACTGCGCCCTCCCATCGTAATAGATCGGCGTTGCGCCAAGGGTACGAAAAATTGTTTCTAAGGATTCAGGCTGAAAAGGGTCATCAAAGCGATGTTCTGTTTGGGCGCGAAGTAAATAACAGCCATAGAAAGCCGCACAGTTCAGATTGGCAAGCGATCGCTTCACCCTTGTCGCCAAATTATCTAAGCCATAGTCACGGATTAAAATCCACAATAAATGTAAAACTTCAGTCGAGCCTTGAAAGTTATAGCCCTGAGTCTCCAGAATTTGATTGACCTCCTGCTTACGCTCAGGCTTTCCCTTTAACTTATCATTGACTCGCCCAATCACCCCCTGACAGGTGCTGCACTGCGTCATCAGAGTTAAACCCATCTCCTCAGCAAGAGCCACATTACGAGCATTAATCACATCTTCCATTAACTCGTTAGTTTCCTTAAAGGTTCCTGAACCACAGCAAGAAGCCTTGAGCAGTTCCACTAACTCAATTCCTAACTCCTTCGCGATCGCTGTTGTGGATATATGTAGCTCTTTGCAGGCTCCTTTTGCCACACAGCCAGAATAGTAAGCATATTTCAAGGATTGGGAAGTTGAGGTCATTGGTGTTTGCCAGTGAATAAAAGCTGTGAGTTATATTAACGTTATACCAATTTAAAAAATTAAAAACCAAATCCAGTAAGGTTTTTTTAATTAAGAAATGGCTACGCCATTTCTTAATTTGGTATAAAAATCATATCTTCAGGGCTTAATTTTACTAATCCTTCAGGATTTGCTTGCAATTGGTCAATGGCTCTCTCTAGGCAGTCCATCCCATCTGGCAAAGACTCCAAACGACAAAGGCGATCGCGCAGAGCCGCCGCCCCTGCAAAACCCCTCGCATACCAAGTCATGTGCTTGCGAGACTGACGAATACCGCGTATCCCCTTATATTCCCATAACCCCTGCAAATGCTCCTGTGCCACCCGTAGGCATTCGATCGCTGAAGGCTTAGGCAAATGTTCACCTGTTTTTAAAAAATGATCAATCTGTCCCACCAAAAAAGGATAGCCCAGAGTTCCCCGCGAACACATCACCCCATCTGCCCCCGTCTGCTCAAGGCAAGCGATCGCCGACTCCACTGAAAAAATATCCCCATTAGCAATCACAGGTATCGACAATACCTCCTTGACCCGCCGAATCCAATCCCACTGGGCTGTCCCCGTATAGCCCTGCGATCGCGTCCTCCCATGCACCGTGATCATCTTTGCCCCCGCATCCTCTATCCGCCTTGCAAAATCTAAAATCGTAATCTCCTGATCATCCCAACCAAGGCGCGTTTTCACGGTTACAGGAATATCGACCGCCGCCACCACAGAGCGCACGATCTCCGCCGCCAACTCAGGCTGACGCAACAAAGAAGAACCACCACCCTTTTTGGTAATCTTGTTCACTGGACATCCCATATTGATATCCACCGTATCTGCCCCCTCCGCCGCCGCCTTTTGAGCCGCCTCCGCCAAGAAATCAGGACGACAATCAAATAACTGAATACTGATGGGGGTTTCTAAGCGATCGATCTCCATCAATTTCGGTAAAGCCTTCATGTGGTGCAAATCCGTAGCACTGATCATCTCTGTATACAACATCGACTCTGGAGCATAACGGCGCACCAAACGCCGAAATACCAAATCCGTCACCCCAGACAAAGGAGATTGCAGCACCCGACTATGGAGAGCTAGGTTGCCAACCATCAAAGGTTGGGTGAAATTTGCGGATAATTTAGCCATGAAGGTATATGAAGGTATATACAAAGGTATAGTAATTCTAAAGAGTATGGTGGGATACGTTGCTACAGCACCTAAATTCTAAATTTGAAGCTGAAATATAACTAAATTATCAATCAAATATGAATCTGCGGGCAATCTCATCTAATCTAAATTAAAATCCCTAATTATCTGTAAATTAAAGGAACAAAACTTTGTCTAAGAAATATCCCGTTATTGCGGTTACAGGCTCATCAGGCGCAGGTACTAGCACCGTCAAACGAGCCTTTGAACATATTTTTTTGATGGAAAACATCAAATCAGCGATTATTGAGGGCGACAGCTATCACAAATACAATCGTGTGGAAATGCGCGAGATGATGAAAAAAGCATCAGAAGAAGGGCGCACCATGAGTCACTTTGGTTTAAATGCCAATGTGCTAGATAAGCTAGAATTACTTTTCCGTGAATATGGCGAAACGGGTAGTGGCCAAAGACGCTACTACCTGCACAGCCCAGAAGAAGCAGACTTTCACAATAAACGCCTTGGTACTGAATGTAAGCCTGGGGAATTTACACCTTGGGAAAATATCGAACCAAATACAGATATGCTCTTTTATGAAGGGTTGCATGGTGGCGTAGTTGCGGAAGATATCAACTTGGCTCAGTATGTTGATTTGTTGGTGGGTGTCGTTCCGATTGTGAACTTGGAGTGGATTCAAAAAATCCATCGCGACAATGCTGAACGGGGATATAGTGCTGAGGCGATCGTGGATACAATTTTGCGTCGGATGCCTGATTACGTTAACTATATTACTCCTCAGTTCTCACGCACCCATATCAACTTCCAACGGGTTCCCACTGTTGATACATCCAATCCCTTCATCTGCCGTGATATCCCTTCTGCTGACGAAAGCTTTGTAATTGTGCATATCAATCGTTGCTTCCGTGAGAAGTTTTCTGTCGATTTCCCCTATTTGCTTTCCATGATTCATGATTCGTTTATGTCTCGTCATACCACATTGGTGATTCCTGGTGGCAAGATGGGCTATGCGATGGAGCTAATTTTGCAACCCTTGATCGATCAAATGCTTTCTGAGTCTAGGAAACTTAGGGGTTAAAACCATACCAAATTAAGAAATGGCTACGCCATTTCTTAATTAAAAAAACCTTACTGGGTTTGGTTTTTAACTTGGTATTAGAAGTGTTGCTAGTTTGCAGCAATATTCAATATCAACAATAAAGAACAAAGCATCAAATAAAGTGACAAGGAAAGCGGCGCATTGCGCCGCATTGTTTTTATTTACTAATATGCCGATCATATGCCGATCAAAATATTACATTTATCTGATATTCACTTAGGCAGTACGACTCATGGTAAGGTCAATCCCCAGACGGGCTTGAATACCAGATTAGAAGATTTTGTATCGGCTCTGACATTATGTATCGATCGCGCTGTTGATGAACCTGCAGATCTTGTTCTCTTTGGGGGAGATGCCTTTCCCGATGCGACTCCACCCCCTGTGGTACAGCAAGCCTTTGCCACGCAGTTTCGCCGCCTTGCCGATGCAGGGATTCCCACAGTGTTATTAGTGGGTAACCATGATCAGCACTCGCAGGGCATGGGGGGAGCAAGTTTGGCGATATACCGCAGTTTGGCCGTACCAAATTTTACAGTCGGAGATACGATCGCAACTCACTGTATCCAAACCGATGGAGGCAAGATTCAGATTATTACTTTGCCTTGGATTACTCGCTCTAGTTTGCTCACCAAGTCGGAAACGGAGGGGTTTTCGATGCAGGAGGTGAGTGAGTTTTTGATCGATCGCTTACAGGTGGTCTTAGAAGGGGAGATTCGCCAACTCGATCCGCAGTTACCCACGATTTTGTTAGCCCATGTGATGGTGGATACCGCCACCTATGGCGCAGAGAGATTTTTGGCGGCAGGTAAGGGCTTTACAGTGCCATTGTCGATGTTAACTCGATCTGCCTTTGACTATGTGGCTTTGGGACATGTGCATCGCCATCAAATCTTGGCAAGGGAACCGATGGTGGTCTATCCAGGTAGTATTGAACGGGTGGATTTTGGGGAAGAAAATGAAGCGAAGGGCTACTGCTGGCTAGAGGTGGAAAAGGGTAAGGTGCAGTTTTCCTTTTGTCCATTGCCCACCCGTACTTTTAGAACGATTGAAGTGGATGTATCGCAGTCAACGGAACCTCAAGATAAGTTACTGAAGGCGATCGCCAAGGCAAAGATTGAAGATGCGATCGCGCGGCTGATTTATCGAGTCAGGGCGGATCAGTTGATGCAAATCGATGATCGCTGTATTCATGAAGCCATGGCGATCGCCCATAACTATAGCATCGTGCCTGAAGTAATCAGTCAAAATCAACGCGCTCGTCTGCCAGACCTCAGTACTGCCAATGCTCTAGATCCGATGACTGCCCTCAAAACCTATTTAAGTACCCGTGAAGATCTTAAAAATTTGGAAGTGGAAATGCTCAATGCGGCGCAAGAGCTAATGAGCGAAATCGGTACAGAAATTATTGAAGATGAGCCTCATATGCCAACGCTCGCCAAGTCAGATACGCCTGCCAGTCAGTTGAGTATAAGTTTCAATTAGTTGAGATTGTAAAGTGGCGATCGGAACTTGCCGCAGGTGAGCGGCTCTGGTGTAGATTTGTTCGATGGTAATATCTTGGCGATCGTCCGTTTCTAGGAGAAAGCGACCCTGTGGCATAGTGGCGATCGCTTGGGATACGAAGGCGCGATCGTTTAAAATGGCGGCTCCTAAGGAGAAATAGAAGTCGTGATCTAGCATTTGGTTAAATACTTCAGCTTTGCGATGGAAACCATGAATAATCCAAGGTACTGAGCCAATTCCTTCTTTTTGTAATTTCTTTTTTAAAAAAATTAATTCACTAAAAGCCCGCACACAATGGATTACCAGAGGCTTGCGTAACTGTTCGGCTAGGATGATCTGCCGTTGAAAAATCTGCAATTGCAGGGACATGGGCAAATTGACTTGCCGATCTAATCCACACTCGCCGATCGCGATTACCTGTGGCAGTTGCGCCAATAGTTGTAAGTTTTCTAGTAAACTTTCCATATCCCTTTGCCATGCAAGCGGCTCAATAAACCAAGGATGCAAACCCAAACTACAATAGGGGGGTAAGTCCGATGGTTGCAGTTTAGATGTCAGATGTACCGATCGCAAATTGAGAAGTTGTGATGCTTGGCGATCGTGGTGAGTATGGAAGTCAATAAACATAACCAATGCCATAAAATTGGAATCAGGATTAATGCCAAAGGGTAATCACATCTTGGGAAATTGGTATTAACATTTGCAATGGAGGAACAGTGAGAATAGGTAAATGGCGATCGATAGTGATCGTAGCCATCATCATTACGATCGCGATCGTGCTTCTACAGCAAACATCGGCAATTAATGCGATCGTTGCAGGTTTGCGCCCCAAGGGACAGCAAATCATTACCGTTAGCGATCGCCCACCAAAGGAAGCCGATGACCTATTTACCGCTTTTGTGTATATGCCCATCTTGGACTATCGGCGAGATGTAGACAGCCGCACCGTAAGAGGTCTATGTGCAAGGCAGTATGAAATTGGGATTGGCTATCAGGATGTATTCCAACTATTTACAGAGTACAAAGATGCTGCTTGTCAAGGTGATTTGGCAGCAATGCCTAACCCCACTATTCTATCAACTAATACCGTCAAATCAGAAATTAAAGGAGAATATACGCGCCGAGAATGTGATGCCTTTGATCAGATTTCCGCAGGTTCTAGACCCCGAAATAGAATTGAAATTTTATCAAAACTGAATCAAGATGGGCAGTGGCAAAAAATAGCCGACAACAGCCGCCGAGCTTTGATCGGCTATTTGCGAATTTACTGTCCCATTAGAGAATCCCCAAATATCTCCAAATAATACCAATTCACAAAAGTGTCGTCACACTTTTGTGAATTGAAAGCCAGATCCAGTAAGAGCCTGTTTGAGAAGTGTGGGCATTCGCTAAAAATACTGATCGATCCCCCCTACCCCCCTTACAAAAGGGGGGAAAAGATTAAAAAAGTCCCCCTTTTTAAGGGGGATTTAGGGGGATCAAAACTTCTCAAACACGTTCTAATTGGAAATAACTATATGTCCTCTGCTACACCAAGTTTTTTTGATCGCTATAAACTCGCTCTGATGTCGTTACTCATAGGATGGAGCATCCAGAGTTGTCAGTTTTCTCCACCTGCTGACAAAAGTCTAGAAATGACGATTATCAATCAAATTCGCCAAGATTCTCCCTATTTAGCGAAACTTGAGGCTATCTATAGCGTTAATTATGTCAATTATATTGATAGGCGTTTTTTAGGAATTAGATTTCCTTTTGTGAGTGATGATATTTATATTCGCAATGATGTAGCTAGTGTTTTCTATGGTTATCCATTGGATGAAGCAGAAATTGTAATTGAGCAAGCCAATGATCAACGTATTCTCAAGGTGAAACTGCCAGAACCGCGACAGATTGCGATCAACCGTCCTATTCAATCCATCGAAACTAACAATAAAGAGGTGATTCCCCTCGATGCTCAGGGTAATCCCGTTGATATTGATCAATATATTGATCGTCAAGTGAAAGGGGCGATCGCTCAGTATGAAGCCAAAAATTTAAATATGACCCGTACGATGACTCGTCAATATTTTCAAGCCCTCAGCGATCGCTATGGACTCAAACTACAGCTAGAATTCACGAAATAGCAACCGAATTCTTTTATGATGCGGCTTCGCCGCACCATAAAAATAGAGAAAATGGAACTAGGCTGCAATGCTAGTCTCTTTGGAAATATTTAAAGATTCCATAACTAGATCAGCAAGATCATTGATAAAGAGAGGATGACTATTGAGGGCAGGAACGCGATCGAAATGGTGAATACCTGCTTCTTCCGCCACTTCACGATATTCGATATCAATTTCTTGCAAAGTCTCAATATGTTCTGACACGAAGCTAATGGGAACCACTAACAAATGCTCGACTCCCCGTTTCGCCAGATTTTGGATTGCCTCCTCAGTGTAGGGTTTTAGCCATTCCACAGGGCCAACTCGACTTTGATAGGCAAGGGTATGGGCATTGTAATGATGATAGTCGCGGCGCAGGGCTTGCATGATGCCGTCCACACAGTTTTCCATCTCTGCTTGATAGGTGTCGCCATATTGGGTGACATATTTTACAGGGACACCGTGAGCGCTAAAGAAAATATGCACTAACTCAGGATGTGGTGACGCTTGCAATTTGGCATTGATCAGATCATTCATGGCACGAATATAGCCCTGTCGCTGATACCAAGATTTGATCGTGACCCGCTCGATCGCCTGTAGTTGTGGGTCAGCCGCCCATAGCTGATCGAGTTTGTTGATACTAGAGCCTGTCGTGCTGATGGAATATTGCGGATATAGGGGCAGCACCACTAAGCGCGTAATGCCATCTGCCTTAATTTGGGCGATCGCTTCTTCGGTGTAAGGATGCCAATAACGCATAGCCACATATACTTTGGCATCAACCCCATGACGTTGCAGGACATTTTCAATATTTTCGCCCTGTTCGATCGTGATTTGGAGCAAAGGCGATCCGCCACCGATCATGGCGTAATTTTCTTGACTGACGGGGGTGCGACTGGCGGCGATCAGTGAGGCGATCGGTTTTTGGAGAAAGGGAAAAGGGAGACGAATAATCTCTGGATCGGCAAAGAGGTTATAAAGAAAAAGATAGACATCTTCTAACTTTTCAGGGCCTCCTAAATTTAGTAGCAGTACTCCAACACGACCAGACATAGTTTTGTATTGATTTATATTAATGGGTTTTATATTTGTTTTTTATCTGTCTAAATATTAGCCTTTATTACTAGAGATTGACAGGAATTACCGATCGCTCCATAACAATTCCCCACACTCACTACTTTTTACTTTTTACTTTTCCCCAGCTTAGATAGCCAATGCGAAACACTAGACTCTAACAGATCTATATCAATTGGTTTTGTGAGGTAATCATCACAACCTGAAGCGATCGCCGATTCCCGATCGCCTTTCATGGCATGGGCAGTGAGGGCAATGATTGGAATACTCGCAGTGCGATCGCTGGCTTTTAGTTGTCTGGCGATTTCCCATCCATCAATTTCGGGCAAAGATAGATCCAGCAGAATTAGGTCAGGGTGATGATCGGCCAACCAATTGAGGGCAGACTGTCCATCCTGAATGCAAGTCACACGGTATCCCGAATCTTGAAATACTTGCTCTACTAAAACTTGATTATCTGGAGCATCCTCCACAACTAAAATTAGTGGTGAATTTTGCCGTTGATCAGATGCGGGCATAGGTGCTAAGGGGTTCTTTAATAAACTTGATATAGAGATGTTTGAAGGTGGAGCGCACGACTCTGGGCATACCGAAGTCAATGGGCATCATGGTTTCAGGAAGTTGCCAATTGGGGCAGTACAACTGGGCGATCGGATCGCCAACGATTTCAATGGCATCGAGATCACTGCATAGCCCTGAACGCATTGAGGCGGCGATCGTGGGAACTTGCTCTGGTCTAATCCCCAAAATTTCTACCATCACTCGATCTAGGGCAAATACATCACAGGAAGCAGCTAAGACCCCTAACGGCTTAGGTTCACCACCACTAGGGCCATTCCCCTCATGACCGATGATGCCATCAATAATCGTTAGCTCAGGAGCAATGGTGCGTGCAGTTTCGATGAGCATTTGGGCAAACCGTTCCACATCTTTCCCTGCTTCCATATGCCACCAAGCTTTCATTTTGCCAGGGACACACCCAAATAAATTTTTGACCCCAAGGGTGAGGGTAAGTTGCATGTGTGATTTGACCTTGGGCAGGTTGATTACCACATCGGCATCCATTGCTTCTTTGCTGAGGCGGAGGTGTTGCAACTCTCCTGTACTGCTAGTTTGATAGCGTTTACCATGAAACTCAACGATGGGCAGTCCGAGTTCTTCGGCAAGGGGCAATAGCCCGTTTGCTTTGGTGATGCCCTTAACGCTACCAAAGGCGGGACTATCACCTAAAAAGGGTTTGCCACCAACTTCCTGTACCATTTTGGCAACAACATAGACGATTTCGGGACGAGTAGTGCATTCCTTGGTGGGGCGTGCGCCTGTGAGCAGATTGGGTTTGAGGAGAACGCGATCGCCCTCTTTGACAATATTTGACATGCCACCAAGGGGGGCGAGGACTGTTTCTATAGATTGCCGCAGAGGTGCTAGATCGTAACTAGGGGTATGTAAAAGACTGACTATGGGTTTCATGGCAAGTTATTTAGGGTTCTGGGGAATAGTGCTAACTGCAATTCTAAGGGCAACCTCTAAATCAGGCGGCTTCAATTAACTTATAACATTTTGCTCTGATTGTCGCTATGGCAATACACTTTGCCTGTGACAAAATGACAACGGCAATATTGGGTATTATGGCTGGGCTGTTCTAGAAAATTACTATGGGAAATCTCAGAATTGTCTTGGTGGAGACGGCAGGGGCGCGAAATTTGGGATCAGTGGCTAGGGTGATGAAAAATTTTGGATTGCAGGATCTGTGGTTAGTGAATCCGCAATGCGATCGCCTTGGGGATGAGGCGAAACAAATGGCAGTCCATGCCCCCGAAATTTTGGACAATGCCCATGTGGTCGCAACCTTGCCGCAAGCCTTGGGAGAATGCCAACGGGCGATCGCCACGGTCGGCAGAATCGATCAAGGGGACTTGGTGGTGACGGAGCCAGCCTTGGGCTTGCATTGGTTAGGCATGGTCAAGGAGTCGGCGATCGTCTTTGGTTCTGAAGATAGGGGCTTGAGCAATGCCGAGATTCAATATTGCCAGCAGGTGGTGCGAATTCCCGTTAGCCCTGCATATCCTTCTCTAAACCTCGCGCAGGCGGTGGGGATCTGCTGTTATCAGTGGTATCTGTTACAGATTGATGGACAAACCCATAGGCAACGCCATGATGAAAATGCCCCCACCAATTTAGCCACCCTTCCCAAAATTCCTCAAGAATTGACTAGCCAAATTGACCAAGATTTGCTAGAGTCCAATCCCATAGACTTAGCTTCCTTAGCCGAGCTAGAAGGTTACTATCAACAACTAGAGTCTGTGCTGCTCAAGATTGGTTATCTGTACCCCCATACAGCTTTTCATCGGTTACAAAAATTTCGTCAAATCGGCGATCGGGCTAACCTGACCTCTGCGGAGGTGACGATGCTAAGGGGAGTATTGCGGCAAATCAATTGGGCAACAGCCCATCTGGACAGTTGAAGCATCGAAGTAATGCCTTGTTAAGAATATTTTTGAGATTGGAGTCTGATACAGCAGTGGAACCAAGAAACTTTTCATCGCCAAATAACCCCTCAGATAAAAAACGGGAAGAGCGTCTCAATAAGTTAAGAGAACGCCGTAATCGGGGTGTGAATGGAATGGGAGAGGTTGTATCCCGAGACTTTAGTCGTGAGGCAGGTCGGGATCTCAGTAAGGTGCGGCCTCTGCCGACTCGTCAAGGCAAAATAGATACTCGTCCTGAGCCGAAGCCTGAGCCAAAACTTGATAGTAGAACTGAATTAAAGCCTAAGCGTAAGCCTGTACGCCCTACACCGTTGCGATCGCCTGCCAAGTTTTGGGGCTGGCAGGTTTTGCGCTTGGCGATCGCGGGTGTCGGTTTGAGTGTGATCGCTGGTACGGCTATTTCTTTTTGGCAAAGTCATCAACAGCAGACCCTTAGCTCAAAGGCTACTACTGCGGAAATAGCGAAGAAGGAGGAAACCAATGCAGCTAATAACGATGTGGCTCCCCTAGATTTAAAGACCGAAGCAACTCCTTTACTCAGCAAGATCAAGGAGTTGGCCGCCAAGGGAAAAGACTTAGGTATGCAGATGATGGTCTATGAGCTAGATTCGGGCAATTATGTGCAGATCAATGCTGCCCAGCCTATTCCTGCGGCAAGTACGATCAAAACACCTTTGCTGGTGGCCTTTTTGCAGGATGTGGATGCTGGCAAAATCAAGCTCGATGAGCAACTGGAGATGACGGCTGATGTGATGGTCGGTGAGGCGGGAGACTTTCAGTTTCAGCCTGTGGGAACTAAGTTTTCGGCGCTAGAAACGATTACGCAAATGATCGTCATTAGCGACAATACGGCGACAAATATGGTGATCAAACGCCTTGGGGGGATTGCTGCCGTTAACCAAAGATTTAAGTCTTGGGGATTAAACAATACGGTCGTCAAAAATCAGTTACCTGATCTCGAAGGGACAAATACAGTTAGTAGTCAGGATCTCGTTACTCTCTTGTCCATGATTGATCAGGGTAAATTGATTACGCCTCGCAGTCGCGATCGCTTTATGGATATCATGCGTCGTCCTATTACCACCACACTTTTGCCCAAGGGAATTGGGGACAATGCAAGGATTATCCATAAAACGGGAGATATCGGTATGGCTGTGGGAGATGCGGGTATTGTGGATATGCCCAACGGCAAGCGCTATGCGATCGCGGTGATGGTTAAGCGTCCAGACAATGATCAACGGGCAAATGAGTTGATTAGACAGATTTCTCGCGCTACCTATGACTATTTCTTAGGCTCTCTGCCTGCGCCAAGTAATAGCCCCACTGGTGAGCAGAATAATAATTCTGATAATGGAGAAAAGCCTTTGTCCCCTTCACCAAATGCTTCACCAAGTACTGCGCCCAATACTTCTCCTAGCAACTCTCAAAACAGTTCACCTAGCAGCTCACCTGCTCCTGTGGTTGCCCCTGAGGTTACTCGTCAGCCTTGATCGGGGATTAGAGAGAGTTTGCTACGCAAACCCTCTCTAAAATTAGCTGCGTGTCGCTGCAATCATTGATAAGCTGATGCGTTTTAAAGACTCACTTATCTCCAAAACTCGCACCTTTACAATTTGACCGACCTTGACCACTTGCTTAGGGTCGCTCACAAAGCGATCGGCTAGTTGCGAAATATGCACCAATCCATCTTGGTGTACGCCGATATCCACAAAAGCACCAAAGTTAGCAATATTTGTCACAATCCCCTCCAACTGCATTCCCTCTCTGAGATCAGAGATCTGTTGCACAGATTCTTGGAAGACAGCATATTTAAATTCAGCACGGGGATCGCGTCCTGGCTTTTCTAGCTCACGGAGAATATCGCGCAGGGTTGGCTCACCGATTTTGTCTGTGACATATTTACGGAGATCAAGGGATTGTAGTTGGGTGGTGGCTTTGGGAATTTGGGTGAGGGGTATATGCAGATCCTTGGCGATCGCTTCAACAATGGCATAGCTCTCAGGATGTACGGCCGTGTTATCTAAGGGATGATCACCGTTACGGATTCGCAAAAAACCTGCCGACTGCTCAAAAGCCTTTGCCCCTAATTTGGGAACCTTGAGCAAATGACGACGATCGCGAAATGCACCATTTTGATTGCGGTAATTAATAATGTTATTGGCAACGGTAGCACTCAGTCCAGAGACAAAGGTGAGCAGTTCCTTAGAGGCCGTATTGAGATCTACTCCCACAAAATTGACACAGCTTTCTACCGTTTCTTCTAATTTCTTCTTGAGCAGCTTTTGATCCACATCATGCTGATATTGTCCGACCCCAATGGATTTAGGATCAATTTTGACAAGCTCGGCAAGGGGATCTTGCAAACGTCGCCCAATGCTGATCGCGCCGCGCACAGTCACATCTAAATCAGGAAATTCGGCGATCGCCACTTCACTAGCAGAATAGACCGATGCGCCTGCCTCGTTGACCATCACTTTGATCGGGGGATTGTCCAAGCCTTTGATCACTTCCGATACGAAAATATCTGTTTCCCGTCCTGCTGTGCCATTGCCGATCGCCACGATTTGGATTTGGTACTTTTTAATCAGTTCGCGCACAGTTCGCGCCGCCTTTTCTCTCTGAGCGATCGCCTGATGCGGAAAAATCGCTTGATATTCCAAAAACTGTCCCGTTTCGCTGATAACTACCGTTTTGCAACCAGTCCGAAATCCGGGATCGATCGCCAGAGTGGGTTGCATACCTGCGGGAGCCGCCAGTAACAAATCTCGTAAATTAGCCTCAAAGGTTTTGATCGATTCCTGATCTGCCCAAGCTTTCTTTTCGGAGATTACAGACGCGATCGCCGCCGACTTCATCAAACGGCTAAAGGCATCCTTGAGCATCTCTTGATAGAAGTGCTTTACTTCCGAAACCTTAGTACCAATTTCCTGTGATTCCAGATATTGTAGGATTTTTTCCTCATCAAAATCTAAACTGAGGGTCAAGATCGATTCAGCTTCACCCCGCAACAGAGCCAGCAAATTGTGAGGCGCGATCGCTTTGACTTTAGTTTGATAGGCGCGATACATCTCAAACTTAGTTGTTCCCACAGGATACGATGCCTTAATTTTGGAACTGAAGATGCCATATTGCTGTAAGTAGTCACGGATATAGGCGCGATAGGTCGCATTGTCGGCCACTTCTTCCGCCAAAATATCCGCCGCCCCCTTCAGGGCATCCGCTACGGTTTCCACCTGTTCATTTAGATATTTAGCCGCCTCCTGCGATAGGGATGCCGTCTTAACCTGTGGATGATTAAACGCTTTAATCCTTTCGGCAAGGGGTTGTAGTCCCTTTTCCCTCGCGATCGCTGCCCTAGTTCTCCGCTTAGGACGATAGGGTAAGTAGAGGTCTTCGAGTTCTGTCTTTTGGGTACAGGCAGTAATTTTGGCTTGCAGTTCGGGCGTGAGCTTACCCTGATCGGCGATCGCTTGCAGAATAACCGCTTGGCGATCGCGCAACTCCAGCAAATATTGATAACGATCCTGCAAATCCCTCAACTGAGTCTCATTCATTTCGCCTGTCTTCTCTTTGCGATAGCGAGCCACAAAGGGAACTGTTGCACCTTCAGCAAACAGAGCCAATGCATTTTTGACCTGCTCAGGGCGCAGTGACAGTTCTTGAGTAATTAATGCAATTAAGTCTTCGGGAGTTTGCATGATAAATTCTAAATGTAGAATAATTAAATAAAATAATTAAATAGAATAGGAATTAATTTCTGTGGCAACGATAATATTAAAGTAAAAGGTTGTTCCCTGTGTGGGAGTGGTCATTTGCCAATCAGGAGGAGGATTGCCTCCCAACTCACCAAAGCTTTCCACCCAAATATTTCCTCCCATTAGTTCGACTAGACGTTTACTAATGGTCAGCCCTAGACCAGTGCCACCATATTTGCGACTAATGGAAGCATCAGCTTGGGTAAAGGGTTTAAATAGCCGATTCATGTAATGATGATTGATGCCAATTCCTGTATCAGCGATCGCAAAGGTTAGTTGATAGTTTTGGTCATGGGATCTATCCAGCATAAGTCCTTTTAAAGAAAGATAAATTTGCCCTCCTTCCGTAAATTTAAGTGCATTACCAACTAGATTTAAAAGAACCTGCCGCAATCGATTATAGTCGCCAATAATCATAGTGGGAATCTGCTCATCGATCGCATAGAGCATCTCAATACCTTTGCTGCGAGCTTGGTGATCAAGCAATTTAAAAACTCGAGACACCGTATGTCTAATATCAAAGGTTAAATACTCTAATTCCAGTTTTTCTGATTCCATTTTAGAAAAATCTAAAATATCATTAATGATTGTCAGCAAAGCATTCCCACTATCTTTAATCGTTCTCACAAAATCCAATTGATCAGTATCAAGGGAGGTTGTTTCTAACATCTGCGCCATCCCTAACACACCATTCATCGGTGTACGGATTTCATGGCTCATGTTTGCCAAAAACTCGCTCTTTGCTCTTGTTGCCGCCTCTGCCGCATCCTTTGCCCTTGCCAACTCTACTTCTATCTGTTTGCGATCGCTAATGTCATAAAATACAAAAATAATACAATCTTGACCATCTAAATTAATCCGTCTCGCAGAAGCCAAAATCGTCTTTTGCTTCCCTAGCAAAGTACGCCAAACTGCCTCAAAATCAAATAGATAACCCTGAGTTCGCATCGTCTCCACAAAACTATCGAGGGATTGGCGATCTTGCCAAATGTCTATTTCTAAACAGGTTTTACCAATCACTTGCTCCCGTTGATAACCCATCAGTCGAGTGAAGCTCTCATTAATATCTAGCCAATATCCTGTCGCTAAATCGATAATGATCGCAGGTTGGGGGCTATCCCGAAATATAGTCGCAAATTTTAATTCCGATTGGCGCAATTGTATCTCTGTTTGCTTGAGATTGGTAATATTCACACAGATACCATCCCAAACAATATCACCATTTTCCCTTTGATCTGGTCTTGCTGAGGCCTGTACCCACTTTATCCGTCCATCAGGCATTAGCAAGCGGTGTTCGGTACGAAAGGGAATCAGACTCGATATGGACTCTTGGATATCTGCTGTGAGGATAGAAACATCTTCAGGATGCACTAATTGCCAGACTAGTTGAGAATTTTGCAGTGCCACATCTGCCTCTATTTCAAAAATATCCGTAAGCATGGGGCTGAGATAGGTGAATTCATCGCTACCATCGGCATGAACCACATATTGATAGATCATGCCAGGGACATTCTCCGTCAGCTTTTGTAACTTGGCTTGACTTTCGCGAAGGGCGATTTCAGCGAGTTTGCGATCGCTAATATCTGAAGATACAATCGTGACCACCCAAGCCTGTTTTGCTTCATGCCATTGCGATTGATTGGTTTGGCAAATCCAGCGCAGGGAGCCATCTTTGCACCTGATGCGATAGTTATAGGAGTTAGTTTTGGCGGCAAAAATATCGGCATAGACTTGTGCTTCGATCGCTTGAAAATCTTCAGGTAAAATCAACTTCACCCATAGGGCTTTATCAGCGCTAAATTCTTCGAGGCTATACCCAGAAATAATTTCGCAACCCTTAGAGACATAATTATTTTCCCAACTGCCATCTTCTTGAAAGGTTAACTGAGCGATCGCTGTGGTTGATACGTTTAAAATGTCATTGAGTCGGCGTTCAATCGCTTGCAAATCCGCAGTTTTTTCAGCCACCTGTTGTTCTAATTCCTGTTGATGATTGGCGCAAATTTGCCTAAAGTTTTGCAAATCCTGCTGCATCTGCTGAAATGAGTTACATAAAAGATTGACTTCACGAATAGAGGATCTAGGTGCTATTTGATCTGGTGAAATATTCAATAGCTCTTGAGCGGAGTTGCTGATCTGGAAAAGCGATCGCGAAATGTATCTCGCAATATAAATACTTAACCCCATAGCAAGAACAAGAGCAAAACTGCATAGCCAAAAAGTCCGTCTAAGATTGGCATTAATCTCAGCAGTGAAGTCAGACTCTGGCACAAGGGTCACGATTACCCAATCTAATCCATTGCCATTCCTATAGGGTGCAACATTTATAAAATAGCGATCGCCATTGACTGAGAAATCTAAATTATGGGTCGTTCTTAAATTCGCAAGTTGTCCATTATGTAACTTATTATTCAAGTCATTGCGAAAACTTTGACGAAGAAAATGATAGGAATTTTGCAATATGGGGTTAGATATCTGCTCAACTGATAATCTTTGGAACCTATTTCCTGCCGCTTTATCTGATGTTCTATAGGAAGGCTCCGTAGTTGAATTAGCAATCAATAATCCATTACGTTCCATGATATAAATATGTCCATTCTGCCCCGTTTTCATTCTCCTGAGAAATTCCCCTAACTCACTGAGGCTTACCTTGGTGGCAAAAACCCCTAACAGTTCCTGTGAAGGGTTATAAAATGGGGTATAGGCATTGATCGCTAAACAATCTGCAATCCCCTGATAGGGTTCTGTCCAACCTGATTTGCCAGACTTCACGGCTTGATCATACCAAGGGCGATCGCGTACAGCTACATCAGCAGTAGTATCCAGCAAGTCCCCTAAATCTCCTTGCCGATCGATACTGTAATGACGGATAACAGTGGGCTGAGAAGCCTCTGCTATAAAAGCTTCCCAAGGCGATTTGGTTTCATTCGATAGTTTGCTTTGTTTAACTTGATAGGAATCTGAATCTATAAAATGACTAGCTCTAAAGTCCCCTTCAGGATTGCCAAACATCAACATGGAGATGCCTCCTAACTGCTGATGTTGCAAAATTAAGTAACGATGCAATTGATTAAGATTATTTAAGTTAACTGCCCCCGATTTGACTGCCGCTATATTGCGTTGGTTAATCTCATGGGCATTGTTCAAAAATTGATCGATGCCTTGATATGTTTGCTGTCCCGTTTTGGCAACTAATTGATCAGCAATATTTTTGATGGATTCCTGTCCACTTTGATGAGATAAATAGCCAACCAATCCCACAATGCTAATAATCTGGACTGCTGAAATACTAATCAGTAGAGAGCTTAGGGGAATATTAGAGATCAGCGATCGCAGACGAAATATGCTTAGAGATTTAACCATCAGAACAGATTTTGCTCATCAAAAATATTGCTGAATTTAAGTTATATTTTTTATTTTAATTTTATTTTAAATTTTATTTTAAGCTAAGTTGCGATCGAGGGCTTTGAAACGGGAGCATCTCACTTTGGAACATTTGATAAAGACAAGGGGCTTAAGCCCCTTGTTATAGGATTAGTAAAATTTAGACCGCGCCAAAGTGAGATGTTCTCCTTTGAAACTATCTGCTCTCTTTTGTTCTGTATTGTTGATTTTGTTAAGAAATTTAGCACAAAACCACCGATCAACCTTAAGAAAAGCTTTGAGAAATCACATACAAGGGAACCCATCGTTAAGATCAATGGCATAGCTAATGATTAGCGGACAAAAAAATGATTAAACTACTTGTTAACCTCTTGGTGTTTGTAATTAACAACATCTATCACGATCGCCCGATTCCTCGATTTTATGTACTAGAGACTGTGGCTCGCGTTCCCTATTTTTCCTATCTATCAGTTCTCCATTTGTACGAAACTCTAGGATTTTGGCGTAAGGTTGATTGGTTAAAGATTCACTTTGCAGAGTCATGGAATGAGTTGCATCACTTGCTAATTATGGAATCTTTGGGGGGAGACAAATTTTGGGGCGATCGGCTTCTAGCCAAAACTGCCGCCTTGCTCTATTACTGGATTATCGTTGTTGTATATCTATTCAATCCCCATGCTGCTTACAACTTTATGGAACAGGTTGAAGAACATGCCTATGCCAGTTATGACAAATATCTGACTGAAAATGAAGCATCGCTCAAGCAGCAACCCGCACCAGCGATCGCCATTAGTTACTTCCGTGATGGCGACCTCTATATGTTTGATGAGTTCCAAACCTCTCATCCCCAAGGCGATCGTCGTCCTCAAATTGACAACCTGTACGATGTATTTGTGGCGATTCGTGATGATGAAGCGGAACATGTCAAAACGATGCAGGCCTGTCAGCAACCAGAGGCAAATAAAACCTTCAAAAGTCCTCATGCCCAGCCTGACACAATGGTTTCCTTTGTCGAAACTGCTAATACATCTGCACCAGAGTTAGAATCTCAAACAAATTAATTAAATCTCTAAAACTTTGAACGAAAGCTAAAAATGGCATTGTCATTTTTAGCTTTTCTATTATTTTAAGAATTAGAGCCTGTTTGAGAAGTTTAGGCATTTGCTAAAAATACTGCTCTATCCTCCCTTACGAAAGGGAAAGATTAAGAAAAGTCCCCCTTAAAAAGCTGCTGTGTACACACAAGTCTTTCTATCTACGTTTTAAGGTTTCGATCCCCCTAAATCTCCCTTGTAAAGGGGGACTTGATTAATTCTTCCCCCTTTTTAAGGGGGACTGAGAGCCTGTTTGAGAAGTGTGGGCATTCGCTAAAAATACCGATTGATCCCCCCTACCCCCCCTTATGAAAGGGGGGGAAAGATTAAAAAAGTCCCCCTTTTTAAGGGGGATTTAGGGGGATCAAAACTTCTCAAACACGCTCTGAGGGGGATCTTTGAGAACTTACGATCTTGCTAGTAACTTGTGTGGACACCGTAGCTTTATAAGGGGGATTAAAACTTCTCAAACACGCTCTTAAATAGCTGCAATCAGGAGTCATTTTTGTGGAGATTCGTCAAGCGATAATTGCCTATAAATCAGGCAGCCAAGTTGGAAAAACTTGGGCAGAGCGATGTAGCTTGGAGTTGGGAGAACTTGGCATTAAGGTTTTGGTGGGGCCAACGGGAGCCAATGATAATCCCTATCCTGTATTTTTAGAATCTTTGCATTACAAGATAGATTTAGCGGTGGTACTGGGGGGAGATGGTGCGACCTTGGGGGCGGCTAGATACTTGGCGAGGCTGGGAGTGCCGATTTTAGCGATTAATGTGGGGGGACATTTAGGATTTTTGACCCATGCGATGGAGGACTGTGAAAATACTCAGGAAATTTGGTCGCGATTACTGTCGGATCATTTTGCGATCGAACGGCGTATGATGCTTGAATCCAAGGTGATTACCGTAGATGATGGCTTAGGCAATCGCTTATCTCAACCCTCCGAGCCATTCCTTTGTCTCAATGAATTTTGTGTCAAACCTGCCTCCCTCGATCGCATGGTGACAGCTTCCTTAGAACTAGAGATTAATGGAGAAATTGTTGATCAATATCATGGGGATGGTCTAATTGTATCCACGCCAACGGGTTCCACTTCCTATACCGTTGCCGCTAATGGCCCTATCGTTCATCCGGGGATGCACGCCATTACGATCACGCCGATTTGTCCTCTCAGCCTATCTAGCCGAGCGATCGTAATTCCCCCCAAACTAACGGTCAGTGTTTGGCCTCTATCTCAAGAGGACTTTACCTTAAAACTATGGTCAGATGGGGTAATTGCCACATCAATTTTTCATGGACAGAAGGTTGATATTCAGATGTCTGACCATCAGGCGCAATTTATTGTTTTGCGTGAAGACTATTCCTATTACCAAGCCCTGCGGCAGAAGCTGCTATGGACTGGTGCAAGGGTACGTTATGCCAATCACCATCGTAATCCACATTAGAGATAATATGGATTTTTGGGTTGTGGAATCGCCTCTAAACCTTACCCTAGACCTCTTTCAAAACAGGAATAGTTATACCAAATCAAGAAATGGCTATGCCATTTCTTATTAAAAAACCTGACTGGGTTTGGTTTTTAATTCAAAAAAGTGTAGTAGCACTTTTTTAAATTGGTATTAATTAAAATCAAATTGTCACTGAAAAAGTAAGACTTCTTGTATTGTTAGGTACTAATAAAGAGTCAGCTTGTGATAAGTTGTTTCTCCAAACTTAGCAAATCATTTGCAAATAACTTGCAGATATATCCCTAGATTCTTTAGCTAAGTTTATTTTGATTTTCATTTTTGTTGCATATTCGTTGCTGGAGTAGATATATGAGCGCTCAGGATCGCATCCCTGTGGGAATTGTTGGGGCATCAGGTTATGGTGGTATCCAGTTAGTCAGACTATTGCTAGAGCATCCATTGGTGGATATTACCTATATGGGTGGTAGTGGCTCGGTGGGACAAAATTTTGCTGATCTCTATCCCCATATTGCCCATGCAGTCAATTTGCCAATTGAGAATCTAGAACCAGAGGAAATTGCCGATCGCGCTAAGATTGTATTCCTTTCATTGCCTAATGGACTAGCCAGCAAGATTGCACCGAAGTTATTGGCAAAGGGTTGCAAAGTGCTGGACTTGTCTGCCGATTATCGCTTCACAGATTTGCAAGTCTATGAGTCTTGGTATAAGGAAGCCAGAACCGATCAAGATGTGAATGCCAAGGCTGTCTATGGATTGCCTGAGATCTATCGCGATCGCATTGCCACTGCGGATCTAGTCGGTTGTGCAGGCTGCTATCCCACCGCCAGCTTATTGGCAGTCCAACCCCTATTAAAACAAGGATTAATCGATCCAAGTACCATCATTATTGATGCCAAGTCTGGCACTTCGGGAGGCGGCCGTCAGCCCAAAACCAATCTACTACTGGCAGAAGCCGATGGCTCTTTAGGAGCCTATGGTATTGCTAATCACCGTCATACTCCAGAAATCGAGCAGATTTGTAGCGATATGGCAGGTCAGGAGGTGTTAGTCCAGTTTACGCCTCACCTCATTCCCATGATTCGCGGCATTCTCTCAACGGTCTATGCCAAACTCCGTGATCCCGGTTTGGTCAAAGAAGATATTCTCACAATTTATAAATCCTTCTATCGCAATGCGGAATGGGTGCAAGTACTGCCCAAAAATACTTTTCCGCAGACTAAATGGGCACTAGGTACAAATCTTTGCTATTTGGGAGTAGAGGTGGATAATCGTACAGGTCGTGTGATTGTTGTATCGGCGATCGATAATTTGATGAAGGGGCAAGCGGCGCAGGCTGTGCAATGTATGAATATTATGATGGGTTGGGAGGAGTCGTTAGCTTTACCGAAGTTGACTTTTTATCCTTAAACAATGACTAACCCCAATACTCCTAGAGTTACAGATATTGGTGAGCGTGGTTTGCTGAAGATATTGCAGCAATACTGCGGTGAGATGGTGGGGGACGATGCGGCTCCAATGGGAGCGACCCTGCCCGATCGCCAAATGGTGGTCACAACGGATATGCTCATCGATGGTGTGCATTTTAGCGATCGCACTACCAGTGCAGAGGATGTCGGTTGGCGAGCAGTAGCGGTCAATCTTTCCGATCTCGCAGCGATGGGAGCGCAACCTTGGGGTTTAGTGATTGCCTTAGGCTTACCACCAGAAACGCCTGTAAGTTGGGTGGAGGGTGTATATCGAGGTATGGCTGCCTGTATGCAAACCTACGGCACGCAATTGGTGGGTGGCGATACGGTGCGATCGCCAATCAAAACCTTGTCCATAACTGCCTTTGGGCAGGTGGATCATAGACAAATCATCCAGAGGCATCGGGCAAGGGTGGGAGATGCGATCGTGATTACGGGTGAGCATGGCCTCTCACGGGCAGGTTTAGAACTGCTATCTCAAAATAGCTTTGCGATCGCAGGGCAAAAGATGGATCTACACAAAGTAAAGGAACTCTATCCCCACTTGGTCACGATGGCGGAGAGGAGCCATCAACGCCCCATTCCCCGCTTTGATGCCATTACGCTTTTGCAAGACATTACCCAAGAATATGGTTGGGATTGGGCGATTGCGGGAATGGACAGCAGTGATGGGCTTGCCGATGCAATTACGCAGATTTGCCAAGCCAGTCAGGTTGATGCGGATATCGATTGGTCGGCCATTTCCATTCCTGAAATTGTGCAGATCTTGGCAGGCGATCGCGCTAGGGATTGGGTGCTATATGGAGGTGAAGACTTTGAATTAGTTCTCTTTATGCCTATGGAAATCGCCATCAAATTTGTGGAGAGAATGCCCAGTGCCATGATCATTGGTCGAGCGATCGCAAAACCTAATCATGATTCTGCATCCATTGCTGGTCTGGAAATGCGATCGACCTTCCAGCATTTTGGAACTTCCATTTCACCAATATAGCTATAGACACTTGAATCAAAACCCAAGAAGCGAGTTGTGGCACAGAGCGCTGCAACGGGAGCATCTCACTTTGGCGCAGTCTAAATCTTACTAAGCCTATAACAAGGGGCTTAAGCCCCTTGTCTTTATCAAATGTTCCAGAGTGAGATACTCTTGCTGCAACTCGTATTCTGGGTTTAGTTTTAAATTAAGCAATGACGTAGCCATTTCTTAATTTGGTATTAGGATTGTCTAGGGATGTAACTGCACTGATCTCGAATTATTAGGCTGAATGGGGCGAGCATCAACCTGATAAATTTTCTGAAACTCATCAATCTGACTTTCAGAAAAAGTAACTGGTTCTGTTAGCACATTCCAACTCACACCTTCACTACAGGGAGGTGTAGTTAGGGAGCCATTGTAGCTGTAGTAAGATTTCTTCTCTGGTAACAGTTCCGCAGCATTAATTTGGCGATCTCTAACTCGTTTTGTCGTTTGTGTGGGCGGGATATTTTCCCAAATTGAGGCAATAAGAGGATTTGACTCTCCATTCTTAATCATCACTCCCACGACCGCCAGTTTGCCAGAAGAAAGGCTGCGATGGACTAAATGCAATTCCATTGCATAGGCTTTACCATTGATATTATGTTCGCTCGGTGTATGAAAATGGAATTGAACTAGTTCATACTTTTCATTATCAATTACTACACTACTTCCCTTGTCATAATTCACTTGAATGGTATGACCATTGTTGACAATTTCTAAATTAGAAGGAAGGTAGTTAAATTTAATCTTGCTAGGAATACCCGCAACTACAGATGCGTTGGTAATGTTAATTGGCGATTGAGATTTACCCAATTCGCACAGAGCAAAATCTTTACTTAATTGTCCCCACTGAGTTGGATTTTCTGAGCCACCATATCCCCAATGAACTGGATGTTCAGCTAGTGCTGCGAATGGTGAGCAAATCAATAATGCTCCAGTGATGATACTTAAAGATAATGCCCTTTTTGTGAGAGGCAATTTAGATGTTTCCATAGGAATTTGGATGCTTAATATCTCTTTTGGTGTCTGTGATAAAGCAGTACCATAATTGACACTACAACATGTTTTATAAAGGCTAATTTTTTTACTAAAATTCTTTAGTTTTGCTACATAAAAATGTAAAAAAATTAATCAAAAAAGAAATTAACTCTTTCTCTCTCCTAAAATACCGAAAAAATTTAAGAACAGCTTCGCAATTTTGTTGGTATTGCTGGTATTAATAAAGAGAAAAATGACTAGATATACTTAAAATGACCCGACTCAGACTTAATAAATAGGTTCGTCTTCAGTAAGTTGTTTTGTTTTTATTTGCAAAGTTTTTAAGCTAGTTTGCCGATCGCTTTCAATTTGCAGAGTCTTTAAAATTGGCTCTAGACAACCTTTTGCATCAGCATAACCCCGTTGTTTTAATAGCTCAATGCGATCGCTACTAAAATCAAGAAAAGTAATCGCATCACCATAAAGGGGAATATCAGATTTATTGATAGAGTCCTGTGGGCGAATTTCAATCACGGTTTGGTTGGGAAATTGATGACGATTCCAGATTGCACCATTTTCTAAGTGAATGATGATCGCATGGGTACATCCTTGGGCAGCTAAGGCTCCTAGTGGCACATTATCTGCAAAGCCGCCATCAACATAGATATTGCCGTTGATTTCGCGTTGGGGAAAGGCAAGGGGAATCGCAGCACTGGCTAACAAAATATCGTAAATTTGGCGATCGCTTTTAGCTCCTTGAACGTGCAACCAATGAGCATCTTGTCCCATTTTGGCGCGAATCATGTCGATCAATAACATTGCTGGATCGTAACGAAATCTGGGGATATTTAGGGAAGGGAATACGGCAACCCATAGCTCAATGCCATTGCGTAATTGTTGCGGATCAACGGCTCGGCGTAAAAAATTTTCAATCGGTGCGGGGTCAAATACTGATTTTGAATTAGGGAATATGCCAACTGATTCTAATAGTTTCGTTGCCCATGCGCCCAAGGTGGGGAGAGAGGTTTGGATGATGTAACTGGCAAGTTGAGCGATCGCCCCGCGATCGGGTTGAATGACATTTGCCTTGCCTAAGTCTGTCCACATCAGATCAAGCTGATTTGCGGTATCCTGAAAGTTTGAGTTAGCGGCAATTACAGCACCATTGAGCGCTCCAATGCTAGTCCCTGCAATGATATGCGGTACAAAATCAATTTCTGCGAGATATTTGATTGCCCCCGCTTGGTAAGCACCTTTTGCGCCACCACCAGCAAGGACTAAGCCAATTTTGGGATTCATGATTTATCGTCCTCATCAGAAATCGCTTGAAAAACCTGTTGGACAGTTTTTGGATGTAAAATTTTCCCTGAATGAAAAGGTATAACAACTCTCACATTATCTTTAAAAAAAATGCGATGACTACCTTTACTACGCATCAGTACAAAACCTGCTTTAAGTAACAGATCTTCTGCTTCTTTAGCTGTTAAACGAGGTAGCTTAGGCAACTTTGACCTCCAAAGATAATGTAGTCACTTCTTTGGCTAGAACCAATAAGCGCTCTTCTAAAGATAGAGTTTCTAAATATAAAGCGATCGCTTCTTGAATATTTGCTTGGGCTTCTGCAAAAGATTCACCTTCACTCTGACATCCTTTGAGATTAGGACAATAAGCATAGTAGCCATATTCATCATGTTCAATGACTGCACTAATTTGGTAGGAATGAGACATTATAGACCTCCGATATATTTGAAAGATTTTAGGCGATCGCCAGCCGTTTCGTGGACAATGCGTTCAATAAATTCATTTTTGTCTGTGGCAGGCAAAATCAGATCATAATCGCGGCGACATAGCTCAAAGGCAATTTTCGCGGGATCTTTGGGACGGGCTTCTTCAGGTAAAGCCGCTAATTCTAAGGTTGTGCCGAGGGTGAATAGATAGGGGATTTCGGTAAGTCTTGAGGGTGGTAGAGATCGCACTTCTAATAATGCTTGAGCTAGTTCTAGGCGATCGCTCTCAGTCTCTTGATGCGCGAGATTGAGCAAAGTGATTAGAGAGAAGCAATTATCGGGTATTTGATTACTAGCGGCAATTAGTTGATCGATGATTTGGGGACGTAGTTGGCGATCGCCTGTCATACGTTCATAGTCAAAGATCGCAAAATCAACTATTTCTCTGATTACAAAGGCAATCTGAACTGCCCAATGGAAACCTTGATAGGTACGTCCAGATTTCCAAGCAGCGATAATTGCGTCAATTTTTTGGATAGTTTCGATCCGATAAACACGTTGTTCTAGATTGTGAATCCGTTGCTCATGATCGTTTAACTGGATTTGTAAATATTCAGTAATTTGTTTGAGAATATCAATTTCTTGGCGATGATTGCGAAGAGCGTTACGGGTTTCTAATAGCTTTGTTTGCGTGATTTCGAGAGCAATGTTACTAATTCTCAAGTTATCAGCTAGGGATAATACCCATTGATGCAGAGATTTCATGCCAACATTGAAATTAGTGTCAATTAGGATTTGGCGATCGCGATCGCTGCCTGTAACTCCATCAAACAAGCGCCCAATAAAGCCCCGATTTTGACGAAAGCGGATGAGGTCTTCATTTACTTGAATCCCATTAACTAAATCCACTAATACCTTATCGCTGATAATGGGGACTTGTTGCTGTAGGTCTTGTAATGACTCAAACATCAGGTTCTCCTTGAAATAATATTAGAAAACCTTCTTGAGTAAAGTGTTTATCGTGGGTCAAAATTTCCGTGATTTTGAGACGATCCATGATGATCATTGACATACAGTCGGTGAGGCTATAGCCCTTATCAAGACGATTTGCATACAGATCTAGTCCCTCAACAAAAACTTCTCTGGTATGGGTTATGACTTGAATATTTTTATTTCTAAGAATTTCTCTAGTTCTTTGCGAAACACCTAAGCGCATTTCTGAGCCAAACTGAGCGTAGTAGTTGAGCAATTCATTGAGTACTGCGTCAGAAGTTACCAGCTTTACTCCTTTTAGTTGCTGACTGAAGTTGACAACCTGTTGATGCCATTGATCGCGTTGATTACATAATGCAATCCAGTAGAAGGTATCGACAAAAATTTGTTTCATATCTATGCAGATTGCTTGGGTGAACCGTATAGATAATGATCGTGATTAGCTGCTCCATCGGTGGGTAAGCGATCTAGGACTTCTGGTGGAATGGATTGAGCAAAGGTTGTAAAGCTTTCCCAAATTGGGATGTCTGTATCTATTTCTTGTGTTGATGAGTTGATTTGTGGTTCTAATAAATCTTTATCTTTAGAAATTGATAGTAAGTTAAGTAACTCTTGGGCGGTTGTGTCAAGGATTCGGGCAAGGGTGAAGATAGAAACTTGGGGCTGATTATTTAAGGTAATAATGCCGCTAGGTTGTTCATTTTGTAGCCATGCTAGAAAATTATCTGGGGTTGTACCTAATACTTCGGCTGAGGTTTGTAAATCTAGGGTTAGTTTTGTCATGGTTTTAGAGTTTGATTGACAATTTAATTTTTAAGCAGCAGTCAATTTGCTTTGAGGTTGGGGAATTGGTCTTCCCAGTTCTGTCGCTGTTTGAATCCATTCTTCCATAATGATTTGGACATTGCTAAGGGCTTCAAAATAGGTTGCACCATCTGCCATACATCCTGCTAGTTCTGGAACTTCGGCAATGTAGGCTTCATCTTCTGGACTCCAATATATAACTACTTTATAGAGCATCACCATTTTTTCCTCCTAGCTTGTATTTCAAGATTATTTCTCAAAATCCATAAATTTACTCCTGTTTACTTTTTAGAATTTCTCCGACGTGCTTTTTTTGCTTTTCAACAGCCCCCTTCAATTTTGCGCTGTCATCAGAAATTTTATCAAGAGCAGCTTTACGCTCTGCTTGTTTTTCAGCATTTTGTTTGTTGAGATTTATAGATTCTTGCAATGACTCCTCATATCCTTTAAGAAATTGATCAAGCTCAGAAAAGGATTTGTCAAGTACAGCCTGAAAATCTTCTTCTAAATATTCAAATACTTGCTGCTTAACCTTTGTAACTGCTGCTTCTATAGATTCTTCAACATTTTTATTAACTTCATCAACAGAGACAACAAAGAAACGCTCAGTTCTGCTAACTGGAACTTGTTTTGTATGTTCGTAAAGCCAGAGGGTATACCAACGGCGTTCTTTAACTGTCTTATATTCCGTGTACTCCCTAGAGCGAGATTTTGCTTCGATATCTAAGCTAACATCTAGATGGAAATCATCAAACATTTCAGGCAATTCGAGAGTTACATTAAACTGTTTAGAAAGCCTACGTTGTGCTTGTTCGATGATTGGTTTAGTTTTGGTTCTAAGCAGTTTTTCAATTCTATTACGCAAACTCTTAACTTCTCGCCAAGCATCCTCTCTAGCAATAGACATTAAATCATTGACAATCATCTTGACAGAAGCAGTAGCAGTTTCAACAAATCTATTTGCTTCATTAGCAGATTTGAATTTAATTTCGCCTGTACCTTGATAATCTTGACCGCTAAGTAAACCTAGAAGCTTGTTAAGCCCTAATCCAGCTTTTTTAACTAATCCCGCCTCGCTATATTCCTTTCTACCAAAGATCCTCTTTAGTTGCCCACGACTTTCAGCTTGCATAGCAACTAGATTAGAGCTTAGTTTTTGCTCCAATGATCTGCGAAGATCTTTAACCTCATCTTTGAGTTTGTCTCGGCAATCATTTAGTTTACGCAGATCATTTTCCACAGCATCAATTGCTGCTTGTAGCTTAGCTACATCTTGACCAAAAGTTGCTTTTTGAATATTAGTATTATTTTGCAGATCAGTTAACCGACCACTCGCATCATTAAGAGCGCTACTCAATGTCCGAGGTGCTGCCTGAGCCATCAACACCGCGATCGCTCTTTCCAGAAAATCTGCAAATCCAGACTTGCTCCAAATCCTTTCAGCAGCCTTGAGCATCCGCCCCATTGAAGCCTCTGGAAATTCATCTTCCCACATATCACCAAAAGCCTGACGAGCTAAAAGCTCCGCAGTTTCCATTGATTGCGGTTCTTCTGTATCTGGATTCATCCGACATTCACTACGAAAATTAGAAGCATAGGCAGCACGACTGGCAGAGATTTCAAAAACCCGATCTGAACTTCCTTGAATGTCAAACTTATTTTGTACAAATTCTAGGACTTGTTCTTTAGTCATGTCCTTTTTACTTTTACGCAAATCAATCTTATTAACTAGGATATAAATACTATCTTTGCCTTTGATTTCAGACACTCGATCAACGTCACTTCTCACATTCTCAGCAGCCTCTGCATTTAACTGAGTGTAATCCAATACAAGCAAAATGATAGAACTAGCTTCAAGTTGAAGTTTAACCACATTACCCAGATTTAAATCACCAGCTTCATTCGGTCCGGGGGTATCGACAATTACCAACTTACCGACACTATCCAACTTTAATCCAGAACTTTCGTCTAAAAAAGGGACTTCAATACGAGGTACAGATACTAAAGACATCAATGGATTGTCTGAAGGGACTAAAATCCCACATAGACGGACTAAATCATTGAGATCGGTTAATGATTTTTGAATTGCTTCTGTGCTTGAAACCTCTGACAAAAAAGGAATTTCTGGACTCTCACTTACGTCTCTTAGTAAATCTTGCAGATGTGGATATTCGGCAATATCTTTAAATGCTTGAGTTATGCCGATTGTCTGAATTTGCTCTTGCAATTTGCGCCACGAGCGCCTAAGAACGGAATAGATATCAACAAAATCATCACTTTCAGGATCTAGTTGGTAACGTAATTTCAGTTTTGGCTCAGTAACATCTTTTGCGAAAACAATCTCAGTTGGTAATGTCGTCATTGCGGCGTTACGGCTTGGCAAAATATCTTGCCCCACGATCGCATTAATGATTGTTGACTTACCCGCTTTCATCGGAGCAGCGATGGCCATGCGTAGCTCTAAATTTTTGACCTTAGTAATCTCATTTTCAATACTTTTTGCGTGTTCTGCATAGCGTTGCTCTTTGCCATTCGATGCCTCTAACTTTTTACTTGCATAGTGCATCAAATCTCGAACTTGCGACAAAACATCAACCACAGCTTTTTGGATCGCATGGATATCAGGCTTTAGAGCATCGTTAGACATAAATTAATCATCCACCGTTGGTTGATGTTTTAAGAATTATTCATGACTATAACTTGAAAATACTCAAAAAACAAAAGAAAATGATAAAAATATTTATGGGTTTTAACTATGCTCTGTGGTTACTCATCAACATTTATAGCGATCGCCTTAAACTTCAAATAGCCAGTATCCAAGTAACTAAAACTTGATACCTAGCGACTTAATTGGGCTTCAATACGTCCGATGCGTACAGCATAATTTTCAATGCCACGACCACGGCGATCCTTGAGACCTGCGGCATGGAGTCCCACAATTTGATATACCCCATCAATTCTGCTAATCAGTGCCGAACCAGAAGCCCCTGGATTCGTATCACAGTCATGGACTAGCATACCTTCACGCTCACCCAACACACTGCAATTGAGATGTACCCCTGCTGTGTAACCTCGACCTGCACTTAGTTCTTGAAAGGATTTGGGATCGGGATAGTCACCTGAATAGCCTGCGACAGATAGACGCTTTTGGTATCTTTGCAACAGTGCAAGGGGAACAGAGCGCCATCGCAAAAAGCCATATTTTTCGCCTAGAGGTTGATTGATCTGTAAGATTGCCCAGTCATCGGCGGCATAGGTGGCAGGGTCATTAGTTCCTGACCATACTTTTGTGACCACTGCCACATCATTTTTAGTTCTCAATCTTCCATTCACAAGGTTTGGCAAAAAGAAGATCTTAGGAAAGAGAACCTTACGATCATAGACACAGTGAGCATTAGTGAGAACTAGAGATTTGCCGATGAGCGTACCTGTGCAGGAGGCCTCTTTCCCATCTTTGGTAATCATCACAATTTTGCCAACGGTCGACCAAGGATAGGCGCGACTAGTCATGGGTAAGCGTTGATCTTCACCAATGATGGCGCGATTGTTGCCTGTGGGAGATTCTGATTCTGTTAATTTTTGGGGAAGAAAACCTTCAAGGTCGTTAGCAACTTCTTTGAGACTGTTGAGATTATCATTTTGGGCAGGAGCGATCGCGTCTTGCGGTAATAGTTTTAAGAGGGTTTGGGAGTGGGCATGGGGGACGGAGATGAGGTTCAATAGACAGGCGATCGCTATTCCTAAGCCAAACTTTGGGGTTTCTCGTTTCCAATATTTAACCATAATCTTCCAATTACTCTAGTCTTTCAATTATATAGCTGCTGCCATATAGGAAATCTAAAGATTTAAGGACAGCAATGTAAATTTACTTGTTAATAAGTGCATACTCATTTGTAAACTACCGATAATTGAATTCATCAAATTTTAGCTATCTAAATCCATGTCCCATCCTGATGTTGTATCTGCACAATGGCTCCATGAGAATCTCGATCATCCAGATGTGGTGATTGTGGATTGTCGCTTCTCTCTCCAAAATCCTGAATTAGGTCGTCAACAGTATCAAAACAGCCATATTGCAGGATCTTTTTATTTGGATTTGAATCAAGATCTATCTAGTCCCGTGCAAAGACATGGTGGGCGGCATCCTTTACCCGATTTTGAGAAGTTGGCAGCTCAGTTTTGTCAAATGGGGATTACGTCAGGAAAGACGATGGTGGTCGCCTATGATGATTCACGCTTTGCCTTTGCATCAAGACTTTGGTGGCTATTGCGCTATATGGGACATGATCAAGTTGCCGTTTTAGATGGTGGTTTTGCCAATTGGCAGACCTGTAACTATGCCCTGAGTACTGAGATTCCTATACGGCATCGGGGAGAGTTTGTGGTTGATTTGCAGCATGAAATGGTGGTGGATATTGAAACTGTGAAGGCGCGGAAGGATGCGATGGGTGTGGTTTTGGTGGATGCGCGAGAAGGCGATCGCTATCGTGGTGAAAGGGAGCCAATTGATCCGATCGCAGGTCATATTGATGGAGCAGTTAATTTCCCTTGGCTGGATCTGACGGATGAGCGTGGTTTTATCGTTGATGCCCATAGCGATCGCTGGCAAAATCTAGTAGATGCTCAGGAAGTAATTGTCTATTGTGGATCGGGGGTAACTGCCTGTGTAGATTTATTATCTTTACATTTGTCTGGCTTTAGGAAGACAAGATTGTATGCGGGAAGTTGGAGTGATTGGTGTTCTTATTTACTGCTTTAAACTGCTTTAAGCAGATAGAGAGTATCTGTAAATATCAAAATCTTTTGGACTGTGGCGTTGCACATATTTGATTCTCTTCGTTGAGTTCGAGAGGTTATTAGTGGTGGGTAAAGCAGAATATTGGGTAGCTTGTGAGGTTGTATTCATTGATGCATAGACGAAATTTACTGAAGATATTCGGTTTAGCCCTGATAGGCTCTGCCCATAGTGCCTGTAGTGCAAAATCGCAAAGAATGATCTCAATATCTAGTAAGAAGCGTGTTGTGGTAATTGGTGCTGGTCTGTCGGGTCTTGCCGCCGCACAGGAATTGCGTAGACAAGAATACGAAGTTGTTGTTGTCGAAGCTCGCGAACGTATTGGTGGTCGGATTTGGACAAGTTTCAAGTGGGCTGATATGCCCTTGGATTTTGGAGCGACATGGATACATGGAACTCAGGGCAATCCGTTAACTGATTTAGCTGATCAAATCGATGCGAAACGGCTAACAACGATTTACAGTAGGGCAGCAACGTATAACACCTCTGGGCAACCACTCTCCAAAGCAGAAGAAGCCCGCTTAGAAAATTTTAGGAATAAAGTATTTGGGGAGTTGAAGAAGGCTCAGAATGAAGGTAATGATGTTTCGCTTCGACAAGCGATCGCACCGTTGCAGCAACAATTTGACCAATCCTCTGAGCCATACCGCTTCATCAACTTTGTTCTGAATGGTGAGATCGAACATGAGTATTCGGGAAGCGCTGAAAGACTCTCCGCGCATTGGTATGACAAAGATAAAAAATTTAATGGTAATGATGACTTATTCGTTCAAGGCTTTAGAGTTATTCCAGAGTTTCTAGCTCAGGGGCTACAGATCGAACTAGGTCAGGTGGTAAAAGAAATTCAATGGCAGCAATCGCCCATTCGCGTGATTACACAAAAGACCGAGTTTCTAGCCGATCATGTGATTGTCACATTGCCCCTAGGAGTTTTGCAGGCTGGGAAGGTGCGTTTCAATCCCGAATTGCCCCAGAATAAGCAAACCGCGATCGCCAAACTGGGCATGGGTGTCCTGAATAAATGCTATCTCCGATTTCCTCATGTTTTTTGGTCTGCTGATGCTGATTGGTTGGAGTATATTTCGGCAAGCCATGGGGAGTGGACAGAGTGGGTGAGCTTTAGTCGAGTAGCCAATATGCCCATATTGCTAGGATTTAATGCTGCTGATCAGGGAAGAGCGATTGAAGCATGGTCGGATGAGCAAATTGTGGCGAGTGCCATGCAAACCTTAAGGAAGATCTATGGAGACAGTATCCCTGAACCTATTGATTATCAAATTACCCGTTGGGCAAGCGATCCGTTCTCGTTGGGTTCATATTCATATAATCCTGTTGGTGCAGTACCAAAGATGCGCCAAGAGCTTGCTGCACCACTGGGAAAGTCCATATTTTTCGCGGGTGAAGCATCTAGTGAAGACTATTTCGGGACTACCCATGGCGCATATTTATCTGGTTTGCGTGCAGCCCAAGAAATTCTGGAAATATAATCTTCACCGACAGACGAGAGAGTATCTGTAAATATCCAATGTTATCTGCGGTGGCTCAACTTTATCTTTAATATGGCTTAAAAACCAAACCCAGTAAGTTTTTTTTAATTAAGAACTGATGTTACGTGGAAGGAATTCCTGCTATGTTGGATGATCGGGGCTGGCACGGGGGCACAGCCCCTACGCCAAATTTAAATTATTCAGGTAGGGGCAATCCCTCCGTGGTTGCCCTGCTTTGCTAGCAGCA
>JANRII010000078.1:0-27393 GCA_033765135.1 Pseudanabaenaceae cyanobacterium bins.39
GCCAAGACAATTCAGGCGGCGATCGATGGGGTGAATACTTCTAACCCTAGCAATTCTCAAAATCCTGCAACTCCTGCTTCCATCCCGACAGTGGCTTCGGTCTGTAGTTCTAGCAATACTGGTTCTCAAGCTTATACGGGCAAGCCGATTAATGGTTGGTGCGATCCTCTGCCTGATGGGATTCAGACCCATCCCTTTGGAGAGTATCCTCACGGTGGTCCTCCTGCTCACGTTCATGGTGGTATCGATATTGCTGGAATTGATGGCGCGACGGTTTATGCGGCGGCGGATGGAGTTGTCGTTGATGTGGAAAGCTCCTGCTCTGTTGGTGATATGGGCTGCGGTGGTGGTTATGGCAATCTAGTGGTTTTGCAACATACGGGTAATCAACAAGGCTTTTTTACTTTGTATGGTCATAATGCTCGCCCGATGGTCAATATCGGCGACAGGGTTACGTGTGGTCAGCCGATCTCGATTCAAGGGACTACGGGTGCTTCCTTTGGCGATCATTCTCACTTTGAGGTGAAGACTTCTCAAAGTAGTGGTGTCCTCAGTCCTAAGTCGGTTGGGGTTCCCAATATGCAGTCTTGATATCGCTTTAGCAATGTTTTGGTTATTTATTGAGGTATTTATGAAATTTAGAGCTTTCAAGTTTCAGTTTTTGATTCTGCTAGTGTTTGCACTGATCGCTTTTGCGATTCCTGCGATCGCTCAACGGGCTAGTTCTTCTGGCAATGTCAAAAACTGGGTTTGGACTGAGGTTGATTTGACTCCTGTTCTTGCTCCTGTGCGTGTGGCGATCCAGCCAACTGGCGTGCCTTTACGCTTGCCAACGAAGACTTTTGTAAATGGGGCGAAACCTTTGCAAGTTTATCTGGATTTTGGCAAGCCTAGGGCAGATGGATACGATATCAGTATCGGCTACCGCCAAGGTTGTAATTTTGCCAATTCCTGTCGCATCGGTTCCGTTGAAGCGAGAAAACTCACTAGGAATTCTCCGTCCCTAGATCTGGCGCATCCTCCTGAACCCGATGTGAATGGGGTAATCCGTCATCGTTCCGATGAAGAGGCTGGGTCGGTTAGTTTATCTGGTGGTATTCAAGGCTATTTTGTTCCTTGGGTCTGTGGCGCTAGTTGTAATGATGCTCAGGTCTATTGGGATGAAAATGGATTTCGCTATGCAGTTGGGATTAAAGTTGGCAATAGAAGTAGTCTCATTCAAATGGCGAACTCTGCAATCTCTTCGTCCTGATAGCGGTAGTGAACTAGATGGCAGGATTTCTGGATAAGGATGGGCGGCGCTTCGCGCCGCTCATCCTTATCTCTAGATCGCTCCCCAGATAGCTTTGTCTAGCTTGGCAATTAAGTTCTATCCATAATCAATACTATGATTCCAATCATTTATATTAAATAAAGATTCTCTTTCATTTAGGAAGTTCACATATACTAGGAACAGTTTTACTAAATATCATTGAATTTACAATGTTTTTAAGAGAAATAGGTCAATTTGTAAGCAATCCCACCTTTCATATCCAAGATACTCTCGAAAATCATGCTTTAGTTACTCCCAAGGAGTATTGCGATAAGTGGGTTTTCCAAAAGACTGGAATTCATCCAGAATCGCGAGGTTATAATTCTGCTTGTGTAAGAGAATTATCCTCTGTTTTGGGTTTATCTAAAATTGCGATCCGCAAGTGGGGCAAAGATTTTGAAAATCATCCTGATTATATTCGGGTCAGTCTTGGTAATGTCGATAAGCTTAATGACATTGCCAAGATTGTTGCAAGACGACAGTTAAATCATCACTACATTTGACAACAGTAAATAAACGCTTCTTACATCGCTTTGCGCTTACTTAGAATCCAGAAATATTTTTGAAAGTGTGGCTAAGCTCCACTTTCAAAAATATTTCTGTACTACTCAAAGCCTCAATAGGCTGTATTCGTAAGGCGTGGATTTTAGCAATCTAAAGAGGTTTGAATACTCGGCACTAGGTTGTGGCTTCAATAATCTCAATCTCTAAAGGGTTGATTGCTATTTGCAGGAGATCTCCATATTTGATGTTAGGGATAGGAACTGCGATTAATTCCATCACGGAAGGATTGTGAAAGTGGCGTATTTTCGTTTCTGGATGGGGATAATAAACCCAGCCTGCATAGCTTCCATCGTTGTATAAAACTTGGCATGGTGAAAAGGAAAAGTCTTCTGGTGGATGGAGTTGCGTCCAGTTTACCTGTGCAAAAGTTAGTTGTGGATTGTTGACCTTACAGGCGTAGGGTGCAATATCTATGTTTAGCGTGCCTTGAAAATAAGGTGATAAATCAAGTCCTAATTGTTTAAAGAAAGGAATTTGGGTGGAGATCGTGCCTTGGGGATAAGGACTAGTTGGCGATTTACCAGAGGCTACTTGATGTCCTTGGATGAGTTTACCGTTGATGATTTTGGCTATTGTCTGGTTCATAGGATTGAGCTTAAAAGATTTGCTTTAGTATGCTTTGATGCTGCTTTAGGGAAGCTAGAGAATTAGCCAGAATTTCACCACTGGCGGCAACCGCAGGCATTCCGATGCCAGGGAAGGTGCTATCGCCACAACAATATAGTTTTGATATGGGGGTATTGGCGTTGGGAAATATACCCTGCCCTGCGGCGATCGCGGGTCCATAGCTGCCTTGATACCTTCGCAAAAATCTGGCATGGGTTAGGGGTGAACCAATGAGGGTGACTTCGCAACGAGTTCTCACATCAGGGATATAACGCTCTATCCCTTGCCATAGGATTTCGGCACGTTCTTGTTTCAATTGCCGATAGGCTTCGGATTTGCGGTCTAAGCCTGACCATAGCTCAAAGGGTTCGGTGGCGGGTGTATAGGCATGAATTATATGCTTGCCTGTGGGCGCGAGGGATGGGTCTAATACCGATGGCATCGATACAGCAACGACGTTCTGTGGGGCTTCGACTCCCGTTTCCCAATGGTTGACGACTAGCCAATGACAGGGTAAGTCTTTGGGCAAGTCCGATGCTTCTATACCTAGATGTAAGTGCATAAAGCTAGGACAAGCGGGGATGGCTTGGCGCTCTTGGTGTAATTGCTGTAATTCTTTGGGAGAGCGATCACTTAGAGGAACTAATTTCAAAGTGTCCCATATCGATGCTCCTGAGATGACAGCTCGTTTGGCTTGGATGATCTCGCCGTTGGCTAGTCTCACGCCCGTTGCATTTTTTCCTTCGAGGATGATTTCCTGCACATGGCTATTGAGTCGCAATTCTCCTCCATACTTTTGCATTCCCCTCACCAATGCTTCGATGAGGGTTCCGACTCCGCCTTTGGGGTAGTCAAGTTGGACTTCGGGACGATACCAATCGGCAAACATAAAGGCAATTTCGGCGGTGATTGTGCCATTGGCGGGTAGTCCTGACAGCATGAAGCAGAGCAGGTTCATCCAGTTCAAGATGAATGGGTCGCTTACTTCTGCTTCGAGGATTTTGGAGAAGGGTTGGGTCAGCATGGTTAGTTGTGGCAGATCTCTCAGCATTTTCCAGAGGTATTTTCCTGCTGATAGGGCTACTTGCCAGTCATTGCGTAGGGTGATCGGTGGTAATGCGGTGGCGGCTCTCCCCAAGGGCAACATGACTGTTTGTAATCTTTGCCATTCTTTGACAGCTTCTTTGTTTCTCAGTTTAGTCAAGATTTCGCTAAAGGATTCGTTACCTACGGCAGCAAAGAATTGTCCTTCGGGCATGGCACAGCCCCAGCCTTCGTAGGTTAGCCATTCTATGTTTTCTTCTAATGCGTCAAGTACATGGGCTAGGGGATTGGTCGATGGGCGGGCGGACATTCCTGAAAATAGCGATGGTCCTGAGTCGAAGGTGTAACCTTGTCGGCTAAAGCTATGGGCGGCTCCCCCTGCGATGCTATGGCTTTCACAAACTATGACTTTAATTCCATATTTTGCCAGCATTCCCGCACAGCACAGCCCTCCGATACCACTGCCGATTACGACTACCTCTGTTTCTTGATTCATGTTTTTGTTGATTGATTAATGCGTTACCTCTCGGGCTGTTCAGAGGCTCATGAATATTATGGATCGTAGTAGTTTCATGGATTGGTGAATTATTCAAGATAACTTTGCTTCGCCTTGATTAAGGGATTGTCGCGCTCTGCGTCATAACTTACTTGCAAATATTTTTGTAGACCTATCCAACTATATTCTTTGCCTAACTCATGACCTTGAATACTTTCCTTGCCAATGCTGTAAGTAATTCCTTTGATTTTGTTGGTGCGCGTGTATTTAATGTAGGGTTCAATTCCCACTTGCTTTAACTGCTCAAGCAATTGAGGCATTGTTAAAGTACTTTTAGCCCTTTCCTTGATTTCCTTGGCAATAAGCGATGGATCAAAAGCTTTGGTATCTGCTAGATGATTAGCTTCTATCACAGGGGTTGCACCGTTTTCCTCCGTTTTTAGTCTTTTGAGTATTTTGGGCAATGAATAGGCATTTCCTAAACGATAGCCAGCGATACTCACGTTATCCAGCTTAAAACTAATACCTTGCTGAGCATTTTGACGATTGCGACTGATTTTGACTTCTATACCGTCTTGCTTTAACACTTCTAGCAATTCTGGTAGGTTAGTCACTTTGGTTAGCGCCAGATCGATCCTGTCCGCTAGTTGTTTTTTGACCGTGGGAGTCCCTGTCTTTAGTTCTTGCTTGATTTGGCTGATGGTTGGGGCTTGGCGATCGCTTTCCCAACTGTTTCTTACTGGCGTGAGGTTATAGTCTTGCTCTATTTGCCTGATTATTTTTTGGCTACGCATCATGTCCCAGCTATCCGATACGACTGTACCATCGCATCGAATGCGTCCCGCAACTATATGCACGTATTCATGCGGCCTATCTTTACACTTTAAAGCGATAAAAAAGTTATTCGTAAAACCCATCTCATCAAGATAGCGATCGATAATTTCTGTCCATACTTCATCACTCAGACTTTCCTTTGGACTAAGACTCAGCATCATGTGACTAACTGTTTTAGTTACTCTAGGTCTTAGCTGTTGGGTCATCTCAAAACATTCTGCCATCTCACTCGCCGTTTCTCCGCGCACGTTCATATTCAGGATCTCGAATGCTGGTGTTCCTAGTACATGCTCTAAGCAACTTTGAAAGCTCCTACTATTTTTGATTTTGCCAATCATCGGTTTGCTCCTTTTTTTCTGACACTCAATCTTTGCTCAACACATCAAGGTATTAAGGGATGTTCATCGGCATTAGCTTGTTGCTGTTGCCTGACTTCCCTTAGCTGTCGGGCTTTCTCAAAGCGATTTATATCCACTTTTTGCAAATTGGCATAGACAATTTCTTCGCCAGCCATTTCTAAAATTACTGACAGATCTCCTTTCAGCCTCTGTATCGTTAGGCGATCGCTGTCTC
The DNA here is from genome assembly GCA_033765135.1 of Pseudanabaenaceae cyanobacterium bins.39. GTDB lineage: Bacteria > Cyanobacteriota > Cyanobacteriia > Pseudanabaenales > Pseudanabaenaceae > Pseudanabaena. The sequence continues at coordinate 5,430 of JANRII010000078.1, forward strand.
TTGTAATCCTGTAGTTATTTTTGCCCTCCTCGCCAAATGTGTCGCTCTGCAATTCATTCAGCATTTCATGGCAGAAAGCAGCAATCCAATGCGCTTGCTCAACTAATTGCTGTTGTTGCAAGGCAGCGTCTTTAACTTCAGGCGTTGGGGCATCTCGCTTCGGTATTTGCTCAGGGGGGTGTAAAGATTTCAACCTTTCGATTTCTTGTGCTATTTCTGCCAGATTTGCTTCGGGCGCTGCCTTGCGATTTGGTTGATACAACACGACTGACCGTTTCACTTCTTTAGCGTCATATCGTTGCATCGCTTTAATCAAGGTATTATCTCGCTCTGCGTCATAACTCACTTGCAAATATTTTTGCAACCCTCCCCAACTATATTCTTTACCTAACTCATGACCTTGAATGCTTTCATTGCCGACGCTGTAGGTGATTCCTTTGATTTTGTTGTTACGAGTGTATTTAACGTAGGATTCAATTCCCACTTGTTTCAACTGCTCGATCAATTGCGGCATGGTCACACCAACTTGCGCTCTTTCATCAATCTCCTTAGCAATAAGTGATGGCTCAAAAGCTTTGGTATTTTCTAGGTCATTAGTTGCAGATTTTTGTGGCAAGTTATTGTCCGCAATTTTCTCATCTTGCGAATTTACCTGTAAATTTATTTGACCTGCTTTTGCTTCTAATCGCTTCAGTAATTTGGGCACTGAATAAGCATTACCCACACGCCAGCCTGCAATACTCACACCATCCATTTGGTAGCTAATTCCTTGCTGAGCCTTTTGGCGATTGCGACTGATTTTAGCTTCGATACCATCTTGCTCTAATGCCTCTAGGAACTCAGATAGGTTAGTCACTTTGGTTAGCGCCAGATCGATCCTGTCCGCTAGTTGTTTTTTTACTGTGGGTATCCCTGTCTCTAGTTCTCTCTTGATTTGACTGATGGTTGGTGCTTGGCGATCTCTTTCCCAAATGTTTCCTACTTGGACTAAGCCATAGTCTTTTTCGATTTGGTTGATGATCTTGCGGCTGCGAACTCTCTCCCAGCTATCTGAGACAACAGTGCCATCACATCGAATCCGACTGGCTACTAAATGCACATGTTCGTGCTGCTTGTCTTTGTGTTTTACTGCCAAAAAGAAGGACTTCGTATATCCCATCTCTTGAAGATAGCGATCGATAATTTCTGTCCATGCTTCGTCACTCAGACTTTCCTTGGGACTAAGACTCAGCATCATATGACTAACTGTTTTAGTTACTCTAGGTCTTAGCTGCTGCGTCATTTCAAAACATTCTGCCATCTCATTCGCAGTTTCTCCTCGCACATTCATATTCAGGATCTCGAATGCGGGTCTTTTTAGCACATAGGCTAAGCAGCTTTTAAAACTCTTACCTTGGATAATTTTGCCAATCATTTGTAGGCTGTTACTTTCGTTGGATTTATCTGGTTGTATGTATCTAAGACTACTCTTCGAGTTTCTTCAATTGCATCAAACATCTCACTGAGTTTTTTGATGTCCGATTGCATTGGACTTCCCATTTGCATGCTTAAATTTGCGTTATGGGCTAACTGGTTGATATTTGCACCTATCTTTCTCAGTTGAAAATCTATACTATTGAGGTGCTGACAAGATTCAAAATTGGCTGAAACAATTGTAAGAGATGGTTCAACAGGTACGTGAATCAACTTCAATCTGATTAACTTATTAAGCTTGATATTTAGATCGGCTGCCCTTTGTTGCAGTATATCTTTGTCTTGCTTACTTATTCTAACTGTAATTCTTTCGTCAAGTGACATCTTAGCTATAACTCTTTAGGCATTTAATAATTTTGCATTATTTGTAATTTATTTTTTTCTGTTTGCAAAAAAACTTTATTTTTTTGCGGGGGTTCCAAGGGGGATTCTCCCCCTTGGCAAGCAGACAATAGGATGGCAAAAAAGCGTTAGCGATTTTTGTCATCCTATTGTCACGTCTTGCTCCCCACGACACTTACCGCTTAAACGCCACAATCTCATTCTTAGGCGAAAACGATATATCAGCGAATAAACTTATCGACTGAGCCACATCACTAATATCTCTATTCCCATCTTAATTTGTAAATATTCAATAAGATTATAGATGGCTATTTTTAAGGCTAATTAGATACATTTTATATAAACTGTTTTGTGTTAATTAGGCTTTTTGAGACGATGAATTAGATACATTTTATATAAATCTAGCAACAATATTTTTGCGGCTCGGTGCAATCTAACAATTGCTTTTTTGAAGGGATATGCTAAATTCTCTGTTAATTGCTTTGCAAATGTTTTCATGTCCGAATTAAGGATCTCAAGAGAAAAACTATTGGTTGCTTCCAATAAGTGGAGTAATCTGCCAGATAAATTCAGTACTAAAGATGAAGTTAATTCTTTGATGGAACTTGTACGCGCCTTGGAGGATAGCATTAAATTTATGCGCCAAATGCGTTATTCCTTCAAGGATATCTCGGCTAAGTTCTTGGAGGAGTTTCAGGTCGATATTAGTCCTCAAACTATTTCTGGTTATTTGGCTGCTATCAAGAAAGAACGAATGGATTCTTTATCTCGCTCTAAGCGTGATGCTAAGCAAGCATCTAGGGCTTCTTCTACTAAAAAGGGGAAAAAAGAAAGTGTTGTTCCAGTCGTTTTATCGGTTGATGATCAGGTGCAACCTTTAGGCAGTTTAGAAAATAGTGTTGTTACTTTGCCTATCGAACATCAGTCTGTCGATGATGTGGTTGCTGAAGTAGCTATCAATCCAAAATCTAGTAAAAATAAGCAATCTGCTAGCTCCAAAAGTGTTGTCCCTAAGCTCAATCATGGAGATGTTGTCGATGACGATCAGGATGACGATGAGATGGAAAGGCTAAGACAAGCTGAGATGCTCAAACATTTTAATAAGTACTAATTTACGGTTATGGCAATCATTAATTTCATAGATGGCGAAAAGGGTGGTGTGGGTAAGAGTTGGGTTGCCCGTGCGATGATTCAATATTGCATTGATCACAACATTATTCATGTCGGCATTGAGACGGATCGCAGTAATCCCACTCTATTCAATATTTACAAAGATTGTAAGGTTGCTTTCTTTTCGGAGAATGAAAAGTTGGCAGATACTCCAGATCTGATCTTTGACTATGCTTTCAAAAAGATGGTCATTGTCAATCTTCCTGCTCAGGTTCATCGTGCTGTATCTACTTGGATTGATGCGAAAGGGTTATTAGAACTGGGTAAGGAAAATAATATTTCTTTTGTGAAGTGGTTTGTCAGTGATGGTGAGAGTGATTCTATTGAGTTATTTATCAATTCTCTAGAGCATTATCAGGGCTATATTCCCCATGTGTTTATCAAAAATTTTGGGCGTTGTGATGAGTGGGAATATTTCAACAATCATGAAGGTATTCAGAAAGCGATCTCGGAATATGGGGTGACTGTAATTGATTTTCCTAAGTTGGGTGATGCCAAGCGGATTGAGATCAATGCGAAGCGGATGATGTTCTCCCATGCGCTCAATTATGCTGAGTTTGGCATTATCGGTAGGAATCAAATTAAAACGTTTTTACGCAATGCTTATAGTGCTTTTGACTCTACTAATATCTTTGCGGATGTTCAGAAAAAAGAAGTAAAAGCTTAGTATCCATTTATGACTAACAGCGCTCGCCCTCTTCCTAGTTATCTTGATATTGCGATTAACGATTATGAGCCGACGGTTAAGGCGAAAATCTATGAAATTGTAGCGAAGTCTGGGATTCCCCATGATGATCCCTATATTGCGATTTTTTTGTCGAATGCTCAGGTTGCGGCGACGATCGCTACGGGTCCAACGTTAATTCGCGAGGCTCTTAATAAGGGTTTTGAGGTTGGTATCCAGAAGTTTGCTAAGTCTTTATCGGCTTCTATGAGTGAACTCAAGGGTAAGGATTTTGAGACGACTGTTGATAAACTTGCTGTTGATAAATTTGCTGCTGACAAGAAATCTGCTCCCCAAGGTCAACCTTTTTTTGGTTGGAGTTCGATCTCGTTTATTGGTGCGGGGATGTTGGCGATCGGGTTGACTGCTGGCATTGTTTCGGGTCTGGCGATCGCTAATTCTTTGTCTCCTAATCATCCTAATCCACAGGCTGCTAAGGATTTAGATTGGGTGGCGAGTGATGAGGGTAAGTTGGCTCGGAATATTCTGGATTGGAATCGGGAAAATCTCAAAGCCTGTCAACAGAATCAACAAAATTTAAAGGAGGCTTTGATTGTGATGAATGGCAAGTATGTAACTAAAGGCTTGTGCGCTCTCTGGATTTTGCCTGATAGTCAGAGGGTATATGAGGATCGGCGATGAGTAAAAAAACATGACTATCAAATGATAGTCATGCTTTTTTATCTTCCAGCTATCATGTAGCGGATAAAATGCGTATTTTCAGGAACCTCATCCTCAAGTCTAATTACCAACGCATAATTAGGATTGTTCTTTGGAAGATGCTTGCCCGATAGTTTTTCAAACAGTTCTAGGCATTTTTCTGGATAAAACGAATACTTAAATTCGTCTAGTTGCTCCAAAGTAATTGGGGCTTCATAAGTTTCAACCCATTTTCCCGTTGATTTAAATTTATCGACTATGAGTTTCATACCACTTGCTAAATATTTAGATCGCTAGTTTGAAGCGAAAGCGTCTTTTGTTTTACACCAGTCAACCTAGAATCGGCAAGATTTGCTAACCGTTTCGCAAGATAGGTATATCTCTGCCGATCGCTGACTTGTTTTACCGCCAGCCCGATCGCCTTCGCTTCTCCAACAATAATGGCAAGCTTTCGCGCACGAGTCAGCCCTGTATAAAATAAATTACGAGAAAGCATCAGAAAGTGTTGCATAAACAGAGGCATGATTACCACAGGATATTCACTGCCCTGCGCCTTATGAATAGTAGTCGCTCTAGCAAGAGCAATTTCATTAAGATCGGCATAATCATAGACCACTTGCCGATCACCAAATACAACCGTGACCTCCCTCTCCTCTAAATCGACACCCGTAATCGTGCCAATATCCCCATTGAACACCTCACGGTTATAGTCATTCACCTGTTGCATCACGCGATCGCCCAGACGAAAGATCGTATTGCCATACTTAATTTCGGGTTTAATCGCATCAGGAGGATTGAGCAACTGTTGCAAGACAACATTGAGATTGCGCGTACCCACATCCCCTCTAGTCATGGGACAGAGAACCTGCATATCTTGCTGAGGGTCAAAGCCTAGACTGGGTAACAACTCCGTAATAATGTCACAAATACCCTGCTGCCCTGCTTCAGCGTTAGGCATTTCGAGCCAAAGGCAATCGGATTGGGGCTGATTAGAAACCTTTTCCATGTTTGGAAACTTACCTGTATTGATACGATGAGCATTTTGAATAATTTGACTTGCCTGAGCTTGGCGAAATACCTCAGTGAGCTTGATTACAGGTACTTGCTGTGAATCGATTAAATCTTGGAGAACATTACCCGCACCGACACTGGGAAGCTGATCGGTATCCCCCACTAATAGCAACTGTGCGCCCAAGGGAATCGCTTTCACCAAAGAAAAGGCAAGAAACAGATCCAGCATCGATGCTTCATCAATAGCGATCGCCTGAGCTGTTAGCGGATATTCTTGATTGCGTTTGAAACCCATTGATTTCGGGTCAAACTCTAGAAAACGGTGAATTGTTTTAGCCTCACAGCCTGTGACTTCCTGTAATCGTTGAGCCGCCCGACCCGTCGGCGAAGCCAGAGCAATCTCCTTACCCATCGCCTTCCAAAGTGCAACAATCGTGCGAGTAGTGGTAGTCTTTCCTGTCCCTGGACCTCCTGTGAGAATCAGCACCGATGAAGTTGCTGCCATCTCCACGGCTTCCCGTTGTTTGAGCGAGAGTTGGATATTTCTTTGGGTGGTGTAGCGATCAATCCAAGCATTGACCCGTTCGGGATCTGGATGATTTTTGTGTTGCAATAATTGATAAACCCGTTCGGCAAGATTCTGTTCGGTGTGGAAGTAAGTGGGTTTATAGCAAATGAACTCTCCTGCTAAGCCTTGCATCACCAAGCGATCGTTGATAGAGAGATGAAGAACAATTTTAGAGATAGTTTCAGGATCTGGCTGATAGTCTTCGAGGGAAAGCAGTTTAATCGCTTTCTCTTCTAGTTCCTTGCGTGGTAGATAGCAATGTCCTTCTTCGGTGGCTTCCCCTAAACAGTGAAAGATACCCGCAATGCTCCGAAACTCAGAACTAACTTTGATGCCAATATTCCGCGCAATCTGATCGGCAGTAAAGAAACCAATGCCATAGATATCTTCGGCAAGTTGATAAGGATTATCGGAAACGGTCTGAATGGAATTATTACCATAATGCTTGAAGATTTTGACTGCATAGGTAGTGGACACTCCATGTCCTTGCAGAAATACCATCACCTCCTTAATCGCCTTTTGCGTTTCCCAAGCAGTTTTGATCATCTTCACCCGTTTCTTGGCAATGCCAGGAACTTCAATCAGACGGTCAATCTCATTTTCAATGATGTCAAGGGTATCTAAGCCAAAATGAGCAACGATGCGTTTAGCGGTGACTGGTCCTACACCTTTAATCAAACCACTGCCAAGATATTTCTCAATTCCTGTAATTGTGGCGGGTTTAGTTTCACGGTATTGCGTGACTTGGAATTGATCGCCAAATTTAGGATGAGATCTCCATGTGCCTTCTAGGGCAAGAGTCTGTCCTGCTTGGATATTGGCAAAGTTACCGACTACGGTGATTAGGTCTTGAGCCTTGGGTACTTTTAGCCGCGCCACGGTATAGCCTGTCTCTTCAGAGTGAAAAGTCAGGCGTTCGACGATGCCTTGGAGGTAGTCAATTTTGTCTGGCATTAGACATAAGCACCAAAACTAAATGCTGAAAACTACGGAAATTTTATAGCGAAAAACAACAATCAAAAGTTATTGAGCCGATCGCTTTCTAGTCGTTCGAGTTCAGCTTGCAAACTCGCAAGTTCTGAGGCAGACTTACCTCTTCGCAAAATTGGAGTTGCCAACAATGCCTTCAGATAGCCAATCCGACTCTCTTTCAACGAAATACTCTGAGTTTTGGGCATTTCGTAAGTTTGCAAACAGTCAGCATTTGCCGTCCGAGGCGATGGCTTAACATTTTCAACCTTCGGCGGACTCAACCTGCCATGAGTTTCAATCCACATCGGTTCTCGCTTTTGGTGCGTGACATGGGGTGATGAATTAGCCAAATCCACTGAACTTGTCAAAACCTGAAACTCAAGGTTGGCAATTTTTGGCAATTCTTCACCTCGCAGGGGCGTTTCACGGGGGGCTAACGCTTTATATAGGGACTTTTCTGTAACATGGCTTGCTGTCTGGGTTTCGGCTGGTTTTTCTTGGGCTGTTTTTGGGGTTGCGTTTGGGCTGTTTTGCGCTGTGTTTGGACTGTTACTCGTTTCTTGATGGTTTTCTTGGGGAATTTCGATAAATTCGGGATGCCATAGTTCTTTGTTGTCGTATAGGGTTTCAATTGATACCTTGGCTTTTTGGGCGATCGCTTGTGCCATTCCTCTTATGGTTGTGGGCATGGCTTTGGTTTGCTTTAGTTCGCTGACGGTGATGCGGATACGTTCAAGTCTTTCAGCTTGTTTTTGGGCTTTTTGACTCTCTGTTTCGAGTTTTGTAGGTTCTTCTCCTGTTTTACTTTTTTTGCTGCCCCATGCAAAGTGGTTTTTCAGACACCATTGCGCTACTGCTTGGGCTTTTTGGGCAAGTCGTTTCCTGTCTCCGCAATATTTCATAAATCCTGCGGCGGTTTTGGCGGTTTTGATGATGTATTCGGCTAGGCTTTCTTCTTCTTCTTGTCCCATGAAGATGCGGGCGTATTTCCCGATAATGTATAGCAGTTGGTTGCTCTGTCCTCGGTCTGTCCATCCTTCGGCGATTTGTTGCTCGAGGTCGTCTCGCCATTCGATGGTTTTACGGTTGGCTTTTGGGGGGCGGTAGTTGGCTCTGGCTTCGGCGATCGCTTGGTTTAGTTGTTCTAGGTCTTGTTGTTCTTGGACGGTTAGCCATGTTTCGACGAATTGGTGTAGGTCGTTGCCTAGTATTTGCAGGTCGCTGTTGAGTAGGTAGCTGCCTGTTTGGAGGGGCAGTCTGTGTGCGTTGTATTCCGATTCGTATCGTTTGGTGTTGGGGAAGCTTTCGATTATTCCTGCGGCGATTTCACAGTTGTTTTTTTGTAGGCAGGTTTTGATCGCGCAGGCGATTCCGAAGCTGGATACGGCTTGCCATAGGGGGTAGTAGATGTGTAGTCCTTGGCTGTGGGAGCTTTGGGTGATTAGGGGTCTGACTAGTCCGATGTCTTCGAGGGCGTGCAGGACTTGTTGATATTTTTTATGGTTGTTGTGCGGGTGGTAGGGGCTGTTCTTGTCGATGTCGATTAGGGCGTATTCGGTTTTGCTGTCGAATCTTACGCCGATGAGGATTTCGGGGTTTTCCCAGTGGTCATACAGTCGCCTTGCGCTTAGGGGATACCGTGTTTCGGTTTTCCATTCGGGTTTGTTTGTCCCTGTCGGGGTTGGGGCATAGATAAATTTCCACGAGTAGGGGAAGAAGCTGGCGAAGGTTCTAGCTACTAGTTCCGTAGGGTTTAGGGCTTTGGATTCTAGTCCTTTGGTTGTAAATTCGGCTTCTTCTTTGTTATAAATATAATCTTTTTGGGAGGTCATGCCCTATGACCTCCCTTTTGCTTGCCTTCGGCGATCGCTAGAGCGATCTGCCGAGACAAGTCTGGCTGTTTTAATGTCATCTTGATTGTCCTGAATGTATGGTTTGTAGCGTCTTTACTCAGGAAACAGATGGAGTTTTTTTAATTTGTCCAGTACTTCTTCGCAACTTTGTTTACAAATTTTCAAAAATTTGCAGCACAATCTGTTGCTATCCGCATATCTTGTTGTAAGATATGAGAAAGCATTGAACAAAAATTGCCGTCGAAAGCAAACTCTGTCCGTTTCGTTTATTTTTAATATCTACCTTCGGGTAATCAAGAAGCGAGTGGCTCGAATCACTGGCTTTTTTGATTTTGAAGGGGGGAAAATTTTTATTTGCCTCCTGCTTTTTCAAAATATGCCTATAAGCATACATTGGATCTCTCTAGATTTGATCCTTGTGTGCTTATTTTTTTGAGCCATGATTAAACGACTGGACTTCATAATTCAGTCCATCTTGCTTTATGCTCAGTTTTTATTCATACATTCCGTTCGAGCTTGGAACTAACGCAATGTACAGCTTTCAATCAGCCTTTTACTTCAGCAATCTAGTCAATTAATTAAGTTCCTATGCTCTTATCTACATAAACAGATGATTTCTTCGTGGCTCAAATGCTCATAGAGTAGATATGCCTATTTGTTGCAGTTTCTATACGCATTTCACTGCGCCCTAGGCAAAAGGCTAGTTTCCTAATATTGAAAATTTGCAAAAGCTTTTCACACTGGCTCAAGAATCTTCATAATCATTTCTTGCCAGTCTATGTCGAAACACGGTTTCTGTGAATGAATCAGCAGTTTCTAATAAGTTTATAAATAATACGGGTCGATAATATCTAGCTGAGATCATTCTTATTGATTGAAAATAGATTAAAAATGGATAAAAAAACAGACTAAAATTCAACTCTATTTTAAGTTACTATAACCTTGCAAAAAAATAAATGACTTTTTGATTGATTTTAAGATTATCTTCCAATTTATTAATAGAATTAATCGAAAACAAAATCACTAAAATACTTTTAAAGCTTTATTCAGCAAGCTTTTCGCGGATTTTCCATTGATTTCTCAATAGTTCCATTTAGTAGTAATTCGACTCATTTTCGATTAATTCTATAGTTTTTTTCCTATGGTTTGTATAAGCTTAAATATTGCTTTGGCTTACCAATAGTTTTGGCAGGTTCTTCAATTATATTGAACTTCAGTTTTTTCTATGGTTTGTATAAGCTTAAATATTGCTTTGGCTTACCAATAGTTTTAGCTAATTCTTCAATCGTATTGAACTTCGACCATGCAGTTCCATATTTGCAGTTTACATAGGTAGCAAATCGGGTCAGGGTTCCACTTAGTAAGCGCAACAGCATATCCAATGCTTCATCGGCAATTCGATGATTAATGGACATCGACTGAGCATTGGCGATCGCTGCTTCTTCACAGGATAGGACTTTCTGGATTGATTTCTGTTTCACTAGCAAGTCTGGATGCTGTAGGGCTGGTGATGGTAATCCTGTACAGAATGTGGGGACATGAAAGGCTCCTTTCATACTTTCCACTGTATCTCTAGAGCCGAGGAGCACTTGTCCTGAATCGTAATGATTACCGCAATCTAGCCAGAAGGTAGTGGTGTTATTTGCCAAAACTTTAGCGATTTCTGCCCTAGCTTCAGAATTGTCCACGGCTCCAATACAAATTGTCATGTGTCTCCATCGGGATATTGCCATGTCTGCTCTAAATGTTGAGGTAATGGCACTGATTTCCATACCCCATTGCATCCCATGTCTTGCCGCGAGGACGGATGCCTTGGGTAAGCCAAGGTCACTGGGAATAAAGTTTTGACGGGGGATATTGGTTGCTTCTACTACATCTGGATCGATGAATGTAACTGATACCTTTTTCCCGACCTGTTTTTGTAAATAGGCGATGCGTGGTAAGTTCACGGCTAACCATCCCCCTGTGCCGCCACAGCCGATGAGAATTAGGTCTAGTTCTTCATAGGCTGGGAGCAGGATGGGGACGGCTTCGGCAAAGGGTAATGCTAGGTTGGTCATTACCAATCCTCCACTAAGCAATCGGTTAGTTGTGCTGGTAACTCTAAGATTCCTGTGGTTGCAGTTTCGTAGAAATGCCCGTAAATCCCTACTCGCATCCTGATCTGTGGATTCGAGAAGATTTCTCCTAGCACTCCATAGATCCGAAAGCCTGTTTCATCGCGATTATCTGTGTCTGAAAAATAGGCTTTCATACCATGATGGGAATGGATTTCGACGATCGCTTTGCTGTAGGTGCTGTTCGCGCTATTGTCCAAGGGCTTGCAGGATGTGGCTGTTTGCTCTTGCTCTGGTATTGCGAGTTGCCAGTTGCTATTTTCAAAATAGAGGTGAAATAGAATCTCTACGGGATGATTGTTGGCATCACAGGCTATGCGTGAGGCTTCAAGCATTTGCTCTACTAAAGATACAGGGACTGGGGGATAGGTCATCTTTACGGATGCGGACATTGCTCTTAGTCCTTTGGCTTTGTAATAGGATACGGGGGCGATCGCTTCTAACCCTAGTCGCTTTGCCCTCACAAATGTGCCGTTGCTGCCATAGACATACTCATACATTGAGGTTGGGGCGATTTCAGGTAGGCTTTGATTGGTGGCGATGATGTGCTGAATTAGGGGAGGATGTTTGGGAGGATTTTGGGCGATCGCTGTTATTGGTACTGTTGGTAATGGATTAGTGGTTACTAAATGTTTTTGGACGTGTGCTAGTAATTTCATCGGTTGATTACCATGTTGATCGCTACCTGTACAGAACTGTCATGGGGGACGAGATCGTTGATGGGGTAGCGGTTGCGGTTCTGCAATTGGATCAGTTTTTCGCGGATATCTTCGGGATGGCTATGGGATTTGCCGTTTGCGAGATGATTGTTAAATGGTGCTGTCATGAACATCTCCCATGCTTTCGCTAGGCGATCGATTCCTTCTGCATAGTTGCTAAGGTTGTTCTCAACTCCCATGCAGATCCTGCCATCTCCATAGATATTTGGTAATGGCACATGGTAAATCGGTGCTTCGGCGGCAAAGGTTTTCTGTTTGGTTGCCCAGAGGTAGCAACTATCGCCACAGAGCATCAATACCATTCCCATCATGGGAATATTCAGTTGGAGTAGCTTTTCGGCTTCGTCCAAATTGATGAAGGTGAATGTCCGTTTTGCGGGTGGGATAAACTGTACGTACCATTGTCCTTGCCGACAGATTCCCATCCGTTTTACTCCGTCGGGTATCCAGCCTGTGTCGATACGTTCATGCTGAAAGGCGGCTCTTACTGTTTCAGGGGATAGAAACTTATAGGTTTCTTTCTCTCCCTGTCGGTATTGAAAGCAGTAATGTCCTCCTTTCAGAAATAGCAGTTTTGCTTCTGCTTCGATTAAGGGGTAGCCATCGGGCTTCAGGGCATCTTGCAATGGGTCTAGGGTTAGCATTGCTTTTTCCTCATGCTGCTAGATAGTGGTTTTCGGGGTTTGGCTCTTTGCATCGGTTCCAGAGCTTGACTACTTTGATGCAGTTGGCGGTGTCTTGCTCTAGCCATTCGATAAATTCTCGATACTTTTGCATGATCTCTTGGGCTTCGGTATAGGCTTCTCTTAAGGTGTCGATGACTTCTATTGTCCAATGAGCGTCTACGATGTCGTTTTCATAGGAGATGTCTAGCCATAGATTGCCTGTGGATTGGGTGAGCATGTCGATGGCTGTGGGTAAGAGGGTGATTTTTCCTCTCACCTTTTTGACGGCTTGGCTTAGTTTTTGGTAATTGATGTAACTCACCGCAGGGGGTAATTCTTGTCCTAGTTCTTCCTCTAGGTCATTCCATGGTTCGTTTTCTAATCCATGAATTAGGCTCATCAAGAATTTTTCGGTTGCGCCTAGTTCTTCAAAGTTGTCGTAATACCATGAAGTACCAAGGGGTTCTACGGGGATGTAGGAGATACGCTCTGTTTCTGCTAGCAATAATGGCAGTGGGAAGAATTGCTCATCTAGTAAGGTCAGAAACTCTAGCTCTTTTTCGCTGTAGGTTTCAAGGCTAGTCACGTTAATGCTAGCTTTGGATTGTTGATATGCTTCTGGATAGTAATGTTGATACAGTTGCAGCATCGTTGCTCTCTGCTGGATTGCTTCGAGATACTCTATGGCTTTATCGACGGTGCGGGCGGCTAACCACTCGAATTTGTTTTTGTCCATCTCAGAATCCTCGGATTGTCATTGGTGCGGCGATCGGGCTTGCTCTTTTTAAGCTGTCTAATGTCCTTTGGATGGATAGGCTTTGTTTTTGGGTTTGGGCGGTTACTTCGCTAAAGTCTTCGATGCCAATTGCGGTTAGCTCAATTAATGGATTGCCTTGCTGCTGATACTGTTCAATTTCCCAGAGGATTTCGAGTAGCGGATTGCTGTCTTCGGGGGCGGCGATTAAACTAGCGATCGCTGTCTCGCTCATATGCCACCCTTTGGTCCTGCGAGTTTGCAGACATCCACGAGAATATCGCCGTTAGCTTGCACGGTTCTTTCGATTTTCGCGTTCTTGATTCCTTCAAAATACAGGCTGAAGGTTTCTCGAATTTGGTCGTCACTACTCCCAATTTCTGGTGGTACGGGAATGGTTTGTCCTTCAATCTTGATCTGGTAGTTCATAGTAGTGCCATTTGTTTGGTTGTAGATCCTAGTGATCTTTTGGTGATAGCGATCGGTTCTGGGGTTGCTGCTACACTTGGTTCTTGTGCTGCCAATTCGCTAGTGGAATATTCTTGAATGATTTTTGCTAGTGGTAATGGAATGGGAGTCAGTTCGTTCAAGTTAATGGTCTGAATCATGGGCATTCCTTGTTCGCGACAGATGGAGATGATTACCATCCTCTCCATTGATTCAGTTTCTGGCATGATTTCGATGCACAGTTTCAGTCTCGTTCTGTCTAGGTCAATAGTTGATCTTGTCATGGCTTTGGGAAGTATAAATCTCTCGTTTTCTACTTCAGAACAAGCGCTAGCTACTACGCTTAAATTAAAAAGAAAAAGAAAAAGCAAAGTTCTCAACTATGAGAACTTTGCTTTTTTCTAAATCATTGAAGTTGTAACTGCTGAATTACGCAGCAAGTGGCTTACGCCTTGGTCTTGAGTGATGCTTAATACCTACGGGAATGGGGATACGTGCTGGAAATACGCGCAGATGGTCTTCTGTAAATACCCGAAACTTGGCGGTCTGATGTCTGCCAATATTGTTGAGAGTCAGGTATACTCGCTCTTCTAGTATCGCTTCAATGTTTGCATCAGGCAGTTCAGGGCGTGGATACATGGGGAAGAGATCCCCATGCTCTTCCAAGAATAATTCCACTGTTTCAACAAAGTTTTGTTTGGTCTGTTCTTTGTCAAAACTTGTAATCAATTTGGTTCCAAACCATTGGAAGAATACTTTCTGTTCAATGCTGAGCGCATATTTCTTAGCCTGTGCTACCCATTCGATTCCTTGATGGGTAGTTCTTGTCGATAGCACGCATTGATAGCCTTTGTGAGTGTAAATCATGGTTACTTTCTCTTTTTCTGAGATGGGCAGGAGCCTTAAGCGATAGCGACTAAAAAATAAAACAGAGAGAGTATTGATAGATGTCTATCAATACTCTCTCTAGCTAGTTATTCAGCTAAAAGTCATCATCGTAAGTGGTTGATGCTTCATACTCTTCATCTTCAGCAGACTTCTTCACGACATCAATGAAGTTCAGCGATTGGGCATGAATCACTGTACGCGCATGGTGCTTCTTGTCTTTCTTGGACTTGTATTCTTCAGGCTGAGTCAGAACTCCCGTAACTTCGACAAACTTTCCAGATTCAGCGCGTTCTTCGGCATATTCCGCAGTGCCATTCCAGCACACGACTTTCACCCAAAGTGGTTCTTGGTCAATCCAATTACCGTCTTTGTCGCGGCGAGGCTTGGGCTGCACGGCGAGGCTGAAGTCGAGGACATCTTTGCCACTGGTTTTGGTTTGACGTACTTCGGAGACGATACCGACATATCCAGAGAGGACTACGAGATTTGTTGAATTACACATGAGTTTTTTCCTTCTTTTTAGAAACCAGGTCACGGACTTCTACGCGATAGCGTTTCTTCAAAAAATCTAAACTTCTAGTCTCTTCTGGGCTTGGGTGTTGTAGCTATAGCTCTAGTTCGCCTATCACCTCTACTTTGCCTTTGTCGTTAGATTGGACGATTACTGCTGCTCCTGATTGCGGGACTATTCCTGTCAAGGCGGTTATGTTTACTTGATGGGTCACCATAATTACGATTCCTTCCTGTTGCCGATGGGCGGCGATGATCTGCCTTGTTTCTTCGGTTTGGGTATCGGCTGTACGGCGATCGCTGAAAAAAGAGTTAAGGGCTGGGGTCGGCTTCACTTCTCCTAAGTTCAAAAGTCTTGCGGTTTCTAGACAGCGACACCATTGACTTGAGAGAACTTGTTTTACGGGAATTTGTCGTCTCCGAAATTCTTGCCCTGATTGGCGGGCTTGTTCTCTTCCTGCTTCTGATAAGTTGCGTTGTGTGCTACAGTCTCCCAGTCTAAATCCGCTCGGATCTCCTGTCCCGGGGGCGATCGCATGGCGTAACAGTACGACTTTGCCTCTGCCTGTGAGGGCTTGCCATTGGTCGATGGTTGGGGATTGTGCGATTGATTGGAAGCTAGTTGCTGCTGATAGCATCATTGTCCCTGCGATCGCTACGATACTCTGGATCATAATTCTTGATTTTTGGGACTTTTGCTCGGCTTGGCAAGTTAGTTGTTGCCTTTTGGGGGTTGCACTTCTGGACTAATATCCATTTTAGCCATTACTTTATCTTCAGTTCTAGGGCTTTGGCGATCGCTTCTAGTTGGCGAGTGCTGTAGGGCATTGTGGGTAATCCGTAGAGTTTTTTGGTGGATTGTCTGATGTGGTATGCCAGTTTGCGGCGGCGTTGCTCTAGCTTTAGCTGTTCCATTGAGTCGAATAACACATGAATTTCTATTGGTAATTCAAGGTCATGTCTGATTCTGCCCAGTGCGTAGTCGAAGTGGAACCGACCTGATATCCCTTCTAGGGTAAAGGCTGTTTTGTTGGAGCTAAAACCAACTTGGGAGACTTCGCGGATACTTGTTTCGGGTTCGCCTCCGATATGCCAAACAGCAAAGCGATCTCCGACTTTAACATCGGCTTTGTCTGAGATGTGGTTGTACATATTCTTCTTTGGCTAGTTAGCACTACAACAAAACCGATGATTGCGATGAGACCATCGATTTTGTTGCTTATTGGTAGCGAAGTTTGTTCTTGCTAAAATTCCAGTTGACTAATGATGTCTTTGGCAATTTCTGCATATTGACTTGGATAACGGGAGGATGATGTTTCAATCAAGCTTTGGACAAGTTCTGCATTGAATCCTTTCAGCCCTAACCATTCTTTCATCAGCGCTTCACAGACTTCTTTGATTTGCTCGGCGGTCATGTTTTCACTGTTGAATTTGGGCTTTGTGCCACTTGTGTCGGCTCCATAGAGTTCGATGCTCGTCTCGATCACTTTGCTAATCGGTTGCTGGGTGACTGCTAATAGGGCTTTGAATGCAGCTTTGGCAGGGTTGTCAGCTTGGCTTACTTTGGGTTGAGTGTTGGCGATTGGTTTAGTTTCTACGGCTATGGCTAGATGTCCATTGGTGCTTGCCTTCTGGGGAATATGACCGTTGCTGCTGGCGATCGCTGCTAGTTCTGGTTGTCTCTCTGGTTGCGGAACCACAGGGTTTACAGGCACGTTGATCACTGGGATAAATGCGTTGCTGGGGGCTGGGACTTCATCACTTAGCCATGTTTGAATCATGTCCGCGAATTTCTTCCCTGGTTTGGGAAAGAATCCGTTGCTGATTTCAGGACATCTGCTCTTGGAGATGGTTAGGGTGTTTTGGTCATCAAGTAGTCCACAGATGTCTAGTTCATATTCACTGCCTTCTTTCTGAATTGGCGCTGTGCCGATCTTGCGGACGCTGGTGATTTTCTGCTTGCCGTTTACTTCGGTTGCGCTATAGTCATACTCGATCTTCGATCTCATTGTGGCAATGATGTGACAGCTTGAGCTGATGATTTTGTCCCATAGTTGGCGTTCAATTGGACGGATTTTTGCCCAGTTTCTCACGTCGCTACCGACTGAATCCAATTCGGCATACCATGCGTGGGATAGTGAGTCGATGATCAGGTAGTCAAATCCTGATTCTTCGGCGCTTTCAATGGCGTTGTAGTATTGGCTCGGTCCGAATTTGCTGAGTTCGAGTACTTTAAAGTTGAACAGGTTGGCATATTTACGGCTTGAGCCATATTCGGTGTCGATTAGTCCCACTTTTTTGCCCAAGATGGTTGCTAGTTGTAGGGCGGTGTAGGTTTTGCCACAGCCTGGGGGACCATATAATGCCATGCGGAGTTTGATGTTTTCTTTGGTTGCTTGCTGAAATGAATAGGTCATTGGTCTTTCTCCTTGTTGAGTAGATGAATTTGATAAATACTTGGAATTTTTCCTTGCGAGCCTCGCTAGAGGCAAAGCGATAAAAGGCGGCGCGTTGCGCCGCCTCTTATCGCTCCTAGATGCTGTATAGACATTCAGATACTGCACTGTCCTCGGTGAGATCTGTTATCTGGACATAGCGATCGCATAGTTTGTTGATGGTGCTGGCATAGGTGCTGAGGTTGCCACTGCTAATCAGGATGCCATAGCAACTAAATTCATGCTTTTTCCTATCGGTTTGCCATTGTTCGATGAATTGGGTTGATGGGGTGTCTAGTCCGTCGGTGATGAGGATGACATCGGCTTGTTTGGTCTGTTCGTGCTGTTGGATGGATGCTAATGCTCCTGTGAGAGCGGCGGTAAAGCTGGTACTGCCTCCGTTGTAGAACTTTTCGATGCAGTCAATTACATGATTAGTGTCGGGGATTTCCCCTGCAAAGTCGTCGATACGTTCCACGATGTCGGTGAAGTGCAGGATGCGACAATGGCGCTTTTGACTGACGGCGATACTCAATAGCGCGAGGGCGATCGCTTTGCTCCAAATTTCTGGTTGCCCTTGCATTGATCCACTGGAATCCAGACAAATAACGATCGGACCTCTGGCTAGGGGTTCGCGGCTGATGAGTTCTCGTTGCAGCAGAGAGCGCTCGATATAGCCTTGGGCAAATATGGGAAATAGCTGCGGTTCGGTAAGCTTGACTAGTTCGCAGGGCAGTAGGCGGGTTAGGTCGTTGCCTGTGGTTACGCCGATGATTTCGGTGCGTCCTTCTTTGACTTTGCTGCGTTGGATCTTGGCAGCGATCGCTATTTTCTTGCCTGCGAGTTCGGCGATCGCTTGCAGTTTTGGCGATGCGTGGAGGCGTTGGGCAATTTGAATTTTGTCGGCGATTTTGAGTTGGGTTTCTTGGCTGTAGTTGCTGCCTCCGCTAAAGGTGGCGATGCTTTCAGCAATGGTTTGCATTTCGGCTTCAGCTTTGCCTATACCTGCGATGATGGCGGTTGCGATTTCGGTATTGCTAATGGAGTCAGCGTAGGCTTCACAGGCTAATCGGGTTTCTAGTCCCTGTTGCTTTAATTGCTGAATTTTTAGCATCAGTCCCCCAGTGGGTATCTGCCCTTGCAAAGCTTCAAAGATACCTCGCAGTTGTTTGCGGATTACTTCTGGGTCTTCTAGTGGCTCGGCGGGTTCGGGGAGCATTTCCACGATGGCAAGGCAGAGGGCGGTTGTGCCAATGCCTGCAAGGAATTCATCTCCATTCAGGCGATCGCTAAATTGTTGAAATATTTCTAGTTCGCTCATCTGTTGATGAATGGCAATCCAGATTTTGTTTTCAGGTTTGATAGCGCTGTCTTCTAGTCGCTTTGGGTGGCGATCGTACAGGCGATGGTAAGTTTCGCTGACGAAGGTTTCAAAGTTGTAGATTTTACTTTCCCCTTCTTCGATGACTTCACCTAGTCTGGTTGACTTTTCTTTGAAGTCGTTAACACATAGTTCTGTCCATTTGGGGATTAGATACACTAATGGTTCTTGCATTTTGGTTTTCCATAAAATTAGAGAGCAGATAGTCTGCTCTCTTTTAGTTGATTTAGTTGGATTCTATGCGCCGTACATGATTTCACTGACTTTGGCGAGTAAGGGTTTCTTCTTGACTTCGATTTCAGCGATCGCTTGTTGGGCTTTCTTGGCTTTGTGTGGATGTTGAGCTATCAGGCTTTGCAGTCTGTCGATCATGTTTCTCATCTCGGACAATACGCCTGAGCCTTCGGTTGCCCATTCGTCTTGCTGTTTCTTTGTGCCAAAGGTAGGACAGGTTCCTAAGTCTGATAGCTTTTCGGTGATGGCGGCAAGGATTTCTTGGGCTTGGATATTTACGGGATTGCCCACTTTGGCGATGATTTTCCTAATCTGGGTCTGCTCTTTGGGATGGTTCCAGATCACATGGTTGAGAATCTCGAAGCTGTCTTCACTTACTTCGGCTTCTTCTTGTAAATAGGCGTATGCTTTGAGGATCGTGACGATCTGCACGTATTTTCTGGTGCTGACGATGTAGTTTTCTTTCTTCAGTTCCCGTTGCAGGTCGATCAGCGAATCAACTGCGGGTGCAGGGAAAGGGATGTTTTTTACGGCGGTTTGCATTTGCTCTAGTTCAGCTAGACTGAGCAGGGTGGTGATCTGGGGTGCGGCAATGTTGCTGGTCTTGCGTAAAAGTAAGGTTCGCAGGTCTTCATCGCCTAGATATTCGACGATGTAGCGTAAACTCAGCCGATCCCAGAATGCTCCGTCTTCTTCTCCATCTAGGAGTTCGTTGGAGCAGCCAATCATGGTGATTAATGGCGATCGCAGTTTGGTTTTGCCGTTCAGAAATTCCCGTTCGTTCATTAGACCTAGTGCGGAGTTACGGACAATGCTATTGGCTTTGCCGATTTCATCCATCAGGGCTAGGTGCGCTTCAGGAAGCATGGCTTCGGTGTCGCGCACGAATTTGCCTTTTTGTAGTTCGGCAAGGTCGGGTGCGCCCAATACTTCTTCGGCAACGGTAGTTTTGGTCATCAGGTAATGGAAGAAGGTAGTTCCTATGATTGCCTCGGAGACTGATTTTGCAAGTTCGGTTTTGCCTGTGCCTGGTTTGCCTCCTAAGAAAATATGCATTTTGGAGAGCAGCCCTACCAAGATGAGGTCGATCGCTTCATTGCGGTCTAGATACACGCTTTTCAGTTCTTCTCGCAGTTGTTGCAGTTTTGCTAAGGCTGATTTTGGGGTTACGGTCAAGGCGGTGATATGTCCATTGGTCTGAGCGATTTCGGTGGCAAGCATTACTAAGTTCCTCTTAATCTTTGATATTGAATGGGGAGTAACGCTTTGGCTACTCCCGCGATTCTTCGCTAGAAGCCGAGATCGAAGAGGTTGTCGTCGGTAACTTCTTCTGTTGTTTCTACTGGTTCGCAGATGGTTTCTTCTGTTTGATGGGGCTGTTCTTCTGGGGTTTCAGTTGTACTGGTGGCAATTTCGTCCAGTACGTTCAGGCAACGTTGGCGCAGTTTGGCGAGTTTATCGGTTAGTGCGTCGGAGCGAAATTGCAGTAGCTCGGATAGCATTTTGGTTTTGTCTTCCACTTCCCGATATACCTTGAGTTGGTTTTTCAGGGTGCTGCCTTTGGTTTCTGATACTTTCTCTGGGTCTAGCAGTTCGTCTAGATAATGGGACATCGATTGCACTTCCTTTTCTAGGGATTGTCTGGCGATGATGTCCATGTCGCCTATGCCTGCGATCGGCATCCAGCGAATGTTGTTTTCTCGGTGAATCAGGGGCAGTAGTTCGCGGAAGGCGGTTAGTTCTAGCCGATAGCTTCTTGCCACAAAGTATGTGCCGCCTCGTTCTCGAAATGGTACTCCTGATTTTTTGACAAATTCGGTCAGCATGGCACGGATTTCTTTGCTGGTGATTTCTTGGCTCCATGCGTACCATTTGTCAAAGGTGGTTCTGGCGATGTCGATTAGGGATTCATTGTCACTGCTCCAGTCTTCTCGGTTCCAATGGGTAGTTTCGTTGCTTTTATCGAAACTATAGGAGGCAAGTTGGCTATAGCGCAGCTTTTTGTCTTTTTCATTTTTGTTCTCTAGAACAAATCCATAGACCAGTACGCCGTTATTGGAGATTTGACGGATGAGGAGATTGTGGGTGCTAAGTTGGGTCTGGGTTTTGGTACGGGCGTTTTTGAAGGCGCTGAGTTTGTTGGGGCTTTCGGGGAGGTAGCTGAAGTCGAGGTTGACTTGCTCGGCGGCGCGTTTCAAGGTGGCTTCACTCAGTCTGGTTTCGGCACTGATTGACCATGCGATGAGGTCGCCTAAGTATTCGGCTCCTTTGTCAATCAATGCTTGCTGCGTGGCGATCATTGCGGCGGTGTTCATGTTTTTGGCTCTTGGCGATTAGCTTTTAGCTTTTGGCGATTAGCTGTTAGCTGTTAGCTGTTAGCTTTTGGGAGTTGTGAATTGCGGATGAAGGAACGATTTGGCTTTTAGAAAGTCATGCATTAATTCTGGAATCTAGCTAATCGCTAACAGCTAATAGCTAATCGCCTCCTTCTCCTTCGTTGAATATGGATAATTCTTGGCTGCTTTTCTTCGATGTGATGTTGGTCTGGATGGATGGCGATCGCTAGTAGCAGTAGTCCACACAGGATGCTTTTGTATCTCTTTTGGGTCATATTTGACTCCATAACAAATTAGCCTCCTGATTTGCATCGGGAGGCTTTTGGGTTTTGAATATTGGAATTGGAGTTAGTCTGGTCGATCTACTGCGAACTCGTCTTGCAGTCTGCTTTTATTAGCTTCGTAGGCTTGTTTTGCAGTCAGGAATGGGTGGGCAATTACATAGGAGCTAAAGCCGCCATCAGTGCGGATAAAGCAGACGACTACTTGATTTTCAGGTTTGTATTCCCTCATCTGTCGCTTCTCTTCCTTTTGAAATGGGTTTGGGTATCCTGATTCCTTGGCAATGCGTTCTGCTGTAGATTGACTCAGATAGCAGCCATAGCTTTCAGAGTTTAGCCATTTTTGATAGGGACTAAGCCCGATTTGTGATTCTTTGGATTTGCTGACATCGATGATGATCGCTCCTCTTCCTTCGCTTTCGTA
>JANRII010000029.1:0-27184 GCA_033765135.1 Pseudanabaenaceae cyanobacterium bins.39
GGTTTTATTCCCTTCTGTTCTTTGGTTAAAACTTCTCAACTTCATCCGAGCTAATGCCGATATTGCTGCGCGTTATGGCTTTGAAATTATCCTCAAACCCATTCCTACTTAACTCTTTCAGGAATGGTGCAAGATCTGAGGTGATGTAATCACCCAACTCGAACCAGCATTATTTAAAAAAGTAACAGGTTTGATCGTGAGAGATTTTGAGCTATTGGTAAGTTTAGGTGTATTCAATAGTGCCTTGATGAATGATGCCGTTTACAAATTTAAGCGCTATGAAGATGCCAGTTTAGAATATGTCGGGTTTAATAAACATGAAAGTGAAAATATTGGTTTATACGATACCGTGTTAAGCGTGGATGACTATCAGCAAAGTTTTGGGGTGATACCAAATTAAGAAATGGCTACGCTATTTCTGAATCTGGTATTACAAGCATGGCAGCGAGAGTATCTCACTTTGGAACATTTGATAAAGACAAGGGGCTTAAGCCCCTTGTTATAGGCTTAGTAAGATTTAGACTGCGCCAAAGTGAGATGCTCCCCATGGCAGCAGCTATAGGTAGATAGGTATAAATAAACTGAAAAGAGATCACCTCAGATACCCTCTAAAGTTTGATTGCCAAATGAAAACTCGTTCCATTCGTGAGAGATAAATTAAGCGAAGCTCTGATTTGTTGGGAAAGGATACGCACCAAACGCAGACCAAGGGAGTTGGTGGTTTGGAAATTGATTTCTAGAGGGATACCAATACCATCATCTTGGATGATTAGATGCAAGGTACGATCGCGATCGCTATAATAGAGGATTACTTCAATTAAGCCCTGTTCTTGATTAGGAAACGCATGTTTGAAAGCATTAATCAAAAGCTCATTAACAATTAGACCTGTGGAAATAGCTGTATCAATATTCAGCAGATCATTAGTGGGATGCTTTACAAAGTCTGGACTGATTTGTAAATCTAGATGGATACGCTGAGGATCGCAGTTATTGGAACTATAGAGATTACTGACCAATGATTGCAGATATTCACAGAAGTTAATTTTGCCAAGATTTTGCGATCGGTGTAACTGCTCATGGATTAGCGCCATCGTATGAATACGCCTTTGACAATCCGATAGAGCCTTGAGAGCCGTTGCGTCTTGGATATGACGAGATTGCATCGATAACAAGCTATCAACAACGCTCAAATTGTTTTTCACACGATGATGCACTTCTCTGAGTAAGACTTCCTTTTCTGCAAGTGAAGATTGTAATTTAGTTTCGACTTCCTTAAGCTTAGTAATGTCTGAAGCCGCACCAATTATCTGCTTCACTTTTCCCTCTTGATCGCATAAAAAAATGGTTTCTTGGCTATAAAACCATCGCCATTCTCCATAGATATCACGCATCCTATATTCAATGGAAAATAGTTTTTCTAAATTAGGAGATTTTTGATCAAGTTGATAGTTGCGGATTAGTCGCCAATGTTCTTGAATGCGTTGCAAGTCTTCGGGATGTACCATCTGGTCGATGACACCTGCAACTTGAAGGGAGTCTTTGCTATAGCCTAGTAGGTTGGTTACAGCATGGTTGCAATAAATATTGCGCTTTTCTTCGAGGTCGTAAATATAGAGAATGCTAGGAATGGTGTCGGCGATTCTTTGACCAAATTGTTGGCTTTCTTTGAGGGCTTGTTGGGTTTGTTTGCGCGTAATGGCGATCGCAATATAAGTAACAATCGTTTCTGTTAGTTGAATTTCTTCATCGGTAAAATGCTTGGGCTGTTCAAATAGAACGATGATATCGCCTAGATGTCGATGTTCATAGTTGAGGGGAAATACAGACCATGCCTCAATATTTTCATGCTGCAATATTTCCTGTATGCGGCGATCGCTGGGTAAGATAGCCTGTGTACTGTCTCTAGGGGCTACGGTTAGATTGGCATCGCGATCGCCGATCGCTTCTGCTAACTCCTTTAAAAAAGCGGTACTCATGCCAATCGAAGCTAAATATCCTTGATGGGAGCTATTGATGACAAAAGCCTGTGATACTCCGAGGGCTGGACAGATACCATTAAGAGCTATTTGGTAGATTTCGCGATCGGACTGAGCCGCATTGAGCGCTGATACAAAGTCATACATTAACTTGAGGCGAGTTAGCTGTAAGTTGAGCCGATCCTCCGTTATTTGTTGATCGGCGATCGTCTGGACTAACTGCAAATTAATATCTTGGATGTCCTGAAGTTCAGGATTATGGTTAGCCATCGCCATGACCTCCCACGATCGCATTTCTAATTCTGAGACTAGGAGAGCCACAACCCACCGCTAGTCCACTCTGCCCACCTTTGCCACAACCACCTGACTCGTCCCACTCAAAGTCATCGGCGATCGCCTCAATATCCGCAAGGGTCTTAAACACATTACCTGAAATAGTCACATCCTTAATGGGTTCCGCAAGCTGACCATGACGGATCATCCAAGCTTCCCCAGCCGTAAAAGTAAACATTTCACCGTTGGTCATACCGCCTTGCCAATTTTTGGCGTAGATACCCTTGGCAATACCATCAAACAAACTACCAACGGGAGTTTTGCCCCTTGCGATCCAAGTATTAGTCATGCGGACAATGGGGGGATAGTGATAATCCAAACATCTGGCATTACCAGTCACAGGTTCCTTGAGTTTGCCTGCGGTTTCGCGAGAATGTAATCGCCCCACCAACACACCATCGGCAATTAACTGAGTAGTACTCGCAGGTACGCCCTCATCATCATAGGCATAGCTGCCCCGATGTCCCGCAGGAGCCGCCCCATCAAAGATCTGCAACTCCTCGGAGCCGAACCTGCGACCAATGCTCATGGTTTCTAGCATGTCGGGATTTTCGTAGAGCATATCGGCTTCGGAGAGATGCCCAAATGCTTCATGGACAAATAAGCCCGCAAGGATAGGATCAATGACCACTGTATAGGTATTACCCTCAGCCGTAGGCAAAGATAGGGACTTGACTGCCCGTTGCGCCGCACCGATAACTTGCTGATCTTGATGGAGCAGATCGGTATAGGCACGCCGAGAGCCAAAGGTTTCTCTACCTGTTTGCACAATATCATCCAGCCTAGCGGTGGCAGCACAGCGCATTTCCCAGTCTGCCCATTCCTGTTCAATTTGCGTTCCCTCAGAACTGACAAAGAGAATACGCTGAGTACTGTCTCCATAGCGGACGGCTGTACTAATGACGCGATCGCTAACGGATTTTAAAATTTCGGCATAGTGGCTGCATAGGTCTTTTTTGGCGGCAATGCTAATACTGTGGGGATGGCTCTCCATGCAGGAAATTTGGGCTTGGATGGGGTCAACTTCCGCAAGGATGGTTTGGTCAGTGCCGACCCATTTGGCGGCGGCGATCGCTTCGCTAATTTTGGCAGGGAGATCGGCAAGATTATTAAAACTGGCAAAACCCCAACCACCACGATGACAGGCTCTGACCTGACCACCGACAGAAGTGCCTGTGCTGAGTTGTTCAATTTTGCCACTGCGGAGGAAGATATCAGTCCCTAGCGATCGCTCTAGACGCACGGTCAAAAAATCCACCTGCGATCGAGACTTACGAACTAAATCTACAACCTGATCCTTTGTTTGCCAAATATCCATAGCCGCCACATCGTCAGTTCTACAAATTATAGTGAAACAGTCAAATAGTTACATATATCGATGTGGTAATTGACTCGGTATTAGTCTAGCTCATTGGCAAATACCGTGGCGATCGCCTGTTTCGCATCGGCGCGAAATTCTTGGATATTGACACGTCTGAGAATTAATACAGCCGCAATCATGACTAAAGCTTCACAAATAAATACAAAACTATAGGCAAAGGCAACATTACTAGATAGGGCTTTACCAATATCTAGTACCACGCCCCCCGTCACCGTTGCCAATCCCCGCGCGATCGCCTGTGACAAGCCCCAAGCCCCAATAAAAGTCCCTGCGGTTTCGGCGGCCGTCAGATCTAACATCAGACTCAAAGCTCCAGAGGTGGTAATCCCTGAAGTAAAGCCAAACAAAGCCAAAGAAGCCTGTAAAGCCCAAGTCTTTTGCACAAATCCAGATATCACTAGCAACAGGCAACTAGCCGCCACTAATAAACATCCTAAACGGGTAGACTTTTCTTTGCCGAGCTTAGGGATAATCAAAAAGCCAGAGGAACTCAGCCCGATCAAAGTACCTGTGCCAAAGGCCGCATTGAGTTGGGTCGTAGAACAAATACTCATGCCAAATACAGCGCCGCCAAAGGGTTCCATCACGGCATCCTGCATAAATATGCCAACGGTCATCAACAGCAAAAATATAAAAAATAGTCCCGTTTGCTTACTTGCTGTGAGGACGCGCAAGGCATTCCAGAGACTGAGTTTATCTTCAGGCTCCCCATGCATCAAATTATTTTGGGCAACCCGCAGCTTATAACGGGAATACTTCTGCTCGATGCCATAGGTGGCAAAGACAGAAAGACCGACAACCGCGATCGGGATAATCAGGAAGACGGAATTAATCGCCTTTTGCAACTGCCCTAAGCGATCGCCATTCGCAAAAATAGAAACACCCGTAAACGGAGCATCGGTGCAGGGCAATAAACGCGACACCGTGATCGCTCCCATCACAATCCCCACCATCAACATCGACCACACAATCCCCACCAACTTAGAACGTTCCTCATCATCGGAAATATCCACCAGCAAAGCGGCAAAAGGGGTCGAACTCAGACTAATCGCCATACCATAGAGCGCAAACATCAGCGCCAGTAATGCCGCCCACATATAGGTAATGCCACTCCAGCCCACCTCATAGATGCTGCGTCCTAGCTGCCACATCACCTGTGTCGCCAAAAAAGCCACCACCCCAAAAATCACAGCCCCTAGCCACACATAACCAGAGCGATGGGTTCCCAAAATTGTCCGTGCATCAGAAGTTTGCCCAAACCAGACCCGTGCAGGCGAAACAAACAGAGGTATCGCAATAAACACAGCCGCAAGGGTAGCAGGAATAGTCAGTTCGTTAATCATCAAACGGTTTAGTAATCCTGCGATCAATAGAGACATAATCCCTAGTCCCATCTGGAATAAACCAATCCGAAACATTTGGATCAGGGGCAGTTTGGGCGGCATTTTGTCCATATCAATATTGGCTTCATTAGCTTCTTGGGCATTCATGGTGACGGTGGTTGCTCCATAAAACTTACTAGGTTTGCTGAGAGCGTGTTTGAGAAGTTTTGATCCCCCTAAATCCCCCTTAAAAAGGGGGACTTTTTTAATCTTTCCCCCCTTTCATAAGGGGGGGTAGGGGGGATCGTTCAGTATTTTTAGCATATGCTTCCACTTCTCAAACAGGCTCTAATTTAGAGAAATATGATCAATTATTATTTATACAGCTTATACAGCAATCCTAAATGAAATATGACTACACTTCTAGGAATTAAAAATCAAACCCAGCAAGGATTTGCAGATCTAAACATGGCTCTGCCATCTTAAGGTTGGTATAAATTGATATAAAGTAGAATGTGGGCATGGTTTTTGGTAGAGATAATATGTTGCACACAAAAATTGGATTAATGTCTTTGTTGGTAAGCATGGTGATGCTCGGATGCTCCAATCAGGAAACTACTCCACCTACAGCCACTGTGGACAAAGCTGCTAGTGCTTCGACAGTAACACCCATTAAAGAATCTCCAAAACCGAACCAAGAATCCCCCAAGCCTTCCCCATCTACCTCTAAACCAATTTCTTTGGGAGATATCGCCGACCTTAGCGATCAGACTATGTGTAATAACGGTAAGGTCAATTACGCCTATGGGGAAACGGCTAATTACAAAGTGTATATCTGTGCTGATGCCAGTGCGCCCGATCGCCCTCGTTATTACATCAGTCGCAATAAAGATGGTAGTGGTGGCTTAAATATAGAAGCGAAAAACTATAATCCGCAAAAAACAGGAGCGATCGAATTTAAAAATGATAGCTACCTATATATTCTAGAATCGCCAACCACCCAGAACCCTGAGCCTGCATTACGGGTGATATTTCCTAATGGCAAAGCGTCTGAGGAGCAGTTATTACAGTATTTGGGTCGGGGCAATATCGCTAGTACGCCTAAGGATAGTGGGACATCAAGTACTGATCCTCTGCAATATGTGCTTCAGAATCGAGAGAAGTTGGGACTATGTAAAGATAATTTTCAAGAAAATACTGGTGGCATGGGTTCCCGTGCCTTTAAGCTCAACGATCGCCAATATCTAGTCCAGATTCAATGTTTTTTGGCTGCCTATCAAGGCTCCTTTGAATTTGTGCTGTGGTCTGATGAAGGCTCCCAACCGCGTGTTGTTAACTTAGAATTCGATCGCTTTGAGGAAACATCCACTGGCGCAAAGCCCAAACGAGTTACAGATCGAACCTTGGTGGGCTTACCAAGGGTAAATGTGCGATCGCAAACCATCACCAATTTTACAAAATTTCGCGGTGTGGGGGACTGTGGCTCCTCAGCCCTATATAAGCTAGAGGGCGATCGCGTGGTGCTGCAAGAATTTCGGGCTAAGTACACCTGTGATGGCGAATATGTGCAGGATTTCCCGATCGTCTTCCCCTAGTCGGTAGTGCCAAATTCGGTAAGCAAGTGTCGCTCTAAATCCTTGGGGGTATTGCAGTTTAATAACATTGGCGATGCCCGATGGTCAATTTCGATCACCACTTGCTCCTGCAACCAATGCTGAAACGATCGCCTGCCTGATTGGATAAATTGTGCCAAGGAGCTTTGGCAGTGCCAAGCATAGAATCCGCACAGAGGCTCCCAATGGTCGTTATGTTTGGGTAAATAGGCGATCGCAGTGAGGCTGTGATCTAGTTGCTGCGACCATATTTGCAAGGTCTGCCCATGCAGA
The DNA here is from genome assembly GCA_033765135.1 of Pseudanabaenaceae cyanobacterium bins.39. Lineage (GTDB taxonomy): Bacteria > Cyanobacteriota > Cyanobacteriia > Pseudanabaenales > Pseudanabaenaceae > Pseudanabaena. The sequence goes on from JANRII010000029.1 coordinate 6,899, forward strand.
TTAGGCAGATCACAGGCTAATAGTAAGATCCAGTCACAGGGTTCGGCGATCGCTTGCAGACCTTGCCAAAAGCCGATCATTGCCCCATCCAATTGCTGATCAATGACTACTCGCCAACCCTGCGACAGCTTGTGAATGGCATCCACCTGTTCGGCACGCGCCACAATATATATTTGCTCTGTTACCTGTTGGGCTGCCGTGCAAATATGGGTGAGTAGGGGCTGACCCTTAATTTCGATAAAGGCTTTGTCTCTGCCCATGCGCGAACTTTGACCACCAGTAAGGACAATTGCCGCTATGTTCATGTTAGCTTTGTGCAGATTAGCTTTGACGTAAGGGACGATTTTCAAAACGATTTTCGAGACGCTTTTCCAAGCGATCGCGACCGTTGTCACGCAGACGGCGATTTTTCTGCACAATTTCATTGAGTTGCGATCGCTGTTCGGGAGTTAGCACCTCACGCATTGCTAACATCCTTTCAAAGGTTAATTGCCGCAATTTAGTTTGTTTTGACTGCAATTCTTGATGTTTGGTACGAATAGCATCATTACTTTCATTGCTGACTAAAAGCTGTCGTAATTCCTGATGGTCTTGTTTGAGTTCTCTCGCCAGATCACGCATGGCTTCGCGATCGCGATCGCCGATTTCCTTAATCTTTTGTAGCTGTTCATTAGTTAAATTTAGCTGTTTTAAAATCCTCCCTGAAGGCATCAAACCACCACTAGGATTAGGTAATTCTGCTAAGTCTGGATTTGGCTGACTATCAGCTATTTGAGCTATGGAATTACCTAAATTATCTTGATTAGCATCAGTGGCACTACTGGCAAACATGGCTCCACCACCGATGATTAAAGTGGCGATCGCGCCGTAGCGAAACTCTTTAGACTTCAACAACTGCCAACAGGAATTTCCCAATTTCAACCAAAAGTTCAACATCATCATCTCCGCTAATTTCAAATAATTTCCAGTAATTTCAAGTTTGCTAATCTGTCATTTAGAGAGAGTTTGAGAAGTTTTGATCCCCCTAAATCCCCCTTAAAAAGGGGGACTTTGTTAATCTTTCCCCCCTTCCATAAGGGGGGGTAGGGGGGATCAATCGGTATTTTTAGCGAATGCCCACACTTCTCAAACAGGCTCTTATTCATATTCCACAGGTGGCACATACATTAAAATTTTGGCATCCCTTGTGGAGTCATTAGTCAAATCTGAAGCCAGAGAAACCACATCCTCATTCATACTCCAACTGCTAATTAACGAACTTTCAATGGTTTCGCGATCGCGATCATTGAGTGGCTTACTGGCATATTCCCAATTTGAACGACTATTAACTAAACTTACGCCCACAATTGCCGCAATTACCGCAGGAATTGTCGCCACCCAAGGCAACCATTTCCTGAGAACAGTGCGCTTAGTTTGACCAAGGGCAGCTTGGCGAATTTCTTGATCAATTGCCGCCAATAGCTCTTGCTCAAAATTAGCTTTAGGAGGAGGTGCGATCGGTTTGTGCTGCTTCAAGAAACTAACTAAGGCATCATGGGACGGATCGCGATCGCCATCCTGAAAAACATCGCCCAATTGATTCGACTCCTTCATAGCTCAACTCCTTCAGCTTCTAAAAATTTTTTGATGGCACTACGGGCATGAAACAATCGTGATTTAACCGTACCAACAGGAATACCCAAAATTTCGGCGATTTCCTTTTGAGGCAGTTCCTCCAAATCATGCAGTACCAACACAGCACGATGATCGTCACTCAGTTTGCGGAGGCTACGATGTAATAGGTCTTGGTAGTGGATCTGATTAAGCGCAGATTGGTTTTCACCTATTTTCGCCATCTCATCATCTGCCAAATTAGTGAGTTGGTCATCTTCTAGATTGACACTTTGCGATCGCTTTATGGCCAGAGCTTTACGGCGATCGCTTGCCACATTAAAAGTGATCCGATAGAGCCAAGTGGCAAATTGAGCAGTCTGACGAAATTTGGGTAATCCGCGCCATGCCCGCAAAAATACATCTTGCACCAAGTCATCTAGACCATCCGCACCACAAAGCTGATAGAGGGTAGAGCGCACTTTTGGGCTATGCCGTTGATACAGCTTAGGAAAAGCATGGGATTCACCTCGCAGACAGGCTTGCACTAATGGGAGATCGTCACTCGGTGTGCCATTGACATCATCAATGTAATCAGGGGGTGTGATAGGGGTATTTACCGTTCTGAACATCGATTAACGATCATAAGGTGTTGCATACATTGCATACAATGTTTGACCTTAAGTTTGCGGCTTTGGTTCAAATTCCTTGGCAATTACTATAGCTGTAGATACTTGTATTAGGACAAATCAAAACCCAAGAAGCAAGTTGTGCCGCGCCGCAACTCGTATTCAGCATGGCAGCAGCTATATTACAATTGTGGAATGAGCGAAAATCCATTTTTACCTCACTGTCTAGTGGGAAGACACAAAGAATTAGCCCAAATTAGTCAGATCTTATTGACAGATGGCGATTTGTTGATTGCGGGCGTAGCAGGGAGTGGTCGCCGTACCTTAGTAAAATGGGCAGCACAACAGGTAAGAGCGCGGGTGATTACGATTGATTGTTTGCGGGCAACGGATGGCGATCGCTTTTTACATTTGTTGGCCAATAGCTTATTAAGTGCCTTTAGTCATCCAGATGAATTAGCGAAGTTGCAGGACTTACTCAAGGAGCAATCGGTCAATTTCACGCCTAAATGTACTGATCCTGAGCACCATACCGTTAAGAAACTAGAGATGAGTTGGCATTTGTCGGCGATCGGGGTGTGGCAATTATTTCAATATTTGCTCAGTGTGCCGCAGCAGATGGCGGAATGGTTGGATTGTCGGGTGGCGATCGTCTTACATAATTTTACGCATATTCGTTCTTGGGATCGCTCTGGAGAATGGGAAGAATATTTGCGAAGCGAGATTCAGGTGCAGAGTCGGGTGAGTTATGTTTTAATTGCCACTGTGCCTGAGCCTTGGATGCATAAGCTCAGTATCCATGTGGTGGAGTTGCCTCCCTTGAGCAATGCGGAGCTATGGGAATGGTTGGAGCCGATTATGTTGAGTAAAGGGTTACGGTTTGCGCCATCGGGTCAGCTATTTGCGGAATATGTGCAGGGTAATATGGGGGATGCGATCGCCCTAATGCGAAGGATTTGGTTAGATTATTTAGTGGAGCAGCGTTATTGTGTGGGGCAAAATTCAGATGCTCTGCCAGATCTATTTTTGATTGATGCCGACAGATTGCACAAAAATATGTTGGCCTTGGTGGAAGATCTATCCCCTACCTTTGAATCTTTGATTATGTTGTTGCCGCCTACACAGGTGCGTGTTTTGGAGAGTTTGGCGATCGATCCCACCGTTAGCCCCCATCGCCGTGAATACATTCAGAAGCATCGTCTATCTAAAGGAGGCAGTTTGCAGGGAGCTTTGGATAGTTTGGAGCAGAAAGGTTTGGTGTATGGTGCTAAATATGGCTATCGGATTGCTTTACCGACTTTACAGTTTTGGCTAAGGCAACATTTGGGTTAATTTAGAAAGCGAACAAATTATGGCGATTTTGACATTACCTATCGAAGTTGTCCATTTGATTGCGGCAGGAGAGGTGATTGACTCCTTAGCGGCAGTGGTTAGGGAGTTAGCGGAAAATGCGATCGATGCAGGGGCAGATCGGATTGTGATATCCCTGTGGCTGGATAGTTTGTCGGTGCAGGTGAGTGATAACGGTGCAGGCATGGCGATCGCGGATTTGAGTGAGGCGGCCACTCCCCACAGTACTAGCAAAATTAGGAAGGCAGAGGATCTTAGACAGATTAAGAGTTTGGGCTTTCGGGGAGAGGCTCTGTATAGTTTGGCGCAGTTGGCGGATTTGACCATTTGCAGCCGTCCGCGCCTAGAGCCTGTGGGTTATCAGGTGCAGTATGACCAGCATGGGCAGTGGCGATCGCCTCCTAAGGCAGTGGCGATCGCCTGTGGCACAGTGGTAACGGTGCAAAATCTCTTTGCCAACTATCCCAATCGTCAGCAGTCTTTACCTAGTCGCGCCCAGCAGATTCGGAAGGTGCAGTTGCAAATCCAGCATATGGCGATCGCGCATCCCCAGATCAATTGGCAAGTCCGCCTTGATCATCGCGAATGGATATCCCTATGGGCAGGAGCAACTAGTCAAGAAATCTTGCCGCAAATTATTACTTCCATTCAACCCTATGATCTCGTACATCGCCAATTTGCCCTTGAGGATCAAGCCGTTGCAATTACGCTAGGACTGCCCGATCGCCTATCCCGTCCCCGTCCCGATTGGCTCAAGATCATCCTCAATGGTAGAGTAATCACTTCTCCTGAACTAGAGCAAACAGTTCTATCTAGTCTAGAACGCACTTTGCCCCGTCGTCGCTTTCCAGTTTGCCTAGTGCATTTAGAGTTACCCTGCGATCGCATTGACTGGAATCGCCATCCCACTAAGTCTGAGGTCTATATTCAAGATCTCGATCGGTTGCAGCAGCAGTTGCGCGAATGTATCGCTCAAACCTTAAAAACACCAGTGACAACCGTTAGCTATACCCAAGTAACTCAGGAACTGTTGCGATCAGCAGAGCGCAAAACTTCCTATTTAATTCCCGCCAAACAGGAAAACTTTCAACAAAATCATCCCACCCTCAAAGCGATCGCGCAGGTTCTTAATACTTACATTTTGGCAGAACATGCAGGCGGACTCTGGTTAATTGAGCAGCATGTTGCCCATGAACGGATTCTCTTTGAAAGAATTGAGCAGCAATGGCAGATTGTGGCGATCGCCCAGCCAATTTTATTATCACAAATTAGTGATGATGGCATCACCCAATTACAGATGTTAGGAATAGAAATAGAAGCCTTTGGGAATGATCTGTGGGCGGTGCGATCGCTTCCCGAAATTCTCATTGGTCAACCAGAGTGCGCCACTATCTTACGCGAAATGAGCCAACAGCTTGACCCCACAATGGCTAGGGCAACCGTTGCCTGTCGCTGTGCGATTCGGAATGGACAGAAGTTAGATCTTGCCACCATGCGCGATCTGCTCCAGCAATGGCAACAAACCGATCATCCCCATACCTGCCCCCACGGTCGTCCCATATGTTTGGCGATCGATGAATCGGATCTCGCCCGTTTCTTTCGCCGCAACTGGTTAATTGATCGGTAATAGCAAAGAAATGGCGTAGCCATTTCTTTGCTATTACTAGCTGATGTTATGTGGAAGGAATTCCTATGATGTCCAAGGTTGGGGGCTGGCACGGAGGCACAGCCCCTACAAAAAATTTAAATTATTCAGGTAGGGGCAATCCCCCCGTGGTTGCCCTGCTGTGCTAGTAGCACGAAATTCATGTCTGAGTTCCACGTAACATCAGTTACTAGATATTATTTTGGAGCCAGAGGCGCAAATTTAGTTCCTGTTGTGGAGAAGCTCTATCAACTTGAACCACTTCAAAATGATTGGCGATCGGTTCTCGCAAAATAACTTCTATCGTGCGTAATAGATCCTGCTGAAAAATAGTGAAAGGCACTGCTTCACCGATCGCAAAATCTTGAAGCCTTTCCGCAAAACTATCCGCCGTTACTCGAATACCAGCGATCGCTAACAGCAAATCTCCTGTATTAATTCCCGCCTTTTGAGCAGGAGAACCAAATTCCACTTTTTCCACCTCAGCCATACCATTCTTTGGCTTCAGAGATAGCCCTGTATAAGGGATTTGGCTAGAACTAGCCCGCACTTCTAAACCAAAGGGTTCTAGATAGTAATTATAATTTAGCTCCTCAGTGCCATAGAGATAGGCCTGCCAAAAATCAGTTAAATCAACTCCCGCCACAGATTCAATTACTTCATGGAGTTCTACTTCTGTAAAACCGATTTCCTGCTTACCAAAGCGCTCCCACATAATCTGCATGACGCGATCCAGCGATCGCAAATTATTAGATTTATGGCGAATCAATAAATCCAAGAGCATCGAAACCAACTCGCCCTTTAGATAATAGGAAACTTGATTATTCGGTGTATTAGGATCGGGGCGATAGAGCTTAATCCAAGTATCAAAACTGGATTCATACAGAGATTGCACATTGCGCCCATAATTATTCTGTAAACGGGTAATGCTCTTGCTAACCAACTTGAGATAGTGCTTACCGTGATAAATGCCTGCTCTCAAAGGAAAGATTTGATCATAATAACTGGTAGTTCCTTCACTAAACCATAGGGAACCAGTGTAATTTTCTTGATCATAATCAAAACTCTCTAACCCCTTAGGTCGCAAACGTTTCACATTCCAAGTATGAAAAAACTCATGGGCAACCAGATTAATAAAGTTGAGATAGGTTTCTTCTTTGCGTAAACTTAAGCGATTGTAAAGAAGCACAGTACAGTCGCGATGCTCTAAGCCGCCATAGCCATTGGCAGCATGGAGAATAAAGTCGTAGCGATCGTAAGGAAGTCCACCAAAAATCTTTGCTTCTTCTTGAATCACGGCGACCGTGTCACGCAGAATCTTCTGCATATTGCCGTTGTGCTGTCCCCAAACGATGAAGCGATGGGGTTTATCTAGTACTTGAAATTCATAGCGTTCTTGAATACCGATCTCAAAGGGACTATCAACCAAGGTATCAAAGTCTTTAGCATAGAAAATATGCGGTGCTGTCAAGGTCGGTAAAGCTGTGGTGATTTGCCAATCCGATCGCGGCACATCAATTTCTATCTGGTAGCCACAGTTTTGATAGTGGGGAACATACATAAAGACGGCCGCACCCGTAAAAAATGCATGGGTACTATCTACATGGTTGGTACGAACGGTGAGTTCATTAGCAAAGATGCGATAACAGACTTCAATTTGTGTGGTGTCTTTAGTTTTGATTTGCCAATGATTTTTACTAATTTTTTGCCATGCTAGGGGCTGCGAGTCAGTGGCGATCGCGATGAAATCTTGCAGATGTTTGGCATATTCCCTCACCAAATATGAGCCAGGAGTCCAAACGGGTAGCTTGAGATCGAGAATATCGCTATGCCAATTGGCGATCGTGAGCTTGATTTCGAGCAGATGGTTTTCTGGCTCAGGAATGGCAATCTGATAGAAAAACTGAGGTTGAGAATTTTCTGGCACTGTTGAGGTGGTCATGAATGCATGGATGAATATTGAGGATGGGCAGTAATCTAGCGGTAAGGATGGGCAGCGCGAAGTGCCACCCATGCTCTAATAACTTTAAAAGCCGATGATGAGATTTGAACTCACGGCCTGCCGATTACGAATCGGCTGCACTACCCCTGTGCTACATCGGCATCAATAAACGCAGAGGTTATCATAGCATATTATGGCAATTTCTAAAGGAGCATAAGGAGTTGGATGATCGGCGCTGGCACAGGGGTACAGCCCCTACGCCAAATTTAAATTATTCAGGTAGGGGCAATCCCCCTGTGGTTGCCCTGCTTCGCTACCAGCAGCAGATTCATACCCTGAGTTCCATGTAATACCAATTTAAAAAAGGGTGACGATACTTTTTTAAGTTAAAAACCAAACCCAGTAAGGTTTCTGTAATTAAGAAATGGCGTAGCCATTTCTTAATTTGGTATAACATCAGTTGGTATTGTCCTAGGGTAAAAATTGCCAAGCAATTTTTACCCTAATCAAGTTTATCTAAAACCTTTGCCCTGAGAAGATTCTGACCAGATTAGAACATCACCATTGCTATTGGCAGCAGCTAATTTTTTGCCCTTGGGTTGCCACTGCAAGGCGGTAATCTCATCCATCGGTGTTTCAAGCGCCTGTATCCAGTTTAGAGCCTTGTCCCAGATGGCAATTCTACCGTTTTCATCGGCAGTGGCGAGGTATTCGGAGTTGGCACTGAAGGCGACTGCTCCCACAATGCTGTTATGGCCTTTGATTACTTCTCCTTCCCAACCCACATTCGGATCGGCGTGTCTTTCCCAAATCACCACATCAGTACCACTGGAGGAGGCAAGGAGTGGCGATCGCTGGTTTGACCAAGCAAAGCTGCGAATCTTTCCAGGGAAGCCCTGCATTCGCCAAGGAGAAGGATCAAAATCTGTACTGAGCCATTGGATCACTACTACCAGATGATCGAGGGTGCTGGCGACTAGATATTGACCCGCATGATCCCATAGGATTTTGGCGGCGGCAGTGGGCATTTCAAAGAGGAGAGGATCGGCGTACCAATCCGCCTGTTGCCAGACCTTGATGCCACCATCACCACTGGCGGTTAGGTATTCTCCACTGGGATGCCAAGCGATCGCGAGGACAGTTGATTGGGCAAAGTCTAGAGTCGTTACGATATCGAGGGTTTCCGCACTCCAAACTTGGATATATTTGCCAAAGCTAAAGGCAAATTCGGCGCGGTGCGGATGCCATGCTAAATGCTCAATCCATAATTTTTTAGTGGATGATGCGCCAGAGTTGAGGTCAATGGTAGCGGCGATCGCGGGGGGATTGTGGCTGAGATCCCATACCCGTATTTTGCTATCCTGCCCCCCTGCGGCTAACCAGCGCCCATCGGCGGAGAATCCTAAACAATCGATCGCCTGTTCTGTTGGTGCTTGCAAAGTTAGGGGCTGAAGATTTGCTTTACTGCTCTGTCCATCCATGAGGACAACTTCCCCTGAGGCAGTGGCTGCGGCGAGATATTTACCGTTACGATCCCAAGTGATCGCAGTGACATATTCACTAAGGACAATTTGGTGTTGAGGTTTGGGGGTAAGTAAAATTTTGGTTGAGGCTTTATGGTTTTTAGTGTTTTTGGGCATGGCGATCGCGACTAGATGATGAAAACTCAAAACTCTTACTGGGCTTGTTTTTTTGTTTTCAAATGAGTAGGCGCTCATTTGAAAACAGATATAGCGTTATGATCGTACAGTAGAACATCAATCTTAGACTATGACGACTGCTCCTCTCACTTGGTCAGAACTGGCGGCACTCACGGACTTTGCGATCGATCCGATCAATGGCTTAACCAATTCTCAATCACGGTTACGCCTATTTGGACAAGATGAATCAGCCGTGCGCGTTACCCTATATCGAGATAACCATGCATGGTGTCCCTATTGCCAGAAAATATGGCTGTGGCTTGAGGAAAAACAAATTCCTTATCGCATTGAGAAGGTAACGATGTTTTGCTATGGCGAAAAGGAAGCTTGGTATAAACGCATCGTGCCATCGGGAATGCTACCAGCGATCGCCCTAGACGGCAAAATTATTACTGAAAGCGATGATATTTTAATCGCCCTAGAAAAAGCATTTGGCGTGCTAAATCATGGCATGACCGAAGCAAAGGTAATCCCCATTCGCAAATTAGAGAGAATTCTATTTCGAGCATGGTGTGAATGGTTGTGTCGTCCTCTATTTTCGGAACGACAGGATCAGCAAATGCAGCAACAATTTATCGAAGTTATGCATCAAGTGGAAGCGGTGCTGGCCAGTACACCTAGTCCTTACTTTTTAGAAGAATTTGGTACGGCGGATGTGATTTTCACGCCCTATGTGGAACGCATGAATGCCAGTCTGTACTATTACAAAGGCTATTCTCTGCGGGAGTCCCATCCGCGCATGGCGGCATGGTTTGACGCAATGGAAACTCGCCCAACCTATCGCGGCACGCAAAGCGATTTCCATACCCATGCCCATGATTTGCCACCCCAGATGGGAGGATGCTATGCCAACGGATCGCCGCAAATGTTGCTCAATCAAGAAAGAGTTGATCATGGTGATTGGTTTGGACTACCCGATGTGGGCTATCCCGAACCCGCTAATTCTCGACAGGAGGCTTTACAACGGGTATTGAAACATCGCCAGAATATTATCCGCGTCAATCCCTATGATCAGCAGATGTTTGATCAGGCTTTGCGCTGTGCCTTGACCTTGATGATGACCGATCAGGAATGTCCTCCTCCCCCTGAATCGGATGAGGCTTTACGATACCTGCGCGATCGCATTAATGTCCCTCGTGATATGTCGATCTATGCCGCCAAACGGTTGCGACAGGCTTTAGAAAAAACGGCCGCCTTAGTTGGCGATCGGCAAAGCCAACCCATTCCCACAAGGCATCGCCGCGATCAAGATCCTACCAATTTCCGTTAATTTCTGAGGTCAAATGTAACTATGGATATCTACGCATTACGCGAAGAATATAAAAAAGGACAACTAAGACGCAAAGACTTATCCGATAATCCTTTTCAACAATTTGAACTATGGTTTCAGCAAGCTTGTCATGCAGAGCTACTAGAACCCAATGCCATGACGATCACCACGGTATCGCCGCAGGGTCAACCCTTTGCCAGAACCGTCTTACTGAAATACTTTGATCAGCAGGGGTTAGTTTTTTATACCAATTACCAAAGTCGCAAAGCCCAGCATATTGAGGCAAATTCTCAAGTTTCACTTCTATTTACATGGCTACCTCTACAGCGACAAGTCCATATTACGGGCAGAGCCAGCAAGGTTCCCCAACGAGAATCTTGGGAATACTTTACTTCACGGCCAAGGGGGAGTCAGCTAGGGGCATGGTCTTCGCAACAGAGTACGGTGATTTCTTCGCGCCAATTATTGCTGATGCAGTTTGAGGAGATGAAACGGAAGTTCATGGATGGCGAGATTCCTTTACCTGATTTTTGGGGCGGATATCGGGTGAAGCCTGATAGCTTTGAGTTTTGGCAAGGCTGTCCCAATCGCCTGCACGATCGCTTTTTGTATCGCCTGCAAGATCAAGAGCAGCAAATCTGGGATATTCAGAGACTTGCTCCCTAGTTTGGCATTAGAGCCTATTTGAGAATTGTAGGCAGATCCCTCCCAGCCCCCCTTAGAAAGAAGAATTTTCTTCCCCCCTTTCGTAAGGGGGATTAAGGGGGATCAAAACTCCGCAAACAAGCTATTAAGTTTCACATTAAGTTAATATAGGATTGAGCAAAACTAAGATTAGTTAAAGCAATAGTTTGGACTGATTAGAATTTTATGAAAAATTTGGAAGGAAGCGATCGCCTCAGAGAATCAGAACACAACTACAATCTATTGCGATCTAAACATGGAACACAGGGTGGTGTGGATCGTCTGATTGGGTTGATTTTTAGAAAGATTCGGCAATCTCTTCAGGCTGACTTCCAAAAACAACGCGACTGGGATCTGCTGATCTCATCGATCGCCTTAAAGATTCGGAAATCTCTTCAGTTAGCGGAAATCTTGCAAACTACTGTTAATGAAGTACAGCAATTACTGCTATGCGATCGCGTCTTGCTGTATAAGTTTGCACCCGATTGGAGTGGTCAAGTCATTGTCGAGTCAATATCTGACCCTCAATGGTCATTACTCGATCTCGTAGTGGTGGATGAGTGCTTTGAGTCCTCTTGGCTGGAATCATACCAAGAATCAAAATTTATGGCGATCGCCGATGTTGAGAATGCAGGTCTCACGCCTTGTCATGCCAATTTTTTGACTGGATTTCAGGTTAAAGCCAATTTAGTCGTCCCTGTTTTCCAAGCATCAAATCTTTGGGGATTGCTAGTCGCCCATCACTGCACAGCTACACGTCAATGGCGCACCCAAGAAATTGAAGGATTGCAGCGTATTGCTGTGGAGGTGGGCATTGCGATCCATCAAGGGATGTTGGTGGAGGAGTTGCAATCCGCCAAGGCTGATCTAGAAGCGCAAGTGATCGCACGAACTCAGCAAATCGAGGCGATCAATCAACAACGCTCTCAATTAGCGGCGATCGTTGAATCTTCCCGAGATGCAATTATTAGCAAAACCACCGATGGAATCGTCACCAGTTGGAATCGGGCTGCCGAAAAGCTATTTGGCTACAGTGCCGCAGAAATGATTGGCTCATCGATCAAGAAGTTAATTCCGATCGCACTTCAAGAAGAAGCGTTAAAAAACTTACAATCTGCTTGCCAAGGCAAAACTGTGGCTACTTATGAAACCCAAAGGATACATAAAGATGGCAGTTTGCTAGATGTATCTTTGACGATCTCGCCAATTTATGATGAAACTGGGCAAGTAGTAGGCGCATCAAAGATAGTCCGTGATATTCGCGATCGCAAACAGACTGAATTCGCTCTCCAAACTAGTGAATCGCGCTTTCAAAAAATTGCCGCATCCTCCCCTGGAGGTATTTATATATTGCTCACCTATCCCGATCGCACCATTAAGTTTGAATATATCAACGCAAGATATACAGAAATTTTTGAAACAAGTCTCGATCAACTGTTCAACAATCCTTCTATCTATATCAACTGTATTCATCCTGAAGATCTGCCTGAATATTACCAAGCTGTTGACCATTGCAAGGCAACCTTAGAACTATTTCACCACGAGTGGCGAATCATTACCCCATCAGGCAAACTGAAATGGATACAGGCAAATTCGCGCCCCACTCAGCTTGAAAATGGAGTATTTGTTTGGCATGGAGTTCTGCTAGATATCACCACGCAGAAACAGGCGGAAGAACGATTACAAAAAAGTGAAGCATCACTACGCGAAGCCCAGAGAATTGCTAATATTGGCAATTGGGAATTTGATATTCAAAATCAGAAAATCACTTGGTCAAAAGAACTTTTTGGCATGTTTGGACTCGATCCCAATCAGCCAGAACCAATGTATGCAGATTATCTTCAGATGATCCATGCCGATGATCGAGAGTCTTTTCAAAGAGTTGTAGAACAAGCAATCTCCAATGGTGATCCCTATAAAATCGACTACCGAGCGATCTTCCCTGATGGTTCAATTCACTATCATGAGGGACGTGCAGAGGTAATTAAGGATTCTCAAGGAAATGTAATCAAGCTGATGGGGATATGTTTAGATATTACGGAGCGCAAGGAAGCAGAAATTAATTTAGCCAATGCCAAAGCTAAAGCCGAGGAAGCAACTCAACTCAAGAGTTCATTCCTTGCGAGTATGAGCCATGAGATTCGCACTCCCATGAATGGTGTATTGGGAATGACGGATATTCTGGCCAGTACCCCACTAAATGAAGAACAGCAAAACTTAGTAAAAGTAATTAAAGATAGTGGTGAAATCCTATTGTCGCTGATTAATGACATTCTCGACTTCTCCAAAATTGAAGCAGGAATGCTAGATATGGAAGCTAGGGAGTTTGTCTTAGAAGATGCAATCTCAGGGGTTTATCAGCTATTACAAAGTCAGGCCATTGATCAACAAGTCTCCCTCGAATATGCGATCGCTCCTCACATTCCCAAAACTCTCATTGGCGACTCTACCCGTTTGCGTCAAATCATTCTCAATCTCGTGGGTAATGCCCTGAAGTTTAGTAAACCCAATGGAAAAGTTACTGTTACCGTTGAAGGACATGATGTAACTAATGCAATTCATGCATCTCCTCAATACGAATTACTCTTTGCCGTCTCAGATACAGGCATTGGCATTGCAAGCGATCGCATCAAAAAATTATTTCAACCCTTCACCCAAGCCGATGCCTCCATTAGCCGTAAATATGGAGGCACAGGACTAGGCTTGGCGATCAGCAAACGTCTTACAGAACTAATGGGCGGCACAATTTGGGTAGAGAGTTGTGGACAAGTGGGCGGTAAACCTCCCCTAGATTGGCAATTGCCACATCCTTCGTCATCTCTAGGTTCAACTTTTTACTTTACAGTCACCTTAGCTCTCAACAATAAAATCGATAAAATCAATCAACCATCAACCACATTAGCCAAGGAAACACCAATTGTAACTCCTGCTAATAAGCCTCCTTTGCGAGTTCTGTTGGTAGAAGATAATCCCATTAATCAAAAAGTTGCTCAGGCATTATTCAGAAAAATTGGCTACCAGTTTGAGGCGATCGCCAATAATGGCATAGAGGCAGTTGCCCTAGTCCAAAAGCATGATTACGATCTCATCTTGATGGATATGCAAATGCCAGAAATGGATGGAATTACTGCCACAAAAATAATTCGTCAAGATTTAAATAAAAAAGTTCGGATTGTTGCTTTGACAGCTAACGCTATGCATGAAGATCGCCAAATATGTCTAGATGCTGGAATGGATGGCTTCATGAGTAAGCCTTTTAATATTAAAATGATTACAGAATTTATGCATGATTTCCATTAAGCTTTCCTGTATTAGCAAAGGCAACATAGTAATCGAACGATAATACATTCTGATCTTATCTATGTGGTTAGTATCAGATGGCATTACGCAGGTACTTATGCAAGCTTTTTATCAAAACTTGAAGAAAGACTATCCTAGCTTATCAACTTCCCTTCGTGAGGCACAGATAAGCATGATTTATCGACTTGTTAAACAAGGTGAACCTAACTTCAAGCATCCTTACTACTGGGGGGGATTTATCCTAATTAGTAATGGGTTATAAAGAGCTAACTTGACGCAGATTATAAAACCATTCCGCAACATTAGGTGGTACGGCAGTAAAGCGAAGCCAACCATAGCAAGGATCTTTTGTACTAATCTCCACCACCTTCCCATAAATATTTTCCATACTAATACCTTGCTCTTCAGCAATTACATTAAATTCTAAATTGGTGAGCAATACCAAGGGGCGATCGCTATGCATTTTGGCATTATGCGCTGATAGTTCTAGCAAGCTACCCACCCATTTCTCCTCCGTAACATGTTTCCCTTCTAAAACATTCCATTTAATGGCAATAGGGTTAGCTAACCTTACTAACGTCTCCTTGTCTTCAGGTAAAGCCAGATGATTAATTCCCCCAACATCAAAGATATTAATCGATTCGTGAAAGCCCTTGGGATGGACGTGTATTTGCCCATCAATGCGTACCATCGACTTAACCTCATCAAGAACTGCCTCCGAAATCAGCACCTGCCCACCTACCGTATAGGATTCAACTCTAGAAGCAAGATTTACTGTACTACCCATCACTGTATATTTAGCCCGTCTGTGGGAGCCAATATTCCCCGCTAATACTTCTCCTGTATGGATACCTATGCCCATTTCCAGAGATGGTAATTGCATATTGTTTAATTTGGTATTCACCGTCTGCATCTCTAATTGCATGGCGATCGCACAGGTAACTGCGCGTTGAGTATCATCTTCCCGTTGAATCGGCGCACCAAAAATTACCATCATGCCATCACCGATAAACTCATTCACCGTCCCCTGATATTCAGCAACAATGGCAGTCATAGCATCCAGATAAAGGGAGATTTCCTGTACACCCTGCTCTGGCGTAATTCGTTCAAACAAAGCTGAAAAGCCACGTAGATCGGAAAAGAGAATGGTGACTTTGCGTTTCTCACCTCCTAAATTTAAACCTTCAGGTGTTTCTAACAGGTTAGCAACGACTTCATCAGTAACATAGCGCCCAAAGATCTGTCGTATCTCATTTGCCCCCCTTGCTGTGTAGCCAGTCACCGCGATCGCTGAGCCGAAAAGTCCTAGGAAAGTTGGCACGACAGGAATCCACCATCCCTGTAAAAACGCCCCATAGCTGCCCACAACCAGCACCACTCCCAATAGGGGAATCGTTAAAAAAGCCCAAGGTAAACGATGGATAAGCTTTTTGGTTTGAGACATAGGGCGAGCATAGCGCCTGCGCCAACAGATTAGCCCTCCAGCGATCGTCCAGAGGCTAATCCATAGCCATTCCATTAAGTCAGTCCAAACCTTGAGAGTCGATCGTCCATCGATCGCACTGCTGAGAATTTGGCTAATGAAGTTGGCATGAATGGTGACACCATTCTCTAAATCGAGGGAGTTGCCAAAAATTTTATTACTAAAGGGAGTAGGATGAAAATCATTGCCGCTTTGGGAAGTATTGCCAATCAACACCACGCGATCGCGAAAGAAGTCTGTGGCTATGTTACCTTCTAAAACATCGGTAAGCGTAGCAGTACGAAAAGCATTCTGAAAGCTGCGATAGTTAGCAAGGATTTGGAATCCTCCCGCATCGGCATTGATATAGCCGCCATCATGGGAAGCAAATGGAACTAGAGTCGCTTTTCCCAATTGGTATGTATGCAATTCAGGATCGACAGCTTCCCATTGGATGTTTTCAGCTTCAAGATATTGTGTCGCAAGTACAGCACTTAAACTATTTATAGGATTGTCTTGAGCATCTCTAAGGGATAGAATAATACGACGAATTTTGCTGTCGCGATCAGGAATCAAATCATTGGCAGTGACGCGATTAAGTTGCTCCAGTGCTGGAGGCGCAGACACATCACTTTTATAGCCGACTACTGTACGAATACCGTATAGATTGGAAGTAGAGGTGAATTCTTTAATTAATGCTTCATGTCCTGCACCGCCTTGGATGGGTATGGGTAAGTCGCGATAAATATCTAGCCCGATAACTCTGGGTTGTTGTTGTTTAATGCGCGCAATCAATTGAGCAAGGATGACATCAGGAATAGGAGCGCTGTATTTTCTAAGGTCGCGTTCAGTGATTTCCACGATCGCGATGCGCTCGTCAGGGGCTTCAGGCGATCGCCATTGAAAAAAGAGATCGTATGCGGCTAATTCGAGGGGTTGTAATAGTCCAATCATGCGTAGTGCATACAAGATGACAATATTTGCGGGAATAACCAGCAATCCGCGCCATTTCCAGAATCTTTTTTTAAGGGTGATCGGCATAATCTAAGGTTTGTTTTCTAATATTAACTCTAAAAATGAGTGAGTCTGCTACATACTTGCGAAGATTTAATTGAGATTATATTATTTCGACATTATTTTGACTAAAAGTCTATTATGCTCAACTCCAAATTGCATCAGCGTTTTGTCGGCTTGGCGATCGCGATCATTTCGCAGACAATGGGATTTACTTGCTTCTTATCTGAGAGCGATTCTCAGCCCAAACCACCTAACCCAAATCCAAAGCAAACAGTTAGTGGCGGAACTCGTGGCAGAAATAGTCAGTGTTTGACAGATAAGGATGGAAGATCACTGGCTCCTCTAAGTGAGGATGTGATTAAGAAGCAAATACCTCTTGAATCTTTAGATGGAAAGCTACGGAACATTATTACCTATTCTCGGAAAGTGGGTTGGGTAAAGGCTGATGATATCCGCAAAAATATTGCTGAATACCAATCACCTCGGATTACGAGGATCAAAGTTCTAACTGATTTCGAGCGTTTGAGTTTATATGGCTGGGGAGATCTGCGGAGCAGGGGTAAGGAGACAGAATTCTGTGCGTTTGTTGACGACTCCTATCCTTCAAGTTCTCCAAATTCTCCACAAAACGCACGCTAATTCTTGATGTTTTGTAAGCGATCGCACCTGTAGTAAGAGATTTCCAAAACTCTCGCAACATTAAACTTGACTAGATCGCGATCGCCATTCGCTAATATTAAGTTTATGCGTACTGACACGATCTTCTTTCAACTATTTCAAACCTTTGATGGTTTATTGTTTGAGCTAGTGGGACTACCACCCGAAGCAGCAGCAGGATATCGCTTTACCTCTGTGGAAATCAAAGAAAAAGCCTTTCGGTTTGATGGTATTTTCATTCCAGACTCAGTTGATAAGAATATCTGGTTTGTGGAGGTTCAATTTCAAAAACGCGCCGAATTTTATTGGGAATTTGTTGGTGAGATATTTCTGTATTTGAGTCAGTACAAACCAGAGCATGATTGGCAAGCGGTCGCCATTTTTGCCAAACGCAGTATAGAACCTGAAATCCCCAAACAATTTAGGGCGCTATTTGCGGGTGGACATATCGCACGAATCTATCTTGATGAGTTGCCAGAGTCTGAGTCGCTGAGTTTAGGGCTTGTGAAGTTGATCGTTGCGCCCAAGAGGGCAACCATAGCTTTAGCACATCAGTTAGCTGATCGGGTGGGGCAAGGCGATCGCGAAAGGATGATAGAATTTATTGAGACAGTCTTGCTGTATAAGTTTCCCCAAATGAGTCGAGAGGAGGTTGAAGCGATGTTTACGTTAGGTGATCTAAAGAAAACTAGGGTTTATCGGGAAGCAAAGCTTGAGGGCAAACTTGAGGGAAAGCTTGAGGGAAAGCTTGAGGGCAAACTTGAGGGTGAAAGAATTGGGACACAGCGTGGTCAGGTTTTGGGACGGCAACAGGCGCTGAAACAGGTTGCGGTGCGACTATTAACGCGGAAGTTTGGTAAAGTGACGCAGAAAACGGTGAAACGTTTAGACAAGCTATCGGCGGAGCATTTGGAGGAGTTGGCGGAGGCGGTATTGGATTTTGAGAAGGTGGCGGATTTGGAGGTGTGGTTGAAAGGTAAAAAGTAAAGGTAAATGGGGCGGTAATTCTGCGCCCTTACAAGATCTTTTGGTCTCTTGTGGAGATCTGGGGTGGGGTGTTTTTTTGTTAAATTTTTTGTAATTGTTGCTTGGCTTTGGGAATCTAACTTTATGATTTATGAGGTATCTAGGCATAGAAAAACTTAAAAAGTACTGGTTAAGATCCCTAACTTTTTTGGTTATTTTGTAAGTGGTATTTTTTTGCTTAGAAAAAGTCTGGGATCTAGATCTAAGTTTTTATAGGTTTCTCTTGCTGGCTTATTAAGTAAGCACGTGAGGGTTATGGTGATGAATCGTTTAGTTGGTTTCGGGATGATCGCGGCTTTGTTGTCTGGTGTGCCTATGCCGATCATCGCGGAAAGTGTACAAGCGCAGACAGGGCAAGATCGGAAGGCAGAAGCGGATCGGCTGTATGATCAAGGCAATCAGTTATATGAAGTTAAACGCTATCCAGAATCTGTCCAAGCTTGGGAAAATGCTTTAAAGATTTATCGCGAGATTAAATATCGCAATGATGAAGCAACGTTACTCAACAATCTAGGTACTGCTTACAGCTATCTCGGACAGTACCAGAAAGCAATTGATTTCTTTCAGCAATCCTTAATAATCCAAAAGAAAATCGGCGATCACAATATAGAAGCAATATCTCTCAACAATCTGGGTCTTATATACCAAAAACTCAATCAGTACCAGAAAGCGATTTATTTCCATCAGCAATCCTTAGCAATCCAAAAGAAAATCGGCGATCGCAATGGTGAAGCAACGTCACTCAACAATCTAGGACTTGCCTACGGCAGTCTCGGACAGTATCAGAAAGCCATTGATTTCTATCAGCAAGCTTTAGCAATCTTCAAGCAAATCGGTAATCGCAATGGTGAAGCAACATCACTCGGTGGTCTGGCATTTGAATACAACAATCTAGGGCAGTATCAGAAAGCAATAGATCTCTTTCAGCAATCCTTAGCGATCTTTAAGCAAATCGGTGATCGTAATAGTGAAGCAACTTTACTCAACTATTTTGGACTTGCATACAACAATCTTGGACAGTACCGAAAAGCAATAGATTTCTTTCAGCAATCCCTATCAATTCAAAAGCAAATCCACGATATTGATGGTGAAGCAAGGTCACTAAACAATTTGGGTGGTGCATACAACAATGTTGGACAGTACCAAAAATCGATAGATTTCTTTCAGCAATCCTTAGCGATTCAAAAGCAGATCGGTGATCGCCATGATGAAGCAGCATCACTCAATAATCTGGGTGCTATATACCAGTATCTAGGACAGTATCAAAAAGCGATTCATTTCTATCAACAATCCTTAGCAATTCAGAAGCAAATCGGTTATCGCTATGGTGAAGCAAGATTACTCAACAATTTGGGTGATACATATAGCTATCTAAGACAGTATCAGAAGACAATTGATTTCCTTCAGCAATCCATAGCTATCCAAAAGCAAATCGGCGATCTTGCTGGTGAAGCAATTTCTTTTAGAAATTTGGGTGCAACCTTTAACAGCCTTCACCAAACCGAACTTGCAATTATCTCTTTCAAACAATCCGTAAATATATCCGAATCTATTCGCAAAAACACTCGAAAACTTGATCAAGAACTACAAAAATCGTATTTAGAAACCGTCTCTGACAGTTACAAATTCCTTGCCAATCTCCTAATCCAACAAGGACGCATCATCGAAGCCCTGCAAGTCCTCGATCTTCTCAAAGTCCAAGAACTAGACGAATATCTCAAAAACATCAAAGGCAACGATCGCACATCAAAAGGCATCCCACCATTAGAACCAGAACAAGCCTTCAAAGATAAGCTATCAACTATCAACTACGAGCAAATTTCAGAACTTAACCAACAACTCGCCAGCCAAATTAAACAACTACCAAAATCCGAACGCTCATCTAGGGAAATAGGTGGAAGGGGGGAAAAGAAGACGACGCAGGAAGTCAAAATCAATCCACTGTAGATTGTAAGCCCACTCAAACATGGCTACATAGAGATACAAATATTTTTTGTGAATACCGCGAAAGGGA
>JANRII010000018.1:0-64688 GCA_033765135.1 Pseudanabaenaceae cyanobacterium bins.39
TATTAACCCTGAAGACCACATTGTTAGTAAAACCTATATGACAAGAGTGGAAGGCGAGAACACTAGATTGAGGCATTATCTGGCTAGATTACATCGCAAGACTCTATGCTACTCAAAGTCTAAGGAAATGTTGCAGATTTCGATTCGGTTACTGCTTTTCTACCTCAAGCGTAAAAATCAAAAATTCTTTCCCATTTTTCCTTGATCATTATGAATATATGCAACGCCAAAGATGTTGTCGATCTTCTCTGTTGACTGATTTTGCACATTCTTCTAGATAGGGATGCTTATCAGATTGAGAGAGAATGCTCTCGATAGCTTCAATAGTAGCCATGTCAGCATTACTATTCTTGATTAATTCATCTAGGTATTTGACCTCTTCACTATGAAGTTGTTGATCTGCACATATGATGTGGGCAATAAGAATCAGACCATAATTCATGTATATGTTGGTATAACTTGTTTCTTGCAGGCATAAATGGCAATTTATTCAGAAAACTATAAATTAATCATAAAAATTTGTCAATATTTATAAATATTGACAAATTTTGCCTGAACAAGTTTGACTCAACACAAAACCCCAAATCTCTAACAAGTTAAGAGGTTTGTGACTTAAGCCATGCCCAAGGTAACGCCAGCATTTTATTAGGCGCACCAACAAAAGCACGTTGACTGAAGACCTCGTACTGATTGCGTTCGATCGCTTTTAAAATGTTGCGATACAGGATTAGTGATGACCACACAGGCCACCTTGCATCGCGACAGAGTGTGGCAATACCATCTTCCGCGTATTGATAAAACTGCCTTGCTCTCTGGATTTGGAAGCGCATCAACTCCACCCAGCGATCGTCAACGACACCATTAAACAGATCCTTTTCGGTGTAGTCAAAGTATTGCAAATCCTCAAGGGGCAGGTAAATCCGACCCCGTTGAGCATCTTCGCCAATGTCTCGCAAAATATTAGTAAGCTGCATCGCAATGCCCAGAGCGATCGCTGCCTCTGTTGCTGTGGCGATGATATGGGGATCTTGGGTTTCAAAGCCCATGACTGCCGCCGACATCAGCCCCACCGTCCCTGCGACACGGTAGCAATATAGATGCAGATCTTCAAAGGTTTGGTAGCGATCATACTTCAGATCCATCCGCATTCCCGAAATCATGTCTTTGAAAGGCTGGATGGGCATCGGATATTGCTTGACAGTATCCGCTAGGGCAATATCCGATGCATGGATGGGATCGCCATGAAATGTCGCCTCCAACTGCTTTTCCCAGTTAAAGAGCGTTTCGGCATCAGTAGTTTCGGCTTGCATACCGTCTACAAGCTCATCGGTGCGTCTGCACCATGCATAAATCGCCCAAACTGCTCGTCGTTTGGCTTCGGACATCAGCATTGTGCCAAGATAAAAGGTCTTAGCGTACTTTGCCGTGATGCAACGACAAATCTCGTAGGCTTCCTCCAGACTGACTGGCTGACGCATTCCCATCGGCTTAGGCACTGACGACAGATGGATTTGACTGGTTTTGGTTAGAGGTTCGACCAAGGACTTTACTTCCAGAAGATAGACTTGCGTTTAGACTTGTTTTTTGACTTGCTTGATGGATTTCCTGTGCTGTTAGCTTACCAGAAAGTACCGCCCCTTCCATACTGCCAAAAAAGGGTTGTGCTGTATAGCTACCAGACAAAAAGAAATTGGTGATCGGGGTGGCTTGACTCGGACGGAATTGCTCGCGTCCGGGGGTGGCGGTATAAATCGATCGCGGAGTCTTGACAACATGGGATTTCAAGACTTTAGCAGGGCTTGGCAGATGTTGTGGAAATAGCTTGGCAAGCTCATTGAGGGTTGCTTCGACAATTTCGCTATTGGGGCGATCGATCCAATCGGCAGCAGGGGCAAAGACTAGCTCTAGCATCGATTTGTCAGGATCGGCATATTCCTTACAGGAGTTGCTCATGTCGGAATAGACGCTGAGGAGTGGCGATCGCGAAAAGAGGGTATGGTCAATGTCGGTGAGTTTGCGATCGAACCAGATCTGTACACTAATTACAGGTACGCCTTCCAGTTGATCCAGTTGTTTGAAATAGGGGAGTTCTTGCCAAGTGGAGGGGATGTAATTTTTGAAAGCATCTACTGACATCGCCGAAACGTAGGCATCGGCAAGGATTTCACGACTAGGGGAGCCATCTGTACCTTGGACGATTAGTTTTTCGACATTACCTTCGGCATCGGTAATGATTTCTTTGAGTCCCACACCTGTATGCACCTCGCCACCGCGTGCCACCACATAATCAACGATGGGTTGACACAGCCTTTCAGGAGGTGCGCCATCGAGGTAAGCAATTTTGGAGCCGTCCTTTTGTTGGAGAAATTTGTTGAGGGCGCGGAGGGGAATCGTGGCCGAAATCACATCGGGATCGATGAACTTTAGGGATTTGCAAACGGCAATAAAAATATCAGTGGTGATATCTTTGCCGATGCCCCGCATCTCTAGCCATTCCTCGAAGGTGTACTTGTCCATGGAAACCACATAGTCATCACCACGAACGATCGCAGGGATTAGCCCGATCGCAAAGCGAATTTTCTGCTCCCACGTCAGCATATCGTTGTTGCGAAGAATCGAAACAATGATATTAAAAGGGGATGGGATATCAGGTACGTCAAACCAAGACAGCACCCCTGGCTTTTCGGGTTGATTAAAAATTAGGGCATGGCGTTTCCATTGCAGGCGATCGAGGATATTTAGCTCACCCATCAGTTGCAACATATTGGGATAAGCACCAAAAAAATTATGTAATCCTGTTTCTACCCAATCGCCATCGGCATCTTTCCATGCTGCTACTAAGCCGCCGAGAACGTTACTGCGCTCTAGCAAAATCGGCTGATGTCCCAAATCTACTAAATACTTGGCGCAGGATAGTCCTGCTAACCCTCCTCCAGCGATCGCCACGCGCATATTTCACCAACTAACTAAAAGAACTTTAATTTTTTTATGCTTACTTATGTCCATCTTACTTTGCAAAGCTTAATAATTTACTAATAATTTAATAGTTTTTTGCCATTAATTAACCTATATGGGTCTGCGAATTGCAAAATCCTCTCCATAAATTGCCTCAAATCTTGTCTAATATTGGTCTTGAGGATCTCTGAAAATGCTATATTCTGCTTTGATAGGCATATTTCCTGTAAATCTTTAGGTATGGTCAAAAATCTCGAAATTAATGCTCCTGATAGATCGCGTAAGCTATGGATGGCAGCAATCAAATTGCCGATGTATAGTGTATCGATCGTGCCGATCGCGACAGGTACGGCGATCGCCCATCATCAGACGGGGGAGATTAATTGGGGTGTATTTTTGACATTTATGACCTCTGCCATTTTGGTATTGGTCTGGGAAAATCTTTGTAATGATGTATTTGATGCTGAGACAGGCATTGATGTCAATAAAGCGCATTCAGTGGTTAACCTGACGGGCAAGAAAAACTTAATCTTGGCGATCGCAAATATTTGTCTAGCATTGGGCATTGCTGGGGTATTGGCAATCTCATGGTGGCAGGGCGATGCGATTGTGGTGAGTTTGATCGCCATTGCCTGTTTTTTGGGATATATCTACCAAGGGCCTCCCTTTCGCTTAGGCTATGCGGGATGGGGAGAGGTGTTATGTTTTTTTGCCTTTGGCCCCATCGGTGTAACGGCGGCTTACTATAGCCAAACCCAAACCTATGATCTGGCCTGTGTGCCTGCGGCGGTGATCGTGGGTTTAATTACCAGTTTGATTTTGTTCTGCTCTCACTTTAATCAGGTGGCGGATGATATTGCCGCAGGTAAGCGATCGCCTGTGGTAAGACTGGGAACGAAGCGATCGGCTCAACTGCTGCCTTGGATTTGCGTAATCATCTATGGCTTGACGATAGGGGCGATCGCATGGGGACTATTTCCGATTTGGTCAGCAAGTGTATTGTTGAGCTTGCCGATCGCATGGCATCTCTGTAAATTTATTGGCGATCGCCATGATCAAGCAGAATTATTAACCACTTGTCGCTTTATTGCCGTTGCTTTACATTTTGCTGTTGGTACTAGCTTGAGTCTTAGCCTTGCTTTCTAATTACTTCGAGTTACCAAATTGCGCGATCGCTTGCCCATAGATTTTTTGTAAGCGCATCCCATGCACATTGATCGTAAATTCTTGATGAAAGAGCGCATTGCCAGCTATACCGATCGCCTGTGCCTTGGCAAAATCTTGAGATAGATCGTCGATCGCTGTTGCCAAACTATCTTCACTATTGGCATTTACCAAAATACCCGTTTCGCGATCGCGAATATGCTCAGGGATACCGCCAACGGCACTGGCAATTACTGGACGATAACGCGCATAGGCTTCAAGGGTAATCAACCCCGCAGGCTCAGGCCAAATACTGGGAAAGATCACCGCAAAACTATTGCGGTACAAATCCTCTAACTTTTGTGAATTACACCAACCATGCCAAGTAATCCGATCCTCTAGGTTTAGCTTTTGGGCTAATTGCCTTACCCTTGCCATGTCCCAACCATCTCCCGCCACATCAAGGCAAATACGCTGATCTAATTTGGGCATGGTGCGGATCAGCCAGTCTAAACCTTTGTCAGGCACAATCCTGCCCACAAATAAGATCCTTTGCTGGCGATGAATCTCTGGCGTAAGTGGAGTATGGGGGACTGAGGGCGGTAAAATGCCGCAAAGGATGGTAACTACTTGCTCAGGTTTGATGCCATTTAAAATTAATTGCGATCGCACATACTCACTATTAGCAATTACGACCACCCCCGACTTTTGCAGAGTTTCTAAATTGCGATAGGCTCTCTTAAATCCCCCCACAATCCTTTCAGGACGGCGGCTACCACATCCATCCACCACAAGCCCCCAAGTGCATCCTGTGATAGAAATTTGGCGATCGCAAACCTGACGCTGACCAAATAAATACTTGGTTCCACTAGGACAATAGACATCGTGGTTATGCACAGTGTAAACCGCAGGGCATTGACGTTGCCAACCTTGCAGAGTTTCTGCATCATGAAAGTGTAATAATTTAGATTGGCTTTGATTGATATCATTAAGGGACGACACCAAGCTCTGTTCATATAAGTCTGGTAATGCTGCTAAGAGACCATCCACATAGGACTTCACCCCACCTCCAGCAAAAACGAGATAGTTGCCGCAATGTTGGACTTTATGCATAGAAGTTTCCAAATTTTGAATACCCTAACACTAACGAATTTTTCATAAACCTTCCAACCTAGATGCAATTTCAAAACCTGCTTGAGAGTTGTTAGCTACTCAATTATAAATTCAAACCTGCTATGGCTAATAAATCCCCTAAGTCTGCGCGTTTTTATGCATATCTATCCATTGCTGCCGCAATTATGACGATCGCCCTCAAATTAGGTGCATACTTACTCACCAATTCCATCGGCTTTCTCTCCGATGCCTTGGAATCAGTGGTGAACTTGGTAGCAGCAGTGGCGGCAGTTTGGGCATTATCTTACGCGGCAAAGCCTCCCGATGCCGAACATGTGTTTGGGCATTCCAAGGCTGAATATTTTTCCAGTGGCTTTGAAGGGGCTTTAATTTTGCTGGCTGCCTTGAGTATCTTTATTTCTGCTATTCCCAGATTATTCGCACCTCAACCCCTAGAACAACTGAGCATCGGGCTAGGCTTATCAATATTGGCTTCAGTCATTAATGGCATTGTGGCACTCATTCTGTTTCGGGCAGGCAAAAAATTGCGCTCCATCACCCTTAAAGCCGATGCCCATCATCTTTGGACAGATGTACTCACTTCAATTGGTGTGATTATGGGGATCATTTTGGTATCGCTGACAGGTTGGCTCATTCTCGATCCGATTTTGGCGATTTTGGTGGCGATCAATATTGTCTGGACGGGAGTGAAGTTAATCCAAGATAGTGCTTCAGCGTTGCTGGATTTATCAATTCCCACTGAAGAAATTCAAATAATTGAACAGATTTTAGCTAAATATGCTTCTGAAGAAATTCAATTTCATGCTATGCGTACGAGAATTGCGGGAGTGAAGCGGTTTGTATCTCTGCATGTGTTGGTAAGTGGAAGTTGGACTGTCCAAAGGGGGCATGACTATTGCGAAGAGATTGAATCATCAATTCGTCTGGCTTTGCCGAATACAAATGTCTTTACCCATCTAGAACCCTTGGAAGATCCGAAGTCTTGGTCTGATCAAGAGTTGTAAGTTCTATTCCTTTGGAAATCTTCGTCTGAATAGATAGCGCCAACAGGTCTGCATGATTTTGATACAACGATTGACGATCGCGATCGCCAAGTTCTCTAGTCGCAATACGATCGCATCCACCCAAAAAACTACCCGCATTACAGGATTGTAGGCATAGCCCAAGACACTGGCTTGCGCTTCAATCCAAGCTCGCAGAGGACGTTCTGAAGTATCTTCCGTTGTTATGTCAAAACTAGACTCAAATATGAGGGCATCTTCTTCCCAATGTTGATGAATTTGGGTGGTGGTGGTTTCAGAGTTTTGTAATTCGCCCGAAGAATTGAGTTGGCGATTTTGCAATATATACTCAGTGGAACGGGTAAAGGCAAGAGATTCATACTCTAGGGGTAAAGGCCAAGGACCATCATCGCCACCAAAAACATCTTCCATCGTGAGCCATGACTCACTGCTAGGAGCTATATCAGCAGTTTCTTCGAGGGCTGGCGATCGCCTTTTACTAAAGAAATAATCTACAGCTTTTTCGATTAATCTTTGCAAGCGTTCTAAGCGATCGTCAATTTGCAGATCAATTTGTAGATTATCCACCTGTAGATTTTCTATATTCTGCTGAGACTGATCGCTGAGATTTTCTGAAGAACGGCGTTCTAAATTGGCGACAGAATTGGCAACAGATTGTTTGGCTGCTTCAATAATTTTGTTGACGATGCCCTTAATACTTTTTTGCTCAAAATCTTTGCCTGCAAGTTGTTCTAATTCTGTGTCGGCAGCACTTTGCAGTTTCTCATTGATATCTTCGATCTCGGCGCTGAGAGGATCATTAAGAGAAGCAGACTCACTTCCATCTGTGAGCGATCGCTTGCCGATAAAGTAATCAATGGCGGCAGAAATCAGAGCCTTAAGACGAGCAAGGCGATCGGTGGAGTCATTGACTAGAGATTGATCATGATCTAGGAAGGGAGATGTTTCTGATGGATCAGGTTGCTGAATTGAACCTTTGCGAACCCGATGCAGTGACTGATGTGATTTAACTTTTCTTGATTTAGGAGCATTTGGCAAAGATGGTAATTCCGTATCGCCTTGCAGGTTTGGTGTGGTTTGAGAATTTTCTGTTATTTGAGGTTGCGCCTGCGGCGGTGGATTTGCACCAAAGAAGTAAGCGATCGCGGCGGCAATGAGTCGGCGCAATGCTTCGATTTTCAAGTTTTTGCCTAGGGGAAATTTCTGAGCGAGGTTGCCCTTAGGATCAGAACTATTACTTAAATCATTACTTAAATTATCTAGATTACTAGGCTCTCCATTCAGATTTGATTGGCCAGTATTACTCAAGCCATTCGCATTCCGTCTTGCGGCGATTTCCTGTTGCCATATTTCTGCAAAAACCTGATTGGCAATCAATCTCGCTTCTAGATCTGTTTGATTCCAATGAGGATTCTGTTGCGAAGAATTGAATAGGTCTTGGCTCGGACGTTTCACCAAAGTTGAAATCTGGCGGTCAAGTTGCGATTTAGTGCGATCAATCCAATTGAGGAACTTGGCAAGCGGTCTCCAGACTAGGGGAATGTTGGTGTAATCTACTTCAGGATCATCGCGATCGCTTGGCAAGTCTGTAATCCCATGGGTTTCTAGATCTGTCCCCGCATCTAAGGATAACTGGGGCTGAGGTTGTGATAGAGACTTGCTAGTTTCTGTTGATTCTTGCCGCGATCGCAGAAGGGCAGGGAAGGTTTGCTTAGTTGCCTTCGACAATAGATAGACTGGATAGAGAGCCGCCTTTGCTGTTTGGTAAGCCAATAAACGAGGCAATTCTTTCAGATCTTGAGGTAACTGCTGGGCGAGGGCGCGATCTAATAATCGCCTTGTCTTTCTTCCCCATTGGGCAGGCAAGGAGTGATCAATCCAATTAAAGAGGCGACTCTGAAATCTAGGCATACTTAGAGTTTAGCGCATTGAGTTACTGACTAGCTCTGTGGGAACATCTACCCAACGCCTCTGTTGGTGTGAAGTATGGGTTAGATCCATCAATAACTGTGACCAAGCTCCTTCATAGAGGCTTGGTGTCATTGGTTGCCCTGTTTTGATGGCATGAATCCAGCGATCGCCAAGGGCTAAAACAGGGGCAAGACGACCATCGGCATAGGTTTGGGGCAAATCGTATTGAGAGGGAATGGCGATTACTTCCATTTCAGCGCGATCGAGTTTCCCCTGTTGTAAACTAAAGCCATGCACATAGTCCGACTGATTAGCGCTTCCCAAAACCAACGTACCATTTTCGCCATAGACCGAAACCCAATGCCCTCGTCCTCGATGGGTAACAGTACTCAGACAAATATTGCAGGGTGTTCCATCAGTGAGTTCCAAGAAAATATTACAAGTATCATCGCTATCCACAGGGCGTAAATTGCCATCAGTATCGGGACGTTCCGTAATCCCTGTACTCATCTGTCCACATAGGCTACGGATATCACCAAATAACCATCGCACATAATCAAAGGCATGGGAACCAATAGCCCCCAAAGCACCACCACCAAATTCTTTTTGGCTGTACCAATTCCATAGACGGGAGGGATTTGCTCTTCCCTGTACTAACCATTCAATTTTAATGAGTCGCTTTTTGCCAACTTGCTGCTGATCTAGGAGATGCTTGAGGTATTGCCAGTGAGGAACATGGCGAAATTCAAAATCTGTGGCGGTGACGACCTGTTGAGTTTGCGCCATTTGCCAAAGGTCGATCGCTTCTTGAGCGTTCATAGTAACAGGCTTTTCCAGAAAAACATGCTTACCTGCGGCGATCGCTTCGCGACATTGCTCATAATGGAACTTCGGTGGTGTGGAAATGGCAACCCCTTGCACGGTTGGTAAAGCTAACAAATCCTCAAGGCGATCGCAAGCATGGGGAATATGATGTTTCTGAGCAATCTGCTCGGCTTTGAGGCGATCGCGATGATAGACAGCCACCACTTCCGTATCAGGATGCATTTGAAAAGCAGGAATATGAATACTCTGCCCAAATCCAGTACCAACAATACCAATACCAATTTTTGATGCCTTGAAATCCATCTTAAATTACTGATTAGCCAGCTTTATAATCACCTTCTTTAGTCTAAATGAAAATCGCAATAAACTCTCTTCCTATAGTTTAGTAAGATTCGCAATTTTCCATTTACCATCCACAAACAGAAACGTACATACATAAGTGCCTTGAGTGGGGACAGATTCCCTCGGATCAACCTTGCCATTCACAAATAGAGTCGGATTTTCGGATATTTCCACAGTCAAGTTTGCTTGATTATTTTGGATACCAAAAGTCCCTATCGATTTCACCGTAAATACATCGAACTTATAATAGGCGTTCTGCTCCTTGAGCCATGCGATCGCCCCTTTGCGCTTATCATAGGCTTCCCCTGTTGTCAGTTGCCCCAATAGTTCTAGGTCAAAGGGAGGCGCAAAAATCGCCCCCTTATTTGCCACCAACTCATTGACCAAAGCCACTGCTTCAGATTCTGACAATGGCTCCACCGTTACAGGCTGCGTAGGACTGGGTTGAGGTGTTAGCGTAGGTGTTGGGAGCAGAGAAGCTGTGGGGCTAGATTTAGGTGCTGCCGATGGCTTGACATCTTCCTTAGCAGGAGTTGGTGATACAGAGATTTGCTCAGAACGCCCGTCTAAATTGTTTGGTGTTTTAGTCTGCACCAGTTGCGGATTATTGTGTTTCGTTGCCATAACTGCGCCGATCGCGATCGCTGAGACCAATGCTCCTAACCAAACTAAAACCCACTTTCTAGAATTTGGTGCTTGGTAAGCAACAGGTGCTTCAACTGGACTAACCTGTAAGGTCACATCACCTTTGACCGCTTTGCCATACTGCGGGGTTGACTGCGGAGGCGTTAGCGCCCCATTGAAAGAATTAGGCAAATTGGGCAAGCCGTGAGCAGAGGGCAAAATCGTGGGTGGAACCTGAGCCACAATCGTGGGATCTTGATTTAATTTTCCTACACTAACAATGGTGGACTGGATACCCTGTGGCGGATTTGCCATTTGGGACGAGGGCATACTCAACAAACTTAGAGCTTGCCGAGCCTCCGTTGCTGTACTGTAGCGATCTTTGTAATGGTAGCGAGTCATTTTCGTTAAAATATCCACCAATGGCGATCGCACCGCCACTAAATGCTGCCAAATTAGTTCCCCCGTCTGATAATCTGTCTGCAAATCCTTCGGCAACATCCCCGTCAGCGCTTGAATACCGATCATTCCCAACGCATAAAGATCACTATTAGGACGTGGTTTGCCCTGTGCCTGCTCACTAGGCATATAGCCAAGCGTACCGATCGCCACCGTCAGCGCCGTTTGATGCTCCTGATGTAGCTGTGTCTGTACCTGCTTAATCGCCCCAAAATCTATTAAAACCAACTTGCCTTCGGACTGACGGCGGATCACATTATCGGGCTTAATATCCCGATGGATCACCCCATGACCATGAATGTATTCCAACACACCTAACAACTCATCCAAGATTTGGATCACCTGCTGCTCCGCCAATCTCTGCCCGCGAGACACCTCCTCCTCCAGCGATCGCCCCTTCACAAAATCTTCCACCAAAAAAAATTCACCCCCCTCCTGAAAATATGCTAATAGACGGGGTAAGCGATCGTGACTACCTAACTGAGCCAAAATTTTTGCTTCACTAGTAAATAGCCGACTTGCCACTTGCAGATATTCGCGATCGGTATTAGCAGGCTTGAGGTGCTTCACCACACAAAAAGACTCATGGGGAATGCGTGTATCCTGAGCAAGATAAGTATGCCCAAAGCCACCCTCACTCAATTTCTGCGTCACCAGATAGCGACCATCAAGTAATTGACCGATCATCGTCATTATTCTAATCACTCCACGATTAACGACAGGTTAGTTTATGATGGTTAAGCTTTAATGCCTATCTTAAATTGACAGTGCTAATTACCCAAACATGGCTTAGTCTAGAATAGGCATATTGTTTTAATCAAATATTTTGCGTACAAGGACTAGTAATTTCGCTAGCCGCTCCCGTTGTTTTCATGAACTATGGCTAGATATACTCAACACTTCTCAGTTGAAATTGCACCCGAAGACCTCCATAAAGCGATTGTTCAATCGCTAGAGTCTTGTAACTTGGCAATTACATACGAAACCGATGACTATGTAATCGCCCAAGAGATCGAAACCAATGCTTCCTTTGCCAAAATGGTGACAGTGGAAGTCCTCATTCATCGCTCAGAAATCGAAGGCAATCAAGCCAAGCTAACTAGCGTCACCAAAAATGCAGAATTACCACTGCGGGTCAATAACTATTGCTACAGGATCTCTGAAGTGGTATCTAAGGCATTTTGTGAGAATCAAGCATGGAAGTTATTAGAGTTTAATGCGGGTTTTTAGTTTTTAGTTTTTGGCTATTAGCTGTTGGCTTTTAGCTTTTAGCTATTAGCTTTTAGCTTTTAGCTGTTGGCTTTTAGTTTTTAGTTTTTTTGTTTATGAAAATGTAAGTGCATTGTTCACTTTTTTATTTTTATAAGCTTAATGTTAGGTAAATCTTTATAGAATGGCAAATTATTACCGTGTACTTGCTGAAAATCGGCAAGCAAGATTTAATTACGAAATTCTCGAAACCCTTGAAGTGGGGATCGAGCTATTAGGTACAGAGGTCAAATCAATCAAAGCAGGGAAGGCTAACTTGCGTGATGCCTATGGCATTGTGCGGAAGGGAGAAATCATGCTGCTCAATATGTATATTGCTCCCCACCATACCACTAGCAATTATTTTAACCATGAACCAACTCGTACCCGTCGCTTACTCATGCACAAGGACGAGATCCGTAAGCTCATCGGACAGGTGGAACAGAAGGGCTTAACTCTAGTGCCTCTCAAGGCCTATCAAAAAGATGGTTGGATTAAGGTGGATCTGGCTCTAGTGCGACAGAAAAAGCTCCACGATAAGCGTGAAGATATGAAGAGGCGCGATGATAAGCGAGAAATTGAGCGAGCAATCAAAACTCGTTAACATCATTTGCTAAGTGGCATTAACTGCGTTATCTAAAATTTGTCCTAATAAAAGGCCTTAAGAGATTGCAAAATTACGGCAGCAGCTCTTTGGGCATCTTCAGGATTATCAAGGGTGAGACTCACTTGATTTAGTTGAGTTTCCAAACTTTCAAAGGTCTCGTAGGCTTGAAAAATTAGTTGCATTAGATCATCGAGATCATAGGTATAGAGCGAAGACCAATCTTTTTCTAGGGGGCTGAAGCGATAGTGGAGACTAGAGAAAAGCAGGATCTTGGCATGGAGTGGGCTGATATTGCGAGAAATCTCCGCACGCAGATTAAATAAGTTAGTTAGATGCTTAAGGTTATGACGGTGGGGAATTGTATCATTTTCATATTTTTGCTCCCCTGCTGATACATCACCTCTGGGCGGATTTTTGGCGGTTTCAGGATATAAAAAGCTGGTTGGTAGCTTTTGTTCGTCACGCAGGGCATACAGAAAACCCACACTATCAATTATGGTATCTGCGGCCAATAAATAATCCGCCTGCTTACTTAGTTGTTTGATATGGCTATTCAGCATCTGTTTGAGTACTTGAATATCTGGAAACATAATCATCAGTTCACGCACAAGCTGCCGTATATGCAATGCTTTGACTTCATTGACATCGTTTGACCAAGTATCATGACAGGTAAACAAAATCAGTCGCTTGATGCGAAGTAAGTTGCTGTCCTGCTCCAGATTATTAATTACTTCCTCCAGAAGACTAGAATCTTCCATAGTTTCTTACAGTTGGTAAAGATGGCAAAGTGAGTGGGTCGTGAGTCGTATTATCGTCAAGTGTGCAATTTTTCTAATCAAATCATTCTAGATTGAAGTTCACAATGATAAATTTGCTTAATGTACTTTGCCATCTGGCATCGTTGCACCCTTAAAAATTGTACCAATAGTACTTGCACCGCTTAACTCTGCACGGGATAGAATTGCGTCGCTGAGGTCTGCCCCATCCAGATTTGCTCTCACTAAATAGGCATCAACTAGACTGGCTTGGCTGAGGTTGGCTCCGTCTAATAGCGATCGCGATAGGTCACAGTTAGTTAATGTTGCTTGGATCAAGGTGGCATTACTCAAAATTGCCATAGTCAAACTGGCTTTGGTCAGGTTGGCTCCAAACAGATTGGCGAGGTGGAGGTTCGCATTTTTGAGATCAGTTCTGGTGAGGTTCGCATTTTTGAAATTGGCTTCCGTTAGGTTAACACTGCTTAAATTTGCTTCTGTTATAACTGCCCCGATACCAATAGTACCGCTTAAGTTAGCCCCTTGCAGATTTACCCTAGAGAGGTTGGCTTCGCTGAGATTTGCGCCAGATAGGTCTACCCCTGAAAGATCTGCGCCACTGAGGTTTGCGCCCCGCAAATCAGCTTTACGCAGGTTTGCGCCACTCATCGTTGTGGGGGGATAGCCTCGCTCTTCGCGCATGAGGGCTGCGCTGAGGATGGCACAACGCAAGTTTGCTCCGCGTAGATTGACGCTGCGTAAATCAGCTTCATTGAGGTTGGCATCCATTAAGTTGGCAAGGGATAAGTTTGCCCCAAATAGATTTGCCCTTTGGAGCATGGCTCCATGTAAATCTGACTCGGAAAGGTTGGCGCTCATCATGATGGCTTGATTGAGTATTGCGCCACCTAATCGCGCTCCTGAGAGGTTGGCATGATTGAGGGTTACTTTGTTGAGATAGGCAAATACAAAGTTGCTACGCCTGAGATCGGCTTTGGATAGATTGACCCCAATTAAATCACTGTTGTATAGATTGGCGTTGGTGAGATTTAAGCCAGAAAAGTCGCGCCGTCCAGCATTGTATTCTTTTAATAGTTTTTCCACACTCATAGCTGGCGGGGGGGGGTAGTTTCAGATTTGGTGGTTGAGGACTGAGATTTAAAGTTTAGTTCTGTGCCGTTGAGAAGTCTTTCGATGTTGGCACGATGCAACCAGATTACAAAGGCAGAGCCAGTGGTTACAAATAGAGAGTATGCCATGTCGGTTTGCATGGTCCACATCAGTATAGGCGCGATCGCGGCGGCAGTAATGGAACTAATCGATACGGTACGCCAAATACTCATCGTAATTAGCCAAATGCTCAAGGCGATCGCGGCAACGCTCCAATTTAGCATGAATAAAATGCCAATGCCTGTGGCGACTGATTTGCCCCCTTTAAAGCCAAGCCATACAGGACGGCTATGGCCAATCATGGCTAACATGCCTGCGCCAATAACAAAAAGTGATGGTTGGGGGACGCTAGGTAAGTTGAGGGATGGCAGGGTTGATGTGGTGAGATTTTTTAGTGATTCTAAGGATTGCATCATCCAGATCGCGATCGCACCCTTCGCAAAATCACAGATAAAGACGCTGATGCCTGCAAACTTGCCCACAGTTCGCCAAACGTTAGTGGCTCCTGTGGAGCCAGAGCCATGTTGTCGTATGTCTATGCCTGCAAGTCTGCCCACAAGATAGCCTGTGGGGAAAGAACCTAGTAGGTATGCGATCGCTAATAAAACATAAGGAAACCACATAATCTTCTTTTATTAACCCTGAACCAATGTTCTATACCTAGCAATTTTATGTAATCTAAGTTACATCTTCACAACTAAAACTTATACCAATTTAAAAACCAAACCCAGTAAGGTTTTTTTAATTAAGAAATGGCATAGCCATTTCTTAATTTGGTATTAAAAACAGCGCCCATAAAAGAGCGCTATTTTTAGGAGATTTGTCTAGTGATTAGTCTATGGAGATAGACTGGGGGCCTTCTTTCGACTGACCACTACTGGTCGATGTCGATGCTACAGGGTTAGCACCTTGCTTTTCTAGCCACGTTTTGAGGGGATCTTGTTGGAGATCAAGCTTGAGGAAGCCCGAAACCAGTCCACCAAAGAAAGCCACTGGCTGATCTAAAAATTCATTGATAATTGGTTTTAACTCTTCAATAGCCATAGATTTAAGGTAGTTATTTGGTGAACAGACTAGATGTGTTAACTTGAAACATCTTGATTGTATCATTGCCGATTCTTATGATTTATAGCTGGAGACACTTGTATTAGGACAAATTAAAACCCAAGAAGCAAGTTGTGGTGCGGAGCGCCGCAACTCCTATTCTGGTTAAAAAACATCTTTTTTAAAGAAGATTTAGGGGGGCAAAACTTCTTAAACACGCCCTCAATATTTAGGTTAATCTCATGAACTAGATTGAGTTTGATAACGCGATCTTCTGGATTGAGTCGAACTGACGTTATATTAATTTGTACTTGTTAATTTGTACTTAGATCGTAAGTTATCGTTTTATCATGGTTAAATCGATGTTAAGCCGATCCATAGAGCCATATATTTTGTTTTGATCAATTAACTCTAAGTCCTTACTGCAAGCGTAGGAATTAACTTATAGAGTTTTTAATTTAGAGAATATTTTCGATGACCACGCTAAACCCTTCTACTCTTCGCCGACTCCAAAAACTTAAGCAATCCTCAGCAGTATGGGAAGGCGATCGCCGAGCCTTACCTGCCAAGATCCGTCAGGGACAAGAAACTTCTAATATTATTCCTCTACATAGTTTGGAGGAAGAATCAAAGCCCCACTGCTTGCTGTGGGTTGATGGCTCCATGGGCATGGTGCGTTCGATGGATGTGGTGGATGCGGCTGTGGGTCATGAAGCTTTTGTACGCACATTATTGCAGGCGATCGAACATCCTCAGAGTCCTGCTCAACCTTCTTTACCTCAAAAGATCCTAGTCTCAGATCGGGAAACCCAATTTTATTTGCGGGGTGTACTTCAGGATTTAGATATTGCTGTGGAATATGTGGAGCGTTTGCCACTGATTGATGAAATTTTTTCCCATATCCTCGAAAGTTTTACCGTCACACCACCTGCTGTACCTGAAAAATACGCCGCAGCACTGCGCCAACAATCGGAACAGCTATGGCACAATGCACCTTGGAATATCCTGTGGGATCATCAAGTACTTTCAATCAAGATCGATCGCTGGGATCTGGAAACTCTCTACGCGATCGTCATGGGGAAGATGGGTTTAGAGCGTGGTGTAATTTTTTATCGCTCCCAAGACTCGCTTATTAAATTTCGCCAACGCATTATTGCGGGTGAATCGGAAGATGAAATTGAGGAGACTTTTTTACATCAAGATTGTCTTTTCAACCTATTTGAATCCGAAGAACCAGAGGAGGATCTGTCCAGACTGCGCCACAGGTTGAAAAAATCCCACAAGCCACCCACTATTACGCCTATTTACGGGACATTGCATCCCCTCGAAGGTGGTCGTCCCTATCTATACGAGGAAGAAGCGATCGCCCTGACCGTAGCTCTAGAAGCGGTCAATCAATTTTGGCAACAATATCAACAAGTCCTGAGTAATGGATTTCGGGAAATTACAGGTCGTTACCGTATTCCTGTCCCTAGCTCCGAACATGGAGACAAAGAGGAGATAGAAGTCAGGGTGGCGACTATGCCAAGTTTGGCTAGGGAACTAAATCAACTTGCCGAAGATGAGGCGAGTCTTTACGAAGATGATGAGCCGAAAATCAATGAAGATTTACTGCCCGAAAACTCTTTAATCAAGCTAATCACTATCCCATGGGAGCAGGTAGAAATCCTGAAAAAATCTACTGCTTATTGTCAAATAGCTGACCAAAATTTGATTACTCTATCCAAAAAAAAAGGAGAAGGATTGCCTAGCATCCTCATTCAGACCTCTCGCCCCAAAGCCCAAAAACTAATTGCTGATATCCAAGAATTGGGTGGTATCCAATCGGTATGTTTTAATCCTGCGGAGGACTTTTTGGGCGTTGAGTATCTTTTGGGTTTGCTGGTGACAGGCAATGATGATTTGAATCTGTTTGCTGAATTTAGTCAGCAAGCTGTCAACCAATCTAACTATAAACGGTGGCAGCAAAGGCTAAAAACTTCTAAGGGTTATGTGGGGATCATTATTGCCATGGGGCTTACTGGCGCATCCCGTGGGAAACCTTCTCCCCAACATATCCTAGGCTATTACGAGATCAAACTAATTGATCCTCAAGAGTTAGGGGTTGGCACTCTATTGGCACAACCTATTCTTGATTTGGATTTTTAACTATTTTTCAGCTATTAGAGCCTGTTTGAGAAGTGTGGGCATTCGCTAAAAATACCGATTGATCCCCCCTACCCCCCCTTATGAAAGGGGGGAAAAGATTAAAAAAGTCCCCCTTAAAAAGGGGGATTTAGGGGGATCAAAACTTCTCAAACACGCTCTTAATAGCTATTAGATATAGCCATCCTAAATGGGTGCGCTTCCATACTAGGTTTGGTTTTTAAATTGTTATTAGGACTGCTGTATATTTACGAGCCGTGAAGTTATTTATATGTCTCAACAGTTATCCCAACAGGTTATCTATCGCATCCTTGATGCTAATCTCGATCGCGCCCGTGAAGCTATGCGTACCATTGAGGAGTGGTGTCGCTTTGGTCTTGAGAATGGGGATCTTTGTCAACAGGCAAAGCATATCCGTCAGCAGTTGGGACAGTGGCATCGTGAAGAGTTTCGTCTGGCTCGGAATACTCCCGAAGATCCTGCCACAGGTTTGAGCCACCCTCAAGAGGTGAGCCGAGTCGATGTGCGCTCTGTATTGCGAGCAAATATGGCAAGGTTGCAGGAAGCCATAAGGGTATTAGAGGAATATAGCAAGATTATCGATCCGTCCATGGCAGAGGCAATGAAGCAAATGCGCTATGGGGTCTATAGCTTTGAAAGTGAGCTAATCAAGGTTGATGCGGCTATACAGATTGTGAATGCATCTAAGGTAGGACAGTTGCGCCGTCAAAAACTCCAGTCGGCTCAACTTTATCTAGTGACTATGCCTGTGGATAATATCTTGACGGTGGTGGAGTCGGCTTTGCGTGGTGGTGTGCAGATTGTGCAGTATCGCCAGAAGGATGGGGATGATGCCGATCGCTGGCGGATTGCCCAGCAGATATGTCAACTCTGCCATCGTTACGATGCCTTGTTTTTAATAAATGATCGTGTGGATTTGGCGATCGCGGTGGGAGCCGATGGCATCCATGTGGGGCAAACCGATTTGCCTGTGGCGGTAGTACGTCAGATCCTCGATCGCTGTGCTGGAGGATCGGAGCAGTATATTATCGGGCAGTCCACCACCAATCCTGAGGAGCTGGCGATCGCGATGCAAAATCAGGTGGATTATGTGGGGGTTGGCCCAGTCTATGCTACGCCCACCAAACCCAACAAAGCGGCAGCAGGCTATGACTATGTGAGCTATGCCAAGGCGAATGTGACGATACCTTGGTTTGCGATCGGCGGCATTGATGAGCATAATCTGAGTACCGCGATCGCCGCAGGCATTGAGCGTGTAGCAGTTGTGCGTGCCATCATGCAAGCAGAACTGCCTGAACAGATTGCCTCAACCATGCGATCGGCTTTAACCAAAACCAATCTCTTAGAGCCTGTTTGAGAAGTGTGGGCATAGGCTAAAAATACTGGACGATCTCCCCTAACTCCCCTTATGAAAGGGGGGGGAAATTAAAAAAGTCCCCCTTTTTAAGGGGGATTTAGGGGGATCAAAACTTCTCAAGCACGCTCTTAGCTTGACCTTATGCCAAATTAAGAAATGGCGTAGCCATTTCTTAATTTGGTACTAGCTTGGAATAGCTCTAACTAGCGTTATTTAAACTTTTATCGCCAAACCATATCGTCAAAATAAAGCCAGATCATGACTCTGGTATAATGCGTATTTTGGTTAATGATTAATATTACAAACATCTATAAAAATAAACATCAATGCAACTAACCC
Organism: Pseudanabaenaceae cyanobacterium bins.39; assembly: GCA_033765135.1. GTDB lineage: Bacteria > Cyanobacteriota > Cyanobacteriia > Pseudanabaenales > Pseudanabaenaceae > Pseudanabaena. The sequence continues at coordinate 19,102 of JANRII010000018.1, forward strand.
ATCGTCCTCGTCGATTGCGCCGTAATCCTTCTATTCGTAGTCTAGTTAGAGAAAACCATCTATCTGTTGACGATTTCATCTATCCTATGTTTGTGATGGAAGGCGAAAACACGAAGGTGGAAGTACCTTCGATGCCTGAAGCCTATCGTTTTACCCTTGATCTTTTAGTTAAGGAAGTTGAAGCAAATTTTCAATTAGGAATCAAAGCGATCGCTCTTTTCCCTGCCGTCCCCGAAGCCAAAAAAGATCCCACAGGCACTGAAAGCTTTAATCCAGAAGGTTTAGCCCAGAGAGCAGTTAGAGCCATCAAAGCAGCAGTCCCCGAAGTAATTATCTTTACAGATGTTGCTCTCGATCCCTTCACCACTCATGGTCATGACGGCATTATTGACGATAACGGTGTAATTCTCAACGATGAGACGGTAGAAGTGTTAGTAAAAATGGCGGTTTCTCAAGCGGCCGCAGGTACAGATTTTGTATCACCCTCAGACATGATGGATGGACGCATTGGCGCAATTCGTCAAGGCTTAGATGCTCACGGATTCGAGCATGTGGGCATACTTGCATACTCCGCCAAATATGCCTCCGCCTACTATGGCCCTTTTCGCGATGCCCTTGGTTCTGCTCCCAAATCAGGTGACAAGAAAACCTATCAGATGGATGCCGCCAACTCCCGTGAAGCAATTAAGGAAGTCTATCTAGATATTGCTGAAGGAGCCGATATTGTGATGGTAAAGCCTGCTCTGGCTTATTTAGACATCATTGCTAGGGTTAAGGATGCGACCAATGTACCTGTGGCAGCCTATAACGTTAGTGGTGAGTATGCCATGATCAAGGCCGCCGCCCAAATGGGTTGGATTGATGAAAAGAAGGTCATGTTTGAAACTTTACTGAGTATGAAGCGGGCTGGTGCAGATATTATTTTGACCTATCATGCTAAGGCTGTAGCTGAATTATTAGCTGCTGGCTATAGTTATTAAAAGCCATTGATCCCAATTCACGAAAGTATGACAACCCTTTCGTGAATTAAAAAATAAACTCAGCCAAGAGCCATAACATGAATTAGCTCGGTTTCCCATTTACCTTAATATTTTTATGAATGCCAAAGAACTTCTGCTCAGTTACTCCATGGGCGATCGCGACTTTAGTAAAATGACGCTATCGAGATTAGTATTAACAGGAGCCAATCTCTCAGGAGCCAACTTCATCGAGTCAGATCTAGAAGAAATCACTCTAGATGTGGCAAACCTAGAGGATGTAGAACTCAATTTAGCGAATTTGATGCGTGCAAATTTAAGTGGTTCCATTTTGATTCAAGCTAATTTAAATGGCACAATTTTGGAGCAAGCTTCTCTAATTGGCGCAAATCTATCGGAATCATTTTTAATTGAAGCGGATTTGAGTGATGCTGTGTTAGTGGAAGCAAATTTTGCGGGTGCATTTCTGACTAGTGCGAACCTAACGCGATCGCGACTATGTCGAGCTAATTTAGCGAATGCTTTTTTGACAGGTGCTTGTTTAAATGGGGCTGATTTGCGCGGAGCCAACCTCACAGAAGCGGATCTCACAAGGGCAAATCTCACTGGTGCAAATCTAGCAGGGGCTGACCTCAGCCGCGCCAACCTCAGTAATGCCAAGCTTAACTGGGCAAATTTAGCAAATGCCAAACTAGTGGGAGCCGATCTGACGGGTACTTATCTCGCTACTGTCACAAGTGTTGAAGGTACTGATTTTACTGATGCTCGCAATGCCCCTGAATGGGATGATGCAGAGACTAACCCTTAGCAGATGACATCTAAAAATTAGCCAGCAAAGTCGAACTGTTTAGAATGCAATTGAGCATAGCGACCACCTTTTTGGAGTAGATCATCATGGGTTCCCGATTCAACAATTTGTCCTTGTTCTAAAACGAGAATGCGATCGCTATTTCTAATCGTGGCAAAGCGATGGGCAATGATGAATACTGTCCGTCCCTGCATTAGTCTTTGCAAAGCTTCTTGAACAAGACTCTCTGACTCAGTATCTAGAGCAGAGGTAGCTTCATCGAGAATTAAGATTTTGGGATTATGGAGAACGGCTCTGGCGATGGAAATACGTTGACGCTGACCACCTGAAAGATTGATGCCGCGTTCTCCTACCCATGTGTCATAGCCTTGGGGCAGTGCCATAATGAAATCGTGGGCATTAGCAATTTTAGCCGCCTGTTCTACGGCTGACGCATCATAATCCTTCTGTCCAAAGGCAATATTGGAAGCGACTGTGCCTGAAAAGAGAATATTTTCTTGGGGAACAAGGGCTAATTGATGACGCAGACTCTTGATCTGCACATCGCGAATATCGTAACCATCGATCAGGATTTGTCCTGATTTAACATCATGAAAACGCATGAGGAGGTTCATCAGAGTCGATTTTCCTGCTCCCGATGTACCCACAAGGGCGATCGCTTCCCCAGAATTTGCAATCAGGTTAATATCTCGGAGAACGGGGCGATCGCTTTGATAATGGAAGTTCACATTGACATATTCCACTTTGCCTGTGACCTCTGGCAAGGCGATCGCGTTAGGCTTTTCCGTCACTATGGGCTGAATTGTGAAAATCTCAAAAATGCGATCGACTGAGGCTTCTGCTTGTTTGATTTCGTTGTAGCTACCCGTAGTATTAGCGATCGGATCGATCAAGAGGGCAACACCAGCACCAAAGGCAACAAACTGTTCTGGCTTCAACCAATTATTGGAAATCAGCCAACCTCCTAAAAGAAAGAGAAAACAAATCCCTGCGGCTTCCAAAAAACCAATTACAGGATATTGAATCGCCCGCACGCGATCGGCGGCATACTTGCGGCGACTATTTTGTTCCGCTTCGATGCTAAACCGTTCAATTTCATAGCTTTCTGTCGCAAAGGCGCGCACCAGACGGATACCACTAAAAATTTCTGAGAGTAGGGCTGCGAGGTTAGAAACTTGATCTTGACTGCGGCGACTGAGATTGAGCATTTTTTCGCCAAACCAAGCTATTAACAAAGCAATGAGAGGCGCAACCGCAAGGGTTGTCAGGGTCAAGATCCAATTTAAATAAATCATGTACGCCAGTACAAAAATCAATTGCAATACTGACGGAATGAATTGATGGAAGAATTTACCAATTACTTCGCCAATGCGATCGATATCTTCGGTCAAACGATAGGACAGATCGCCTGTGCGGGATTCGGCAAAATAATCAAGATCGAGGGTTTGCAAATGGGCATAGACATCAATTCGCAAATCCCGTGCCGCATTTAGAGCCGCCTGTGCCATCATCGAGTCCTGTCCATATTGTCCCAAGCCTCGAAATACAAACATGATCACCGTAAAAATGGCAATCTGGATAATCCCCTGCACATCTCCCTTGCCCAATGCCTCCGCCACTCGTCCCAATAGCTCCGCCAATAGAGGCATTGTCCCAATAAAAACTAAGGTACAGAGGAAAGCCTTCATAATGAGGAAGCGCTGTGGATATACATAATCGCGCATTTGCCAATAGGAAGAGCGTTTTGAGCTTTTTTTGGACGAACCCATAGATATTGATGACCAGACGTATATTTCAGTTATTTGAGAGTGCTGTGATCTGTGGTGTGCAATTCACCATTGTTTAGTCTCTCACAATCTAGGGATTTTCCTGCTTTGCTATATTTGGTGAAGTCCGATTAACATTTGTCTGCCCATTACCTTTGACTATGCAAAACTTGCGAAATATCCTCTTTGCTGCCCTTGGGGGCATCCTTATGGGGTTAACCCCCGATCCCTTTAGTCAATGGTGGTTAGCATGGATTGCACTGATTCCCCTGTGGATGCTGACCCAAAAGCTCAAGGTGCGGAGCGCGATCGCGATGGGATTGGTCTGGGGCTGCTGCTATCACGGCATGGCTTTATTTTGGATCACCTCGGTGCATCCGATGGCATGGATGGGCGTGCCTTGGTGGACAAGTTTCTGGATTGCCTCTCTTGTCTGGATCTTAATTACGGCATGGGGAGCAATCCTGTCGGCATTATGGGCAATGGGTATGTCAAGGTGGGGGCAAGATCTCAATGTGCCATGTCGCATTATTCTCGCCTGTGCCATGTTTAGTGGTCTAGAAATTGTTTGGAGTTGGGGACCTCTGTATTGGACTGCCCTTGGTTATACCCAAAGTCCCCATGATCTGTTATTACTGCAAATTAGCCGATTGTCTGGACAGCAGACCATGACATCGGCGATCGTGGCAGTGAATGGACTATTGGCGGAAATTTTATTACATCGGACTTGGCAAGAACGCAAGCGCTACGCGATCGCTACTCTCTCTCTGTTAGCAGCTATGGCAATCTATGGTGGATGGGAAATGCAAGGCGATCGCATGGCTAGTGGTAATGGTCAAGCAATCAAGGCAGGAATTATTCAAGGTAACTTTCCCAATCCTTTGACCGTGCAGCCTAGGGGCTGGGAAATTGCCGTCAATAATTACACCAAAGGCTATGAAAAACTAGCGCAATCAGGAGCCGAAATGATCCTGACCCCCGAAACCGCTATTTCCTTTCCCTATCCCGATTACGATCCGCGCCGTGTTCCCTTTGATCAAGCTGTTGAAAAATATCGCGTTCCTGTTTGGCTAGGCGCATTTGGCAAAACCCGTAATCCCCAGACCGAAGATCCGAATAACTATACCAACAGTCTGTTTCTAGTGAATGGTTCCTCACAAATTTTGGGGCGATACGACAAGGTGCGCCTCGTCCCCATTGGTGAATATATTCCCTTTAAGCCGATCTTAGGCAACTTAATTAAGCGGCTCTCTCCCCTGCGTGGCGAAGTGGAAGCAGGCTCCAGTGAACAACTTGTTGACACTCCTTGGGGACGCTTTATTGTGGGCATTTGCTATGAGTCAGCCTATCCCGCCACCTTCCGTTGGCAAACCGCCGCAGGGGGCAGACTGATTCTTTCTGCTTCCAATAATGCCCACTTTGCCGCCTATATGTCTGCCCAACACCATGCTCAAGATGTGGCAAGGGCGATCGAAAGCGATCGCTGGGCGGTACGAGCTACTAACACAGGCTATTCAGGTTTTGTTGATCCCAATGGGCGCACAGTTTGGCTCTCAGATGTTAATACCTACGAGACCCATTTAGAGACAGTGTACCTAAGGGACACCAAGACCCTATACGTTCTCTGGGGAGATTGGTTGACTCCCCTTCTCTGCCTCAGCAGTCTCACGATCTTAGGATATCGGTATTATCTGCGGAACTTATGCAGTAATCCTAGCTAAAAAGCCAATTCGTCTGATCGCGAACCAGAATAAATCATGCCCTTGGCAAAATTGATACTCAAAGGTTCTCCATCTCGAATAAATCCTGTCGCATTTTTGACCCCAATTAAGATGGGTACACCGAGTCTGCGTCCGATTACCACCGCATGGGAATCTAAACTGTCATCCTCTGTAATTACGGCGGCAGCTTTGCGGATTACTTCGATATAGTCAGCATCCGTGCGATCAATTACGAGAATTTCCCCTGGGTTAAAATCGCGTACATCGAGATGGTGGAAAGCCACTCGCGCCCGACCATGTACTATTCCAGAACCAACCCCTAGACCGCGCCCCACCACCGATGAGACAAACTCCACCTTGATTAAGTCCGTTGAGCCAGACACATCTTGCAAAGTTCCTGCTGACATGACCACCAGATCCCCTGCGGCAAGTAACTTCATTTCTTGAGCTAAATTTAAAGAAGCCTCAAAGTTTTGTCTTGCTGATGGTAATGACAACAACACAAGGGGCTGCACTCCCCAAACCATCTGTAATCGCCTTGCCACTTGCACATTAGGGGTCACTGCCAAGATGGGAATTGGCGGACGGAACTTACTGACATTACGAGCAGTGGAACCAGTTTTGGTCAATGTGACGATCGCGGCGGCATTTAGCTGCATCGCAATTCGACCCACCGCCTGACTAATCGCATTCGGCACAGCCCTGCCCATACTCTCAATGGGCTGCATCTTCAGATCCTGTTCTCTTTCGATGCGGACAGCGATCCTTGCCATCGTTTCCACCGCCAGAATCGGATATTTACCCACAGCCGTTTCATTAGAGAGCATCACCGCATCGGTTCCGTCAATGATGGCATTTGCCACATCAGAAATCTCGGCACGGGTAGCACGGGGATTATTCACCATGCTATCGAGCATTTGGGTGGCAGTAATAACGGGAATGCCCAAACGGTTGGCAGTCTTGATTAATTGTTTCTGCGCGATCGGTACATCCTCAGCAGGGATTTCCACACCAAGATCACCCCGCGCCACCATCACGCCATCACATACCGACAGGATAGCTTCCATATTGGTGATTGCTTCGTGCTTCTCAATCTTGGCAACCACATTGGCATTGCGACCTGCTGCCGCAATCAAATCCTTGACTTCTAGAACATCTTCAGGGGTACAAACAAAACTCAGTGCCACCCAATCAACACCTTCCGCTAGTCCAAAGCGGAGATCTTCGCGATCTTTATCTGTCATGGCACTAACCGAGAGATGCACATTAGGAAAATTAACGCCTTTATTATTAGAGAGTGTGCCGCCAATGACCACACGGCAATAGAGATCCCCTAAGCTTTGATTAACATCTTCGACGACCATTTCCACTTTGCCGTCATCCAACATAATTACTGCGCCGATAGGGACTTCTTCGGCAAGTTTGTCATAAGTAATGCAGCTAATTGCCGATGTACCATCGACTTTGCGGCTAGTGAGGGTAAATTTATCGCCTTTTTCTAATTGAATTGGCCCATCTTTGAAAATACCAAGCCGAATTTTTGGACCTTGTAAGTCTTGTAATATACCGACAGGTTGATTAAGTTCACTAGATACTTGACGGATATTACAAATGCTGCGGTGATGGTCAGCATGAGTGCCATGGGAAAAGTTGAGGCGAAAAGTGGTTGCACCTGCTTCGATAAGCTGGCGAATCATATCTGGACTACTGGTGGCAGGGCCAATAGTGGCGACAATTTTAGTGCGACGAAATGTTTCTCTAACGGTCATGGATGTACAGCAAACGGCGGATCTCAAACATACCAGAATGTCATGACAAAAGTTTATTTTGCTGTGGTGAACACTTGGGGCTGTCCTAGAAGCAAAAAATATAGAAAAGTACATTGCTGGGTTAAATCAAGCTTATACCAAATTAAAAAGCCCAAATTAAAAAGCCCAAATTAAAATCATTAAAAAATATAGCTGCTGCCATGTTTGTTAGGACACAAAACCAGAATACGAGTTGCGGCGCACCTTACTGCAACTTGCTTCTTGGGTTTTGATCTTGAGGTTAGGAGTGATACCAATTTAAAAACCAAACCCAGTAAGTTTTTTCAATAAGAAATAGCTACGTCATTTCTTGATTTGGTGCGAGTTTTGGATGATTTGTTGGAAGTGTTAATGCAATTGTGAATTTTCTGGTGATTTTCTTAGCTGCAATCCCAAAATTAAAAGTTCTAGCAATTATGTCAAAATATTAAGCGTGAGAATAATTTTTGATCCAACTGAGATATCCCGTCCAACGGCGATCGCCCTTGGCAATTTTGATGGTGTGCATATCGGTCATCATCGGGTGATTGCGCCAATTTTGCCCCAGAGCCTTAGCGATCGCCATCTGTCTCATTTAAATAGTACCGTTGTCTCCTTTTCGCCCCATCCTCAAGAGTTTTTTAGTAAAAAGCCAAAGGAATTACTGGCTCCTTTTGCCGAAAAAACGGCTCTACTCGAATCCTTGGGGGTAGAGCAGTTAGTGCTGCTGCCCTTTGATGACCAACTATCACAACTAACTGCCGCCGAATTTATGCAGCAAATTCTGATCGATTCGATGCAGGTGCAGTTAATTAGTGTGGGCTTTGATTTTCGCTTTGGGCGACAACGCCAAGGTAGCATTATCGATTTGCATCAGGTTTGGGGCGATCGCCTCACCGTTATCCCTGAGCAAACCCTGAATGTTAATTGTGAGCCTGTGCGGATCAGCAGTTCTAATATTCGACAAGCCCTTGCCCAAGGCAATATCGATCTAGCCACCTGTTTGCTCGGTCGTCCCTATGAGCTAATCGGTATTGTTGAACAGGGTAAGCAGTTGGGGCGGACGATCGGTTTTCCCACTGCCAATCTTGCTGTGCCTGCCAATAAGTGCTTACCTCGCCAAGGGGTCTATGCGGTGCAGGTCAATATCTTGGGGGCAAGTCATGGCGAAAAGTCTGGGGTCATGAATATCGGGATGCGTCCAACCGTTGATGCTCAAGGCGATCGCTTAACCATTGAGGTGCATTTGTTGGACTGGCAAGGGGATCTCTATGGTCAGCAAATGAGTGTGAAGATTATCAAATTTATTCGCCCAGAACAAAAATTTAACGGTCTTGCCGCTTTAACCGCCCAAATTCATCAAGATTGCCAAACCGCCAAACAATACCTAGAAATTCAGCGTGATTTCGTAATGGTGCGCCAATCAGCTTAATTCTGTGCGTTTCGATATTCGAGACTTTATCATAGGATGCATTATCTAGATCGCTAGAAGAATTTCCGTTTGGATTGCACTCTTAGCCTTATTTGAGATTCACCTATGACACCATCGGAACCATCTCTGCCTCTAAATCTTGACAACACAGATCAAATTGATCGTCAATCTTGGCGATCGCGTCAACTATCCCTAAAAATTCTGCTGATTGTTCCCTTTGTTACCCAAGTCATAGCGGCGGTGGGAATTACAGGATGGTTATCCATCCAGAATGGTCGGGAGGCAACTCAAGAACTAGCGCCGCAAATTGGTCAGGAGGTAGCTCATACGATTGAATCCCTTGTACGCAAATATGTAAATTTACCCCTACAGATACTAGAGGCACATGGGGCTAGTGCTAAAGCAGGAATGCTTGATTTTAAGCGTCTAGAGGATTGGAGGCAGTTATTTTGGCAGCAGATGCAACAGGAGAAAGATCTCTATTTTTTCTATGCCGCTAATCCTAATGGTCAGTTTGTGGGGGTGGAAAGGCAGCCCTCGGAGCAGTTGTTTTTACATCTCTTGCTGACAATATCTCCGCCCAACTCTCCTCAAAAATCTCAACGAGAGATTTATCAATTAGATCCACAGGGGCAACCTATCGATGCTCCTAAATTTGATAATTATGATCCTCGCGATCGCCCTTGGTATCAGCAAGCAATTCAAAAGAAGCAATTAGTTTGGAGTCAGATTTATCAGTTTAAGGCACGTTCGGTCTTAGGTATTACGGCTTCTTTGCCAATTTATAGCACCACAGGGCAGTTGCAAGGAGTCATGGCGATCGATTTGCCCTTGGCTCAAATTGGCAGTTTCTTAAGGAATTTAAAAATTGCGAAAACAGGACAAGCGTTTATTTTAGGAGAATCGGGCAATCTAATTGCCACCTCCACTAATGACGAAATCAGTAACTCTAACCAAGTTCGCATTCATGCCTCCCAAAGTAAAAATCCCCTATTAAAAGCTATATTTGCGGAACTGCAAAGACGCAATCTCAAAATTCAAGATTTGCCGCCACAGCAACAAATTGTCTTCGATTGGGAAGGTGTGCCGCAGTATGTGCAACTTACCAAAATTAGAACTGATGAGGGTTTAGATTGGTTATTGCTGGTCAGTATATCGGAGCTAGATTTTCGCGATCGCATTAATATCAATACCCGCAATACGATTGTTTTGTGCCTGTTGGCAATGATCTTCGCCAGTATTACAGGATTCTATACCTCTAGATGGATTGCTCAACCTGTAGAAAGATTAATTGCCGCTTCTCATGTCCTCTCTTCGCTTTCCGCTTCAGCCGATCGCGCCACTGGACAACCTTACCATCCCATCGAAACGGCCAATATTCGCGAGTTATCGATTTTGGCAGAGTCTTTTAATCAAATGGCGCAAAAATTGCAAATTTCCTTCACTGCCTTAGCAGAAAGTAAGGAGGATTTAGAAGTTCGCGTGGCGCAACGAACTGCGGAATTAGCGGAATTTCTCAGCTTACAACAAGCCACCTTTGAGGCGATCGCCGATGGTGTAGTTGCGGTGGATCAGAATGGCCAGATCAATAGCTATAACCAGCGCTTTGTGAATATGTTTGAGCTATCTCCCAAATTTATTACCGATTCTCAACAATCGGTATGTCTAGAATTTTTAGCGGCGAAGATGCGAGATCCCGAAGCATTTATTGAGCGATCGCGGGAGCTATGCCACCAACCAGAAAGCGAAAGCTATGACACCTTAGAACTCACCGATGGCAGGGTTTTAGAACGATTTTCGCGTCCTCAATGGCTTAATTCCCAAATCATCGGCAGGGTGTGGAGTTTTCAGGATATTACGGCTAGAGTTCAAGCAGAGCAACAATTAGAAGAACAAAAAACCTATCTAAGATTAATTATTGATAGTATTCCGCAACAAATCTTTTGGAAGGATACTCAGTTGGTATTTCGCGGATGCAACAAAAATTGGGCAATGTATGCTCAATTGGATAGCCCGGAAAGTGTGGTGGGTAAGACTGACTATGATCTCGTGGACGATCGCCACTTAGCCGAAACCTTTCGTAATCACGATCGCCGCATCATGGAATCAAATGTGCCTGAACTGCATATCATTCAGCGTAAGTTAAATCCCGATCAATCAGGGCAATCCATCTGGCTAGATGCCAGCAAGTTGCCCATCATCGATGCGGAGGGCAAAACCATCGGGATTTTAGGAGTCCTTGATGATATTACGGAGCGCAAATTGGCGGAAGAAGCTCTGCACGCCGAGCAGGAAAAATCGGAACGATTACTGCTCAACATCTTACCCAAAGCGATCGCCGATCGCCTCAAGCAGTTTCACGGAGTCATTGCCGACAGCTATGCATCAGTCACAGTTCTCTTTGCCGATATTGTCGGCTTTACGAATATGTCATCGGAGATGTCACCTCAAGATCTTGTCGATCTGTTAAATCTGATCTTTTCCCAATTTGATACCCTCTCCGAAAAATACGGACTAGAAAAGATCAAAACCATTGGTGATGCTTATATGGTCGCAGGGGGTATTCCTAAACCCACAGACAACCATGCCACCGCGATCGCGATGATGGCTCTCGAAATGCAAACCATCATGGCAGATCTAAGAAATCAAACAGGCAAACAATTACAAATTCGGATTGGCATCCATACAGGAGCCGTAATTGCGGGAGTAATCGGTATGCAAAAATTCATCTATGATCTTTGGGGTGATACAGTAAATATTGCTAGTCGCATGGAGTCCCATAGTCAAGTCGGCAAAATCCAAGTTACAGACACCACCTATGAACTACTCAAACACCAATTTGTCCTTGAAGAACGCGGTGCGATCGAAGTTAAAGGCAAAGGTTTAATGACCACCTATTGGCTAATCAGTACAATCGACTAGTTTGTGTATCTTCATACTTCAGTTTTCATGATTTCGTATCATGATTTTGTTCTTATTTAGATTAAATCCGATTTTCCATCAAAGACATGCCCCTGTCCCAAATATTGCCAGAAATATTGCCAAAACTCCTGCAAAGATCCTTTTTCTCTAAAGATGCAACTCGTCAACTAATCATTTGGCAAATATTCTTGCAGACCTTCGGCATATCATGTTTATTGATACTCTCCCTCCACTACGAAAAGAGCTTTAGTAGTCAAGTTTTCATGATTCTTAGTGGATTATTTTTGGTCATAATTCTCAATATAATTTCGTTACAACTCCGCCAAAATATTCGCTCTTTTCGCACCGCTTACCCTCTTGCTGATGACAGTAAAGACCATCAAGATTGGCAAGCCTTAGAAATTACATTACAGGAGTCAGAATATCGCTTAAAATCAGTTCTCGAGAACACCTCAGCCTTTATTGCAGGTGTCTATCTCTATGATATGAGTACTTGGGAATATCAATACTGCTCCCCCAATGCTGAGGATATATACGGATATACCAGCGCCCAAATAGCATCATCCCCTTCGCTTATTCCATCCTTAATTCTGCCCGAAGACTTGCAATCTAAGGTGATTCCAGTGATTGAGCAGATGATGGTTCCCGGATTCTCAACCACCATTGAATATCGCATTCGGCGCAGAGATGGACAGATTCGATGGCTTTCTAACTCCATTAGTTCTAGTTGGGATGATCGCGCTCAATGTGTTTATGCAACGGGAATCACCCTCGATATTACCGACCTCCGACAGACAGAGATAGAACTGCAAGCCAGTCAACAGAAACTCCAAGCAGCCTATGCAGAACAGCAAATACTGCTAGGAGCCATGACAGATGTGGTATTAGTTCGCAAACGAGATGGTCAATGCATCAGAATCGCGGAAACTCAAGGACTAAACCTCAAGGGAACCCGTGACGAGGTATTGAGAAAGACGATTTATGAAGAACTGCCCCTAGAAGTTGCCAATACTATTTTGGCTTCTATTGAACTTGCTCTTACCTCAAAGAAACTATCTAGTTGTGATTATTACTTGGAAATTAACGGTCGTCATCTGTGGTTTGCCTCCAACTTTTTGCCACTAACTGAAGATACTGTAATTCAGGTATCACGCGATATTACGGAACGTAAGCAGTCGGAAATTGCGATCGCCAATGCAAGGGATGCCGCCGAGCAGGCCAACAAGGCTAAGAGTGAGTTTTTAGCCAATATGAGCCATGAAATCAGGACTCCGATGAATGGCGTTTTAGGAATGGCGCAACTTTTAGCAACTACTGATCTAAATGATGAACAACAGGAATTTGTGCAAACAATTTTAGATAGTGGAGATGTTCTTCTCGCGATTATTAATGATATTCTCGATTTTTCTAAAATTGAAGCAGGCATGTTGGAATTAGAACAAAGTCAATTTCATCTAACCAGTATCCTGCAATCCGTTTACAAATTACTCAAAGGACAGGCAGATGCCAAACAAATTGATCTAGTATATTTGCCTGAAAATAATCTACCTGAGCTTGTTATTGGCGATAGCACACGCTTACGGCAAATTGTTTTTAATTTGGTCAGCAATGCTATCAAATTCACGAGCAAAGGACAAGTCTCTATCGTTGTGCAAGGTCAGCCTATAGATCCCCATAGTTCGCAATATCGATTAAGGTTTGCGATCGCCGATTCAGGCATTGGAATTCCCAGCGATCGCATTGAATATCTATTTCAAGCCTTTACCCAAGCTGACAGTTCCATCAATCGGCGCTATGGTGGTACTGGATTAGGTTTAGCCATTAGCAAGCGACTAGTCGAGCTAATGAACGGTAATATCTGGGTAGAAAGCTTTGGTCACATTGGCGGCACACCCCCACAAAATTGGCAATTACAAAACCCAACTCATGGTTCAACTTTCTACTTTGATATTCTGTTGGAACTTCCTTAATGCCTAGCAAATGCCTAGCAGTTAAGTAGAATATCTTAGAAAAATACTCCGCAAATCACTGTAAGCTTTGTATAAACTTAATTTACTGTATCACTTACTAAAACTTCATGAGTCATTCTAAGCGAGCCTTGATCACAGGGATTACTGGTCAAGACGGATCGTACTTATCAGAGCTATTACTCTCTAAAGGATATGAAGTTCATGGTATCATCCGCCGTTCTTCCACTATAAATACCGATCGCATTGATCATCTATACCAAGATCCCCATTTACCCGAAACAAAACTATTTTTACATTACGGCGATCTTACTGATGGTACGACCTTGGGGAGAATCCTTGAAGCAGTACGTCCCCATGAAGTCTATAACCTTGGCGCACAGTCCCATGTCCGCGTAAGCTTTGACTCCCCAGAATATACCGTTGACTCTGTGGGCATGGGAACTCTCCGACTCTTGGAAGCGCTGCGAGATTATCACTACCGTAATGATCGCCAAATCCGTTACTACCAAGCAGGCTCTTCGGAAATGTACGGACTGGTGCAAGCGGTTCCCCAAAACGAGCAGACTCCCTTCTATCCTCGCAGTCCCTATGCCTGTGCCAAGGTATATGCCCATTGGCAAACCATCAACTATCGAGAGTCCTATCAAATGTTTGCTTGCAATGGCATCTTGTTTAATCATGAGTCGCCAAGGCGTGGCGAAACCTTTGTCACCCGTAAAATCACAAGGGCGATCGCCAGAATCATCGCAGGACAGCAAAAGAAATTATATCTCGGCAACCTTGACTCCAAACGCGATTGGGGCTACGCCAAGGATTATGTAGAGGCGATGTGGCTGATGTTGCAGCAGGATGAGCCTGATGACTATGTAATTGCCACGGGAGAAACTCATTCCGTGCGAGAATTTCTCGAACAGGCTTTTAGCTATGTCAATCTCAATTGGCAAGACTATGTGGAAATTGATGCCCGCTATTTTCGTCCTGCGGAAGTAGACCTCTTGTTAGGGGACTCAACTAAGGCAAGAAAAAAGCTAAATTGGCAACCAAAGGTAACTTTCCAAGGATTAGTGGAACTCATGGTGGATGCCGATCTTGAAGCTCTAGGGCTACCCAATCCTAAGGGCAAAGCCTCTGGCGATATTGCCACATTGCGCCAAGTATCCCATAACGCTAATGTCTAAATTTTGCCTACAGCATTAATCACAGCCTTAAACCATGAATATGACAAATCATTTATGAATAATCATTTTGCCGATCAAAAAATCTTAGTTACAGGGGGCGCAGGTTTTTTGGGTAAGCGGGTCGTTGCTCAATTAATTGCCGCAGGTGCGAATCCTGAGCTGATTACTGTACCAAGATCAAAGGATGATGATTTGCGATCGCTAACCACCTGTAAACGGGTTGTGCAATCTCAGGATGTCATCATTCACCTTGCTGCCCATGTCGGAGGAATCGGACTCAATCGCGAAAAGCCCGCCGAACTTTTTTATGACAATCTGATGATGGGTGTGCAGCTAATCCATGCTGCCTATGAAGCCCATGTCCAGAAATTTGTTTGTGTAGGAACGATCTGTGCCTATCCTAACCATACGCCGATTCCCTTCAAAGAGTCCGATCTCTGGAATGGCTACCCTGAAGTGACTAATGCACCCTATGGGGTTGCCAAAAAAGCCCTATTAGTCCAGTTGCAGTCCTATCGCCAGCAATACGGTTTTAACGGCATTTATCTATTACCCGTTAATCTCTATGGCCCTGAAGATAATTTTGATCCGCGCAGTTCCCATGTGATTCCTGCTTTAATTCGTAAGGTCTATGAAGCCAAGCAACGGGGCGATCGCCAAATTCCTGTGTGGGGAGATGGTACGCCGACCCGTGAGTTTGTATATTCCGATGATGCGGCAAGGGGAATTGTAATGGCAACAGCGAAATATAATGCCCCTGAGCCTGTGAATATTGGTACAGGTCAAGAAATTGCAATCAAGGATTTAATCGAGCTAATCTGCGAACTCATGGACTACCAAGGCGAAATTGTGTGGGAAACGGATAAGCCCAATGGTCAGCCGCGCCGATGCCTTGATGTGGAACTGGCTAAACAAGCCTTTGGTTTTACCGCCGCAGTCAATTTTCGTCAAGGTCTGCAAAATACGATCGCTTGGTACGAGCAACATGCCAGTTAATTTTTTGTGGCGCAGCTTCGCTGTGCCATAAAAAATCGGTTCTAAGTACTGATTTTTTGGATCAGGTACTTGCATATGTACCATCCTTTGCTATGATTAATATCCGCATGACAAATTAATCGATTAACTCAAGAATTAGTTAAATCTCAATTAGATTGTCCATGCTTGGAGAGATGGCCGAGTGGTTGAAGGCGCAGCACTGGAAATGCTGTTTAGGGGAAACTTTAACGAGGGTTCGAATCCCTCTCTCTCCGTTCCCAAAGCAAATAATTTCTTCAAAATTCCTAGTCTAGGGATGCAGCAACGCTGCACTACTAGACTAGGAATTTGGCTTGTTATTACATTACGGAACCCCAATGAATTATCGTAATCCCGTCCCCACGGTAGATATTATTATTGCGTTGAGCGATCGCCCCGATCAGCCCATCGTCTTGATTGAACGGCTCAATGAACCCTTTGGATGGGCGATCGCAGGTGGATTTGTTGATTATGGCGAACGGCTTGAAGATGCGGCTCGCCGTGAAGCCCTAGAAGAAACAGGCTTACAGGTGCGGCTTACAGATTTATTAGGGGTTTACTCCGATCCCAGTCGCGATCGCCGCTTGCATACTGTCAGTACTGTTTATATCGCTGAGGCAGTGGGTGAACCAATCGCTGCTGATGACGCTAAGTCTGTGGGCATATTTACCGCCGCACAAATGCCCACCAACCTCTGCTTTGATCATGCCCAAATCCTGCAAGATTATTGGCGCTATCGCACCCAAGGCATCCGTCCTGCACTTTCTTAGCCATGCTCAAAAAATTTAATCGAGAGTATTGACATATTTATATTCCCCTGTGTATATTAATAAAGGTCAAGAACGCGCCCCCATCGTCTAGAGGCCTAGGACACATCCCTTTCACGGATGCGACGGGGATTCGAATTCCCCTGGGGGTATCACCCAAACATAAAAAAGCACCTGCTCTAGCAGGTGCTTTTTTAATGACAAATCTAGAGCAGTTTCTCTAAACCATAGACCAAGGACTTCAGCCCGATCGCCTTACGAATGCACAACAATACTCCAGCCATATAACAGGTGCGATCGCTGGCATTATGTTCGATCTTGAGCGTCTCTCCCATCGCGCCAAAAATAATTTCCTGCCGCGCCACTACCCCAGGCATCCGCAGACTATGGATACGGATATTTTGACCATAGGTTGCGCCCCTTGCCCCTGTGAGATGTTCCTTTTCCTCAACGAGGGCAGGGTTAAAGTTTTGACCTAGCTCCGAGAGCATCTGAGCCGTTTTGATTGCAGTACCACTGGGGGCATCTGCCTTTTGGTTATGATGCACCTCAAGGATTTCCACATGCTGAAAATACTTTGCCGCCGCGATCGCTGCCTGCTGCATTAACAGCACCCCCACCGAAAAATTAGGCGCAATAATACAGCCAGTACTCGCCTTGTCCGCAAAAACAGCTAATTCATCAATTTGTTGCTCCGTTAAGCCCGTTGTCCCCACCACAGGGCGCACTCCATAGGCGATCGCCGATCGCACATTGTCATAGATAATGCTGGGATGAGTTACATCCACCATTACAGGCAACTCAGATTCTTGGGCAGCCTGAGCTAGTAACACTTCCAAATTATTCGTCACTGGTATTTCTAGCTCCCCGATCCCCACCACTTCACCAATATCTTCGCCGATATGCTGGCGACCGATTGCCCCCACAAGGGACATATCCGAAGACTTAGCGATCACTTTAATAATTTCTCGTCCCATCTTGCCCGTTGCTCCAGAGACAACAACAGGAATTTTGGCGATCGGCTGATTACTACTTGTCATGAATAAATCTAGCTCCTAATTCTTATAGACTGTGACTATTTTCTGTCATTTGTGCCGCACGAGGTGCAAATGCTTGCTTGAACTCACATTAATTAAGTTTTATAAGTTAGTGCTTGGATGGTCTGTATTTGTGGGTATTTTGCAATAAATACAGTTGAAATCTAGTATTTATAAGGCTGATATGAAATTTTCGTGCAAAAAATCTTGGCTATTGAAGGTATCTGTTTGCTTGGGTGCATTGGTAACAGCTATTGGTACAACTGCTCTGGTTGAACCAGCACAGGCAGAGTTGAAAGTATGTAATCGTTCTAGCCGAACTGCATATATTGCAGTTGCTTACGGTGTTGGTGACGATCGCTGGCGTTCTGAGGGGTGGTATGAGATTAATCCTAATAAATGTGAGGTGGTGATTGATCAGCCCTTAGCTGCGGGTGACTATTACTATCTCTATGGTGGCGATCGCGGCGACAGTTGGGTATGGGAGGGCAACACTGACCAAAATTTCTGTGTCCATCCGACGGACGCATTTAACTATGTTGCTAAAGGAGATGGTTGCGGACGTAACGGCTCAGAATTGCGCCCATTTTTTGAAGTGAAGGTGGATAGTAGTAGTTACACCATGAATTTAACTAATTAAACATTAGTTAGAGCGTGTTTGAGAAGTTTTGATCCCCCTAAATCCCCCTTAAAAATGAGGACTTTTTTAATATTTTCCTCCCTTTCATAAGGGGGGGGATCGTCTACTATTTTTACAACTTCTGCCATTTTCAAAAGTGACTAGAACATGAGGAGAGCTTAACCCGAACTGAATATTAGATACTATTCCGAAACCATTCCGTTGCCTTGGTATTACTCAGAGGATGGGAAATTAGATAGCCTTGAATTTCAATGCTACTACCACCCAAATCCTCAAAATATGCCAACTCATCCTGCGTTTCCACCCCTTCCACCACTATACCCATACCCAAATTATTAGCCAGTCGCAGAATTGCCTGAATAATCCGTTTGCTCTTGACATCAATGATGATCTTATTTGTAAAACTGCGATCGATCTTGAGGATATTAATCGGTAAATTTTGCAAATAGCTAAACGAAGAATAGCCAGTTCCAAAGTCATCGATACATACTTGGATACCAGTTTTACGCAATTGATCTAACTTTTGAGCAGACACTTCAATATTTTGCATAAATACTGTCTCTGTCACCTCAAGCTTAATGGATTGAGGCTCAATCTGGTAAGAATTAATAATTGCCTGAAATCTTTCCACAAACTCAGGCTGAATCACCTGCACTGTCGATATATTAATACTGAGGGTAATTGGTGAATTGGGTGCTATTTGTTTCCATTCATGGAGTTGTTGGCAAGCAGTTTCTAAAATCCAATAACCAATATTGATAATTTCACCAGTCTCCTCAGCGATCGGTAAAAATTCTTGTGGAGAAATTACACCTTGAACAGGATGCATCCATCGCAATAGAACTTCAAATCCTGTGAGCTTATGCTGATGGATCGAAATAATTGGCTGATAGACAAGATATAGTTCTTGATTGGCTAAAGCATGGCGCAAATCGTTTTCCAACTGGATATCGACCTTTGCCTCCTGATACATATTTCTATTGAAAATAGCTAATTTACCCCGTCCATTTTTGCGAGCTTGTTTCATCGCCAAAGTAGCATCACGGAGAATTTCATTGGGATAGGTATAGTCCTGATCATAGATAGCAATACCAATACTAATGGAAGTAAAGATTTGCGTTTGATTGATATCAAAGGGTTGTCTAATGCTATCGAGAATTTGATTGGCGAGAATGGATATATCTAAGGCAGGATTGGTTTGCTCGCATAAAAACGCAAACTCGTCACTATCGATCCGCGCAATTGTAATTCCTTCTTTTTGAAAGGATATCAGCCGTTGACCGATCGCCTGCAATAACTGATCTCCTATCGCTATACCGAAATTATCGTTGATAGATTTAAAGCGATCGCAATCCAAAAATATCACCGCCCAAGAATCTGTTGGTACTTGCAACTCTCTAGCCTTGGCAAGGGCAGAGTCGAGGGAAACCATAAAAGAATCGCGATTGAGTAAGCCAGTTAAGGCATCATGGGTTTGGTTATGTTGCAGCTTTGCCATAACACTATCGCGCTCTCTTTTAATCGTTTCCGATTTTTCGAGAAGCAACATTTGATGCATCAATATTGCCAACTGAGTGACTAACTTCTCTAAAAATTCTACTTCCCAATCCTGCCATTGACGTGATATGTGGTACTGATGGACTAAAATGAGTCCTTGACCTTCCTTCCCTTTGGGAATAGGTAAAATGAGTACAGAACGGATATCTTTGGTCTGAAAAAATTGCAACGCATCAATATCAGATACTTCATTAATAGCATTAGTATCATCAATGGCAATACTGATGCTAGTTTGGTACTTCTCTATCCAGTTGGGTTGAGTATATAGGGAGGGCAAAGGCTGATTTCGCCAAGAGTAAGCTTTATCTTTAACAACTTCATGTTCAATTACACTCTCTGAAGTTGAGGATTTAGCTAATGTTTTAGCAATATATGGATAGACAATAACTTGATCTGCTTGCAGCAGTTGACTCACTTCAAAGGCTACGGTATCTAATAATTCTTCTATGTCAATAGCCTGTTGAAATCGTGAAAATATTAAGGCTGAGAGTATGGAGATTTCATTGTCATTAAGTAATTGATTACTTAATTTTAGGTAAGAAGATTGATTAGATGTGTTGTTTAACTTATTGACTAGCTTAATTACTTCTTCATAGCTACTAACCAGATCGTCACAAATATCTCGCATTGATTCTAAATCAGACTGCTGCTGAGGAGTTAGTTGTTCAGAGATGCTTAGACGGTCTAGGCACTCTAACATTGCAGATATTGACTTAGTAAACTGATTTCGCATTGTGTGCTTGTTGGGTTAGTTATAGCAGCGCAGGATAGACCTATACCCACTATGCCTATGTCTATCATAGACTTAGCAATTTTTCTGTCAATTGTATTTGATAGGAGTTTTTAATAATTCACAAGCTAAAGATGGCTATGCCATTGTTATACCAATTTAAAAACCAAACCCAGTAAGTTTTTTTTAATTAAGAAATGGCGTAGCCATTTCTTAATTTGGTTTTAGGGCTGATGCTTTGTGGCACGTCACAAAACATCAGCTAGATTTAAAAAACCTTGAGGAGGTTATGTTTTGATTTATAAAAGGGTAATCGCACTTGGTTGGAATTGGTAGTTTGTATTGTTATTAGGATGGCGATGTGGCAGTTGGCAACTCGGCAAAGTTTTCTAGGTAAATTTCAATCTGCGGATTGGGATCGTTGCGGACAGTTAGCGATCGCTTGACTTGCCCCAGATAAACAGGTTTCGATAGGCCTTCGCGGGGATGGGTAATTGTCCTTGCGTAGATCGTCATTTGCGATTCTCCCTGAGCGTTGCGCCCAGACGAAAACAGGTTGCTGCTGGCTTGTCTTAATGTGGCTTCTAACTGCTCAGGTGTGACATTGGGAGCAATGGCGATCGTGGCTTGGGGACCAAAGCGATCGTAAACAACTTTGAAAGGTAATGCCCCATCAACTGACGATCGCGTAATTGGCTCAATACTCAGGGCAAATAATCCCACCACTAGCACTAGGGAGAAAAGAGTAACTCCCACCATCCGATAGCGCCATCCCCAATTGAAAGCCATTGCCAATCCTGTCACCAAGGCACTAATCAAGACAAATATCCCCATTGCCTGTGCGAGTTGACCAAATAAAGCAGGCGTTAATGACATAGTTTATATTGCTGAAAAAAAATCTAGAGAACTTACATGATTTTATAGCTTAAGCGCTAACTGTAATGATATCGTATCGATTTATTGGGGTTTTCCTAGGACAACTATGGAACTATTAGCAGGTTTATTAACAACGGTTTTGGGCTTGGCTGGTTCACCAGGTCTGGTGATCGATAGGGTGGCAACTGATTTTTTAAAAAGTCAGATCGTGCGGGCAGATACCTTGGAGGTACGGGTTGATAATGCACCCAACTATCAGATCCTGCTGGGCAATGTCGATCGCGTGAGGGTGGCAGGTCGTGGGGTCTATGTTTTGGAGTTTCTGCGGATTGATGAGGTGGATCTAGAGACTGATCCTATTAGCATCGATCCTGAGCGTCTGCAATCTGGCAAGATCGTGCTAAGAAAGCCTTTGCAGGCGGCGGTGCGGGTGGTGTTGCGCTCCGATGATATTAATACCGCCTTACGATCGCCACTCATTCAATCATCCTTTAAAAGTCTCAGAATTGACATTACAGGAAACAATCGGGCTAATCCAGAGGTAATTGATTTGGTTGATCCAGAGGTAAATTTTCTGGATGGCGATCGCATTCGCCTAACAGCAATATTACAATCCCAACCCAAGGCATTAGCCAACTCGACACAGGGAGAGCCAAGTAAGCCAACCAAACTAAATGTGGCAATTAATGCTGAACTTAAAACCATCGGTGGGACAAGGCTGCAAATTATTAATCCCCAAATTGAGTTAGAGGGAACGCCAGTACCTGAGCGCATTACCAAAGCCTTTGCGGAGGGATTGAATAAGGTGTTGGATCTGCGCCAATTGGAAGATAAGGGTATTGTCGCAAGGGTGCTACGCCTAGAACTAAGTGCTGGCAAGATGCAGGTGATCGGTTTCGCCAAAATGGATCAAATCCCCACCAATTAGCCCCTATGACAAAATGCCTCAATCCAGAGTGTTCTTACCAAAATCCTGAGCAGTCGCCATCACTCAATTTTTGTCAACAATGTGGCGCGAGGCTGAGGATTGGCGATCGCTATCGGGCTTTGCGCGTACTAGGACAGGGAGGTTTTGGTAAAACCTTTATTGGCATTGACGAAGCCTTACCTTCCCGTCCCCTTTGTGTGATCAAGCAATTTCTGCCTGCGGATCTCAGCAGCAGTGCTAAGGCAGCAGAGCTATTTCAACAGGAAGCAGTTCGGCTTGATGACTTGGGTAAACATCCGCAAATCCCCACCCTTTTCGCTCATCTAGAGCTAGATCAGCGTCAATATTTGATTCAAGAATTTATTGATGGTCAAGACTTGTTGAAGGAGTTGCAGGAGCAGGGGGCATTTAGTGAAGCCAAAATTCGGATGCTTTTGAGTGAAGTATTACCCATTTTGCAATTTATTCATGAGCGTCAGGTAATCCATCGGGATATCAAGCCTGAAAATATTATTAGAAGGCGATCGCCACCCACTCAAGGGGAACCCACTAAAATCGCGAGTCATGTCTTAGTTGATTTTGGGGCAGCGAAATTTGTCACCACCTCAGAACTGATGCGAACGGGTACGCGCATCGGCAGCCTAGCCTACCTTGCCCCCGAACAGTCAAGGGGTAAAGCCATTTTCGCTAGTGATATCTATAGCCTCGGTGTGACCTGTATTCATCTGCTTACGGATGTTTCACCCCTAGATCTCATGGATATGGATGGGCAATGGATTTGGCAAGAATTTTTGCCTCATCCTATCAATCCACAATTAGCCAAAATTTTGGATCGAATGATTGTGACAGCTTCTAGCCAAAGGTATCAAACGGCTCAGGCTGTCATACAGGATCTGCAAACTCTGAGCCAATCTCCTCCTAGCTACAGCCCTATGCGATCGCGCTCCCCTAATCCCCAACGCCATCCCAAGAAAAATCTTCAGGGCAATGCTAAAACCCAAATCACTCCAATTTCTGCCCCTAAGCCCCCTATTCAGGTGAGCATACCGCCGCTATCATCGTTTTCCTATGAAACTGCTATGGTCACGGTCAGCCAAGGAGCAAACCTGATTAAATCGCTCCAATCATGGGGTGCGCCTCTAAAACCACAAATTCAAATTGCAACAAAATCTAAGATTGGTAATCTGTTTGTGGAGCATTTAGGGGAACTCAAGGGAAGATCAATTGATTTGGAAATGGTGCATATTCCCGCAGGTAAATTTAGAATTGGTTCGCCGATGACGGAGCTAGAACATAGTCCTGAAGAGCAACCCCAAACTTGGATTAATGTTCCCTCTTTGTTTATGTCTCGCTATCCTATTACTCAAAATCAATGGAAGGTCATCATGGATAATAATCCTTCTATTTTTATTGGGAATGGCGATCGCCCTGTGGAGATGGTCTCATGGCAAGAGGTAAAGCAGTTTTGTCAGAAATTGATGGAACGCAGTGGCAAGCCCTACCGTTTGCCTAGTGAATCGGAATGGGAATATACCTGCCGCGCAGGAACGATGACCCCCTTTAGCTGTGGTGCAACTATTACTGCCAACCTCGCCAACTATAATTATGCGATCGCTGATCCCTATCAAAACTATCAACAGGCGAAATCTGCCAACAATATCAACACAGGTCAAACCTCAGTGGTAGGTACTTATCCAGCCAATCAGTTTGGACTCCATGATCATCATGGCAATGTTTGGGAATGGTGTGAGGATGTCTGGCACGATGACTATGATTTAATCCCTAGAGATGGTACAGCATGGACTCAGGGAGGAGATCAGAGTTGTCGAGTGATTCGCGGTGGCTCTTGGCGCGACTCTGCCCATTATTGTCGCTCTGCTCACCGTTCTCGAAATGCTGCTAACCAAGGCGATCGCTATACGGGTTTTCGGGTGGTGATTTCCACCCCAACAACTTCCAGTTGATCTTCTCCGAACTTTGCTGAAGATAAGCCAATAAAGTTAATATTGCTATTATGGCGCAAAAAAGCTAAAATTTCATTAATTAATTTAGCTAATAATCGCTAAAAATCTATGTCTTCCTTTCCCGATTTTGTGGTGCATGGTTATCAAATTACTAAAGAGTTGGGACATAACTTGGAGGGGGGCAGGTTTACATACCTTGCTAAACGTCTTACGGATAATGTTGATGTTGCGATCAAGCAATTTCAGTTTGCGACTGGTGCGGGATGGGATGGCTTTAGAGCGATCGAACGTGAGATCCAAAGTTTACAAGGTTTAAATCATCGTGGCATTCCCAAATATTTAGACAAATTTGAGACAGCTAACGGCTATTGCTTAGTTACGGAATATTTTCCTGCGGATACTTTGGCGGTAGGGCGAAGCTTTACACCCGATGAAATTAAGCAAATCGCGGTACAGCTTTTAGAAATTTTGGTGTATCTGCAAGAGCGAATGCCGCCCGTCATCCACCGTGACATTAAGCCAGAAAATATTCTTGTAGATAATAATCTCAATGTTTACCTAATTGATTTTGGCTTTGCGCGGGTGGGTAGCGGTAGTGTGGCGATGAGTAGCGCTAATGCGGGGACGTTTGGCTTTATGGCTCCCGAACAAATCCGCAATCTCAAGCTAACCAATGCGTCCGATCTCTATGGTTTGGGTTTGACGTTAATCTGTTTGATTGGGGCGATCCGTTCGACCGATATCGGCAATTACATCGATTTCAGCAATCAACTAGATCGCAGCAAAATAGATCCAAAGTTAAAGAGATGCAGTTTAACCTTTGTGAAGTGGTTAGATCAAATGGTTGCTCCCGATCCGAGTAAGCGTTTTGCTGATGCGAAGATTGCATTGGAGTCTTTGAAGCCTTTATATGTGGTGCGCGTACCTGAAGTAAAGTTTTTTAAAGATTGGGGGGAGTTCGATGATGGCGTAGAGTTCGATCCGAATAAGGAGGTTTTGGAATTTAAGGCAACAAAGTTAGATGAAAAGCTTGAGCGGACAATTAAACTAGTTAATTCTATTCCTGAAACAGTTCTAGAAGGTCATTGGGAAGTTGCTCCTCATAAAAATGATGGATATCATACACCTGACAATCATACATGGATTTTATTCAGTCAGAAAAATTTTAAAAGTAATCATATTCATTGCACGATCATCGTAGATACAAGTAAGCTAGTTGCTCAGAAAAGAGGACAGAGAAATATAATTCTCTATCTTAATACTGATAAGAAAGAATATAAATTTGTAGTTGTAATAGAAACAGCTTCATTGCCTATTGAAACTGGTCAAATATCTGTTAGGTTTATAACCCAATTTTTTCTAGTTCCATTACTGGTAGGAGCGATGCTTATTTTTTTGCATATATCTATATTAAATATATATTCAACCTCGACTCCTTATATTATTATTTTATTTCTAATAGCTATAGGTCTATTCAATATTGTCAAAAACTTCGCGTATGGGGATGTGACAAAACGATGGACTCTTGTAGTGAGTTTAATACTAGGTATTTCCATAGTGTGTACTTATTTTCTTATTACAAATGGAAGATGGTTCGTTAAC
The DNA here is from genome assembly GCA_033765135.1 of Pseudanabaenaceae cyanobacterium bins.39. GTDB lineage: Bacteria > Cyanobacteriota > Cyanobacteriia > Pseudanabaenales > Pseudanabaenaceae > Pseudanabaena. The sequence goes on from JANRII010000018.1 coordinate 44,778, forward strand.
TCAGACATAATTGGATCTTCACAACTAATCAGATCAAAGCTTATGTCATTTTATGATTGGCTAAGCACATACAGTTTAATTATCTATGGAACAACTATCGCCAATGCTTGTTGGTTAGGTTATTTTTTGTTCTATCCATCCATTGAACGACAGCATAAAATTGTTGCCTATCGCCGCAAAGAAGAACACTTGATTAAGCCATGAGTCTAAAATTATGGAAGACATTCTTCAACAAGTTAGAGAATCAGCAACCACCTCTTCTCCCCCCTTCACAAGGGGGGCTGGGGGGGATCACACCCTAAACCACAAACTCCATTTCCCAAACTACAGAGTACACACAAAACTCTCTGACTACGTTTCAAGGTTTAGATCCCCCTCAATCCCCCTTGCAAAGGGGGAAGAAGAAAAAGAATTTAATTCTCTAATCATGGAAGACATTCTTCAAAAAATTAGAGAATCAGCAACCACATCTTCTCCCCCCTTCACAAGGGGGGCTGGGGGGGATCACCTCCTAAATCACAAGCCCCATTCCCAAAACCACAGAGTACACACAAAACTCCCTGACTACGTTTCAAAGTTTAGATCCCCCTCAATCCCCCTTGCAAAGGGGGAAGAAGAGAAAGAATTTAATTCTCCTCCCTTCACAAGGGGGGCTGGGGGGGATCACACCTTAAACGACAAGCTCAATTTCCCAAACCACAGAGTACAGATAAAATTCCCTGCCTACGTTTCAAAGTTTAGATCCCCCTCAATCCCCCTTGCAAAGGGGGAAGAAGAGCAAGAATTTAATGCTCCTCCCTTCACAAGGGGGACTGGGGGGATCAATGACACTTAAAACCAGCAACCTCCATCTCCCCTATAACCCCGACCTCACCACTAGAGTCAAAGAACTGCGCCAAAACATGACACCCGCAGAAAGAAAACTTTGGCACAAATATTTAAAAAACTTCCAATTTAGAGTACTACGACAAAGACCAATTGACTATTTCATCGTTGACTTCTACTGTCCTAGCCTCAAACTAGTTATTGAAGTTGACGGAGAAAGCCACTATACCGATGACGGGACAGCCTATGATCAAGAAAGAACACAACGACTAGAAGGCTATGGAATTAAGGTGATTCGATTTACTAATCGGCAGGTGTTAGATGATTTTGAGAATGTGTGTGAGGAGATAGAGCGGATGATCCCCCCCAGCCCCCCTTGAGAAGGGGGGAGAAGAGGTAACTGGGATCTCTAGAATATAGAATTTATCTTATCAATCTATCAGTAAATCCCTATGCCAAAAAAGATTAGAGAGCTAAAAAGTATGCTGCTCAAAGCAGGGTATACCAGTGAGTCAGCAAAAGGCAGTCATTCCAAATGGTCACATCCAAAATTGTCAAAAAAGATCGTTATTTCAGGTAAAGATGGGAGCGATGCCAAAACCTACTTAGAAAAGCAGATTAATGAAGCCCTAGAAGAACTCAGAAAACTAGATACAAAGGACTAAAAACTATGCAATACACAATTCTTATTCAATGGTCTGATGAAGATAACTGCTTTGTTGTCTTTTTACCAGAATTTACAAATGTGATGCAACCATGCACCCACGGGAATAACTACTTAGAAGCAATCCAAAATGCTCAAGAAGTGATTGAACTCCTAGTAGAAACCGCCATAGAAAAAGGCGAACCATTGCCACAACGCCAAAAATTTCAAACAGTTCCAGTTTTACAAGCTGCATAAATCATAAAAAAATGATTAAAGAATTAGACCTTGTTGTACTAGCCGATCGTATTGATGAAGCTGACTTAGAAATAGGCGACATTGGCACTGTGGCATTTGTAACTGCATTGCTATAAGTTGCCGCAAGACACTGTATGATGCAATTTTGTAGTTCTGAAATTTGGCAAATGGAAAGTTAAGTGGAAGCAAAATCTGATTTAGGGGAATGGAAATGGCTGCAAAAAGTGGCTTTACTGATGACGATTAGTAATGTTCTGATGCCATTTTTTGCGAGTTTAATTGCATTTAGTGTCCTATTTCGTTATGGATGGCGCGCGATCGCTACTCCCCTCAACATTGCCTACCTATGGCTATCCCTATGGATGATTTTTACCACCTTCACAGCCTTCAATTTCAGTATTGCCGCAGGAGGACTCGCAAATTTTATTCCCTATTTCTTACTTGCTGCGACCACTAGCTATATTGTGCGTACTCCAGAGCAGTTTCGACAATTTCTCTGGTTACTGATTGTTGGCTCGATCTGTGTGAGTGGATTTGGGTTAATTCAAGCCATCGTGAACCGACCAGACTGGATTTTGCCACAGATTGTTTTTGAAAGTTACCCAATTTCGATGGGATTTAGTGGCGATCGCCGTATTCAATCCATTTTTGGTCATTTCAACGAAACCGCTATCTACTTGCTGATGCTGCTGCCCATTAACCTTCATTTTGCGATCGGTAAAGTGAAAACGATTACCAAGTCACAGCAAATCATCACAGCGATCGCTCTGGCGATGAATATTGCCGTCTTAATTATGACTGGCTCCCGCAATGCGTGGACACTGGCAGTAATCGGCTCCTTGCTGATCACTATTTACTATCGTCAATGGAAATTACTCAGCTTAGGTCTCCTTTGCACCTTGCTGGTAGCTTGGGGCATATTTGGGCAAAAGCTCGGCATCGGTGGCGAAATCATCCGATCGCTACTTCCCGAAGGCTTTGTGCAACGTCTTAGCAGTGCCATCGATCCCAGCATGGCTGACTATGGCTCCACCAACGATCGTCTCAACGCTTGGAACTATGCCCTATACCTAATTAAAACCCACCCGATTCAAGGTTGGGGACTTCGCAACTTCCCCGCGATCGCCCAAAGCACAGGCTATGACCTGCGTGGACTGCCCCACGAACACAATCTCTTCTTCGCGATCGCCACAGGCTCAGGCATACCCGCACTCATAGCCATCATCAGCATCACCTTCTGGAATATCAAAGCAGCCCTCAAACCTCAACTCATTGACCAGACCGAAGGATTAGTAATAGTCACAGCGATCGCTATTGTCCTCTTTGGTCTATCGGGCTTACTCGATGTTGTCTTATACGATCCCCGCATTAGTATGCTGCTATGGTACTTACTGGGCAGTCTGTACGGGCTGGCGCTATTTAATCGGGTTGACCTTCACAGCAGTCATGTCGAAATTAGCAGGTAACTTACAACCCCAAATCTGCGCCCTCTGCCAATCCACATCCGTCACAATCGCCTGCGAAAAATCACAGCCCACCAACACCGCATTTTGAAATGAAGCTTGCGTTAAATTGGCTTGCTTAAACTTAGTACCAACAATAGAACGAGGAATACTAATCACCCAACGAAACAAATAAAGGCTACCAATCCCTTGCAAAATCTCGATCACCAACAGTAGCAAAGACCCTAACCAAGCATTGGTATTTAAAAAGCCAAAGATCACATTAAAGGCTCCACCCATCAAAATTTTCACCATCCCAGACCCCAAATACCCCTCCACAAAAGCAGTCACTAAGCAAATGGCTACTGTGAATATCGTTTTGCGATGGTTAGTCACCAAACCACCCATACAAGCCAATATAAAAGCGATCGTAAAACTTATCGCATAAACAATGACCACCCCTAACGTGATGCCATTAAACGCCATCTGCCGATAGTCAAACCCCAAACCAAAAACAATAATTGCCAGACAGAGCAGAAAGTTAAGCAACAGAATTGCAATCACCATCGCGGTAAAAGCAAATAAAAGAGCCAAAATGTAGGTGATTAACCCATTAACTATTAACTGTCTTTGACTATAGCCTGAACGCACATTAGCAAAATTTGCCAACTGCAACTGTGCGCCACCAAAATCGCAACCACGAATATCAGAACCGTTAAAATCTGCCCCAATTAAACTTTTGCCTTTAAAGGAGCGATCGCGTAAATCTTGATTAGCAAAATTTTGATTGTGACCCATAATAGGCAGGTAATAGGCAAATAGTAAGCGATAAAAAATCCAGTCCTGATGCTTGCGAGATTAGGATAACTCCAGTGAAGTTGGCTTAGAAATATGGGGTAAACCCCAACCCAGTTTTTCCCGCAATACTCGGAAAAATTCTCCCTGCTGAAGACGGATAAACCTTGCAGGATAGCCTGAGCGATCGACCTCCACCCTATAATCTGGATAAATATAACAACCAGCATTACCATCAACAACCAAAACCAGACGATGGCGATTAGCTGGTGTCACAATTACCTTTTCCGTATTTGCAAACACCAAAGCCCGCGAAGCCATAGAATGGGCGCAAATAGGCACAAGTTGAAATACAGGAATACCCGGCTCAATTACAGGCCCTCCCGCAGATAGGGCATAGGCAGTCGAACCCGTAGGCGTAGATATAATCACGCCATCGGCTGCAATGTCAACAGGTAAATGTCGTCCGATTTTGACCTCAAAATGACACATACTTGTCAATGGCTCACGATGTAAAACCATTTCATTGAGCGATAGAGCTTCCCAAAGCAAACCTTGAGAATCATAGACCCTAACGTTCATCATCGATCGCTGCTCAAGTACATAATTCCCTTCCAGAATCTGCGCGATCGCATCTTGCCAACTGGTCAGATAGATCTCCGTCAAAAAACCCATATGCCCAGTATTGACAGCCAATATAGGCAATGACAATGGCGCAATTTGGCGGCAAGCCGACAATACAGTACCATCACCTCCAAGAGCAACCACAAACATAACATCACTATCAAAGCCCAAAGGTACTAGGCTCTCAATAGGGGTATGACATACAGGCGCGTCAGGTTTACCATAACCCAAAATCCCACCGTTACCTGTTGCCAAAACAGTTTGGATATTGCGTTTTTCTAGCCACAATTGCATTTCTATTGCCATACTTTGGGCAACAGGCTTTGCATCGTTATAGACAATACCGACCTTTGGCACGCTCAAAACTTACCTAAACTATTCAAAAATTTTGTCAGTTTGCTAATTATAGCTGTTAGTCGCTAGGGTTGAGACTCTAGTTTTTAGAGTTGGTATAAGCAAAAAAATAGACGACCGATCATGCCGTCTATCTGCTTCATTGATTTAAATTGATTCAGCTTTTATGGGGATTGTGCATTAGGAATTAACAGGAGATTCTAAAATTTCCCTATCGGTTTTGGGTTGTCCAACTCGTCTCTTTCTGCCTCGATTGCCCTTAGCAGCGTGGTCTTGACTAGCGTGGCCATGCCCATGAAAGCGAATGCCAAGGAATAAGTCATAGAGGAAGCCAGCGAGATCAGGCATTTTAAAGATACCAAGGGTTTGGGGTGAGCCGTTGGCATCTAGCAAGGGCTTCATCTGATAATAGGCTGTTTCGTAGTAGTACCAAGGTACATTTGGCCAGAGGTGATGGATCAGGTGATAATTTTGCCCCAATAGCAAAATATTGAGGAAACGTCCTGGGTAAACCCTCGCATTTTTCCATCGCGATCGCTCAACGAAAGGACGATGGGGCAGATAGTCAAAAAATAGTCCCAGCAACAAACCCATTACAGCCGCAGGTACAAACCAAAAATTGAGCATATAGCCCAAAAAGCCCCAGTGATAGCCCAAAATAATGGTCGCAACAACAATTAAGCGACTAATTGCCCATTCCAGCAATTCATATTTGCGCCAAAGGCGACGTTGAAAGAAGAAAATTTCATGATAAAAGAATCTGATGGCAATTAGCCAGAGGGGGCCGCCAGTGGATACATAGTGATCGGGATCATTTTCTTCGTCATTGACGTTGGCATGATGCTGCATATGCACCCTTGTAAATACAGGATAGACAAAACCCTGCAAAACAGCAGAGATATGTCCGATCGCTGCATTGACGATGCGATTAGGGTGAGCTACACCGTGGGAAGCATCATGGATGACTGTTCCCAATACATATAGTGCGGAAAAATTGCACACAAATACTAACCAGTGTGACCATCCCCATACCCAATAACCTGTAGTGGATGCAGTTCCTAAGACGATTGAACCAATTAGCAGTAGTATCGTTGGATTAAATCCCTGCGCTGCTCCCATCAATTCTACGGGTGCAATTAGGGCTTTGCCCTGTTGCTGCATTATGTCACTCCTCGCTGATTTCTTATATCAGTTTGATATCTGATTGTTTAGTTTTATTACGTTTTTTATTATTACCTATGCTATCGATATTGCCGCCAGATTGCAACTAAGTAATGCGAAATCTAAAAATGGCGTAGGGGCGTAAATTTTTTGGCTTGCCATCAGTTCGGGTTTTTAGAAATTTGATGTTCTAGGATCTTACTGAGATAGGTCTTTGCTTGGAGAGACTGAGGATCTAACTCGATCGCTGATTCGAGGCAGGCGATCGCTTCATCGATTTTGCCAATGCTACTGAGATGGATACCGAGATTGAGGTAAGGAGTGGCAAAATTTGGATCAATATCGATCGCTTCTCGATAGGCAAGAATGGCATCTTTGGAGCGTCCTTGGTGTAGATAGGCACTGCCTAAATTGCAATGGGCATCGGCATAGGATGGATCGATCTGGATGGCATATTCGAGGTGAGCGATCGCTTTGCTTAAATAGGATTCCTGTAATGACTTTAATCTTTGGAAATTGGTATGGCGATCGGAACTGGCTTGGTTGATCGCATCAACGGACTGATCGGTTTGCTCTGATTCAAGTTGGCTAGACATCTGATCAGAGATTTGATGGGAAATTGCGTCAATTTTTTGCATCCATAGCATCCCCAAAAGGTTGTAATCCTTGGCTTCCCACAGGTTACGATCTGGTGATTGGGTGATGGCACGTTCAAAAATTGCTTCGATCAGCACAGGATTGGGATCAATTTGTTGTTGCAGCTTAAAAAGGGCGCGATAGCCCATAATTTGGTTAGGGTTAGTGGCGATCGCCTGTTCATAGCTTTGCATCGCCTCCGCAATCCTGCCCCTTTGGGTGAGGTGATCCCCCAGCCGACAATGATCTTCCGCCAAAAAACGCTCAGGGGCAAGGGAAAGGGCAGTTTGCCAATGGGCGATCGCTAGTTCATGCCAGCCCATTTGCTCATAGGCATTACCTAGACCGAGTTGAGCCGTAAGGGACTGGGGATGGATCGCGATCGCGTGGCTAAAGTTAGTGATCGCCTCCATTGGCTGGTTTTGCACTTGATAAACTGTGCCTAACCGTTCATAGGCAAGGACAAAATTCGGATCAAGATTAATTGCCTGTTGGTAGTACTTAATGGCAATGGGTAAATTATCCACATAGCGATCGCCTATCTGGACAAATTCGGCGGGAGTATGGCTGATGGATTTGGAGAGCTGATCGAGATCGTTCATAGGGTTTGCAGACTGAGGTGAATATATTCTGCCCAATAGCTAGATCATACTTGCTCAAACTTGCTCAAATCAGTTAATCCGCTAAAGTCTTTAAGAGACCTCCACAGGCATCAAATAATAGATCAATTACATAATTAAAACCCTCTGCACCGCCATAGTAAGGATCAGGGACTTCTTTATCCTGACTGGTTTGGCAATAGGAACACATCATCTTTACCTTGTCGCTATATTTGCCCTGAGGATCGAGGGCGCGTATGTTGTGGTAGTTGTCCCAATCCATAGCTAGGATCAGGTCAAAGTCTTGTAAATCCTGTTTTGAGAACTGTCGAGCAGCACCCACAAAATTGAGACCTCTTGCCTTAGCCGCTTCTCGCATACGGCGATCGGGTGGTGCGCCAATGTGCCATCCCCCCGTACCTGCGGAATCACAAATAATTTGCTCGCTTAAACCTGCTTTGGCAATGAGATGGTTCATAATGTTTTCTGCCGCAGGCGATCGGCAAATATTACCTAAGCAGACAAACAGGATTTTTTTAGGCTGAATAGAAGTCATATGAGGGATGCTATGGTTGCCCTTGATGAATATCGGGCTAGTATTTAATATCATTTAGTATTATAAAGCCCATGAACAAGGATTCTGATTGGATGGATCTCAACGACTTAAACGCGGAACTGCATGAAGTTAAGGATGCATTGGCAAATTTAGAGCATCGGTTGCATCAGGTGCAGCAGGCGGCGATCGCCAAGTCAGAATTACTCAAACAGCAGCAACAAATTAATCAACAATTAAAAGAATCAAAAATTCGCCGTAAACCTAATGCTGCTGATCGCTCTTCGCAAGTTAGTGATCAGCAAACATATAAACAGGAGTTACAAGTAATTAGCGATCGCCTTGAGCAAATCGAATCGGAGCTAGAGAGTCGTCTTATTTCTGGGAGCAGCTTACGCGAAACCTTTTGGCAAATTGTCCGCTTTGGCGGTCTTGGCATAGTTATCGGTTTGATTTTACGAAGTTGTGCGGGTTGACAAAATTATTTGAACCAGTTTGAACCTTTTAAACTTACCTCTGGTCAAAACCCCTGTAAAGAAAAACAAAACTTCTCAATGAGGGGAAATCCATGTTTAACAACTTCAAAAGAGCAATCGCGATCGCCTGTATGACTGTTGCCGTTGGTACGGTATCAATGCCTAATTTTGCTCATGCTCAACCCGACAGCCTCGATCAGATCGAGCAGATGAAGCCTGGGCAAGAGATGATGAAAAAGCTGAATTTGACTGAAGCCCAAAAGACTCAGCTTAAGGCTATTCGCGAAAATGCCATGAAGCGTCGTCAAGCAGTTCTGACTCCTGAACAGAAAGCTATTTTGGAGAAGAACCGTAAAAATAGCGATTATCGTGGATGGGTCAAAGAACTCAATTTGACGGCTGACCAGAAGCAAAAATTGCAAGCAATTCGTCAAGACAGTAAAAAACAAGTGGAAGCAGTTTTAACCGCAGAACAGAAGAAGCAGTTGCAAGCATTTCGTGAACAAAGGAAGGAGAATCGCAACGACAGAAGGAACCGCTAAAATCCTTTTTCAAACTGATTTCAGTTAACTCCTATGAACGCAGATTTAGAAGTGTGGGCATAGGCTAAAAATAGTGGACGATCCCCCCCACCCCCCCTTAATGAAAGGGGGGAAAAGATTAAAAAAGTCCCCCTTTTTAAGGGGGATTTAGGGGGATCAAAACTTCTCAAACACGCTCTTAATATCGCCAAAGAATAACCCTTAGCAATCAGAAGGAAATGTAAGCGAACTTTCCTAAAGATATTGAACTATGAGCGTTGTAGCTCTTGCCAACGTTACATCCTTGATTCAGTTGGCATAAGTATGTTGTTCAGGATTCTTCATTGCCGATACAACTCACGGGCGTAGTCTGTCCATATGCCTTGTCCCCAATATCTAAAGCAGCTAGTTTGCATGAGGAGATTGTAAAGCAACGCTTGCTGGTAGTCCGATCGCTTAGTGGTATCAGGATCAGCAGCGACTAACGCATCATACTTCTCATGGAACTTCGCACTTAGTTGATTCATTGGCTCCAATACATTTTCGTAACCATTGACCCAACTCATACTATTTGTCCAAGATGCGCCATCCATATGAAATTGATGATCGCTTGCCTTGAGTTCTTTAATGGCCAATTCCACATTCTCAGAATTTAGCTTGCCAAGCTGCTCGACCTTTTGCCAGACTTTATGCTGTTGAATCGCTTGGATTTTGGGATAATCAAGGGGACTCACACCCGCCGCCTCAATCATTTCGAGATACTCAGTTCCATTTAAACCAACTACCCCAAAACTTCCTTGTCCATTAGTTTTAAGCTGATCCCATACCAAAGGATAATCGCGAGGAAACTCATTCATCATTACGCCACCATTTTCGCCATCGGCAATTTGGGAAACGAGCGAAGGAATGGACACATTGCCTAGTTGCTGTCTGCCGCGTCCTTTTGCTTCATGGTAGGGTTGCATTTGGGCGACCAGTTTCGTATCGGAACCTTGGGTTTTAATCAGAGTCGTAATACTAATTGAATCACCTTGCGAATTTTGGGCGACTAGAAGATTTGGCAAATATTTTTGATCTTGGCTCAAGCCTGAACCATCAAGGCGCTCTACGGAATGTTCTTGTACCAGCAGCCAACGATAGCCACATTCTTTCAGGGCTTTAATGTATTCGTAGAGCGTATCAGGATGATTGGGAAGATGCATTTCTGGCGGCGAAAACCCTTTGACTCTCTTGAGGGCATCAATTCCAAAGATAGAAGCAAAATGGCTTTGCCAAGCTTGAATATGGAGCTTAATATCGGGAATCGGCGTGGAAGGAATGACCGCATGGCTCCACATTGTACCGAGCCATTCGACATAGGGTTGATATTGGCGATCGCAGGTAATGCGTTTCAGGTTATCCAAAATGTCGTGGCGTTGCATCTGCTGCAAACCCCAAAGCAAGTTTCCTGAATAATCCAACATAATCCGAGGATTACTCCCCTGTGCAACTAATTGAGGAATAAAGTCCCCCATGCGACTGTAGCACCATGCAAATACGGAGGCATTATGATTATCGCCTTCGCCTTGATGCTCAAACATATGTTGAAGGTTGCAAATCAAACTTCCATTCGCACCTGCGGGAATGGTTGGTTGATGCATATGCAAGGCACAGGCAAAAGCGGAAGTAATTTCTTCTAATTTGAGATTATTGTGATTGAGAAATACGGGAGCATCTTCTTGAGTGGCATTTTGAATAGCTGCTTCATTGCCACAAATGGCAGGAAAATCAGAGGCGACAAAGCTTGATGGTGTAGTTGAGATCAAAACTTGTAAGACCTTGAGAAATTTATATTGATAAGTAGGTGAGTATATTAAAGCCTAAAACCAGAGATAGTTCTGCTCGCTACGCGGGTGGAATCATCTTTTTGGTTTTCAGTTTATTTATGCCTATCTACGTTAATCAGACTAACACACTATACATCAGTCATTTAGCAGCAACCGCCGCCGTTATAGTGCCATGTGGAATCGGTAATGATGATGTCTTCTGGACATGCAGCACCGAGATTAGCCGCCGTTTTATCGCAGACAGATACAGGATTGCCCCTAGATAACAGATGTCCCTGTTGATCGTCATAGCAATCTTCAATGCCTTTGTAAATGGCGGTTTTGCCAGTAAATACACAGGCTCCATCGTGGGGAATCGGTACTTTGAAAGAAACTGAGTCGAGGCTTTCGAGGAGCAATGGGCTAGGCAGATCGAAGCTATGGGTATCGAGGAGACGATAGGGACGGCGAGCGCGAATTTCGATCTGTCCAAAGCCAGCTTCAATCAGATAGCTGATGTAATCTTTGTAGGTTAATGCACCAGACAGGCACATAGCCCGAAGGCGATCGTCTGCTTGCAAATGGGCAGGCATGGGACGAGTGGCGATCGGATCGCTCATAATCAGCCTGCCTTTGGGACGGAGAACTCGATAGACTTCTTTGAGGGCTTTTTGTAAGTCCTGTGGTTCAAAGATATTAAATAGACAGTTTTGGGCAACCACATCGACAGAGGCATCGGGTACAGGCAAATTAAAAGCATCACCTTCCAATATTTCCACGAATTTTGGATCAAACCAACTATTTTCTTGGGCTGCCAGTTGGAGATTTTTCGTTGCTGCCTCTCGCATTGCTGCTACAGGATCAACGGCAATCACACTGCGATCGCGACGGCAAAAATAGGCAAATTGCAAAGCTTCTAAGCCACCACCCACACCGATATATAAAACCGTAGGATTACCCTGCAATTCGGTGGGATGCACTGTTGTGCCACAGCCATAATTCATCTGTTGGATGATATCGGGGATTTTGAGGTCAGGGTATTGCAGGGGGGGCGTGCTGATACAGCATAGTCCCACTTGGGGAGTATTGGCTGCTTCGGTATAAAATTCGGTGGTGGTTTCGAGGTAGCTCATGTTGGGCGTGGTACAGGTTATTGAAGATTTACGGGGATATTGTTGAAAGTATTGCTTGGTAACGGTTTCAACAATATCCCTAGGGCAGAAGATAAGTTTACTTAAATTTATCGATAATGCGGCGCATGGCTTCATTCACATTGTCGCGGCTATTGAAAGCAGAGATACGGAAATAACCTTCTCCTGCGGCTCCAAAGCCAGAGCCGGGGGTTCCCACCACATGGCAGCTATGCAGCAATTTATCGAAGAAGTCCCAACTGGTTAGCCCTGCGGGTGTTTGTACCCACACATAGGGAGCATTGATGCCGCCATATACGGCGAGACCTGCTTCGGTAAGGCGATCGCGAATGATTTGAGCATTTTCCATATAGAAATCAATCAAAGCCTTGATTTGTTCCTTACCTGCATCGGAATAGACAGCTTCAGCACCCCGTTGGACTATATAAGATACGCCATTAAACTTGGTTGATTGGCGGCGGTTCCAGAGTTTCCAGACTTCGACATCGGAACCATCTTTGGCTTTGCCCACTAATTGTTTGGGAACAACAGTAAGAGCGCAGCGAGTACCTGTAAATCCTGCATTTTTAGAGAAGGAACGGAACTCGATCGCACATTCCTTGGCTCCTGCAATTTCATAAATGGAATGCGGAATAGATGGATCGGTAATAAAGGCTTCGTATGCAGCATCAAAAAAGATAATGGAACCATTGGCGCGGGCATAGTCCACCCATGCTTGCAAATGTTCTCTAGTGGCGGTTGCGCCTGTGGGATTGTTAGGGAAACAGAGATAGATGAGGTCAACTTTGGTGGTGGGGAGAGTTGCCGTAAAGTTGTTGTCAGCAGAGATCGGTAAATAGACGAGACCACCGTATTCGCCGCGATCGTTGATATCTCCTGTATGTCCTGCCATTACATTGGTATCGACATAGACAGGGTAAACAGGATCGGTAACGGCGATCATATTATCATCGCCAAAAATATCGAGAATGTTGCCGCAATCACACTTAGAGCCATCGGAGATGAAAATTTCAGATGCATCAATGTCACAGCCCCTTGATTGAAAATCATGGAGAGCAATTTTTTCGCGCAACCATGCATAGCCCTGCTCAGGGCCATAGCCCTTAAAGGAATTGCGATCGCCCATGTCTTCCACTGCCTTGATCATGGCATCACGGCAGGCTTGGGGCAGAGGCTCGGTGACATCACCAATACCAAGGCGGATCACCTTAGCTTCAGGATTTGCTTCGACAAAGGCATTTACCCTGCGGGCAATTTCGGGAAATAGATAACCTGCTTTGAGTTTGAGGTAATTATCGTTAATGGTTGCCATGATTGATCAAGTTAGTCTTAGGAAATTTTTGTTTAACTATATCTTATTGCTTATTGCGGTTTTTCAATGAGTTCATAGTAGCAATTAGCACGGCGCGATCGTCCATACACTCATTGTGTAGAAATGCAGTGGGGCTGATTTGACCAGATCCAATTGCCCTGTAATTGAGATATATCTGAGACCAGAGATACCTGATTATTTTGATCGATAATCCAGCCTTGAGCCTCTATGATTTTCTGAGAATGTTGGGTCAGGGCGTTATTAGATTTATTGTTAGCGGGTGCTGCGCTGGTATATGGGGATGTATTGATTTGATGGGCTTGATTAATATTTTGAGCATTACCAAGGTTAGGGAGGATTTGAGATGTGCGATACACTTGATCTAGGGGGCTAGGGGGTAAGCCGCCACGACCAGTAATAAAGAACTTGCTATTAACATTATCAGCCAAGCATCGCTGCGAAATGAGAGAAGATGCATCACTGGTATCTGCGGGAAGATTGCCTAGTCCTTTGCTAGGATCAACCCCAGGGGTATTAATTAAGACTGTTCCATTTAAACCAAACTGAGAACTGGCGGTAATGTCACTGAAGGGAGTGGGGCGATCGCGAGATTCTATCCCAAAGAGTCCTTGCGTAGTGATGTTAATATTACCGCCTCTCCCTCTAAAGGCATTGGCGAATATATCACTATTTTCGGTGGCAAAGGCAAGGACAAAGTTGGCATTGATATTGATATTGCCACCATCACCGTTATTACCAGCCGTTGCACTAATCAATCCGCGATCGCGAAGCCATAGCAGATCCGCCACTTGCAAAGTAATATTGCCGCCTTTGCCATTGGCTGTCTCCGCAATAATTGAACTGTTGGTAACTGATAGAGATCCCGCAATGAGAGAGATGTTGCCGCCATCTCCTAGCCCTAAGTTGCTAACGGATATTCTGGCTCCATCCTTGAGAGTCACGATCGCTGGGTCAATAAAAATAGAACCCCCTGCTCCCGATGAGCCGACATCACTGGAGGAGAGAATGTCACTGCCATTACCGACAAGGGATAGGCGATCGGTCAAAAACAACTCAATTTTACCCGCATCTCCACTGCTTAGGGTTTCTGTTCTTAACTTAGCGCCACTGGTCAGATCAAGGCTTTTGGCTGTAAGTGAAATTACGCCTGCATTGCCCGAACTGCGGGTTGAGGAAGAAATTCTGCCGCCATTACTAATAGAAATAGTATCACCAATTTTGGCGGTAATCGTGCCGCCTTTGCCAGTGGCTCCAGTATTGACAGAACCAAAGATGCCGCTAATGGTCGGGTTGCCTGCGATCGCTCCTGTGCCATCGATAGTGAGTGAATCAGATTTGATCAGGATATTACCGCCATCACCTTTGCCATTAGCTCCTGTAGTAATTAGTAACGATCCCACACCTGAGCTAATTTGAGCGCCATTGGTAATGGATACATCCTTAGCATTGATCGTCAAGTCACCACCTTTACCTTCTCCTTCTAAACTAACGCTAGTTGTGATGATGCTGCGATCGATTTGAAAGTTTCCCTGAGTATCAAAGACAATATTGCCAGCATTGCCTTTACCAACGGTATTCGCAGATAACAGGGTTTCATCTTGCAGCAGAACTCTATCTGTTTGCAAGAACATACTACCTGCGATCGCACTACCCGCAGTCCTTGTAATTATTTCCGATGAGCGCGTATCCGATTTACCCAAAATCAAATCAGTGGACTTGATATTGATATCGCCACTTCTACCAGAGCTAGTGGTTCCTGAACTAATACTTGATATCGATAGTCCCTTGGTATCAATAGCTCCATTACTGAGCAAACTGATATTACCACCCAGATTTTTAGCATCAGCCCAAATGGAAAGATTCTTGCCTAGTTGCAAACCGTTTTGCGCTTGCAGATAGACTTCTCCTGCATTACCTACGTTAGCAGTTGTGGAAGTTAAAATTGATTGATTCTCATTGATAATGATATCGCGGCGTGAATCGATAAATAGGGAACCGCCATTGCCACTCGTACTAGCTAAATCAATGCCTGGCACTACCCCTGATGGCTTAAAAGTATTTGCAAAGGCTGGAGTACGCCTAAATAAGCCTTCTCCTGTAACGGTGATATCTTCGGCGGCTAGGCTCAAATTTGGAGCATAGTTATTGGTCAGTAATACTAAACCGTCAGGATTAACCACGGTAATATTGCCAATCGTAATCGCTGAACCCGTTGCGGGTAAGACGGTACTCGGCAAAGATGATGCTACAGTGCGTCTCGCATCGTTATTGTAAAAACAGTTGTTGGGTGTGAGGCGACAGCCTAAGTTACTAATACTTGTATTACCTGTGATGCCTGTGGACAGAATTGCGGAGGGACTTACACCAGCACGGATATCAAGGGTTGGTTGGGTGTTGCCATTGATCGTAATAGATTTACTAGGGGAGAGGTTAACGGTAGCGAGGCTAGGGGTGCTGGTGGGATTAATCGTATTGCTAATGCCAGAGGTGTCTGCGCCAGTAATGCCCACGGTATCAATGGAAACTCTCCCCCCTGCGATGATGTGGAGAGATTGCCCTAGATATACACCAAAGGTGACATCACCGAGGGAGCGAATAATGGGATCGGTGGGGCTGGCAAGGTTGCCCTTATTGCCATCTAGTTGCTCAATGCGAAAATTGCCATTGGCGTAGTAATGGGCATCGCCAATGACGGTATTTGCCGAGCGAAATACCATATTGCCATTGGTATAAAAGCCACTATTGGGATGATTGAGGGCAAAAATGTCAATGAGTTGATTACCTTGAATATTCATATTGCCCCCTGCTTCGGCAATAAAGGGGGTAGCGGCGGTATCACGGATCTGAATTGTGTCCTTAGCCATAAGGTCGAGGTTGCCCCAAGTGCCAAGTTGACTAGAATTTAAGGTGAGGTTGCGGTTAGATTTGAGGGTGATATTTTGCGCGATCGCTCTTTGCACATCCACATCACCTGTCACAGATTCCACCGTGAGATTGCCTTGGTTAGCAGTCAAGCTACCAACACTAGAAACATTGCCTGCGGATAGGGTGAGGTCTTTGCCCACGTTTAGATTAGCAGCATTGCTGATCGATGCCTGTTGATCTTTGCCATACTGCAAACCTATGGGAGTACTGATCGTCAAAACAGGAGGTGCTTGGGGATTGGTGGCGCTAAATTCTTGACCGTTAGGAAATTTTATGCTATTGGCGGTGGAGGCGGTAAAAGAACCACCAATTTGCAATTGAGCATCTTTGCCAAATACAACACCATTGGGATTAATCAACCAAAGGTTCGCCTGCCCATTGGTTTTGAGAAGTCCATCAATATGTGAAATGGAATTGCCTGTGACACGGCTAATGATATTGATCGTGTCAGGATGATTGTTGAAATGGGCTGTAGTATCTGTGGGAACGGAAAACTGTTG
Organism: Pseudanabaenaceae cyanobacterium bins.39; assembly: GCA_033765135.1. Classification (GTDB taxonomy): domain Bacteria; phylum Cyanobacteriota; class Cyanobacteriia; order Pseudanabaenales; family Pseudanabaenaceae; genus Pseudanabaena. Next base: position 61,379 of record JANRII010000018.1, read on the forward strand.
AAAGCTATGAAATTGATTACCGTTAACTTCTGTGCCACCTGTAATCGTGAAAGTCCTATTTTCCAGATTAACAACTGTATTGATGGGTAAGGTCTGATCGCCAATTACTTGGGCAGGGCTGGGGGCGGTGGGGATGAGGAAGTAAGCGATCGCGATCGTACTTAGTTGAATAACAGTGTCTTTCATGGATGGAATTGGCTCTTAAGTGTACTTAGATTTCTGAACAATTCATTGCTCTATTTGCTGTGTTTTTCTTGTGAGTGCAGACTCATGAGAAAATCAAAAAATAACCATAATCAAGGCTTTGTTGAAGAACTAGCGGATATAACATTCCTATGAATTAAAATCCAAGGCTAATTGGAATTTATAAAATGATGACTAGTTTACATGTGTAAACCTATAGATAGTCTAGAAATACTTTTTAATTTGTCAATAGTCAAAAGTCCTGTGTTGGTTGAGCAAATTGCCTACCCAGATGTGATTTTGTTTAATTCCATTTTTGCGTATATGTTCTGATCCACACTTTGGACATTTCATTTCTCTGCTTTGAACTCATACTCTATTATGCAACGCCAAAAAATGCTTTTTAGTTTGTCAAAGCCTATCAAGTATGTATTTACCAATTTATCTAGTCAGATTAGATTCACGATATAATGCTATTTACATTCTCGCAGGCGAAGAAACAGAAGTATTGATTGGTAGTAACGGCGAAATAGTGGAGATATAGAGATGATCCAGCCTGATTACAAACAAATGACTCGTAACGAACTACGGGAATATATGTTGGCTCACCGTGATGACGAGCAAGCTTTTCATACCTACATGGACAAAGTTCAGCAAGAAGCTGTCAAGACTCCAATCAATGATGAAGTAATCGCTGATCCCAAAAAGTTTGCAACTTTCATAGAGCAAAACAAGCAACGCAAACAGCAAGAAGCTACAGTGCAACCAACTAATTCATTTAGCCAAAACTTTCACGGAAATGTCTATGGTGTCGCTGGTCATGTTGCAGGCAACCAAATTATTAACGCCCAGCAACAAAGCCTAACAAGTGCTGTAATGGAAATTCAAGCCCTTTTGACACAACTTGCTCAAAATTATCCTGAAGGATCTTTAGAGGAGAAACAAACACTTGCCAAAATGGAACTTAAGCGCAAAGTCAAAGAAGACCCATCTTTGAAAGATCGATTATTGAATGCCATTAAAGCTGGTGGTATTGAGACAGTAAAAGTTCTCACAAATAATCCCTTTGTCAGCATTCCAATTGAAACTATCAAAGGCTGGCTAGAAGCAGAACCTCAAACATAGATTTCAGAAAATGGATAGGCGATCGCTGGTTGATTGATTTTTTTGAGGGGCGATCTCATTTGATCAAGTAAACTAGGATTACAAGATCTCAGACTACGGAGAAACTAATATGACATTAGCCGAAGTAATTCCAGCAGCGCGGCGGCTTACTGCTATCGAAAAACTCAAACTGATTCGGGTACTTGTAGAAGACTTGGATATTGCTGAAGATATTACACCAATCGAACCATTTAAAACCTATGACCTGTCGACACCCTACGATATGTTTGGTGCTGGTGCAATCTTAATGGAAGCCCTTAAACAGTCAGACACAAATTATCAATAACCTATGCGCTTCAAGTATTCCACCACTAGTCCAAACCAAAACGAGTTTGATAGTCTTCCAAGAATTCCACTGATGTTAAAGCAAGGCGCTCACATAGTTGAAACAGTTGGATTGGTAGACAGTGGCGCTACAATTAATGTCTTGCCCTATGAGCTTGGTTTGCAATTAGGAAGCATATGGGATGAGCGCAAGGCTATCATTCGGTTAACAGGTAATCTTGGTAATCAGCAAGCAATACCATTTTCTCTAGTCGCTCAGATTGGAGAATTTGAGCCAGTCAAATTAGTGTTTGCTTGGACAAATATCTCAAACGTTCCATTAATTCTTGGTCAGACTAACTTTTTTCTTGAGTTTGATGTTTGTTTCTACCGTTCCAAGTCAGAGTTTGAAATTCAACCAAAATCGTAAATCTGGCGATCGCTGGTTGGTTGATTTTTTGAGGGACGATAATAGCTAAAATAGCCAATATAGTTATAATAGCTAACAACAGTGTTAGGAACTATTACCATGAAAACATTAGGTGCATCAGAAGCTAAAAACCGTTTTGGCGAACTATTAGACTTAGCTCGTAGAGAACCAGTGCAAATAGCCAAAAAAGGGCGTAGTGTCGCTATTATGATGTCGATTGAAGAATTTGAAAGATTTTTGGATTTAGAAAATCAATTTTTAGCCCTAAAAGCAGATCAAGCCAAACAAGAAGGTCTCATCGGCATTACAGAAAGCGAGGCTTTATTATCAGAGATTCTAAATGCTTAAAGTTAACCTTTCTCGACAAGCCGCTAAACGCTTAAAAAATCTGCCAGAAAAGCACGCCAAACAAATTGCAACCAAAATTACCGAATTAATCTCAAATCCTTACCCTCAAGATTCTCTAAAGTTAAAAGGTTATCCCTATCACAGAGCCGATATTGGTGAATATCGGATAGTTTATTTTGTGGAAGAGCAAACACTAGAAATCTTATTAATTGAAAAACGGAACGATGATGAAGTCTACAAACAACTAAATAGAATCTATGAGATAGATAACTCTATTATCGAGCGATCGCTGGTTATGAGGTTGAGTTTGGAGCGATCGCCATGTCGTCTAAAATATTGACAAATAAGTTATGATTATATTAATTGCTCTAGGTAATTAATTATGAAATGGGAAGAAGTTTGTGAGAATAAACAGCTACAAGATTTACCCTTCAAAATTGAGCTAAATAAGTGGGGGCAAATCGTCATGAGTCCAGTCAAAATCAAACATTCTTTTCATCAAGGGAGAATCCAGCGTCTATTGGAATCTTTATTAAGCAATGGAGAAGTAATGCCAGAATGTGCGATCGACACAACGGATGGAGTTAAGGTTGCTGATGTTGTCTGGTGTTCGGAAGCAAGATTTGATAAAATCCAAGATGAAATGTCAGCCTCTATTGCCCCAGAAATTTGTATAGAAGTTAAATCTATCGGAAATACTTTGGGTGAAATGGAATTTAAGAAGAAGTTGTATTTTGAAGCTCAAGCTCTTGAAGTATGGCTGTGTAATGAACAAGGTAGAATAAGAGAGTGTTTGAGAAGTTAAGCAAGACGTTTAAGGAGAATGTGAATCATGCCAACATAGAAAAAAGCCTCAGAAGTTTCAGGTAAAAGTTCGTATTCCCTAGACAAGCGCCGAAAGCGAGAAAACCAAGCAAAAGT
>JANRII010000056.1:0-11888 GCA_033765135.1 Pseudanabaenaceae cyanobacterium bins.39
TTTTATATCGGCAACTATCCGGAACTTGAACCGGAGAAAATCCTTCAATTGTGTGAGTTATTGAATCGGTGTTCTTGACAAGTGTGAAGAGAGGAGATGTATGACTAAGCAAAAATCACTGGATCTGGTTCTGATCAACCCGGCCAATCGTAAGCAGATTTACCAATCCCTAGCCTCAACCATGTCGGCCATCGAGCCTCCTGTCTGGGCAGGCTTGATGGCAACCTTTGCCCGCAATCAGGGATTCTCAGTCCAGATTATTGATGCCTGTGCCGATAACCTCAGCCCCGAAGAGACCGCTGATCGAGTAGCTGAACTTGATCCTGTCCTCGTAGGCATTGTCGTCTATGGACATCAGCCCTCCGCCTCAACCCAGGTAATGGCAGGAGCAAGCGTCGTTTGCTCCACTATCAAAAGCGCCCTACCCAATCAGCCTGTTTTGATGTTAGGGGGACATGTTGCCGCCCTGCCAGAGCGTAGTTTCCGGGAAGAAGATGCCGACTTTGCCGCTTCTGGCGAAGGTTTGTTCACCTTAGTTGACCTGATTCGGGCTCTGAAAGAAGACCAACCCGACTTCAGCAAAGTTCCCGGACTATGGTACTGGGAAGGAAAAACCGCTAAGTCCAACCCCGGCGCGCCCCTCCTCCAAGATGTACAGACCCAAATGCCAGGAATTGCCTGGGATTTGCTGCCCATGGAGAAATATCGTGCCCACAACTGGCACTGCTTTGACGGTCTTCGGCGCCAGCCCTATGCTGCCATCTATACTACTCTTGGTTGCCCATTCCATTGCAGTTTCTGCTGCATTCAGGCTCCCTTCAAAGAGGGAGAAAAACTGTCAGGCTATAAAGGTATCACCAACAGCTATCGAGCTTGGACTCCAGAGCATGTGATTGGAGAAATCGATATTCTGGTGAATCGCTATGGGGTGCGCAATATCAAGATTGCCGATGAAATGTTTGTCTTGACTCCCAAGCATGTCCTAGGAATCTGTGACTTGATTATTGAGCGTGGCTATGACCTCAACATCTGGGCATATGCTCGTGTAGACACCGTGCGAGATGAAATGCTAGACAAGCTGAAGCGAGCTGGCTTTAACTGGTTGGCATTTGGCATTGAAGCAGCCAGCGATCGTGTCCGCGATGATGTCCAAAAAGGGGTCGATCAAACCGACATCTACAACACCATCAACAAAGTACGATCGGCAGGCATCAACGTCATTGGCAACTATATCTTTGGCTTGCCCGAAGATGACATGGAAACCATGCAAGCAACCCTGGATCTGGCACTCGACCTAAACTGCGAGTTTGCCAACTTCTACTCCACCATGGCGTATCCCGGCTCCCAACTGTACAACATGGCACTACAAGAAAACTGGCAACTACCAAACACCTGGAGCGGCTACTCTCAACATGCAGTCAACACCATGCCACTGCAAACGAAATACCTCAGCGCTGCCGAAGTGCTCCGTTTCCGCGACAACGCCTTCCAAATCTACTTCAACAGCCCCAAATACCTGGAGATGATTCACCAAAAGTTTGGAGCTGAAACCGTCCAACACATCAAGGAAATGACCGCCCACAACCTAGAGCGTGAGTTGTTAACTCCGTCGCTCATCTAGTAGACCTCTTGCATAGTGTCGTGAGTGGGGACTGCGTCCCCGCTCACGACACAAAAAATCTAATCTGACAGAGGTCTAGCAATCTTTTTGAGGTTCTTCCAGCCGGTTGAAAGTGGGAAAGCTATTAGACTCGGGTTTCTTCTGGCAACCGTTTTGGAATGTGTTTGCATAGCCTGTGCATGGCGTAAACGTCTTGCTTTGCTGAAGTAGCTACGCAACACATCACGGTCAAGATGCCCACATTACGGACTAGCAACAAGCTGCTTTTATCGGAGATTAATATAAAAAATATGGATTTACGAAATAAAAATTTATCCCGTGAAGATATTGAGCAAGCGAAACGATTGATTATTGAAAAACAATTTTGGTATCAGCCCTTTATTTTTAGCGATACGTTAGAAGTCGGAGAAGGACAAAACTTTTGCGATCGATATAGTAAGCTTGCGAATGTCTATTGGGAAGACTCTGATATTAAGGTAGGAAGTGAGTTTCTTCCAGAGAGCTTATCTCATTTTCGTGAGTGTAACGACAAGCTCAGAGAGCTTTACGAATATTATTTAGATGTCTTGGCAAACAACTTGGGAGATGATGTTCATGACCTAGAATTTGCTGAAGTTGGTTGCAATTCAGGCTATTTTTTGCATGGACTAGCTCTTCGTGGAGCTAAGAAATGTAAAGGCTATGATATGGGAAACTTTAAGCAGGCTTTTGAATGGTTTAATCGCGTCTTTGGCTTACATAGCGAGTTCCATTTTGCCGAATGGGATAAATTAAATCACCGCTTAAATCATGCAGATTTTCCTGTGGTTGATGTCACCTTGACTGCGCATGTGCTAGTTCATCTTCCCGATCCGATGCATCACCTAGCTTATTTGTGCGATCACACTAAAAAGGCAATTTTCATTCTTACTTTTTTCAACAAGCATGATGACTTGTCTGTAAGCTTTGGCAACCCATCAAAATATATCCCCGACTTGGATTATCCGATCAATTTTGATAACGGTGTTTCATTTTCAGTTCCCTTGCTAGAGCTTGCTCTGAAACAGTCAGGTTTTGAGAAGATTATCCAAGTTGATCTTCCAGAGCACTTAGAAGACATGTGGAATGAGGATTTTGGTCGTCGGGTATTTGACTTTCCTGTCGAAGGAAAAGCGTTTATTGCATTCAGAACCAAAGATATAAAGACTGCGTTATCTAAGAGAAAAGACCAGAAACATTCTAGTTATCGATCGACCTCTAGGGAATTCTCAGAGCCAGCACTACTTACTTCTTTCTTAAACTATAATCTTGTTCAATATACAGGAAGTATTTATGGCTTGCCCCAATCTATTGGTCATGTGCATTTGCCAGATAAAACTGAGGAAGAGCGCTTAGGCTTTATTAACGGAAAAAGTGAGGGAGAGGTCAAGACTTTAATTTTACAAGAGGCATCTAAAAATAGTGACTTTCCTATCCCAATCTCACTATTTGAGATCAAAACTTACCAGCTTGAAGAACTTGATTACTATTATCGTTGCCTCTCAACTGGAGTTCCTTACTTTGGCAGGGTGATGAGAGCATTACAAGGACTGCCCGTGCGTCATGCTCATATGCAACAATTGGTTAAATCTTATTGTTCTAGCACCCCAGGCAAGCCGTTTGAAGTCTTGGAAATTGGTAGTTGGGCTGGCGGATCAGCAATTACTTGGGCTGACGCAATTAATAAATTTAATCTTGGAAAGGGTAAGGTAACTTGCATCGATGCGTGGGCTCCTTATTTTGAAACCCTTGAAGCATTGACTGACTTATCAGAAGATGCTCAAATGCACTATCAAGAGATGACAGACTCTTTGGCTGACGACAAGATTTATAAGTTGTTTTGCCATAACATCAAAGCTGCTGGGCATGACAATATTGTGGCTTCTCTTCGGGGAATGAGCGGTGATTTATTACCTAACTTGGAAACCGAGGCTTTTAATCTTGTATTTATTGATGGGGATCACAGATACTCTAGCGTTCTGTCCGATATCAGACATGCACTGCGATTAGTTGCTGATGGTGGAATTATTTGCGGAGATGATCTAGAATTGCAGCTCACTCAGATTGATTTTGAGAATGCTCACCAACATAGAGATGTAGATTACATATTAGATCCGTTTACCAATCAACACTTTCATCCAGGTGTCACCTTAGCTGTCGCTGAAGTGTTTGGTGATGTTTCTGCCTGGGATGGGTGTTGGGCTATGCAAAAAAAGGGTGACCAGTGGCACAAGGTGGATCTATATTCCCTGGGTGAGTCCGATACGGTCACTATTCCCAGGCACTTGACTAATTATTATGCAACTCCACAGCTTATAGAATCTATAGAGACTTACAATATTGTTGCTTGGCGAGAGAATTACTATGGGTTACCTCACTCTTTAGGTACCATAGACCTTTCTACCGAGAACTTGGCTGAAATAGAAGAATCAGACGGGGTCTTCATTAGTCAATCTCAGCTAGACATTAAAAAAGCTATTCAAGTTTATCTGAAGTCAGGAAAAACATTGAACTTGTCATCTCTGGGTGAAAAAGTGGATATGCCAATTATTTCTAAGTACTCGACTAATTACTATGCAACTCCACAGCTTATAGAATCTATAGAGACTTACAATATCGTTGCTTGGCAAGAACACTACTATGGGCTACCCCACTCTTTAGGTGCTGTAGACCTTTCTACCGAGAATTTGACTGAAATAGAAGAATCAGACGGGGTCTTCATTAGTCAATCCCAGTCAGACATCAAAAAGGCGGTTCAAACTTACCTGAAGTTGGAAAAAAAATTGGCAGAGGCTAAGGTCAGGCTTCAAGTGTTGCAAAAGAGCCCTTTCTGGATACTCTGTAAGATCTGGCTGCGATTGAAAGGCATAACTTGATCGAGACAATGGCTTTAGATTAAGAATCAACCAACAGCAAACTTTTATGTCCGCATATCCTCCACACCTGATATCTGAAGCATTTGAACTGGGTAATTATGCAACGGTTGCTTTGCATGGTAGTCAAGATGATTGGCAAACCTATGCTGCATTAGGATTAATGGGGAAGACCCAGGCAGCGATCGCCGGATTGAGTCAGTTCAATTCTAGTGATGCTCACTTCTACAGTGCTGTAGCCTATTGGATCGGTGGTGACGATCAGCAGGCGATTCAACGGTTAAAAGCTATTGATACTGACCATGCTCAGAATTTATTGCGGCTGATTTCCAAGCCTCAGATCTCGGTTCTAGCCCAGATACCCTGGACTCGCGTCGGCAGTCAAGATTGGTTGACAAGCGCTAACCAAAATGTACGATTTTGTCTGCAAAATATTAGCTTTCATCCCGACGATTTACCTAATCAACCTTACGCTGATATTCATAGCTTCTATGATCCCCAAGAACCGCCAGATTTTTATATCTGCCAAATGGTGGAGTGGCATTTAATTCCGCCCAATTTGCAGCAGTTACCCTGCCCAATCTTTGGGCAAACGGCAGATTATGATTTGCATTTGCAAGTTGTTTATCCTTGGCTTCAACTTTTTGATGAACTATTAGTAACCGACCAAAGTGAATGGCAAGACGTCCATAGCCTGGTTAACGTACCTGTCTCCACTTTTCCTAAGTCCTTTTGCTTGCCTGCTACCTTTCCAGATCTGACACAGCAAGAACGACCATTTGACATGTTCTTGTCTGGAACCGTAACCCATCCCTACCATCCAGATAAAGCCAAACTTTTGCATCAGGTTCTAGGCATACCTAACCTCAAGCTCAAAATAGTGAATGGCTTTGATTCTCCCAATAGCTACTACGATAATCTAGCAAGCTCAAAAATGAGCTTTACGTATGTGCGCCATCCTTTTGCCCTGCCTACACGAGGGCTAGAGGCATTGGCAATGGGCTGTGCTATAGCCGTACAAAAGAATAGTGTCTTGACATTATTTGTTGGTGAAGATGAAGGAGTTTTGACCTATGAATATGATCTGGACAACCTGAATGATGTACTGCAAAAAATCATTCAGCAGTGGTCAGTTTTTGAACCAAGAGCCAGAAAAGGTGCTGAAATCATCCGTCAGGAATTTGCGGCTACTACGGTTGCATCTCAATATCTGCGGTATCTAACTTTTTTAGCGGCTAAGCCCCGTAATCCGAGGCTAGAGAAAATGACAGATTCTTTAGTGCAAAAGCGAAGCATTTTGCAGAAAGGTTGGTTGCCTAGCTATGATTTCTGGCAGAGCCAAATCCTACAGAAAATCAGGGAGGAAAATACCTTACACCTTCAGCAACAAATGGATCGTGGAGTATCATCTCCGGCAATTTATCTTGATTTAGCTCGTGAATTTGTGCTTGCGGAATATCATCGATCGCTAGCCCAGTTGACTCCATCTGGTGAATGGTTGTCATTTGTGATCGCAACCTATAAAGCAGGGATTGAGAAGTTCCCCGATTCTCTAGTGCTACGATTTAACCTGATTCGTGTTGCTTTGCACTTTGAGAAACCAGCAATCGTCTCAGAGAGTTTGGGGCTATTGGCAGAGACGATCAAACAGCCTCTCTCATATTGGAAAATTGATACGTTAGATGATGTATTTCCTTGGGATTTTTGCCCGACATTTTTTAATTATCGTCAATATTTTGACTTGTTAACTGAGCAGAAAACTAAAGGAAAGTCAGTTGACCATCTCCTTGGTCAGTTGATCATTGCTTCGCTTTACTATTATTTAGGGCATTATTCTCAAGACGAACATCATTTTGAGAAGGCTTGTAAGCTTGATCCACATTTTCCTCACTATAAGTTGGCTTATGCTAGGCAAATCCTACGTGAATCTCCATCGAAGTCTTCAGAGAAAATCAAGAAAGCTGTAGAGCTACTTTTGGAATTAACAAACTCGACCTTGTTTTTGGAGGCATCTGAAATGCTAGAGAAATTGCATTTTGATGATCATACATTTGATCAAGTGGCTCGTGAATTCCTGCCTAGAATTAAGCAATTCAAGAAGCAAGTCAAGTCGGTTGAAAATTTCCCGGAAGTTTCATTAAAGCCAGATCTCATCCAGTTTAAAGAGCTGCAAAATCAACTTTTAATTCGCCCTGCATTAGAACTAACAACTTCAAGTTTAATCAGGGCGAAATATACACTGAGTTCTTTTCTGAGTGTTACAGAAGCTGATTTTCGTCCGTATGTTTATCATTCTCATTCAACTCCTGAGGTTCTGTTAACAAGAATTCGACAGATGGAGAGTAGTAAGTTTTGGCAGTTACGGACACTTTGGTTTCGAGGCAAGTGGCTAATTCGCCAGAGTCTGAAAACGATATTTGGTCGAAAATAGAACAGGCATATAGAAGAGATTATGGCTATACCAAAATTAGACACTTATTTGAGGTGGCAAGCTTCTGAATTAGAGCGGGGAGGTACAAGGCTCAAGGAGCAAGACTCAAAAGTCGTACCATCAGGTCAACCTTTGGTCAGTATTGTCATTATTGTTCTTAATGGAAAACAGTATATTGAGGAAGCTATTCAAAATGTCTTGTCTCAGACCTATGAGCCGATCGAGTGCATTGTTGTGGATGGTGGCTCTCAGGATGGCACCCTTGAAATTATCAAGAAATACAACTCAAAAATTGATTGTTGGGTCAGTGGTTCTGATCAAAATACCAGTGATGCCATGAATAAAGGTATCGTTCTAGCGAACGGTGAGTTGATTGGGATGATTGGTGCTGGAGACTGGTATGAAGATGGTGCTATTCAACGGGTTGTTGATCAATACCGTCAAAATAACGGCGCGATCATCCATGGTAAGTGCCAATATTGGCATCCGGATCTAAAACCGTATTATCTTGTCTCTGCAAGGGATGATAGCCCAGATAATCTCGACCTTGTCCATATGGCAGCGTTTATTCCTAAACGGATCTACGAAGACATTGGTTTGTTTAATCTCGAGTTTAAAAATGCAAATGATTATGAATGGTATTTAAGAGCTAAGTTAAAGGACGTAGCTTTTTGCTATCTGGATACTTTAGTTGTCAACATGAGATTGGGAGGAATGTCCAATCAGCTCTGGTTGGCTAGCTATCATGAAGTAGCAAAAGCACGAATACTCCACGGGAAACATCAGGTAGTAGCGTATGGGTTGTTTGCTATCATGGTTTTGAAAACCTTAAGCAGAATTACTTTGGAAAGGTTGCACCTTGATTTCATTGTGCAATTTTACCGAAGGCACTTTGCTGCTGTGTATAAGGAATTACTGTAGTGAGTATTAGGCTTGTCATTAACAGGCATTTTTTTGAACTAGCCTGATTACCGGAGTAAAACGTTATGATCGTGAGTTTGTTGCTACGCGATTGACTTTTAGCCGATCGCACCCTTGACCCATGAGAAGTTGTTACAAGAGAATCAGGGTTCGGGAGTTACTCTGTGAGTAGTACTTGAGGCTCAATTCTACCCCTTTAAAGATCGTTTTAGTCTGATCCAAAAAGTACGAATTTTCCAAAACTTACTGCTTTCCATCGCCTGAATCTTGTGTTCAGCCTTTTCCAAGGCAAGCTTCGTTATAAGGTATCTCAATCGTTCAATTGATGTTTCGATTAGAATACCATCCAACTGAGATAGATTGTCTGAGGCCAAATTCACAGCGCCAATTGCTTTAGGTAATCCGTAATAATTTTCACGCCAAAGAACAATATTGTAATCTCCAAAATCTTCCACTAATCTTGGTAAGTTATAAATTTCAGGAGAGTTGCGCTTTGCCGTCTCATTTTCTAATTCCTGAATTTTGCATTCAGCTTTCTCCACAAGAGACCTTAGTTGAGACGTAAAGTCTCTAAACACCAAATTTATAGAAGAAACTTGATCGTTCAGATTCTCAACTATTCCACCCGAATTATTGTCAGGAATATCACAAGAAAGACTTAATGCCTTGGGTTATTCCAGGGATAGAAATGGTTTTTAATGTTTCTCGATTAGTGAAATAGTCCGTTATGTATTCTTTACAATAAATCAATCCAACCGAGCGATTGTCCTGATTTTGTTCAAACAAAACTCCTGAATCCTTCAAAAGGTGTCTAATGCTCTCTGCATAGCAGCGCACTTGTTTCTCCGACATTTCTGAAAAAGAAAGCGTGTTAATTGCCAAGTCAACTTGTAAGTCAACTGTTTTTAAGTCATCAAACATAAAGTTTGGGATGAACTTAAATCCCAAATCATTTTTTATCAAAATTTCAGAGTCAGCCCCATCATAAATAGTATGCTGATGATTCGGAAAGACAAGACTCAAGTAAAGACTAGAAAAGAGTAATGATTCTGGCAAGTCACAAATAAAATAGTTTACTTGAGGGATGACTTGCCTGATTAAGTTAGCTAATCCACCAAAACCACCACCAATTTCAACAATCGTCACACTACCTTTTTCTCTTACCTTCCTGGAGAGTTCGTCAATAACGCCAGACTCATAAAGTAAATTCAGTCGTTCTTGATAAACATATAGGTCATGACTAACAGTAATTCCTGATACATCCCATCCAATTTCTCCTAGCATCTTAGGGACATTCACCCTTAAATCTACAGGAGTTTTTCTCATCATTTCTATGTATCGATGAACCCAAAGATCAGGTTCAGGACAGGTTTTATCTAAAATCTCGTCTAAATTATCTGGAATGTCAGAAACCGAAGTATGTCCGGGCGCTGGCGATAATGTTTTTAGGTTATAGCCTGTAAAAAACTGAGTATAAAATCTCAAATGATTAATGACTTTATAGGTTGGGTTAATTGCTATAAACCGATAAGCATCTAAAAAATCATTGCCAGATCCTTCTCCCCAGTTCGCAGCAGGAAATGCCACTTCTGGGTCAATATTATGATTCTTGACATAGTTTGAACGTTCTTCTTCAATAGCTCTAACTTTTGAGCAAATGAGGACAGCTTTTTCATACTCTTCTTGTGAAATAGAGGCTAGATCAGCAAGGCGAACTCTTCCATTAATTTTCATCAGAAAACTCCATTGTGCTTTTGTAGATCGATGTTTGCACGAATAAAATCATCAACTTGAGACAAAGATTCTGGTGTGCCAATGTCGAGAAATGCTGCTGTGACTGGCTGCGCTCGTAAATTGACCTGATTGGCGATCATGGTGGGAAATACATCATATTCAAAGCTAGAAGGTAATTGTTTAGGAAATGTTTCTAGAAGGCTGTGCCGGAATAGATAAATTCCGGCATTGATTAAGCCAGCACCAGGACGTTTTTCCGTAAAGCCAGCCAGGTTGCCTTGTCCATCCTGGGCGAGACCGCCGTAACGGGAGCGATCGTCCACCTCCACCCCCAAAATTGCCCCTTCCACGTCTGAATCGTTCAAACAATCTAATAACCCCTGAAATTGGGTACAGACAAGGGAATCACCATTCAACACTAGCCAAGCAGGAGGCTGGTCAGCCGTGTGCGCAACCGCGTTCAAGAAACCACCTGCCGTGCCCAAAGGTTCTGTTTCCCGAACACAAGTGATTTTTACGCCAGAGACAGGCTGGGGTTGGAAATATTTCTCAATCACTTCGGCTAGATAGCCCACTGACAGCACAACCTGTTGGATGCCTTGCTGACCCAAATAACGTACAATCCACTCCAAAAAAGGCTTGCCCGCCACGGGGGCCATCGGTTTAGGAATACCAGGAAGTAGATGTTTTACCCGCGTGCCAAAGCCCCCCGCCAAGATGACAGCAGTGACATCATTAAGGGTAAGGGGAGCATTCGGCATAGAGTTTAGACGTTGGAGTAAACGGAGTTGCGAAGGATGGTGTAGCCTTTGATCAGCTCACGGATGCCTCGTTCTAAGGGCCACTCTGGTTTAAATCCGGTGCTTAAGATGCGCTGGTTAGAGACGATGTAGTCCCGTTTGTCGGGATCTTCACCGATCGGTGCTTCCAGGTACACAAAATTGGGCAACAGTTTCTTGATTTCAAGGCAGAGTTCCAATTTAGAGAGGTTGGCATCCTCCAACCCTACGTTGTAAGGCTTACCATTCATTGCTTCAAAGTTTTGGATACCATGTAAGAACACTCGCACCACATCGCGAATATGGATGTAGTTGCGCTTAAAATGTCCTTCAAAGATGACCACGGCACGATCGTGGACGGCACGATAGACAAAATCATTCACCAATAAATCCAATCGCATCCGGGGAGCCATGCCAAACACGGTGGCTAAGCGGAAGGTAATGCTATTGCCATGACTAAGAACTGCTTCCTCAGCCTTCACTTTTGTGACTCCGTAGAGGGAGATAGGGCGCAGGGGAGAGTCTTCTGTGCAGAATTTACCCGCTTCACCAATGCCATAACCACTGTTGGTGACGGGCATGAGAATGCGTTGATCTGCGCTGGCTAATCGACATAGCATCTCGATCGCATCCTGATTAATGGTTTGGGTACCAACTTGATCGCGATTACAAAGCGGTGCGCCCACCAATGCTGCTAAGGGGATGATGATATCAGCATCTGCCAAAAGTTTGGTCATCAATGCTTCATCTCGACAGTCGCCGCGCACAATTTGGAATGTGTCGTATTGGCAACAGTCTGCCAAGCTGGTTTGGCGAAACATAAAATTATCTAGCACTGTGACGTTATAGCCATGTGCCAGAAGGGTTGGGGTGAGCACAGAGCCAATATACCCGGCACCCCCAGTAATCAATACATTCATGGATAGTGAAGCAAGGTTGACAAATCAGCTCCTATCTTACTGGAGTTTAGACGTAACTACTCAGTCCATAAATTATTAAGTTGGATTGCGGCGGCTACTGCAATCCAATGCATAAACCAATATAGGTTGGATTACGGGTGCGCCTAACCCAACCCATATAGAGGGAATTTGATTTCTTTGCAAGTCCCTAAGCAATCTCTGCCTTTTTATACCCTAAGTGGTAGTAACACGAACGATCGCATCGTTAAAGTCATTGTCACCACCACCAAGCTGATCTTCAAAGCCAAACAGATTAGAACCCAGCAGGCGAATGTGATCCCGTCCATCTACGTTTGCACCCAAGTAGGCAAAGAAGGCATTGCCTTGCCCTGCCACAAAGTTCTCGGCAGTGTTGTTGGAGATCAAGAACGGGGCATAGATGCTGCCAGCAGTCAGGTTATTGGGATCAACCCGGTTCAACACCGCTTGGCGGGCGTAGTTGGCATCCCCAGGATTAAAGGTGCCTGCGGCAGTTACGATCGTTCCGGTCAGGGCATTGGTCACCTGATAGAAACCGATCGTATTGCTGAACGCTGCTTCTGCCGCCACCAC
>JANRII010000067.1:0-9038 GCA_033765135.1 Pseudanabaenaceae cyanobacterium bins.39
TATTTACCAATTTGGGCATCGAGGCTATGTGGCTGTCAAAGGTGGCGCTCAGGACTGTCCTTACACATATATGCAGGATATGGTGAAGGGCAAGTATTCTCTACCTTGGGAAGAAGAAGTGATCCATAAAGATGGAACTTCCTGCGGATTCCCTGTGCCTGAGCGAACTTATTAGCCGTTCTACCCTTGGCATGTCTCCTGTCATCATTTCCGTATGTAATCCCATAGGCTTAGCGATCGCTTCAAGCTTTAACAGTTGATCGATTGCTAACGCCTTTAAAGGAAATATGAGGCGATCGCCTAAAATAGCTGTTATTTTCCCAATACCTTGAGCGTGGCAACGAGAGATCGCTGCGTAATAAATAGGACGATTCGATGGGTTGGGCATATATTTTCCTATGGCTTTATTAGCTGGTGTTTAAGGCAAAAGCTGGCCATGCACAGCCAGCCAAATACAAGCTGGCTCAACACTAGTATATTCAACGCGATGCTTTGTATGCGCGGGAATAAGCAGATAATCCCCTGCTTGTAGTTTTATTCTCGTATTGTCAGCATAGGAAATCTCGGCTTCACCTTGAAGTAAGATTACCCATTCATCAAGATCTTGGTTATACCACTGACCTGTGGGAGTAGTTTGTCCTGTAGAAATAATCCGCTCAATCTGGATATTTTTGCCAGCAATAATTTGTTCAAACTTTTCTTGCTGAGATATATCTTGAGGTAATTCGTATATATTTCTCGACATAAACATTGTGTCAAAAGATTGTATAAAATCGTCAAGATTTCAAATGGAAGTGAACTATGACTTTTAATATTCAACTTGAGCGATAGTGACAAGACTCGCAATAAAACACACCAAGATGCAATTTTTCTTGCTTTTTATCATAACGTTATGATAAACCTTAACATCTAAAGTCAGATAAACTCACTACTCAAATTTTAGAAATTAAAAAATCAAAATAGGATCAAACACATCTTATTTAATTCTTATCATAACGTTATGATAAGAATTATCCGTATCTAAATCTAGTAAAAACTTCAAGCTATATTTTTAGATTTTTTAAAGCATATAGCTATCCTAAGAATAACTAAATGGAGACAAAATGAGTCGAGTCATCGCAGTATTTAATCAAGCTGGAGGCGTTGGTAAGACAACTGTGGCACAAAATCTTGGTTATACTCTTACACGCAGAGGACATAAAACCCTATTAATAGATATGGACCCTCAGGCATCCCTCACTGCATTCATGGGTATTAACACAAGGACATTAAAATTAAGTGTCTATAATTCCTTAATTGCTGAAGAAGAGGATCAATCACCGATCGCTTTACCAATTATTGACGATCTGTACGCAATGGATTTATGTCCTGCCAACCTTAACCTTGCCAAAGCTGAGCAGCAGTTAGTTCTTGAAGAACTAAGAGAATTCAAGCTCAAGGATGCTATTGAGCCTTTTCTTGATATCTACGAATTTATTATCATTGACTGCCCACCAAGCTTAGGCATTTTAAGCGTAATTAGTTTGGTGGCAGCAACTCATATACTTGTGCCGATTCAAACGCAGTTTAAAGCTTTGATGGGAACAGACCTCTTGCTTGGGACTGCGAAAAAAATTCAGAAAAGACTAAATACAAATTTGAAATTAGCAGGTTTTTTACCAACAATGTATGCTTCTTCCACAGCAATGGATCAGCAGACATTGTTTGATATTAGTGAGCAGCTTTCATCTATTGCTCAAGTATTTTCCCCACTACCCCGCGCTACAGCATTAGCCGAAGCAACCAAAGCTCTTAAACCCTTTGGGGCTTTTATTGGCAATAATAAAAAAGGGAGCAATGGTAACATTCTAAAGATTTTTGATGAAGTAGCTGAGGCAATGGAAAAACTATGAGAAAACTACCAACTAAGATCCATACAAAACTATCTAACGTAGCTCTCTTCGATGATGACGATAATGAAGATATAGAAATATCAACAAATGGACTAATTTCAGTCAGCGATATCTCTCTACCCAAACAACAACCTCGACGATACTTTGATCCAAATAAAATGATGGAATTGAAAGAGTCGATTAGTCATCATGGAATTTTAGAACCAATTATTGTTCGATCTATACATACTGGCTATGAATTAGTTGCTGGAGAGCGTAGATTTCGTGCGGCAAAAGATTTAGGACTAGAACAAGTCCCTGCCATTGTCCATCAATTGACAGATGAACAAGCGTATGAAATTGCGCTTGTAGAAAATTTGCAGCGTGAAGATTTGAATCCTGTTGAAGAAACTGAGGCAATACTTGAGATTTTATCTCTAAAATTAGCAATGTCTAGGCAATCAGCAATTTCCAATCTTTATAAAATGCGAGTCACTTCAGAGGTAGAACGTGATGAAACTTTAACTGAGATCGCAAATAAAATCATCAATATTTTTGAATCATTGCAGACAATTAAATGGGAATCATTTGTTGTTAACCGATTGCCTTTACTAAGCCTGCCTCCAGAAGTGCTAGAAGCTCTGCGTCAAGGACAAATTGAATATACCAAAGCAACAGCAATTGCAAAGGTTAAAGATGCCGATCTTCGACAATCATTGTTAAGCGAAACTATTAACGAGAGTCTATCACTGGCACAGATCAAGGAAAAAATTCGCGAAATCAAGGCAGGTCAAACTAGCGAAACCCCAATCACACTAAAGTCTCGGTTTACGAGTTCTATACAGAAGCTCAAAAAATCGCCAGTTTGGGATGATAAGAAAAAGCAAAAGTCCTTAGAAAAACTTATAGCTCAGATTGAAGCCTTAATCGGACAGGAAGAGCCATCATAAGCTAATAGATCCAAGGAATTAACTTTTTCACAGAAGTACGATAGTTGGCATAGGCAGGAAATTTTTCTGTAAGCCAAGCTTCTTCTTTTGTCGCCTTAGCATCAAAGAAAAGGAATAGAGCGATCGCACCTAGAAAATGTACCCAACTTATTTGCCAACTCGCATAGGTAAAGGCAAGCAAAATAACACCACTATATAAAGGATGGCGCACCAAACCATATATGCCCGTTTGTACTAACTGACCATCATCTCTGGGATGCGGCAATGGAGTCAGATTTCGACCAAGATCAAAAAGCGATCGCCCTAACAAAATCATTGCTCCAACACCAAAAACAGTAGTCAGCCCTAAACTTACATAGCGCACAAAAAGTAAATCCATATCAATCAAACTAGGTTGAGCATTCGGTAAAATTGCAAAGCCAATCAATAAAACACCCTGAGCAATCACCCAATATTCGCCACGCAATCCGCGCCACCAATCACCAGTGATACCCCAATCTGACAATAGTTTCATAAGTCAATTACTAGAATATTCTTAAGTCCAATCAAGTCTATGCTACCAACAACCGATCCCCAATATTGGGAACAACGCTACCAAGAAAATACTGCCAAGTGGGATATCGGCATGGCAGCCCCTCCCTTTACAAGTTTATTAGCTTCAAGTGAAGCACCCCTCGCGGGAAAAACCGCAGTGCTAGTCTGTGGTCAAAGACATGATGCGATTTTGTTTGCCAAACATGGCTTTGAGACGATTGGGTTTGACTTTGCACCCAGCGCGATCGCTCTTGGACAAAAACTCAGCCAAACAATGGGAATATCAATGCAATTTCTGCAAAGAGATATTTTTGCTTTGCCTCAAGAATTTCCAAACAGTTTCGACTATGCGATCGAGCATACTTGCTTCTGCGCGATCCGTCCCGAACAGCGACCTGACTATGTGAATATGGTGCGGTCAATTTTAAAACCAACAGGAGAATTGATTGCCTTATTCTGGGCACATAATCGCCCTGATGGACCACCGTTCGGCACAACCATTGAGAAAATCCAAGATTTATTCTCAGCGAGTTTTGACACTTCCAACATCTCACTAGTCAGTAACTCGATCGCCTCACGCAGTGGAGAAGAATATTTAGCTAGATTTAAAGTCTTAAAGACGTAAATTCTATGAATTTTAGGCAGATAGTAAAGCTTTAAGTTCGGAAATTATGAATAGTCCCTATATTTTCAGAAAGAATGTAACTTAAGTCACACACTACTGTTCACTATGCTGAAAACATACGTTTAATATACGTTTACTAAGTGCAACAACAGAATTAAAATTATGCCAAAAAGACGTGATTTTCTTCTCGGAGGCGCGGCGGCTGCCGCGGCTGCCGCGGCTGCCACATCAGGTGTATTGAGTGGTCAGGCGCAGGAGACTAAACGTCCAGAAATGAAGGCGCTCCAGAAAGGATATGTGGGGCAATATCAGGGAGGAGTTTATCTACTGCCAGCTAACGATGAGACCGTACAGTGGGGATGGTTTAATAATGCAGAACCCCCCCGTGCCCGCATCAAGTCAGGAGATACGGTGGTAATGGAAACAATGATGGCTTCCATGAACCAAATTTTACCTGGTGTTCCTATTGATGCAATTACAAAACTACGGGTGGACAATCCCGGACGTGGTCCCCATTCAATAACGGGTCCCATTTATGTTGAAGGCGCAGCACCGGGAGATGTGTTAAAAATACGCATTAATCGTATTGTTCCTCGCAGCTATGGCGCGAATTGGAATTTACCTGGAGAGCTCAAACTGGGACTGTTTCCTAGTGCATTCAGCAAAGCACAGGTAAAGCACTTCTATCTCGATTTGGGTCGTCGCAAAACGCAGTTTTTGCCAGGAATTGAATTACCTGTGCGTCCTTTTCCGGGCATTATAGGTGTGGCAAGAGCAGAAAGCGGACGCTACAGCACCGTTCCCCCTGGACCTTTTGGTGGCAACCTAGATTGTCGCGAACTGGTAGAAGGTACAACAATTTATCTGCCCGTATTTGTAGACGGAGCGCTCCTGTGGTCTGGAGATTCCCACGCAGTACAGGGCAATGGCGAAATTAACTTGACGGCAATTGAAACAGCATTCAGCGAGTTGAATATCACCGTCAATGTTCTCAAGGGTCGACCTATCACATGGCCTCGCATCGAAACGCCAACCCATTGGATCACGATGGGTTACGATCGCGACCTGAACAAAGCGTTGGATATCCTCGACGAGGAAACAATGAAATTCCTGTCTGAATCCCGCAGTCTAAAAGGAACGGAAGCGCGTGAATTCATGGCAAAATATGGCGATTGTCGGATTTCAGAAGTGGTAAACCAATTGCGGGGCGTGTACTGTATGTTGCCGAAGCGTCCCACTGACGCAATAGCTGCTAATCCAAAGGCTGACACAGCAGATAGTTTTGTCACCCATGCAGTTGATGGTGATTCAATGCAAGCATTGAATAAATCTGCGATGCAAATGATTGAACGCTTGCAAGAGATGAAAAATCTCTCTCCGTTGGATGCTTATGCACTATCCAGCTTGGCGCTAGATGCTCGCATTGGTCAACTCGAAGCAGGGGCAAAGAATGTGCATTGCCTTGTACCCAAATCACTTTGGGTGAAGGGATAGTTAACGAATCTTTGCAACGCATACTGCTGGCTGATCTAAGTCGAAACCTCTTCTAAATATTTGAAGCCTAGAAAAACCAAAAAGAGCCGCGTTGCGGCTCTTTTTGAGTTTTTATTTGGGTTTTATTCTTGGTTTTCCAATCGCGCTTGGAGCAATGGCACATAATTGGTGTAAACATTGCCCTGTCTGAAGTCTTCGTCGTCTAAGACCTTTTGATGAAAAGGAATCGTCGTCGGTACGCCTGTAATCGCACATTCGCGCAGGGCGCGTTTCATTCTTAAAATTGCGGCATTGCGATCGCTGCCCCAGACAATTAACTTCGCAATCAGCGAGTCGTAATAGGGGGGAATCACATAATCAGTGTAAACATGGGAGTCCATGCGTACTCCGGGTCCGCCCGGGGGAAGGTAACCACTGATGCGACCGGGGTTAGGACGGAAATTGTGATCGGGATCTTCGGCATTAATCCGACATTCGATCGCATGACCTTTGATTTGAATATCCTTTTGCTGGAAGCGCAGCTTTTCGCCTTGGGCAACGCGCAACTGCTCGGCAATCAGATCGATGCCCGTAATCATCTCCGTGACGGGATGCTCCACCTGAATACGAGTATTCATTTCCATGAAATAAAAATTGCCTTAGCGATCAAGTAGAAATTCGACGGTTCCGACTCCAACGTAGTTAATTGCTTTAGCAGCCTTGACCGCCGCATCCCCCATCTTTGCGCGGAGTTCGGGACTGACAGCGCTGCTAGGCGCTTCCTCTAGGAGTTTTTGGTGGCGGCGCTGGATCGAGCAGTCACGCTCACCCAAATGCACGACATTACCGTGGGTGTCAGCTAAAACTTGGATCTCAATATGGCGCGGATCAACTACTACTTTCTCAATATAAACTCCACCATTGCCAAAGGCGGCTTCGGCTTCGCCCTGCGCGGCACGCAATAACCTTAGGAGATCTTCGGGGGCATCGACTAGACGCATCCCCCGACCGCCGCCGCCTGCGGTTGCCTTGATCATTACAGGATAGCCAATTTCATCGGCGATCGCGATCGCCTGTTCCTCTGACTCAATTAAGCCCTTACTACCGGGGATTGTTGGCACACCTGCCTTTTGCATCGTTTTTTTGGCGGTGGACTTGTCGCCCATCGAGCGGATCGAGTTGGGGCTGGGTCCCACAAAGAGCAGGTTATGGTCAGCGCAAATTTCCGCAAACCTTGCATTTTCTGACAAGAAGCCATAGCCGGGGTGGATCGCTGTGGCATTGTGGGTGAGCGCTGCCGAAATAATATTGGGAATATTTAAGTAACTCTTGCTGCTGGGCGAATCGCCGATACAGACTGCTTCGTGGGCTAGCTGAACGTGCAGAGAGTTGCGATCGACATCGGAATAGACGGCAACGGTCGGTATTCCTAGCTCTTCACAGGTACGAATGATGCGGAGGGCAATTTCACCGCGATTGGCAATTAATAATTTGGCGATGGGAGCCATGTTTCAAGACGATAATTTGGTAAATAAACTGAGAGATTGATATTAAAGAAATCGACTAAATCTTGAGAAATTCTTGGGGAATTTGCTATATCAAGATTCAAGTTGGCAGCCAGATCAGTTTGGGAACTGCGTCAGTTGAGCAACTATGTCGGCAAAGGATTAATTAAAGTCTTAGAATTTTAACTTTTTTTGGTCAGGGAGATTGCAATAATTCGGCGATCGCAAGCTTGTCGCACTAAATAACCTAAGTTGCTACCTATTAAAAATTGCCTCAAAACAAGTTAAAAGAAGGCTCATCAAGCTTTAAAAAGCACTATTTTTATATAAATAATTGGTGTTTTTAGCTTCAAATTTAGCTTTAGGCTTGTAGGTAGCAACTTGGGTTAGATACACAGGCAAAAGTATAGATCGACAAAAAATAGTAACTTAGGGCTACTAATAATTTAAAAATGATTTAGAATTTAAGCATGATTATGATTTGTTAAATCATAATCATGCTTAAATCAAGCATATCCCAGTACTTCTGTCGCAGTTCTATACTCTAGATCATTTAGATATTTTGGGTTTATGGAAGCGATCGCCCTAAAAGGCGAGTGTTTTCATAAATCACTTAGGATATCTATAGTATTCTTAAGTATATGGCGGCATATACTTAGGAGCGAGGTTTTGATTAAGACTGTGACTAAAAACTTGACCAAAGCTGACTAGCTACGGTCAAATTTTAGCTCATAGAGTTACTGTACCTGAGTAGTATCTGATTAGATCGGGGGAAGTCAGTACTACAAAAGCCCTAAATGGTTTGTGAAGGCACACTCTCATGGGATGTATTTCTATAAGTCCTAAAGATTTACAAATGATTTAGGACTGCTATATTCAAGCTATTAATTAATAAAGAAGCTAGTAAATACAAGCACTTTATTTAGTTATTCTATTATTTTGATTTAGTTACTTAACTTTATTTGTCATAATTTTATATGAACTAACTCTAATTAAATCAATTTAGTTATTATTGGTTATCAATTAATTATTAAATGATTTGATCATTTATAAAAGCATACTTGTCTTACTATTTTCTTTAGCCTTATTACAATTAATTAGAATCAACTTAAATCTATTGAATTTGTTTGGTTTACTTGGATGAATAGACTGGTTTAGTTAACCGTATTGACTATCATGCTAGCTAATTGCTTGTGTAACTGTGGAATTAGTGTAAATCTTGACATAAGCTGTTTATGAGTGATCTTTCTGTTGATGCAAATCTAACTAATAAAGCAGCTAACAGAGACGATGACTGTAATTGCTTTGTCCTCAAAACCCATGAATCGAGACGCAAAATGATGATTTGGACAGAAATATTAACCACAATTCGCCATTTTCAAATTTCGAGGCAAGGGGATAGACCACAAGATATTAAGGATATTTTGGGAGTAGTTGTCACTAAGTTATTGGCGTTTTTTGATGCGGAGTATGTTGGAATCCACAATGTTCATCAAATTCCTGTCAAGCAACTTGAGGGGCAAGAGGATTTGGCGGTGGACGATCGCCAGAAAGTAATTTGGGAGACGGAAGTTTGGGTAGATATATCTTCAGCTAGTAGTCAACCAATGTCAGAGTTGGGGCTAGAGGATATCTTGCTAGCTCCCTGTGCTTGGCGACAGGAGAAACCTCAAAATATTTTTGAAATTTGTACCGACGCAGATCCAATTGATTTATCGGCAATATTTACGGATAAGCCCTACTGTGTAGTGCCGATGTTGGGAACTGATGGCGAGGTTTGGGGCTGCCTGATTGTCCATCTACGCACTAGCTCAACTAGAGAGACTAGATTGGATGATCGGTCTCATCTCTCGGAGGATCGAGACTGTCAGGACTTGGCGATCGCATGGCATCCAGAGCATCTGGGATTTTTGCAGCAGCTAGCCTTGCAACTAGAAATCTTGCTGCAATACGAAATACAGCAGTCCCAGTTACAACGCATTAATGAGGAGATGGATAGCTCCTACGCCACACTTTTTCATTGGACTGAACAGTATCGTTCTTTGGTTGAGCAAGTTCCCAATGCCTCCTATGTGCTTCC
>JANRII010000098.1:0-2740 GCA_033765135.1 Pseudanabaenaceae cyanobacterium bins.39
CAAATTAGGCTATACACTAAACCTTGGGCGTGCTTAACGATGCTTTCCATAATCGTTATTTAATTTACTACTACGCCCTTTTTTTCACATCTTTACTCTCTTTGCAACCCCTTTCCAGAATGGTGCAAGATCTCAGTTAAGCGTCAAGTTCGAGATTTGGCAAAATGCTATAGATCCGCAGACAAGGCAAAATTAAATCAACCTGTGATAGCTTTGTATGTGTAACTTCATCACCAAAAATCATGAGCGTATCATCACCCCAAATTTCAACCTTGGTTAAAATTATGGAGTCTTTACCTGTCAGTTTGCAGGAGAGAGTTACCGAGCATTTGCGAGAGTATATTAATGATCTACAAGATGAGATTAAGTGGGATAACTCCTTTGCAAAGAGCCAATCAAAGTTAGTGGCGGCGGCAAGAATTGCTAAACAAGAGATTGCAGAAGGTAAAGCAGTTGTTCTTGATTTTAACCAGCTATGAATTTATCTATTTTGCCTTCTTTTTGGATTGAGTATCGCAAGCTAAATGAAGATGTTAAACAAAGTGCCAGCAAGGCTTATCGTTTATGGGCGGATAATGCTTTTCACCCGTCTTTACATTTCAAATGTATTAATAGTGAGGAATCGATCTGGTCGGTGAGAATAACAAGGAACTATCGGGCGCTAGGGATTCTTGATGGTGATTCTGTAACTTGGTTTTGGATTGGCAGCCATGATGATTACGAGAAGTTTTTCTAATTTAGAGTTATTTGAGTTTGATAAGTTAGAATGCGCGACTGCCCCAGATTGCCGCAACACCAATAGATTTTCTTTTCGCTAAAGTCACCGATTTTATTCAAAAAAATTAGGTGCGTTACATTTGATTAATGCACCCTACCAGATCGGCGATCGGGCTAACCATCCATAAATTAAGGCTTTGGCGATCGCTTTGATTTGGATGATTTTGGTGTCTTCAATTTTTGAGCAGAAACTTTTTGCAACTTTTGAACTTCTTTGAGGCTTAGTCCTGTAAATTGAGCAATTAATTCCATAGACACATTGGAACGCATCATGTTTAGCGCAATCTGGCTCACCGTCTCAGCTTTGCCCTTAGCGATACCTTCAGCAATACCCTCAGCTTTACCTTCAGCTTTACCTTCAGCTTTACCTTCTAGTAGGATTTCTTGATAAATAACTGATTCTTTCATGATTTCGCTCCTCAAAAGTCTTTGGATGATTTCTTTATTTAGGGCTATACCTGATATTATAGCGGTGGATGCGGCAACGTTGCTTTGTAATTGGCTATCGGTAATTTGTTCAATTTGTTTGGCTACTTGCCTCAGGGTTTCTTCGGGGTTGTTGGTTTGTGAGAGGGGGGCAAACGGAAATAGCCCGTGATATTGCTGAAATATTTCTGTGGGCTGCTCCCATAGTCTGATGACGTTGAATTCATGATTTAGTTTGCCAATGTTAAATGTCGTTTCATGGACTAGAGGGGATTGGCTGGGGCTGAGATAAATAACAACTTGATGTATCTCTCTTTCTGGAAATTTACGATACAGCCGCAGTCGGTAATCTGCCATGCGAAAGGGGATATTTTTGTTCGGCTCTGTTTGAAATTCGATATGCAGAATGATTTCGGCTGATTGGAGAAATATTACGGAGTCAGCGCGAATTGGTTCGGCTAAAAGTTCTGATGGCTCGATTTTGGTTAGGGTTATAGCTTCTCCTAACAGCCATCTGGCAAAGTCGCTGGGGAAGGTTTCGGCTAAGAATTTACAGATGTTATCGATCATTGCGGAATTTTATCATCTACTGATCGCCCCAGATCGCCGCAACCCCAATAGATTTTCTTTTCGCTAAGGTATCCAATTTGATTCAAAAAATTTAGGTGCGTTATATTGCATTAACGCACCCTACAAGATCGGCGATCGCACTGGATTAATTCGAGCATTTAGCCATTTTTGAAATGACTTTTGACTTTCTCCTGAAGGTTGCCCTAAAATCAAATTTTTAGTGCTGATATCTTCATCTAGTTGTTCCCAGTGGATTCCTTCACCTTGACTAATAGTACGCCAGTCATCACGTTCTTCTTGGGAAGCATTAAGCAGTCTTGGATACCATGCTAATGGAACAGAGATTGTCCGTCCATCAGATAGATCAACAGATAAAGTGTCATCTGTAATAGTTACGTCTTGAATTGTTGGTATTTCAAGGAGTTCAATCGTTAAAGAAGTCATTCCATCCTGCCAGCAGTTGCTCTTGATGTTCTTGAATTAGTTTTTGAATATGATTGATTTCTGTGCGGCTAAATCCTTTGTTTTTCTGTAAGCGGATTGGGGTAAGCCAAAATTTAGCTTGGTCTTGATCTCGCTCAATATGTATGTGTGGTGGCTCATCGCGATCTCCTGCATAGCAGAAAAAGCGATAAGCACCGACTCTTAATAATGTTGGCATTTGAAGATATAGATTTATAGCTAAACATTAGCTGATATCAATTTGACCGTCAATATTTAGTCGCCCCATCGCCAATAAATTTCCTTTTCGCTAATGTATCCGATTTATTCAAAAAAATTAGGTGCGTTACATTGCATTAACGCACCCTACAAGATCGGCGATCGCACTGTACTTGGCGGCTAATAGTCGATTGATTAACTCTACACTTTTGGGCGGCTTGTTGAAAGTTGCCTGACTCAGCAACTGCCAAAAATGCCTGTAATTGTTCCAAACGCATGGGATCTGAAGTTACTTAACGAAAGAGCC
>JANRII010000099.1:0-37857 GCA_033765135.1 Pseudanabaenaceae cyanobacterium bins.39
AATGGCAGCAGCATCGGTTTCATTGGTAGCGGCTAATTGGAACTTGCCATTAGCATTGATGACTAGACCATCAGCTAAAGAAGCATTAGCTTTGGAATTGACAAGGTTAAGGGAGAAGCCTGCGGCAATTGATACATTGCCTTGACTAGTTTTGACTTGCCCCTTAACAGCATCTTTATTTTTCTGACTATTGGCAGAAGTATCATTAGCATCTAGTTGGTCTGTGGTTTGTTTTTCGGCATTATCACTAGCCCCTCCATCTGTTGATGCTTCTGTACCTGCTGCAGAAGCCTTAGCAGTGGCACCTGAGTTGGCATAGGCAAGGGCACTAAAGCTTACCCCTCCTGTGGTGGCATTGATATTGCGACTGGTGGTGGCAATGGTTTTGTCATTGACGAAGTTGAGGGCTAAGGCTGCACCAACTGCTACTTTTCCTCCTGCGGCTGTTGCATCGGCTGTAGTAACAGCTTTGCCTTTGTGATTTGCTTTTGCTTCTAGAGAACCGATCGCTAAAAGCCCACTCGTACCAGCATTTCCAATGGTTGCTAAGGTGTCATTAGCAACGATCGCCATGGCAACAGCAGGACTAACGGCGGTTCCCCCTGCGGCTCCAGCCTGCACTGTATTTTCATTGCTATTGTCAGAATTAGCTGTAAGACTGACAGCACCAATCTGAGACAATGTGACATTATCTTGGATGATTGCCTCAGACGTATTGTTTTCAACAGCAAGTGCAAAAGAAGCTCCAACACCTAAAGTTTGCCCTCCTGATTGAGCAGATTCAGCTTTGGTTTGAGAATTAGTTTTATTGTCAGAGATTAAGAAAAGAGAACCATTAGTTCCATTAACTAACGAACCTGCAAGTAACCAAGACTGACTACTATTATTTAATTTGTTGACAGCAAAAGCACCAGCAATACCAAACTTTCCAGCATCACCTGAGCCAGAAGTGGCAATGGCAGTGAAGCTATTAATATTAGGAGTTAGAGCTTGGATAGTTGTGCTACCCACATTCAAAATAACTTTGCTACCGATATAAGCCTTTGTACTTACGTTTGATACGTTAATAGCAACGGCAACCCCCACTCCTGTTGAACCTGCACTAGTAAAGCTACCATCAGCAGTTGTAGAAACACTACTCTTATTAGTAGCACTGATATCTAAAGAAGCTGCCGTTAAAGTAGCACCGATCGCGGCGTTACTAGGAGCAAGAAATGCCTCAGTTACACTAGATAATTTAGAAAACGCCAAAGCACCCGCAACAGTTACGGCTCCATCACTATTTTTGGCATTATTATCGGTGCGATTTTGAGGAGTTTGATCATTATTAGTTGAGCCGCCAGCACTAGATTTAGCAGTGGTCGTAACGATATTTTCGCTATCGGCATTGAGAGTAATTTTGGAAGCAGTAATCGCTAGGTTACTTGAACTATCAATAAAAGCCTTAGTGATAGTTGATATGGTATTTGTCGCGATACCTGCACCAGCCGCAGCAGTAGAAGCATCACCTATGGATGTTGCCGTTACTTTATTAGTTGCCGTTACAGATAACAAACCTAATGCAGAAATGGAACTCGAACCCGAAATATTTGTTGTTGCGGTACTGTCAACATCTAAAACGGCGACTGCGGCATCTTTGCTTGTATCAATTTGAGAACTCAGCCCCTTGGCTGTTGCAGAACCAGTGACAATAGAACTACTGGCAATAGATACACTGCCACTGCTTTCAATGCGGGTATCAACTAGAGAAACCTTCGCTGTTGAATCTAGAGCAACGATCGCAGCAATATTATCCATTGAACCTGTAACCGTGGAGGTTGCAGAAATATTGATATTTCCGGCCTTGAGGGTCGCTCCATTTAAGCTAACTTGAGCATTGCCATTCGCCAGAATACCGTCTTGGCTATCAGTTGCAGTGAATACAATATCTCCATTAGAACCACCCAACTTAGTCGTATCAAGAGTTACACCAGAAGCCACACTAATAGACTCAGCCGCAACAATTAAACCACCACCATTTAAATTTAAACTATTGGCAAATAGAACCGTATCACGACCAGATCCACCCAAAATTTCCAGGGTAGCTCCTGCATTGGGGTCAAACCAGTTGACTGTAATATTGTCGTCTCCGCCACCTGCATCAATTGTCAACTTACCTGTAGGAGCAAATTGATAAGTAACATTCTCAAAGGTATTATTAGTTGAATTGATAAAGATAAACTCACCAACTCCACCAATAGTGTTCTTGCCTACAACAATTTGATCATTACCACTAGTAGCTGTAAAAATACGATTTGCTGTATTCGTATTATCAATAATTGGAGCCAATCCATCGTATTGAATCAGCTTTTGATCTAAGAGAATAGAACCCGAATGAGGTCCACTTGCTATATAACGAGAGGTTTGATAATTGCCACCATCAATAATCAGAGTACCTAGATTGCCGTCACCTCCATCAGCAACACCATCTAAAACTCCATCATTAGAGAAGACAAAAGTTGCATAATTATAAGCAGCTGCATTTAAATCAGTTGTATTTTGGAAGAGGACATTGCCAAGATTTCCAGAGTTGACTCCTGTAATATGCCAAGTGGTATCAACTGCGGGGCCAAAAAGCGTATTCTTACCAATGCCACCGTCAAAGTTGATTTTGGTATTACTGTTTGAGACAAAATTAAACAGCGATTGATCAATAAATAAATTGTCATCACCGCCTTCTAAATTAACAAATATATTCTCAATATTTGAGAGGCTTAACCAATTAGTACTATTAAAGTTAATGCCATCATTACTAAAGTCAAGGGTATTCTGTTCACCCAGCTTTAGATAAAGTTTATCTGATTGGTTGCTACCCATGAAGGTTAAGCTGTTGGGCATACTACCAACGGTCAAATCAGAAGATACAAGGGTAGTCAGATTATTACTGGAAGTAGAAGTTCCTAGTGAATTTTGAGCATAGTTAGAACTACTAGGAGCTATGCCAATACTATTAAGATAGATAACACTTTCTTGAGGACTGAGTGAAGAAACTACAAAGTTTGAAGTGCTAAATTGAGTATCTAGGGCATTTGGATAAGTAAATCCAACGGCAGTGGAGGGAACTAAAGGATTGGCAAGGGATGAGGGATCACCCGCTAACGGTGCAGTAATTGGTGTAGCTAAATCTGAACCGATGAGGTTTTCTGTTTTTGATTGATAAGTATCCACTTGCCTTCTCCTTGCCTTATTTTGAGATGTTTTGAATTTGTTTAACTGATGAGGTTAAATTCAGATATTTTGTGCGACTTTAAGAATGCTAGACTGCCCGAAATCTAGATGAGAATTTATCGGAAAATCATAAATTTGTCATGAGCTAAAGTTTGTAATTTGACCTATACACTTAATATTCAAGACTATGTAAGATTTCAAGCTTGCATAGTATGCCCCTCATGGTGTTGTGTTCTTTAATATCTTTAGATAATTTGCATTCCTTAGATATTTTTCAATGGTATTCAATGGTTTTATCCAATTGAATACTGACCAATCGAAGTTTAATTTTGATCTAATTGGCTTATTTAGTTAGCGTTTATTAGCAGTTAATAAACAACGATGTCTAGCGAGTATCTACAGCAATAGCGTAATCACAAAAAATCACCCATCAATATCAACGTTGGTCAATACTATGGTTTGATATGTTTGCTCAACATGATAAATCGAAAATATATAAGACATCCTATTACTCTAGTATCTTACCCGTAACAGTTAAAGATTTAGACAGAAAAATAAACCGTACTAAAAATTGTATTAAATTGTATCAATTTTTTTATTAATTCTAAATACAATGATTGTCTTGTGGTATTTTCAAGAAAATAATCAAGAAAATAATTTTATATACTTTGTCTTTATCTGTTTTTTGAGTCTCTTGAATATACTTGAGTATATTTTTGCTGGGGCATGTATCTAAGCCCCAAGCAGCAGCTTAATGTTTCCTTAGGCAATAAAAAGTATTTATTCAGATTGACTGGGTTGCTCTTGATCACTAGTCTCGGTGGTGTCTGGAGTCACGGAGGGCTGTTCGGTTTCGGGGTTAACACTTAGCATGGCGGTGGTGGCATTGAGGAGAAAGTCTATACCTGACGCGACCTCTTTGTATGGGCGCTCTTGCAGATAAGCAAGTAGGGCATCGCGTTGTGGTTCTGTAATGAGATAGACCTTTTGTTGTGTAACTGTCATACGAAATTTTTTGTTGTAATGGGCTGATTTCTACAGCAATATAGCAAATATTGGTGCCAATGTTAGGTTTGTTTATGATGAGTTTGTATTTGTAATTTGCTATTCTTCAGTAATTTGTAGTCTGATGGTGCGACCGTTTTGCTCGTTGCCTATCTGTACTGAAATATTGGGACTGGCGAGAGAGTCGAGGGAGTTGAGTAAGTCGATAAGGTGAGGGGTGCTGCTACCTGCTTCAACGTATAGCTGGTCTGCGGCTTGGGATATTTTTTTCCAACTGCTGTATAGCTTGCCGATCGCCTGTTCGAGTTGAGAGGCTTGACTGACTAGATCGGAGGCGAGTTTGAGACACCCAAGGCGTAATGCTTCTTCAAGGGCAAGATCGACATTCACCGATCGCTGAGTAATCGCTTGTACTTGGCTAGTATTTGTCAGATATTTGGAGAGTCTTTGGGCATCGGCCGTTACAGATTTGATATTGTCTAGATCCGTGCCATCGGCGATCGCTTGCTTAATAGGAGTTTGATATGCTTCTGGCAACTTATCAATTTCGCGGACTAGGGGGGCAATATAGCGGGTGGGGATTGTATGGGCGGCGACTTTTTCCTTTAGCTCATCGGGTAAATGTTCGGAACTCATGGCAGTCCATTCATCGGAAAGCTGACGGACTTCTCGGCGGGTAATCTTTTCACCACTGCGGGCAGCATCGACAATAAGTTGCTGAATTTCTGGGGAGGACTGGGCTGTTTCTAAAAAGGCGCGTTTGCTGAACTGACGGATATCGTCACTGTCCAGTTGTCCTTCCGCCATGAGGGTATCAGCGCTGTTGGCCAGTTGAATCCATGCATAGGCTTGGGATTTACTAATTTCTCGCTCTTGCAACCATTTGAGAAATCCTGTGCCGCGCCCCTCGCCATTGGCTTTTTCGCGATCGCGCACTGTTCTCAAGATGCGACCGCGCCAAATATCAGTTTGTAGGTCAAAGCGATCGCAAACCTGCCAAGCGCGATCCACCTCTGCCAGAAATTCTCCTTCCGCTAAGTCTTGATTATTGGGATCGGGTAAAGCAAAGGAAAGGTCGTCAGGACTGGGAATAGAATCTAGAGGATTAATCGTGAGAGATGTCGTGGAGTTAGTCAAGGGAAAGTTGCATAATGGATGGATTTACTATCTTATATCATCAGTCCCTTTGCAGTTTGCATTTTACATAGACTTCTGTTTTAACAAGCCATATTTGGGCGCAAAAGTCATCGCTAAGAGGAAAATCAAGGTTTGCAGTACCACAATACAGCCTCCAGTCGAAGCATCAAGGTGGTAACTGATATATGTCCCCATCACGCTTGAAAACATTCCTGAAGCCATCGAAATTAACATCATGTGATCAAAGCGATCGCTAAGTAGATAGGCAGTAGCCCCTGGGGTGATCAGCATTGCTACCACTAAAATGATGCCCACTGTCTGCAATCCTGCCACAGCAGTTAATGACAATAGTGATAGCAGCACATAGTATAAAAAACTGGTATTTAAACCAATGGAACGGGCATGGGTAGGATCAAAGCAAAATAGAACTAAATCTTTGCGTAAAATCGCTAGGGTAACTAGGGTAACCGTGCCAATAATTACGGTTTGGATAATGTCACTGTCAGCAATACCTAAGACATTGCCAAAGAGAATGTGACCCAAATCAACTGTGCTTTTAATTTTGGAAATGAGAACAACGCCAAGGGCAAATAGTCCCGTAAATACTATTCCAATTACCGTATCTTCCTTAACGCGAGTGTGGGACTGAATAAAACCGATCGCGATGACAGAGCCTACGCCAAAGACAAATGCACCAATTGCAAAAGGGATATTCATCACATAGGCAAGCACAACCCCTGGTAACACTGCATGGGAAACCGCATCTCCCATCAATGCCCAGCCCTTGAGAATCATAAAACAAGAGAGTGCTGCACAAATCACACCGACCAAGGCGCTCACTGCGATCGCTTTTACCATAAAGCTAAACTGCAATGGATCGATAAACCAATTAATTAATTCCATTTCTTTATTTGGATAGAATGCTAAACTTTCCGCAAAACAAACACATTGCCCTCATTACCTCGACCAATACGGAGATCTTGATCAATGTAAGTAGTTTCTAGCCAGCCCTTTTGATCTTCACGCTTGATTTTGAAATCGATCGCTAATAATTTTTTTGGCGATCGCAAAGTATCTATAAAGCTATTCACATCGCGATATCGCATAAAACTCTGAGAACCTGCCACCAATCTTTCAAAGTTGACCTTCACCCGCTTATCCGATACCACCGTAAAACTCGCACATACGCTCACTAAACCTCCCAACAATGGCAAGCCTTGCACCTCTGCCACATTAAAAATCTTGGCATCCGCCACCCTCAGACATTGATAGATATTTCCTAACTTGTATAGAGGAAAGCGATCGATTCCCAAAAGTTCTTGACTGGTGGTGAAGAGTAATAGCCAATTTCCATCTAGAAGTTCAGGTGTTTGGTTGGGTTGCGGATGGGGATTTAGTTCCTCTAGATAGGCGATCGCTGAAAAAATCTCCTTAGATTGATTTTCAGTCATTTGCAATCCCCGATTGACAGGGGCGATCGCTTTCAGCAAATTAGCCTTACGAGTATTAATAGTCATTAGTATTTAGCTCCTAATCTCCATACTTCTCACAAACACTCAAAAACAAAGATGGGAGCGCTAGGCACTCCCATCTTTGTTGTTTTTACCCTTGACGAGCTTTGAACTTTGGGTTGGTTTTGCAAATAACATAGGTTTTGCCACGACGACGGACAATTTTGCAATCTTTATGGCGAGTTTTTGCCGATCTGAGGGAGCTAACAACTTTCATGGATTTAATCCCTTAAGCTTACTTACTAATTTGTTTCTAAAATTTTCACACGGCTTCTTATCTTAACATAACTTCTCAGCTTTTTTACGAACCAAAATCTAGACGATCGCTAAGAAAATTACGCTAAACCAAATAAAAAGATAGCGGCGCATTGCGCCGCTACTGGTTATAAGGCAGCTTCCTGTTTGATCTTTTCGCGATCGCCCACCTTAGTAGTAGGAGTCTGAAGCGCAAAATAGAGCTTGTTCAAAGCACTGAGATAGGCTCTAGCCGAAGCAACTATCACATCGGTATTGGCGGAATGCCCAGAAAATGTACCCACATCAGGATGCTTGAGGCGAATTGTTACTTCGCCAAGGGCATCGATACCTGCGGTGACGGACTGCACAGAATATTCAATGAGGTCATTGGGGACTTGGACAATGCGGTTAATCGCTTTGTAAATCGCATCGACAGGGCCAGTACCAACCGAAGCATCGATTACTTCTTGACCATCGGGCATGATCACAGTAACCGTAGCGGTGGGGATGGCGCGATCGCCACAGCTAACCTGCACATGTTCGAGACGAAATGCTTCAGGAGCATGACGGATTTCATCATTGACGATCGCTTCGAGATCGCGATCGCTAATTTCCCGTTTTTTATCAGCCACTTCCTTAAATCGCACAAAAGCAGCATTCAACTCTTGATCTGAAAGCTCAAAGCCTAGCTCCTTCAAACGAGAACTTAAGGCATTACGTCCCGAGAGCTTGCCAAGCACAATCAAGTTATCGGTTAAGCCAATGGACTGTGCGTCCATAATTTCATAGGTGAGGCGGTTTTTGAGAACGCCATCTTGATGGATACCTGATTCATGGGCAAAGGCATTGGCTCCAACGATCGCCTTATTCGGCTGCACCAACATGCCTGTCAAGTTAGAAACAAGGCGCGAGGTTTTGTAAATTTGCTTGGTATCGATATTGCAAAGTGGTGCAGTGGACTCCGCAGGACGACCAAGGAAAGTATTGAAGTAAGCACGCCGCACATGGAGCGCCATGACTAACTCCTCAAGAGCCGCGTTTCCAGCCCGTTCACCGATACCGTTAATCGTGCATTCCATCTGTCTTGCACCATTTTTGGCAGCCTCAAGGAAGTTGGCTACGGCTAAACCGAGATCATTATGTCCGTGAACCGAAATGATCGCTTGATCAATATTCGGTACATTGTCCTTGATGCCTTTAATCAATGCGCCAAACTCTGAGGGGGTTAAGTAACCCACCGTATCGGGAATATTGACGGTCTTGGCTCCTGCCGCGATCGCTGCCTCTAACACTTGATAGAGAAATTCTGGATCAGAGCGTCCCGCATCTTCAGGGGAAAACTCCACATCATTAACCTTAGAACGAGCATAGGCAACCATTTCTGGCACGATCGCCAACACTTCCTCACGGCTTTTGCGAAGCTTATACTTCAAATGAATATCCGAAGTTGCCAAAAAAGTATGAATCCTTCCTTTGGCAGCAGGTTTGACCGCCTCTGCCGCCGCATCAATGTCAGCGCAGGTGGCACGGGCTAGACCACAGATGGTTGGCCCTGACTCAGTACCAACGAGTTTGGCAATTTCTTGCACCGCATGAAAGTCTCCCTTACTTGCAAAGGGGAAGCCAGCCTCAATAATATCCACACCAAGGCGAGCCAGTTGCTGGGCGATCAGTAGCTTCTGTTCCACGTTAAGGGTTGCGCCTGGGGACTGTTCGCCATCGCGTAGTGTGGTGTCAAAGAAGATAATCCGATCTTGAGCAATATGGGACTCTTGAGGTGTTTTTGGTGTGGACATAAGGGTTTAATTCATGAATAGTTAGGTGGGTAAACGTAGCAATTTAATTAATAAGCTCGGTAAGCTCTAAGCAAACCAAGTAAATAAGTATAACAAATTTGCCTAGTGAAAGCACGGTCATAAATCAATATCATTTCAGCGAATATGAAAAGCGGTAAAAATCTCTTAGAGATTTTTACCGCTTTTCGGCATTTGTGCGACACTTCACACCGCGCAAATGGCGCTATCGAATTCACGTTTTATTTAGATGGATATACCTAGCTTTAAACCTAGTAAGGCATGAACGACTAACAAAACCACGATCGCGCTACCCAAATAGGCATGGGCGTTTCTCAATGCTGGTTTGTTGCCGCCAAAACCTGTAAGGGAGATTGTGCCGTTAATCGCCAATAGAGTTAGTACCACTGAACCAGTGATAAAGTGGGGGCTTTCTAATAGGGGTTTGCCCTGCATCACTAAGGACAATAATCCGCCCGTATAGCCCATTGCCAAAAAAGTGGTCATCAAGGGCGCTACTTTGCGGTGATCGGCTTTGTTCTTATTCACAATTTCGGCATCGGTGGCGGTACGGCTGCGCCAGCCAGAGATTGCCACAAATGAACCCATTGCCACAATGACAATACCCATAAAAAATGGATGCCCCCAATGGGTTACAGGTTCAGGTACATTGAGAGAAGAGAACTGATCGGCGATCGGTTGCAGTGAATTGGATAGTTTCGTGGCAAATTCTGTCATAGTTTTGATAACGCTAACTTTGCAATGGCAAGCAAAAGATCTACATTCAAAAATTTACAATTATTTAATCATTGTAGCGTTTCTTAATATTTTTTGTCTCAATTGCGGGAATAAAGTCATGAAAAGATTAAAGTACTTAGGATTGAGTATATTCGCTCTATTCTCATTTGCTCCATTACCTGTTTTGGCTGAACCAAGTCGTCTAGAATTTAAAGTTTTTCCGCGTTATACCGATAGCCCAAATCCCTTTGCGGACTGTCCTACCTCCTTTAGCCTAGTAGAAACACCTCGTCCATATACCGAAGGTAGTTATACTATCGATGGCACAGCTTCCCTTGGTTGGTTAGCTAAAGGTTTTCGGATTGCCTCAGTTGATGAATTTAGTGTGACTTGGGTGGCTCAGTTGCAGCCTAAGTATAGAAAATGCGTGGGAACAGCCAAGATTTCCAAGGTCAATGGTGAGATGTTTGAATATCACTCCCATTTACTAATGCGATTTATGAAGGGTTCTGCTTATTTAACTTTGGACATGACAGGTAAGCAGGACGCTAACGATCTCACGGCGGTGATTATGAATCAGAATGTGAAAAATGGTAATCCTGTCTGGACATGGGGAGGCACGGATTGATCGATCGCTTACAAAAGATTCTGTCTCGCTATGGTGTTGCCTCGCGCCGTGAAGCTGAACGCATGATTTTAGCTGGTCGAGTAAGTGTTAATGGGGTTCTAGTGAAGGAGTTGGGAACTAAAGCTGATCCCCATAGCGATCGCATTACCATTGATGGACAGATCTTGACAGTCGAAGCACCTGAGCTGATTTATCTGTTACTCAACAAGCCAAGGAATGTGATCTGTACCCGTGATGATCCTCAAGGGAGAACCACTGTGCTTGAACTTTTACCGCCAGAGTTTCAGCATTTGTATCCCGTGGGAAGACTGGACTATGACAGCAGTGGGGCATTGCTGTTAACTAATGATGGTGAGTTTGCTAATTGCCTAATGCATCCGCGTCACCATGTGCCTAAGACCTATGAGGTATGGGTGCAGGGAATGCCTAGCGATCGCGATCTGGAAACTTGGCGATCGGGTGTCATCCTTGATGGCAAAATGACCAAGCCTGCAATTGTGCAGATGATGCGATCGGCAAGTAACCAGTCATGTTTACAAATAGTGCTATCGGAAGGACGTAACCGTCAGATTCGGCGCATTGCCGAACAGTTGGGACATCCTGTCAACAAATTGCATCGAGTGGCGATCGGTGATGTATCTTTACTGGATTTGCGATCGGGAAATTATCGATCGCTAAATAATCGAGAGATTCAAAGACTATTAGCTCAGGCTAAAGCTCCTTAGTCCCTAAAGCATTTGTTTTGCGAGTTGAATTTGCTCAGGGCTAAATCCCGCCTCACTCAAAAAATTTAAAAAATCAGCATTACCATATCTGCCATCGATCGCGATCGCTTGACGAAACACTTGCCTAGCCCGATCTCGATCACCCGCAGACCAGAGAGCAATCGCTACTGCTATGAAAGGATGGGGATTGCTAGGTTCTAATTGAGTTGCCTTCTCTGCATAGGCGATCGCCAAGTCGTACTGCTGTAAACGCTGATAGGCAAGACTGAGATTATAATGGGCGATCTCATTATCATCCTTCAAGATCGCTGCCCAACTATGCAAAACCACTGCTTGCGGCAAATCACCACGCACCAAATAGACAATCCCGATGGCATTAAAAGCTGTAAGAGCCGTGGGCGATCGATAAATTGCTTCCCAAAGTGAACTTGCCGCCGCCTCAGGTTGCTTGGCTAAATGCTGAGTCCAACCCAAGATCACTCTGCCATCAATATTTTGTGGATCAAGATTTACTGACTGCTGCAAAGCCGCGATCGCTTCCTCAAAACGTCCTTGGCGACGTAAGCTCAAACCCTGTTGACGGTATTGATCGGCAGCACGGCGATCATCAGGATTAGTTTTCATTGCGATCGGCATGGATGCCCCAGATGTAATTGCCCCTGTTAGTGATACTGCCAGTAATGGACTAAGTACGACTGTTCGACTTACAAGTTTCCAGAACTGACTAACTAACTGCAATTGAAAAGGCATAAAGAGGGCATCAATGAGTAAAAGTTAAGGTTTTTAAGAAAGTTTTTCTAACTTTAGCGATCGCTGTAACTGCTCAATCTCATCCTTGTGGGCGCGTACCTTCAGTTGAGAATCAGGCAAAATCTGCAAACATACCTGACGTTCACGGGCAGTACCTCGCCAGTAAAATACACCTGCGATCGGTGAAATGATCACCAACCATAACCATAGATTTTCCAGATCAGGAATCAAAATCCCTAATACCAAACCCAAACAAGTCAGCCCCATTGCCGCCAATGCCGACAAAAAGATCGCCAAAAACACACTCGGCCGCACCTGACCTAATAAAATCGCCACATCCCGTTCAGGTATTAACTCCACCACCCGATAGGCTCTCTGCAAAAAATGCTCACGCACCTGCATCAACATTTGATTTTCGTTAGATTGCTCTATGGCAAAGACTGCATCAGCCGTGCGATCGCGAATTGAACCACGCAGAAAAGAAATCAATCCCCAAAATAAAAGGACTGTCAGGAAAAGTGTTGAATAAATTGTGGGAATAGTAGCAGGCATTAAAATTCAAAATTTATAGGTTAAGGAGACTAAATAGAGTAGGATCAAACAACAATAATGTATCAATAACACTTAATTCTTAGATAAGTCTTGGGTAAGATCTCTGTAAGCGCATCACTAAATTAACACTATTAATACTTAGACTTAACTATTTACTTAACCATTTACCGATATCATCAATCAACATTTATCTGATTTAGTGGCTATCTTGAGATGTCATAAAAAGTCATACAAATGTCCCAAACCAACAAAACGATTGCATATAATTGCATATAACAAGCTATCAGCCTAATATTACTTCAAATGTCCCTATAAAAATCCTTAAGAAAAGTGCTATAAAGGTTAGCGATTATAGCGAATCAAGTGTATATCGAAAAGATAAACTAGGTAAAAATATAACGATGAGTGAGTATCCTAAAACCGCCTATGTAGGGAAGTATGTAGATGATTCGTTTCAGCTTGCAAAAGTATTGCGTATTCTTCGCAAGCGCTGGCTGATCATCGCCACTACTGCTGCGGCAATATTTGCAGGCAACACATACTACACGTTTACCCGAACTCCCCTATATCGCTCTACTGCTACACTCCTGATCAATAACTCCACCATCGCTGTATCCGATATCCAAATTCCTGGTTTACCCAGTTCCTCATCGATTAACCTTGGTACTGAAATCAATATTCTCAAAAGCCGCCCCCTCATCGAAGTTGCCGTAGAAAAAATGCGAAAGTCTCCCACAGGGAGCTACTACAAAGATATTACAGCCGAGCAGATTATGGAGGGGCTTGATATTCAGCCTGAAAAGAATGCCCTGATTTTGAGGCTAGTCTATACCGATAGTGATCCCAAGCGTTCCCGTGAAGTCCTCAATGCACTTTCTGAAACCTATGTGAATTACAGTCTTAACGATCGCCGCACCAAATCCAGCACCGCTATAAGCTTTATTCAAGCCAAACTACCTCAAGTAAAAGAGCAGTTAGATAAATCAGCCCTTGCGGTTACGCAGTTTCGCCGCACCTATAACATCGTTGATCCCGAAACCTACGCCGCTTCTGTATTCAGTATGCGCGAAGCCCTAGAAAAACGCGCCCAAGAACTCCAAATCAGCATTTCTCAAACACAAGAACAATTTGATATTTTGAGTCAGCAGGTCGGCAAAACACCGAATTCCGCCATCAGTGGAGCGATTCTCCAGCAGGACACAGCTTATCAAAATCTAGTTAAGCAGTTTCAAGAAGTTGAAACTAATTATTTTTTAGAACGTACTCGATTTCGAGAAAATCATCCCAATGTCGTAGCGCTCAAAGATCGCCGTGATGAGCTTTATCGTCTCATCGAAGCACGCGCCCAATCGGTTGTAGGTTTAAGATTAAATAATACAGATCTTACCAATGAACCCAATAGCGAAATTCAACAAGGTTTTGCTAAACAGCTATTTGAGACGCAAACTCAGTTAGCTGTAAGTCAGGCTCAACTAGCGAGTATCCGCAATGCTCAGTCTGAGGTGGCAGCCGCATTTTCGCAAATTCCGCAAATTCAGCAAAAGTTTGTTGAAATCCAACGGCAGTTACAGCTAGATAGCAATACTTACAACAAGCTCACAGAGAAGCTCGAAGAACTCAGAATTGCTGAGGCTCAAGAAATATCTTCTTGGAAAGTTTTAGAGCCTCCCCTAATCCCTACTCGCCCTTCATCTCCTGATATTGAGAGAGGTCTCATGAATGGGGCGGCGGCTGGTATTGGTTTAGGTCTGTTGGCAGCTTTTATAGTTGATCGACTAGATCAGAGAATTCGTGAGGTCGAGGAGGTCAAAGAACTTATTGATATTCCTTTATTAGCTTCAATTCCCCTTACGGATATTACTTCCCTAAATGCCATTCTCAATCAAGGTGTTTTACCAAGTGGTAACTACTATGCCTTTAAGGAATCCTTAGGTTCTCTAGCCCTGAACTTGCGCTATCTCGGTACAGAGAACATGAACAAGGCGATCGCCTTCACTTCTTCAGTACCCTCGGAGGGTAAGAGTACCCTCACATTTAACCTATCAATTATTCTGGCAGCCCTTGGTTATAAGGTGCTTTTAGTTGATGCTGATTTACGCAAACCAACTATTCATAAACTTGGTAAACTCAATAACCGCACGGGACTATCGACAATTCTGGCCACAGCAACACCTTGGCAAGATGTGATCAAGGTTGGCAGTGATAAAGAAAATTTACATGTTATTACCTCTGGCTCAATTCCTCCTAACCCTATGCTTTTGCTAGAGTCTGCCAAAATGACGGCGCTATTGCAGGAATGGCGACAAGAATATGACTATGTGTTAGTGGATACACCTCCTGTAATTGGCATTACCGATGCTCAATGCTTAACTTCAAAGGTGGATGCGTTTATTTTGGTGGCGGCGATGAATCGCTCAACCCGCAGTGGTATTTCTAAGGCTTTGGAAGTGCTGGCAAATGCAAGGGCTAGTGTGGCTGGCATCATTATCAATATGATTGGTGAGTCTGATAGTGATTATCATTATGGATATTACGATCAGTACTACTACTTAAATCCTGCTGAAAAGCAGCAAGCTGAGGAGGAGACGGAAACAGAGACAGTATGATGCGATGAAATACTTTGCCTACGGCTCCAACATGGATCTGCAAGGAATTAAGGCTAGGGGTGTCAATGTCTATGATTTTGAAGTCGGCATGTTAGACAATTGGCAGCTAGTTGTTAATGTAATTGATGATGATCTGGTGGGTGCGGGATTTGCCAATATTATGCCGCAAGCTAACGCAAGGGTGGAGGGTGTCATTTACACCATTGATGAAGTATCGATTTTGTCGCTAGATCATTATGAGAATTATCCCTTTGACTACACTAGGGAAGTGATTAGGGTGCAAAGAGCTAACTATGAGCCTGTTGATTGCATGGTTTATATTGGGCAAACGGCTAGATTGAGGGATGGGCTGAAGCCGACAAAGAGTTATTGGCGATCGCTTTTGCATGGTCGTCCTTTTCTGAGTCAGTCGTATTATGATCGACTTTGCAAAATTGATACATTTGATTAGCACGGATTAGTACGTTGGATGGATATGCCTAATTTGGAACTGGTGAGACGTGCTGAGGAGCTTTGTAAAGTGTTGCAGCAGGCTAGTTATGCTTACTACGCTCTTGATACTCCTTCTATGGATGATGCAGTTTATGATGCTTTGTATCGGGAGTTGCAGGAGCTAGAAGCGCAGTATCCTCAGTTAATCAGGGCTGACAGTCCTACGCAGAGGGTGGGAGAGCATCCCCTTCAGCAATTTTATTCGGTGCAGCATTATATTCCTCTATTTAGTTTGGATAATGCTTTTAATGTGGGGGAAGTGGTGGCTTGGCAGGAACGATGCCAAAGGTTGCTCAAGCAGGATCTTGAGAGTGGGGCTGGGGGGCAACCTCAAAACTTGGATGTGACTGATAGCTCTTTTACTTTTTTAGAGAGTATTTGCGAGTTGAAAATCGATGGCTCGGCGATCGCTCTTAGCTATAGGAATGGAGTACTAGAAAGGGGAGCAACTAGGGGCGATGGCACAATGGGCGAAGATATTACGAGTAACATCAAAACGATTCGTTCGATTCCTCTGCGCTTAAATTTGGAAAATCCACCCGATCACTTAGAGATTCGTGGTGAGGCATTTTTACCGATCGCCACCTTTGAGGAGATCAACCAAGAGCGATCGCAAACGGGAGAATCGCAATTTGCTAATCCGCGTAATGCGGCGGCGGGAACTTTGCGACAACTCGATCCGCGCATCGTGGCACAGCGTCGCCTTGACTTTTTTGCCTATACCTTGCATTTGCCTTCAGACTTACAACATCCAGAGTTGAGTCAGATTAAGTCTCAAAGTCAAGCTCTAGAATGTTTACAAGCTCTTGGATTTCGGGTAAATCCTCACCGTCAGCTCTGTAAGTCTTTAGCAGAATTGCAAGACTATTACAATCATTGGGAAGAAGAACGGCATCATCTGCCCTATATGACCGATGGCATGGTGATCAAGGTAAATAATTTCCCGCATCAGGAGCAGCTAGGCTTTACGCAAAAAACGCCACGGTGGGCGATCGCGTGGAAATATCCTGCCGCCGAAATGCCCACAATTATTGAATCGGTAACAGTGCAGGTGGGGCGCACAGGCACTTTAACCCCCGTAGCAGAACTGCGTCCCGTGCAGTTAGCTGGTACGACTGTTTCTAGGGCAACTTTGCATAATAGCGATCGCCTTGCGGAACTCGATCTGCATATTGGTGATACCGCGATCGTGCGTAAAGCAGGTGAGATTATTCCTGAAGTGGTGAGGATTTTGCCAGAGTTGCGCCCACTCCATGCCCAACGTTTTGCAATGCCTAGCCACTGCCCAGAGTGTGGTCAGCCTGTGGTTAAGCCTTTGGATGAAGCGGCAACCCGTTGTATTAATCGCCAATGTCCAGCGATTGTGTGGGGAGCGATCGAACATTGGGTGAGCCGTGATGCCCTCGATATTAATGGCATTGGTGAAAAGTTAGTGCGGCAAATGGTTAAGGCCAATTATGTTAGTTCGATCGCCGATCTCTATAGCCTCACTAGTGAAAAATTGCAAACCCTTGAACGCATGGGAGCGAAGTCTGCTGATAAAATCGTGGCGGCGATCGCAAAATCTAAAGATAAACCTTGGAGTCGCGTTCTCTATGGTTTAGGTATCCGTCATGTGGGGGCGGTCAACGCCCAAAATCTAGCCGACCATTTTCCTAATGTGGAACTATTAGCTAGCTCAAGTCCAGAGGCGATCGGCTCCATCTATGGCATTGGTACAGAAATTGCTCAATCTATTTGTGACTGGTTTGGTGATGCCACTAATCAGCAATTGGTGAAACATTTGCAGGAACTTGGTTTGCAGTTGCAAAGTAGTCCATCTCATCAAGTTGCGATCGCTATCAATCCTCAAGTTACAGGCAAAACCTTTGTGGTGACAGGAACACTGCCAACTCTCAAGCGAGATGAAGCCAAGACAATGATCA
Source organism: Pseudanabaenaceae cyanobacterium bins.39 (assembly GCA_033765135.1). GTDB lineage: Bacteria > Cyanobacteriota > Cyanobacteriia > Pseudanabaenales > Pseudanabaenaceae > Pseudanabaena. Next base: position 17,307 of record JANRII010000099.1, read on the forward strand.
AAGCCGCAGGGGGTAAGGTGACAGATAGTATCAGCAAGAAAACAAACTATCTGGTAGTGGGCGAGGATGCTGGCTCTAAACTAGAGAAGGCACAGGCCTTAAATATTCCTTGTATTTCGGAAGCCGAACTTTTAGCAATGCTGGAAACTAATACCAAATCTAAAAACTTTTTTGATTAAACACCTCTAAAGTTTGGCGACTAAACGCACGCAAATTATCAGCACCGTCATCCATAGGAAGTTTATCTCCCAAAAATTGCCAGTTATCCACCGTAGAAAATCGCCATCTTTCTCCCTGATGGTCATGCCCACTGGCTTCCAACCCGATCGCGCGCCAATCTCCATCTACAGGATCTTCATAGAGACGAATCTGCACAAGAATGCTTCGTACCTTGAGTCGCCAACTCACTCCTGGGAAGTGAAAACCCACATCAATAGAATCAGGATCGAGCAATCTGCGGGTATCTGAGTTGTTTAACCAAGGTTTTAAATCAGAGCGTGCGGCAGGATAGATCGTTTTAAATAAATTAACGATTGTGGCGATTTTGGTTGCTAAGACTACATTTCTAGCTTGTTCGGCAGCATTCACGGGTAAGCTCCTTACTATCAGCTGTGAATAGATTGAATAAAGTAAATTGATTGAAATTCTAGCACCCCTTTAAGATAGCCCTGTTTCAAAGGCGATCATTGTATGCCAATTTACAAAAGCATTAGGGTCACTTTTTTTCTATGACTTTGGCTATTTTGGGCTTTGGTTGAGATGGAGTTCTCAAAATTAGCTTGCTTATTGATATCTACAGCTATATATTAATTTTTCATCTATTGTTAGGGGCATTTATTTACCTTTTATGACTAGCTCTTTAAGCTCTCAGCCTCTTGTCACAGCTACCCAGATGCGGTCTATTGAAGAATTGATCTTCAAAGCAGGTATGCCTGTGGCGGCGTTAATGGAAAAAGTGGCTTTACGAATTACCCAACGGGTGATGGAGTTGTATCCCTTAGAACATTATCGGCGAGTAGGCGTTTTGGTTGGTGCTGGTCATAACGGGGGGGATGCCTTGGCGGTGGCGAGAGAACTATTTCATCAAGGACGGCAGGTTCAGATTTGCCATTTATTGCCTGCTAAGGCTAAACCCCTAAATCGCGTACATGGTTGTTATGCCAAAAGTCTGGGAATTCCGTTTGTGGATCTGGCGGCCTTGCAAGATTGCGATCTGCTGATTGATGGAATTTTTGGGTTTGGGTTAGAGCGTGATGTAATTGGGGAGTTAGCGATCGCTATCCATACGATTAACCAATGGCATCTACCCATTTTGAGCATTGATATCCCTTCAGGATTACATACTGATTTGGGAATGGCCATGGGAGCAGCAATCAAGGCAACCCATACTTTATGTTTAGGTTTGTGGAAACGGGGACTGCTGACCGAAGTGGCTGTACCCTATGTGGGCAAATTGGAGCGAATTGGTTTCGATATCCCTAAGTGGTGTATTGAGAAGGTGCTTGGAACAGAGCATTCGCTTTGGAGGATAGATGCACAGCAGGTTTTGCGCGATCGCTTACCAATATTGCGACAGCCCACAGCCCACAAGTATGAGGTGGGGCATTTACTATTAGTGGTCGGTTCGCAGCAATATGCTGGAGCCGCAATTTTGGCAGCCTTGGGCGCAAAGGCAACAGGTATCGGGATGCTATCGATCGCTGTCCCCCTATCTTTAAAACCCATCCTCCTCACCCAAGTACCCGATGCCCTTGTCATTGGCTGTCCTGAAACACCATCAGGAGCGATCGCCAAGTTACCCAATTTAGATTTGCAAAGATATCAAGCGATCGGTTGCGGCTGTGGTCTATCTGTGGATACTTTGACGGTTGTGCAGGAGTTAATGGATAGCGATCGTCCTTTACTATTGGATGCCGATGGCTTAAATACCCTAGCCTCGATGGGCAACTCGGAAGTCATTGAACAACTTAAAACAAGACGTAGCAGCACAACTTTAACACCCCATTGGGGCGAATTTTGCCGATTATTTCCTAGTTTTTTAGGATTGCATCGCTTAGATGCCTTAATAGCGGCAGTCAACTTGACCGATACCACCATTTTACTCAAGGGTTCAAAAACCGCGATCGCCAGCCAAATTCAAAATAAATCACAGCTATGGATCAATGCTGAAAGTACACCAGCTTTGGCGAGAGGAGGTAGTGGCGATGTCCTGACAGGGATGATTGCAGGGATGTTAGCTCAAGGGCTATTCCCCGAAGAAGCCGCGATCGCAGCCACAGTCTGGCATTCTCAAACGGCTCTATGGTTAGAGCAACAGCGTACAGTTATGGGAGTTGATCCTATAATTCTTGTCCAAAACTTATTACCATTTTTATCCCAATCAGCTAAAGCCTAACTTCACATCAATTTAGGATAGCCCAAAACCCTTACCCTAGCATTCTCTCCTCTTGGGAAAAAGGGCTGGGGGATAAGGGACATTTCTTAAACCGAACTCACATTAACCTAATACCAATTTAAAAAAGTGTGATGACACTTTTTTAAATTGAAAACCAAACCCAGTAAGGTTTTTCTAATTAAGAAATGGCTACGCTATTTCTTAATTTGGTATAAATTAATAATGCATAGACTTTAATCTATGATTTTTATTTAAAAAATAGACTTTACTCTATCAAGGTTAAACTCTAAGATATCAATAGTAACGAATCAATCGTTCGCCAGTTATTTCATCTAACTTCAAATAAAACCTATCTTTTGGGATAGATGATCTGAGATTGCATCACTTCTAGAAATCCATTTGGAATTCAAAGAAGCGATCGCAGTCTAGCTTTGCACTGCTCTCAAGAGCAATCTCAAAAGCAGAATTACCAAGTTATTACTAACTATTCCTCCAATTTCACTAAACTTCAACTTATAAAATCCATCCATTTTAAAACAATTAAGAGGAGAAACTATGTCTGGTTTTAATAGTTATTATTCCCGTCGTCGCTTCATTGCCACAGCAGGAGCCACCGCGCTTAGTTCAGTGCTTCTTAAAGGATGTCTTGGTAATCCACCCGAAGATACGCCAACTGTAAGTTCTGCTAATGCTACTAAAATCAATCTTCCCCCAGAACAAGTTCCTGAAACAACTAAGGTCAGATTGGGTTACTTGCCAATTGTGGAGGCAGCACCTTTAATTATTGCCAAAGAGAAAGGATTTTTTGATAAATACGGCATGACCAATGTCGATATCTCCAAACAAGCCAACTGGGGAGCTGCTAGAGATAATGTCAAAATTGGTTCTTCCGCAGGTGGTATTGATGGTGGTCAATGGCAAATGCCGATGCCCTATTTAATTTCCGAAGGCATCATCACTGATAACCTCAAAATTCCCATGTATGTACTGTTGCAGTTAAACACTCATGGGAATGCGATCGCGATCGCCGATAAGCACAAAAATAAGGGCTTAACCCTCAAAATGGATAAAGCCAAGGAATTCTTTGATAAGACAAAATCTGAAGGTGCAAAATTCAAAGCTGCTTACACCTTCCCTAAAGCAAATCAAGAATTTTGGATTCGTTACTGGTTAGCTGCTAATGGAATTGATCCTGATGCGGATGTCGATCTGTTGACTGTACCTGCGGCTCAAACCGTAGCTAATATGAAAACTGGCACAATGGATGCCTTCAGCACAGGCGACCCTTGGCCCTATCGCATCGTCAAAGAGAAGATTGGCTTCATTCCTGCTCTCACTGCCGAAATTTGGAAGGGACATCCTGAAGAATATTTAGCAATGCGTGCGGATTGGGTAGATCAGAATCCTAAGGCTACCAAATCTTTGCTCAAGGCAATTATGGAAGCCCAGCAATGGTGTGATAATTTCGATAATCGCAAAGAACTTGTCCAAATTGTTGCATCCAATAACTACTTTGGAGTATCTCCTGACATACTCTTAGAGCCGATGATGGGCAAGTACGATATGGGCGATGGGCGAGTTATTGACGACAAGAGCATGGCTCCCCTTTATTGGAAGGATGCCAAGGGCAATGTGTCCTACCCCTATCAAAGCCATGACCTCTGGTTCATCACTGAGAGCGTGCGATGGGGCTTTTTGCCAAAAGAATCTCTAGCAACTGCCAAAGACTTGATTAAAAAGGTCAACCGCGAAGATCTCTGGCGTGAAGCTGCTAAGGAAGCAGGTTTCCCTGATATTCCTCCTAGCACCTCTCGTGGTATTGAAGAATTCTTTGATGGAGTCAAGTTCGATCCTGAAAATCCTCAGGCTTACCTTGATGGCCTAAAGATCAAGAAGGCATAGATCAAAAATTTAGTTTAAAAAGTTATTTCAAATCCCTCTAGTGTTTCAATAGATCTGGATTTATTGATTTAGGTCTAGATCTACTAAATAAATACTAAATAAGAACCTTGTGAGAGAGTCACCTTGAAAATGAATACTAGTAAATTCGGATTACTTCTGCTCAGTCTGCCCTTGTCTTTTGGGGCAATATCTATCTCAGTAGAGGCAAATCCTGTTAATTCATCAGCAACTGAATCTACTTCTGCGCTCCAAACCTCTAGCAAGTTGCAATCTCAAGCGATCGCCGCAGATGCAATTGCTCAAAATGTAACATCGGTTTCTCAACTATCAGATGTACGTCCTACGGATTGGGCTTTTACCGCTTTGCAATCCCTAGTTGAGCGCTATGGTTGTATTGCAGGCTATCCCGATCGCACATTTCGCGGCAACCAAGCGACCTCGCGCTATGAATTTGCGGCTGGACTGAACGCTTGTCTTGACAAAATTAATGAGATCATTTCGGCGGGACTGTCTGACAAAGTTAGCAAAGAAGATCTCGCTACTTTGCAAAAACTCCAAGAGGAATTTGCCGCAGAATTGGCAACTTTGCGTAGTCGTGTTGATGCCCTTGATGCCAAGACTGCCAAACTTGAAGCACAGCAGTTTTCCACTACCACAAAGCTTAGTGGTGAAGTAATCGTTGGAGTATCTGGAGCCAGTGGCGCAAATCCTAGTAATGCTGCTGCGACTAATTCCAACGTGGTGATGAATAGCCGAGTACGTTTGAATTTGCTCACAAGTTTTACTGGGAAGGATTTATTAATTACAGGTTTGCAAGCAACCAACGTCAATAGCCTTGCTGCTCCCCTAGGCTATACCGCTCTTGGTAGTTCTAGCAATGTGCGTTTAGGATTTGAAACCCAGTTTCTTGGACTTAATCCTTCTAATTCCACTGTTGCACCTGCAAATTCAGTTAACCTCTATAAGCTGCTTTATATTTTCCCCGTTGCCGATAAGCTGACCATGTTTGCAGGTACTAATGCTGAGGTTTCTGACGCATTCCCTGCGATTAGTCCCTTTGCTAGTGAAGGTCAAGGTTCGATATCTCGATTTGGTCAAGGTCTTAATGCCGCAACCCGTGTGTCTGGTGGTACTTCTGGATCTGGTTTAGCGGCGGCAGTGGGCTTTATTTGGAATCCATCTGATACGGTTGATGTTCGGGCTTTATATGGCAGTGTGAACTCAGCAATTCCTAGCAATCAAGCGGGTAATTTACTGGGGGCTGGCTTCTTCGGTGGCAGTACGATCGCGGCTGCTCAGTTGACCCTCAAGCCAACTTCCAGTCTTGATATTGGTTTAAATTATGCTAATAGCTATCACCAGATCAATATTTTGGGAACTGGTTTAGCTGTTGCGGACATTGGGGCAGTTAGTGGAGCAGGAACAGCACTAACCGATCCGATTAAAATGAACTCTATTGGTTCAACTTTAACTTGGCGGATTACTCCCAAGTTCGCTTTTAATCTATCTGGTGCTTGGATTTTTGCCAATCTTACTAATAAAGATGCCACTACAACCTTTACAAGCTGGATGACAGGTTTCCATTTCAGTGATGTCTTTAAGGAAGGCAATACGGCTGGCATTCTGTTTGGACAGCCTCTAGCTCGTAACTCTACTGGTGGAATTGCTTCAATTCCTAATGGAGCTACAGCTAAACCTTATCATCTGGAAGGTTATTTCAATTTCAAACTTTCCAACAATATCAGCCTTACCCCTGGAGTATTCTTTGTCTTCAATCCCGAAGGCATCAATAATGCGCCTACTGCAACCGTTGGGGTACTGCGAACCACCTTCTCATTCTAAAACCTAAACCTAAACCTAAGTACAAGACCAAAAATCAAAATGGGAAAGTCAACCTATTTTAAAGTCTCTAACTAGCATAGTGTGCAGTCAGAATGATTGCACACTTTACCAAAAAAGAAATTCCAGTTTTTGGTCTTGTGCCTTGGTACTAAATATTTAAGTTGAACTGTAATTAAATTTCAAAGGAGCAACGAATCATGGCGGCAAGTGTTGGAAATCGTAACGGTAGTTTAGGAAGAACGCTATCAAAATTTTGGGAAAAGAATGCTCAGAATTGGGCGCTCCCAATCATTGGGATTATCGGATTCCTAATTGTTTGGCAACTGCTTTCTTGGACTGGTTTACTCAAGTTGCCTGGTCCTTGGAATATTATGGCTGAAAAGTCCACTCGTAATCTGTTACTTTATCCCTTCTTTGATCGCGGTGGTACAGACAAAGGATTATTCTGGCAAACCCTCGCTAGTTTTGAACGGGTTGCTAAGGGTTATTCACTCGCGGCGATCGTGGGTGTCGGCATGGGTATTCTGATTGGGACTACGCCCGTAATTGATAAGGCTCTTGACCCTCTCTTCCAGTTTCTGCGAACAGTACCACCTCTTGCATGGGTTCCGATCGCACTTGCGGCGCTCCGTCAAAACGAACCTGCCGCATTATTTGTTATCTTTATCACTGCTGTTTGGCCGATCTTGTTAAATACTGCCGTTGGTGTGAAGCAAATCCCCCAAGACTATCGCAACGTTTCACGAGTACTCCAACTATCTAGGCAAAAGTACTTCTTCAAGATTTTAATTCCCTCTGCACTCCCATATATCTTCACTGGTTTACGCATTTCCATCGGTCTAGCATGGCTGGCAATTATCGCGGCAGAAATCATCATGTCAGGTATTGTCGGTATTGGCTTCTTCATCTGGAACTCCTACACCAATGACAAAGTGGGCGAAGTTATCTTAGCTCTAGTTTATATTGGTGCTGTGGGTCTGATTCTCGACCGTGCTGTGGCATGGATTCAAACCTTGATCTTGCCTGAAGAACAAAAGTAAAGAGATCCCCCTCAATCCCCCTTACTAAAAGGGGAAGAAGAAAAAGAAAATTCTCCCCCCTTTAGTAAGGGGGGCTGGGGGGATCTTTAGAATCTAGCGCTGTCAGTAGATTGATATTTTATAAAAGGAGAATTTTAAGATGCAGGATTTTGTTTTAGTTGATCAGGTGGAGAGAACTTTCCCTTTAGGTGGCGGGAAAGAATATATTGCCCTCAAAGGAATTGACCTCCAAATAAAGAAAGGTGAGTTTATCTCTCTGATCGGTCACTCTGGTTGCGGTAAGTCCACTTTGCTAAATATGATCGCAGGATTGGATTTACCTAGTGGCGGCGTGGTAATGCTCGAAGAGGAGCGCGTAACTCGCCCCGGTCCCGATCGCATGGTGGTATTCCAAAACTATTCTCTTTTGCCTTGGCTGTCGGTACGCGAAAATGTAGCCTTGGCTGTGGATGAAGTTCTTTCTAATTTATCAAAACAGGAGCGTCATGCTTTAGTAGAACGCTATGTGAGCATGGTGGGGCTTGCCCACGCCATTGATAAGCCACCCACACAGCTATCAGGCGGTATGCGTCAACGGGTAGCGATCGCCCGTGCCTTGGCCGTTCGTCCTAAGTTGCTATTACTCGATGAACCCTTCGGGGCATTGGATGCGCTAACTCGCGGCAACCTGCAAGAGAAGTTGATGCAGATTTGTAATGAAGATCAAATTACGGCGGTGATGGTAACTCACGATGTCGATGAAGCGGTATTACTTAGCGATCGCATTGTGATGTTAACCAATGGCCCTGCTTCCAAAATCGGCGGCATTTTAGAGGTTGATATCCCTCGTCCCCGTCAACGTATGGAGGCGGTCAATCACCCCAGCTACTACAGCCTCCGCAGCGAAATTATCTATTTCCTAAACCAACAGAAGCGCGTCAAAAAAATTAATGCGCGTAAGGTTGCCACAGTATCCAAGCATGGCTTAGAAAAGGTCAATTTAGAAATTGGCTTTGTACCCTTGACCGCCTGCGCTCCGATCGCGATCGCCAAAGAAAAAGGCTTCTTTGAGAAACATGGACTCGATGAAGTCTCCCTCGTCCGCGAAACCAGTTGGCGCGGCATTGTCGATGGTATCTCCGCAGGCTATCTTGATGCAGCGCAAATGCCTTCAGGATTACCCATGTGGCTGACCCTTGGTGGTAACGGTGCTTGCAAACCCATCGTCACTGCTCTAACCATGACCCGCAACGGCAACGCCATTACCCTCGACAGGCATTTCTACGATCGCGGTGTCCATAGCCTCACCGACTTTAAAGAAATGCTGCAAAATAGTCGCGATCGCCAACACCGTATGGGAGTAGTGCATCCATCCTCAATGCATAACCTCCTCCTCCGCTACTGGTTAGCCGCAGGAGACATCGATCCCGATCTAGATGTCACCCTCAAAACGATTCCTCCTGCTCAAATGGTCGTTGACCTCAAAGCAGGCAGTATTGACGGCTTCTGCGTGGGTGAGCCTTGGAACTTCCGCGCTGCTATGGAGAATATTGGCTTCACCGTTGCCACTGACCTTGAGATTTGGAATGGACATCCTGGAAAGGTGCTAGGAGTTCGCGAAGACTGGGCAAATGCCTATCCTAATACCCATATTGCCCTCGTCAAGTCATTGCTAGAAGCCTGTATGTACTGCGCCGACCCCGCTAATGCCGAAGAAATTCGCATCATCCTTGCAAAGCGCGGCTATGTCAGCACCAATGTCAATTATATTCATCTGGGTAATCCCGATGATGTCACCTGTGCGATCGACTCCCCCATGCGCGAACCTGCTCACCATCAGTTCTATGGATCTGGCATCAATCGTCCTAGCCGTTCCGAACACCTCTGGCATATCACCCAAATGGCACGCTGGGGCGATGTACCTTTCCCTCGCAACTGGGTTGAAGTTTTAGAAAAAACCTGTCGAGTCGGAGTCTTTAGTACCGCAGCCCGTGAGCTAGGACTCAGCGATCTTACCTATACTCGCAATGCCATTCAGCTATTTGATGACATTCCCTTTAATACGGAAGATCCGATCGCCTATCTCAATCAGTTAAAAATTAAGCGCAATATCACCATGGCAGAAATTGCGATGGAACCTGCTCGCATTGCTGCCTAGTTAGTCCATAGGGTTTTCATTTTGCCATAGGCAAAATGAAAACGCCAAACCCCGATTATGGTTGTTCCTTGATTTTTCCATAATTCTGCACTCATTGGGAAGCCGTAATATTTCAGTTTTTTAAATTCTAAAACTTCTACAACCTAGCCACTAAAACCCATGACCCAAGCAGTTCTCAACCAAAATACTTCCGCCTCGCATATTCCGCCCCAAGAAGCCTTTCTGCGTATCGAAAATGTATCCAAAATCTATCCTACTCCCAAGGGAGAATATGTAGTTTTAGAGAATGTAAACTTAGCGATCGCCGAAGGAGAATTTATCTGCCTCATTGGACACTCTGGCTGTGGCAAGTCCACTCTCCTAAACATGGTGGGAGGATTTTCTCGCCCTTCCATCGGTGAAGTAACCGTCAAGGGCAAACTGATCACCAAGCCTGGACCCGATCGCATGGTGGTATTCCAAGGCTATGCCCTCTTACCTTGGCTCTCTGTTTACGATAACGTCTATCTAGCAGTAGATTCGGTCTATCCGAATATCTCCAAAAGTGAGAAAAATGACATCGTTCGCCATCACCTAGCGATGGTGGGTCTTAGCGAAGCTGCCGAGAAAAAGCCGACCCAAATTTCAGGAGGCATGAAGCAGCGCGTATCTATTGCCCGTGCCTTGGCAATTCGCCCTGAAGTGCTGATCCTTGATGAACCCTTTGGCGCTCTAGATGCCATTACCAAAGAGGAATTGCAGGAGGAACTATTGCAAATCTGGACAGAGCATCGTTGTACGGTACTGATGATTACTCACGATATCGATGAAGCACTCTTCCTTGCCGATCGCTTAGTGATGATGACCAATGGCCCCGCCGCTAACATTGGAGAAATCATGCAAATTCCCTTTGCGCGTCCACGTGATCGCGCTCAAATTATGGAAGATCCCCTATATTACGATCTCCGTAACTACGCCCTCGACTTTCTCTACAATCGTTTTGCCCATGATGAATAATCTCTAATATCAAGCCTCAAAAGCGAATCTCAAAATAAATTGAAAAACCCTTACTAGATTTAATTTTTAAATCCCAGAAGTATCAGCAAGCTTCTGGGCTTTTTCAGTAAATATAGGCGGGTGTTAGCGTCAGCTTAACGCACGAATTTTGAACATTAGATAAGGTTTATTACATTCCATTAACGCATTCTATAAGATCAGCGATCGCGCTTTTGAAGGTGTTCTCATCATTAATATTGCCTAGTGTTTGTATTGTCACTTTACCCCTGACGTAAGCTGATTAGAAAGCCTAACGCTCCCAATCAGCCACTCGACTGTAACCTTCGGGGAAAGCCAAGCCTTGCGCCTAAATCCGAGCTTGACGGGTCGGCTGCATTGGGCTTGTTGAGCCGCATTCTCTGGCAATAACACAAATTAATCAAGGTACATCAAAGTATTTATCGATTGCAGTTTGGGTTGCTGTAATAAATTCTTCAGACCATTTTTCCCATTCTACGATAGAAAATGACTCATTGTTGTCACTTACAGGAATATTATGCCTTGCTAATTCAGCTTGGTAAATTGCGCGAAATTTCTCAGCAGATGGTTTGTCGTTTAGCCAGGACAACTTAATATAAAGTTCTCCGTCGGATAAAACCGTGAAAGGTGTCCTTTTGCTGACCCCGCTTAATTGGGGATTAAATGAACCTCTAGACGTGCCTGTCCCCCATTTAATCTTTCCCCACTGACTTGCAAAATCAAAAACTTGACGGATCAGTAAGGCTTGCTGCTCTGTAAAGTGACCATTCTCTTTGCGTCTCTCGATGTCCTCAAAAAAACTATTCTCGTCCCACGTATTTCGTTGCGAAGCAACTTTTATGATTTGGGCTTCACCTGTTTGCCCAACTACCCTTGGAATGTGGGTGCTGAAACCTTCACCAGTGTAATATCTTATCTCTACTCCCAACACCTCAGTTGGCGACATCCTCTCATTCAAAAATTCAATTACACGCTGTAATTCCGGTGGAATTTGATCGGCAACGAAAATTAAACGAACTTTACCCTGTTTTAGATTTATCTCAGCGGTCTCCCAAAACTTTTCAACATCAATTTCATCTCCCAGTTTCGCCAACAATTCTTCATCAGGATTTCTTTTGGATTCGTCGCAAGTATCAGCAAACTGTCTCCGCATTTCATTTTCTGGCCAATATGCCACAGCATTAGCAGCGTAATCAAGCATCTGACCGATGACTTCGCGGCGTAGTCGGGTATCGCTTTTGCGCTTAACTTCTACTAAAGTTGGAATTGCGTCCTGGTCAAGGAATAAATTATCAAGATACCATCGTTCATATCCACTTGCTTCGGACGGAATTGGACTTTCCCGTGAAATTGAAACCCATTTGCGTGGTTCTGTGCTATTAATTTGTTCACCAGCTAAAAGCTCTGGAAAACTCTCAAGTAATTTTTGAAAGTCCTCTTCACGGGTATATGCCGTTTGTTTCATTCTTATGAGCCTTTTCCCATCTTGAATGATGTAGATAACTCCACTCACAGATTGTTTCCTCCCTATCAACAAACCGTACTTCTGAGATGACTCTCAAATTTTTTAGCGGCTCAACGTTTGAGTTAAACCGCATTAGCTACGCTAAGCGGTTAACTAGAAGTCGTTTTCATGTCGGTTCCAACGACTTGTTCTATCTGCCGCTTTTCGTGATTTTATCATATACTATCAAATTTCATTTAAGCGAGCGATAGAACTATGTATTAGACAGAACAATCATACCTAATTACCTGAATAGTGTGTTAGCCCGATCGCATAATGTATTATTTAGATTAGTTTCTTGATAGCTTCATTATGTAAACTGAGCCACCGCCTAGAAAATTATTAGACAGGGTAAGCGATCGCATACAGGTTAAGTATTAGTCCTGCCGTACCGAAGAAACCTATGAGCAGTGGACTCGGCGATTTATTTTTGTGCCTTAGTCAAAATGTCAACTGCAAAATGAAAACTGTAATAATAGGTAAGCTGAAACAATTAGAACTAAGACTAGAGATATTAACTTGACTATTGCTGCTCTCAAATCACCCTTATCACAACGGGCTTTACAAATTAAAGAATCCCAAATCCGTGAATCATCTCGCTATTGTGAGAAATTTGGCGCGATTAACTTGGCTCAGGGTTTACCAGACTTTGCGGCTCCCGATGCCCTCAAGGAAGCGGCAAGGGTAGCGATCGCCGATAACTTAAATCAGTATGCCGATAGTTGGGGATGGTACAAACTGCGGGAAGCGATCGCCGAGAAAATGCAACGGGATAATCACATCGCGATCAATCCTGAAACGGAAATTACAGTTTGCTGCGGAGCCACTGAGGGCTTAAATGTGGCGCTAATGTCCCTGATCGACCAAGGCGATCGCGTTTTGATCTTTGAGCCATTTTACGAAAACTACATTCCCAACCTCGCCACTGTGGGCGGTATTCCTGAATTCATTACTTTGCATCCACCGCAATGGGAAGTTACGGAAGAGATGCTGTTACCTGCATTTCAAAAGGGCTTAAAGGCTGTGATCATTAACAGTCCAGCTAATCCCACAGGTAAGGTTTGGACTCGCACAGAATTAGAACTGATTGCCAAACTCTGTTTGCGTTATGACGTTTATGCGATTACTGATGAAATCTATGAATACATCATCTATGAGCAGGAGCATATTAGTTTGATGAGTATTGCAGGGATGCGCGATCGCACTATTGTTGTGAATGGCTTTTCTAAGACCTTTTGTATTACGGGTTGGCGGCTGGGTTATGTCATTGCTAGTCCAGAACTAAGTGCTGCAATTCGGCGGATTCATGATTTTATTACCATCAGTGCGCCTGCTCCTTTGCAATATGCTGCTTTAACGGCGATGCAGTTTGGACGGGAATATTTTACTAATTTGGCGCAGGACTATCAACGCAAACGGGATTTGATCTATCCCGCCTTGGTGGAATTAGGCTTTTCGCCTGTGTTGCCCATGGGCGCTTATTATATTTGGACTGATAGTTCCCATATTGCTGATGATGCTAATAGTGCGGCTTTTCGGTTGGCAAAGGAGGCTCTAGTGGCGGCAGTGCCTGGTACTTGCTTTAGTCATCCCGATCGCGAACAGGTCAATGCCTTGAGGTTTTGTTTTGCCAAAAAAGATAGCACCTTAGAATTGGCGATCGCCAATCTTCGCGAGTTCTGTCAGCGTTATACCAAATGAGAGCCTGTTTGAGAAGTGTAAGCACAGGCTAAAGATACTGGATGATCCCCTGCTTATGAAAGTGGGGAAAAGATTAAAAAAGCCCCCTTTTTTAAGGGGGACTAAAACTTCTCAAACACGCTCTCAAGAAATAGCTATGCTATTTCTTCACTTAGTTTTTTGCCAAGTTTGCCAGCCCTGCCAGCGCCCTTGCCATGACAGCCATAATTTTTGAAAGGCGAGGCTTTTTTCTTTGGGAAGATAGCGCAGCGCTTGGACAATGCCCCGTGATTCGGAAGTACCAACAGCGATCGCCCATAGCCAAAATACGGTGCGGCGTAAGGGGGGCAAATTTTCGAGGAGGGCTAGGGTTTCATTATGGACAGCATTGAGAGATGCTTGGGGATTGAAGGCATTGCGTTGATCTTCATCAAAACGCTGGGCGGGATAGTGATCCACCAGAATTTGCGGATCGTAAATGAGTTTCCAACCCCTTTGCCGTAGGGTGAGAGAAAAGATCACTTCAAAATGTACCTGTGCGCCAGTGCCACGCATACGGCGATCGAAGTAAAGATCGGCGATCGCTGCCTTCCGAAAGCTCATATTCACCCCCTTTAAAACATCCACTTCGCGGCCTGTGCCAACCCCAATATGATGATTGCCCACTAATTTACCCCACCATTGCAGCTTGCCTACAACTTCCCGTTCCCCTGTGAGTAAGCGATCGCCATGATAAACCCGATCGCGTCCGCCCACACCACCGATCTGGGGATCAGCTAAATAATAGGCTTCGATCCTTGCTAACCAATCGGGATGGGGAGCCGCATCGTCATCGGTAAAGGCGACAATATCTCCTGTCATTGCCTTAAGCCCCAAATTCATCGCCGCCACCACGCCCACTTCCTTAACGCACAGGGTTTGGATTGGTAAGCGCTGGTCTTGCAAGTCAGGGGGGAGGTTTTGCAAAAAGTCCCAAGTTTGCTGATCGGTATCGCGCACGGTGATCCACAACTCATCAACGGGACGAGTTTGTTGCTGCAATGCCCTCAGGCATCTGGCTAAATCCTGCGGACGTTGATAGGTAGGGACAACGACAGTGATTTTCATAATCTAATCGATGCCTAATAATTCATGGACAAAATTGGCAAAGCGATCGCCGATCGCATCATAGCTGAAGTATTTATGCGCGACCTCTGGAGCTAGTTTCGCCTTAGCATGGACTTGCTCCCAAGTGAGACCATCGAGCCATCGCGCACATTGACGATGAAACTCTGGACTCGCAGGATGAAAAGCTGGCAATGCCCAACCCGCAAGGGCGGCATCGTAGTCATAGAATCCGGGAATCGGACTCATGGCGATCGCCATACCACAGGCAAGATATTCAGGTAATTTGGTGGTGAGCCGAAAATTGCCTAACTCATCGAGGGTCTGGGTCACAAAGCCAATATTCATCACATTCATCGCCTCCACCACCTGCGCCTGCGGTAGCCGACCTGTAAAAATGACGCGCGATCGCAATGCTTCAGGTACAAGGGCTTGCAATCTTGCCTTGGCATTGCCATCACCCACGATCAGCATCGTCACATCTTGGCGTTGCAATAGCTTGATTACTTCGACTAGTTCATAGCCATAGCTATAGGCATGACGCGAATTCCATTGCAGACTGCCCACCACTCCACAGACTAAATGATCTTCAGGAATGCCGTACTGGTGGCGCAAACTCAGGCGTTCCGCCTCAGGTTTGGGGTGAAAAACATGAAACTCGGCTCCACCTTCAATGGTAATAGCACGTTTGGCTCCCAGTTTCATGGCTGCTCCTGTGAGGTAAGGAGTCCAGCCGATAAAAGCCGTACAGTTACGATAGAGCGATCGCTCATAGATACCCATCAGATCGCCAATTAATTTGCCCTTTGTGACCCGAAAAAAACCACCAATCGGATCACCTGTGGAAATAATGTAGGGCTGTTGCCATGACTTCGCTGCCCGAATTAAATTAATGCCCCCTGCAATGCCTGAGCCTTCTTGATAGATTAAATCCCAATGCCCAGACTTAATGACTTGCCAGATCTCCTGACTCGCTGCCCACTTCCCCACTTGCCGATTAAGGTCAACATAGGTGACTTCTGCCTTTAGCCGTGAACCAAGACTCCGCGATCGCAAGGAATCTAAACTACCCGCACCACCAGTATTTAGACAGAGAATTTTCATAACCTGTTGCCCATCCTTGATTCCAACAAATCCATATAGCACTCAGCCTTACTATGCCAACTATGCTGTTCGGCGATCGCCCTTGCCTTTTGACCCATCTGCACAGCGCGATCGCGATCGACAGTCAAATCCCTCATTGCTTCAGCCAAAACGGTGATATTTTCTGAATCCTTTAATACTATGCCACAATCGGGATTCACAATGGTTGATGCCCCAGCGATCGCTGAAGTAATCACAGGTAAGCCCGCCGCCATTGCCTCAAGGATGACCATCCCAAAGGGTTCATAGCGTGAGGGAAATACAAAAAAGTCGGTCGCCTGCATAATCTTGGGAATATCAGAGCGATAACCCAAAAAATGTACCCGTTCCGCTAACCCCAAATTTTGGGCAAGTTGAGGATAGGGACTATTTTCCGCCTTACCCACCACCACCAGATGTAACTGCGGAACCTGTACCAAGGCCTTCAACACCGAGTCTAAATTTTTGCGATTGGTTTTAAAATCGCCCACAAAGAGGGCAAGGGGTTGGCGATCGCTGAAGCCCAATTGCTGACGCATTAATGACTTTTGAGCAGCATCCGCAGGCTCGAACTCCTGAGTATCCACACCATTACCAATTACCCGAATTTGCTCATCGGGTATTCCCTCCGCCATCATCTCACGCCGAATCGTTTCCGATACTGCCACCAAAACCTCCGCCTGCCGAAAGGCATTTTTTTCCCAATAGGAGTTGAGGGCGCTATAGATCCATTGATATACACCATAGATATTGCGCTCCATGGCAAAGGTGTGAAAAGGTGACTTCATCCAAGCACTATGCACAAAATGCACTACATTCACTGTAGTTGGTAATGAAGTAACTGCACCACAGGACAAGATGGCATCAAACTTATGGCTATGTTGTCGCAACCAGCGATCGTTATACCAGCTAAATACCAACCCCTTCATTAATTCCGATGGTATTTTTTTCATGGAAAACACCACATATTGCACCGCAGGATGATCCGTAAATTCTGGTGCAGCGTGCCTCAGCAATAGCGTTATTTGATGACCGCGTTGCAAAGCGGCCTGCACAATTTCATAATTTACGCGCGCCTGTCCATCCCCTTTTCTCACATTAGAAGTCACAATGCAAATTCTCATGATGCTTGCTCCTTAGACTGATGAGATGCCTGTGATGCTTCTAAAATCGCTGACTCATAGATTTTAAGATAATTTTGTTGCTTGATATAGGCTTGATATTTTAGCTGGGACATTCCCATACCCAAAAATCCCCACAATAAAAGTCCCTGCGCTCCTTTCATGGTGGAGCTAGTGAGTAGAAATAGTAAGGACTTTACCATGATTGCTCGAACAACTGCAAAATCGAGATTCCGCGCATCGGTCTTGGTGGTAAAAATGAGTAAGCTCCCAAATATTAATCCACCCACATAGGGAATTGCGCCAATCCATCCCAAATTGATTAGTAAAACAATGGGCGCACCATCAGTATCAAAGGAACCAATACCTTTACCCACTATTTGGCTCACAGCAGTATCAAAAAGAATAGCATAGGTTCCTTGTCTTGCCTTCGCGCTGCCATCTTCTTGCAGGTTAGTCATCGTCTCTAGTCTAGCCGTTACACTTTTGGCAAATGGTTCCATTGTGACTAAAGGAATTAGGACTAGAGCCATACAGACAATGCCCATAAAGATTCTAAATTTTTGTTTGGCACTCAAGGATGTCAACAACACCAGAACTCCTGCCATGAGAGTAATCCAGCCTGCTCTGACCAGACTTAGCAATAGGGATAGAGCGCCCGCAATTGATGCAGGTATCACTAACCAACTTTGGCAAGCTAGTAGGATCAGCAAACCTGTTACTGCATAGTCGGCATAGGGACCTTGGGAATTCATCGTACTCCAGACGCGCATTCCAAAGGGATAGGGAGAGCCTGCACTGCTAATCATGCCTGATTCCACTAGCCATAGACGATCCCATTCAGGTGCGACTATATATTGGTAGATACCGTAGACTCCCATGATTAAGATACCCCACATAAATACCCGTTTGATATTTTGCATATGGAGGGGATAGCGTCGCCAGTTGACGTAGAGGTGATAGCCAAAGGCTACTTGGGGCAACCAGTCTAGGAGTTCGACTGTTGTAGATACGGGTTTACCATAGATGATACCGATCAAATAACCGTAAAAAATGGCGGCGATCGCTATGACAAAGGGAGTAGAGCCGTTTTCTCTAGTTTTAGGAAGATTGACATAGAGGGTATGCAGGCAGACTAGGGAGGCGAGAAAAGGAGAAAGTAATATATAACTACTACTTGGCTGGGTAAATGCACCGATGCGCCAATCACAGATCCGCCGCAAAAACGGGGTAATAAAAAACAACCACCAGACAAAGCCGTTATATAGAATCGGATGGCGGAAGTATAGGTAATAGCTAATGCCCAAACATCCAGCAGGAAAGACAAAATTGACAATTTTGGCTCCCGCGCCGCCTAAAAGCATCAAGATTAAGGTAACGAACCCAAAAAAACCGAGCAGAATCCAAGGTTCTGCTGGTTGAAATAGGGGTGTTGGTTTGTCTGGGTTAGGGATGGTAAGGTCGTTTGATACAAAATCGATGGATTGGGCTGACACAGGTCACCTCTTTGTAATAAATGGCATGGTCATGTTAATGCCTGCACAGTTTGGAGCTTTTGGGAGACCAAACCACTGTTGATCAGGGTTTGAGCGTGGGTGATGGCTGTGGGAATGTCTGGATCTAGACCATAGAGCCAAAAATAGAAGCCACAGTTCCATAGTAATGAGTTGAGATACTCGGAGGGTTCCCCTGTTAGGGCTGATTTGATCTGTTGGGCGATGTTTTCGGCAGAGGCGATCGTGGGATCTTGACTACCAAAGCCATGTTTGGCGGCCGAAAGAATGACGCGCTCAAAATGCTCGCCACGATTGATGCCAATGATATTAGTGCGCGATCGGGCGAGATCAATGCTGCCTTCCCATCCTTTAACGGTGGCAAATTCGGTGATGCCATGCATGGCAAAGGCTTCGCGCATATGGGTTTCGGTGGGAGGATGCACAAAGCCTGAGACGAGCATTTGTTCACCTTCATAGGGAGACCACATTAGCTCAAGGGTGGCAAAGGGTGGACGTTTGCCAATTTGATCGCGGTAAGGTACTAGGGATTGGGCAAGGGGGAAATGCTCTGGCAGGTATACAAAGCTAAGGTTTTGCTTGACTAGAGAGGTTTGAAGTTGAGCGATTGTCAAGTTGCGCCAATTAATGCCGAGGGCTTCCCAAATATCAATGAGGGGTAAGCCTTCTTTGGTGGGCATCCGATCGCCTCCATGCAGTAAAACAGGAACATCGGCGGCAGCAAGCACAAGGGCAGTGGCTGGGCTGAGGGGGGCAGTTTTGGATCTACCGTCGTAGGGAGAGCTAAGGACTAGGACTTTTTTGCCACTGGCGATCGCAGGAATTTTGCTGCCAAGATGGTTATAGGCATCGAGCATCCCTGCTAATTCGTCACTGGTGGGACGCTTAATGCGATGGGCGATCATAAATGCTCCAATTTGAGCAGGAGTTGCCACCCCTTGTAACATCATCTCTGTGGCTAAAGCTGCCTCGGATCGCGTCAAACTTTTGCTGGTATTAGTACCGCTACCCACCTTACGCAAAAATTCGCGAAATTCTTTACTCATAATTACTGCGTTAATTTGGAAGCATTACTAATTATTGTTGATATCTAATATATAACAATCCTAAATGAAATATGAGCGACTGATAATTAAAAGCCCCTAATGCAAGTGTCTACAGCTATACCTCAAGAACTGGGGTCACATTTTTGAGGATGAGTATTGTTTGTGTTGCTATGGAGGAAGTTGTTTTTGTAATTCATTGCTGATTTTATTGGTGCGGAGCATGGTGATGGCGAGTTGACAAAAATGCTGGATGGGGGGGATCTCCATGCGATCGCTGGTGGTAACAAGGACAATATCACGGGTCAGACAAGGCTCATAGAGCGATCGCACTACTAAATCCTCATCTTGAGTAAGTTCCGCTAAAAATGTTTCGGGCAACAGTGCCACTAGGCTACCCTGCTTAACTACGCCTCGAAAGGCCTCTAAGGAGTTTAGCTCTAACATCGGGTTTAGCTTTAGCCCTTGACGATTAAACTGATCCTGTACGAGTCGCTGTAAGCCATAGCCATCCTTAAAAACGACTTGTGGGCAATTGTGTAGATCTTTCCAAGTTAGATATTCTTTTTGATTGAGATAATGCTTGGCTGGTAATAAAACTTGAACTTTTTCTTGGTATAGCTTTTCAACAACCATTTCTCCACCCATAGTCATGTATGGATTATCCATGATGATCGCAATGTCGATTAGTCCATCTTTTAGTACCTTGAGAGCGCGATCGCTGCCTAATGTGGTAAGTCGTAATTGTACCTGAGGATAATTTTTAGTAAAACTTTGCAGGATTAATGGCAACTTATAGGCGCAAGCGGAGGGAATACCTGCTACACATAGTTCTGTTTGCTTGCCAGCCTGTAGTTCGGCTAGTTCTTGTTCGGCGATCGCCCAAATCTGACAAATTTTTTTGGCATGGGGCAGTAAGCGATCGCCACCTAGAGTCAACTTGGCACTCCCTTGGCGATGAAATAGAGCTATGCCTAAGCTAGATTCCAAGGACTGTACTTGGCGGCTAATAGTCGATTGATTAACTCTACACTTTTGGGCGGCTTGTTGAAAGTTGCCTGACTCAGCAACTGCCAAAAATGCCTGTAATTGTTCCAAACGCATGGGATCTGAAGTTACTTAACGAAAGAGCC
>JANRII010000014.1:0-28076 GCA_033765135.1 Pseudanabaenaceae cyanobacterium bins.39
TGGTGGTGTTTTACATTCTTGTAGCAATTCATCTAGCAATTCTTTGCGTATATTCATTGGTTTTTAGTGTTAGTCATTGTGCGCTCTGATTATCTCTCTGTATATATCCCAGACTTTACACAGATTACTTTACACTCTCCAGTGACTGCGCGTTGTAATCCTTCAGTATTCTTTGCATAGAGGTTTTGTCTGCGGCGATAAGCACTACATCTCCTTCTCAAAGCACTATTGTTTGCTTCATTGTGATTGACATGAACGTCACGCTTGTCGCTAATCGCTGTATAGGGATGCTCAGGTTTTAGCCATTGGACACGACGATTGCCCTGAGAGCCTTTGATTTTGATGGCAACTTCCAATCCATGTCTCCATATCTTCCGATGTCCATACTCACTGCTTACTTCGGTGGATTTGAGGTAGACACTTGCCATTTGCCACAGTTGTTGGGCATATCTCCTTTCGCCATCGCTAAACCATCAGATATCTAGATTGACTCGCCTTTGCCCATTGACATGCTGTTTTTGTTGCTTTCGCAAATATATCAGTATCTTTGAGTCCTACCTTTGCTTCAATCCAATAACGACTGTTGCGTTCGATGAATGTTACTGTCCATCCTTTTGATTCACTGGGGGGGAAGGTTCTCGCCAACACGAGTATAGACTTCATCTCCTTCGATTGTGATATCTCTTCCTGCTGGCGCGGATGGACTCCATTGCTGTGACTGTGCTGCCAGTTTTTGCTCCCATCTCATGATGCTGACATGGGATTTTTCTAGTACTCTCCCACTGGCTCTGATTCCCATCCCTTCACTCCTCATCTTCATTGCTTGGGACACTACACTTGCTGGTGTTCTCAATCTTGACATTGGCGTTCCTGTCCTTTCGCTAAATCTCTTGCCGCATCCTTTGCATATATAGTTCTGGATGGCTTTGCCATCTTGGTGGTGATGTTTGCCGTTTTTGATTGTCTTTTCGCTTTGGCAGTGGGGGCATTCCATCGCTTTCTCCTTGTCTCTGCCTCTATTTTCTCATACCACTAATTCAATGACCAGTGCCCTTTGACCTTTTTCAATCAAATCAAAAACAGGTTGACTTGGTGAGGAAGTCTCAAAGTTAACTCTTAAATCGCAATCGATGTGGTCTCCTTCTGAATGTACAAAAGTTGCACGAATCCGATTACCACTTCTATAATGTCCTTCTCTAAGAGTCAATGTACCACCACAACGAGGACATTGAAATATTTTTCCATAATCAGAATGTTTAACCGTATCCGCATCAACTAGCCTCTTCTGAGATTCACTAATGATTAAATAAGCTTTCTGCATAAAATGATTAGTAGAGATATTCAAATAATTTGTGGTAATTGGTCGCTTTCCAAAAACATCTAGATCTTAGTATTTATATATTTCCCATAGAAATCTAAACAGTCAGACTAAATTTCTATGGACTTTACATATTAACTTTCAATTCTCAGATATCTAGACTTAAAGTTGAGAAATATATTGTCATTTGTTTTTAGTATAAGCGTATTCTATTGCAACCTCTCGATCAATCGATCGCTTACCCTTAAAGCATTAGCAATAATCGTCAAAGCAGGGATAGATTAGGCGATCGCGAACTTCTGTATTGTTGGGATTGTCATCGATATAGATTTTGTGGCGTTGTCCAAATGAGTTGGTTGATTGCTTCAATAAAGACAGAAGATTGGAGTGATGGGCAAGCGTTGGACTCTGGTGAATAGATAAACCTGCCTAACTCAGGGTCGTCTAAAGCACTAAGTTGCCATCGATAGCCATAGGCTTGCAATTCCTGTAAACCCAAATTGAGAACATAGGGATTATCGATACCTAGATGTTGAGCAATTTGCGATCGCGATACGATTTTGCCAGTACGACTTAAATATTTGGCAATCCCAATCAAGGTTTTCCAGATGTCCATCGCTCTAGCTTGGCTGCTTTGTAAGATCTGATGAGGCGAACTGAAGTCTATAGATTTAATGGAACTAGGTTCCACTTGGCTTAATTCAAAGGAATTATACTGATCCTGCTGTTCAATTTTGTGCTGTATATTTTGCGAAAAATCAATCAGACGCACATGATAATAATCGCCTGATACATTAAACAGCAACTCCACCACCACATCGCAGCTATTGCCTGAAGACGTATTAGGCAATTCATAGGCATAGTGTCCCCACCAATCTCCCTTAATTTCATGACCATTCCGATCTTGTAAGGTGAACTTAGTAAGGATGTACTCTGCCTTGCGATCTTTGTGGTCGCGGATTTTGTGATGGGATGCATTTATAAATTGACAGTGGCGGATCAATAGCTTAGGGCTAGGATTGCCCATGCCAAAGGGTTCTAACTTTTTAAGTTGATCAAATAATTTACGACCTAGATCGGGAATGGTGACTTCTAGATCGATTGCTATTTGCCGTGATTGCAACTGTCCGTACTGGCTCCAAAAGCGTTGATCGAGGGCTTCGGTCAAAACGCGCAAATTTTCTAAGCGAAAACTTAGCCCCCCTGCGAGAGGATGTCCGCCAAAATTGAGCAGCAGATGTTCTTGACCCTTGATTAATTCGTAGAGATTAATTCCCTCTAGCGATCGCGCACTGCCCTTAGCAATGCCATCTTCTACCGTACAGAGGATCGTCGGGCGACCATACTCCGCCACCACCTGACCTGCCACAATGCCCAAGATGCCGATCGACCACTGCGGTTCCACCAGCAAAATGATGCCTGTGGTAGAGAGATCGAGTTGGGCAATGCGTTGTTGTACCTGTTGAAATATTTTCTTTTGCAGGGCTTTGCGTTGAATATTCGCAAATTCGGTCTGATCAACTAGTTTGGTGGCCAATTTGCGATCGCCTGTGGTCAGCATCTCCACACATTGATGCACATCTCCCCACATCCGACTCACCGCATTGATGCGCGGTGCAATGCCAAAACTAATATCGATGGGGCGATCGCCTGCCTTTCTACATTTTTCGAGCAGTAGTTTTACGCCTAAACGTTTCTTTTGTTTGATCACTTCGATGCCCCGTTGGGCAAGATAGCGGCTATCACCAACTAAATTAACCAGATCGGCAATGAGTCCGATCGCCACAAGATCCAATAGATCCTCAAGGGGTTGAGGGGGATGCAATCCAAGGGTTTGAGCAAAGTCTGCATAAACCGCTTCCATAAATTTGTAAGCGACCGCCACCCCCGACAGATGAAAGAGGGGATGCTCAGGGGGCAGGTCTCTGGGATTAATAATGGCAACGGCGGGAGGACGTTGATCAGGTTGGGTATGGTGATCAGTAACGATCACATCAATGCCTAGCTCTTGGGCATAGGCAATGGCTTCTAAACTCGTACAGCCATTATCACAACTAATAATGAGATCTATGGGCTGATGCGATCGCAAAGTGTCAATGCCCTGCTTAGAAATACCGTGAGACTCCTTGAGGCGATCGGGTATGTAAAAAAACAGACGATCATAACGTTTGAAAAACTGCCCCAAGCCTTCCCATAGTACTGCTGTGGCTGTAATGCCATCGGCATCAAAGTCCCCCCAAATCGCGACCGTCTGCCCCTGCTCATAGGCGGTGCGGAGTCGCGCGATCGCTAAGGGCATTTCTGCAAATTCCCAAGCCGAAGCAGGTTGATAGGCATCAACTGACAAAAAGGCCTGCACTTGAGATGGTTCCCTAATTCCTCTTTGCCAGAGTAATCGCGCAGCAAAGTTTCCCACCTGTTCCTGTAGCCAAGGGGGAACTTCAGTTTTTTCCCATATTTGCCAGTTAAACATTGTGATACAGGTTATACAGCTTGCAAACTAGCTGTGAACAATCCGCCTATACAGATCATGCCAATTACCCACATTGGCGATCGCAACCAAGGCCAATCAAGAATATAAAAGAGGCTAAACAAAAATCTTGCCGCTAAAAAAACTAACACATACAAAGAGGTCTGAGCCGATGCTGTCTGAGTGACATAGCTAGTCAGTGCTGCCGCCGCAAAAAGCGCAAATACCTCAAAGGAGTTTTGATGCGCCCATGTCGCTCGTTTGGCAAAATCAGGCAAGCGATCGAACATTGCCCTTGGCGCACTCATATCTATACCGATGCTAACCCGTCCATAGGCAACCACCATATAGGGCAAATAAACTAATCCCGCCGCGATCGCCACGCCATAGATCAACATCTGCGATGGCTCAATTGGTAAATTCAACATAGCTGTGAGTCCAGTATTTCCACAAGATTTGAAAAAATTTAAGCAGATTTGAGAAGATTTACAAAAGTCTATGAAAATAGACAAAAGTTAGCTTTCTTGACTTTCTTAGCTTTATTTTATAATGCCTTCTGCCAACCTCCACCTCTATTATTTATATGTCTAGCTTATCCCCAGACTTTACAATTCGACCTGCGATCGCCACTGATATTCCCGACCTCTTTCGCCTCATTACCGCCCTCGCTGATTATGAAAAACTGCGCGATCAGGTGACAGGCACAGCCGAAACCTTACAAGAAGATATGTTTGGTCAAAAGCCCTGCATAGAAGCAATTGTTGCGGAAATATCCCCTTCTGATGTATCTCAAGCTCAAATTGTTGGCTTTGCGCTATTTTTTAACAATTACTCAACATTCCTAACCCGCAGGGGCATTTATCTCGAAGATCTATTTGTACTGCCCGAATATCGCAGTAGAGGTATTGGTAAAGCTCTAATTAGCCAACTTGCTCAAATTGCCGTAGAGCGTGGCTATGGTCGCTTTGAATGGTCAGTTTTGGACTGGAATGCACCAGCGATCGCCTTCTATCAAAAAATGGGAGCCGAAGTATTACCCGATTGGCGGATCTGCCGAGTTACAGGCAATAACTTACAAAATCTTGCCCAAATGACGACATTGATATCAAATTAAGAAATGGCTACGCCATTTCTTATTGAAAAAACTAAAACCAGAGATTGTTTCGCCCGCGTAGCGGGCGAAACAATCTTTTGGTTTTCAGTTTATTCCAGATTAGTACGAAGTACGGGTTGCATTATTGGACTTTGCTGCTAGTATGTGTGCATCTAATTTGCAAACCCTAAAAAAGTGAGCTGACAAGAGCCGTGACCGTGCAGCTTCCTCCCTTACCCGAAATCCATCATCCCAAGATTCAGTCGCTTTTCCAGAAGAGCGATCGTGAGCTAGTGACTCTTTTTCAACGACATCCTGAAGAGGGTCAATATTTTGCGGCAATCTTTTGTCGCTATGGTCAAGTTATCTATACATTAATTGGTACGGCCACGCGATCGCCTGTGCAGTCTGACTATTTATTTGTCAAAACTTGGGAATACATCTATCACGAGATGCGCGTCTTAGATTTGCGAGCCGCAACACCACGCCTATCTCTGCAAAGCTGGTTGATTAACATAGCCGCTATGATGATTAACCGAGCTGAAGTGCCACCTGTTGAAGAAATTCAATATTCACTCAAAGATACACCGCCTGTATTTTGGTGCTATCTTAATCAAGCCCTAAACCAAATGCCTGGCAATTTGCGTTTAGTTTTATTACTATCGCAAACCTTCCAGTGGAGTCCCACAAGGATTGCCGCCTATCTACATGCTGAGGGGGAAAACATATCTGCTAATGATGTGAAACAGCTTTTAGTAAAGGCTTACCGCGCCCTAGAAGATGCCCTTCCCGAAGATATTCGAGACATTTATCTAGTTCCACCTGCCGCCATTGCTTGAGGTAATGATTATGCAAACATTAAGTCCTACTATCTCTCCTACTATTCCGAAATCTAATAGTTCTGCTCATCCTAGCTATGGAGCATCGATCTCTGATTTGCCTGCGATCGCCCAATCAACGACCCTCCAAACATCATTAGCAGGTTTAGATGCTAACCTCAATGATGAGTTAGATCGTTATCGCCATTGGCAGCAAAATGGACAAACCATTTCCTACCTCAACCCCTTTAGACCGCGAGCTGTCTCGGCGCAATCAATTTGGACTTCGCCGAATTTATCGGAAGCACTTAACGTTAGTAGCGCTAATGAGGTTAGGGAAGAGATTGCTTCTCCGCAGATGAGAGCAGCCATTCAGATGCCTGTCATGCCGCCCCTCAGCAATGTCAAAATATCCCATAACATTAATAATCCAGATTTAGCAGTTAATACCGCTAGTTCTGAAAGATCTGCCTATGAGCAAGTCAAACCCATAGAATACGCTGAAGCGGAAGTTGCTGAAAGTTATGCCCATAAGCCTTCGCCAACAATGGCGGCAGTGCCACCCCTAGATGATGAAGATATCTTGCAAAACTTTGCTAATGACTATGCCGAGTCCTTTGGTGATTCATCGCAAAATTTTGATGAGCCGCAGGGATCTGTAACATCTTATCCATCACGTCCCAATGCTTTACAGAGCTTGATGTCTCCTGTGGGCATTATCTCTCTATTACTATTGTTATGTTCAAGTGTGGCGATCGGTTACTTACTAGTTGATCCAACTAGTGTCATGAAGTTATTGAAGCCCGAAAATACGCCCAAATCATCGGCAGAGAATATTAATCCTGCTAATCCTGCGAGTAAAGAGCAGAATAATGTGTCTGTGGCTCCCGTTGCTCCCTTTACAGGAGATGCATCCTTACCACTGAGCGTAAATAATTCTCCTAGCCTTACAGGTAAGACCACTGCCACCAAAAATGAAGATGCCAAAGCCAACGGTAAAATCGGTAATTCATTTTTATCGAGTGGAATAACTAGTAATAACGCTTCCAACTTAGGCACTAATCCCTTTAGTAATTCTTTTATTACACCTAATCGGCCATCAAGTACTAGTTCTTCTTTGCGAACTGTACCGCCTGTAAGTTTGCCATCCTCTGCGCCACCGATCGCTGTAGCTCCTTTGCCCCCAGCCCCTGTATATCGTGAGCCTGCACCTCAGCCTAGAAGTGTGAGTCCTGCGCCTAGAGCTACTGCACCTAGCTCAAGAGCAGTCAGTACTCCCGTTCGTGTCAATACAGCTAGTACAGATAATTCTCCCTCTGCACCTCGTCCTAGTGTTACCTCTAGTGTCAAATACGCTGCTCCGCTATCTGCAAACCCTAGTCCAGTTACCGTGAGTGCCGTTGCACCATCCTCTATACCATCAAATAACACAAGCTATCGAGTCGTTGTTGATAGTAACTATGCTGCCAGCGCTCAACAGGTAGATCGTAATGCCTTTATCCGTCCTAGTGATGGTAAGGTGCAGATTGGTTCCTACCGTGATGCCAATGCAGCACAGCAACAAATTGAGGATCTCCGCCGTCAGGGTATCCCTGCAAGAATTGAGTAAGTTCCTAGATTAGTGGCAGGATAAACCGATGCGATTCTTTTATGATGCGATCGCTTGTGGACTATTAGCATCTCTAACTTGGTTAGGTCTAGTCTGGATGTCTTCAGAGCGTCCGATTAGATCTGGTCGGGCTTGGTTACAGGGTATAGGTATTGTGGCGATCGCCAATATTTTTATTTGGATTGCTCTGGTGGGATTAAACTGGCGCATGATTCCCGTTTGGGCAATTTGTTTTGGTCTGATGAATGCTGCGAGTGCTTATTTTGTATTTCCCCTATGCGAGGACATTAATATCCCTAGACTTTGGTCGAGCCTGATTCATCCTATTATTATTACGGGGATATGTATTCTATTTGGGGGGGCTGTTGGTTTTTTATAGACCTTTTTTGCAGACCAAAGCTAGACCTCCTAAGTCCTATCAAAAATTATAAGGGTGAATATCGTAGCACCAATGCCCAAACTTGCCACTGCTAAGACCCCAACCACCTTAGTCAATCGTTCAGAAAAAAGCATTACTTCTGCGGCAATTACTTCAGGGGTCTTGTAACGATCAGCCCACCATAGATAACTGAGTGCAAAGGCAATACCCAATAACAGGCATAAAACTAGAGTAAAACCAATTAAAGACGTGTAAACCATAGAGATACCTTGGTAAACATATTTGTAAACATACCGCAAATTGTGGGTCTCTACACCAAAATTTAAAGCAACTTTAAGGGCAATTTTAAGCTTTGCATCAAAGACGGTCAAAGCGCTGTAAGATATCAACTACATCCTAAGAGTCTGAATCATCCTATACTTAGAATCCGTCTTGCAATTTGTTGCATTCTATCGCCATGACCTTCAATGACGACCTCAATATCTTAACTGAAGAATCGCCCCTGAGTCCTTTAGATCTGCCGATGGAAGAGGATATGCCTCTTCCTGATCCTGAAGAAATGTTAATGATGCTGAACTCGGAAGCTGTACTGGAGAGGATGCAAGCGGCGCGAGCTTTTTGTGAATTGGAGGACGCTCGAGCTATTCCTCGGTTAGTTGAGCTATTGGAAGATGACTGTCCTTTAGTTCGGGTTAGTGTTGCCTATGCCCTTGGACGCAATAAGAGTGATTTGACGATCGCGCCTTTGATTAAGCAACTCAAGAGGGACTGGAATGGTTATGTGCGTAAGGGCATTGTGTGGGCGCTAGGCAACTGTCGGGCGATGTTGGCTCTAGAGCCGTTAGTTTCTGCACTCAAATATGATATTACGGCAGTACGACTGTGGGCAGCGAGTGCTTTGGGGCAGTTGGGCAATATGGTGGCGATCGCCCCTCTCGTTGAAGCCTTGGCTCAGGATGAAATTGCGGCGGTACGCGGAAATTGTGCATGGGCATTGGGAAAGCTGATCGTGCGCGACCAAATGGATACGGAACTCTATGATGAAGCGATCGATACTCTCATTTTTGCCCTCAATGATGATGACCTCAGCGTTCAGAGTGACTCCCGCAGCGCTTTACGCAAAATTGGTGATCCGCGAGGTTTACAGGTATTAGAACGTATTGAAATGGAACAGGGCTATTGTGAATTTTAAGAATTTGCAAAAATCAGAAGAGTATGTCGGCACTTTGTGCAAACATACTCCTTGGAAAATTGCGATTTTACTACCCGATGCTGTTGGTATTGTTGGCACACTTTCATGATTTAGGATAATATCTGAAATGCCTACGCTGTGATATCTCTGGCAAACGATGCCAGTCAATCTATGACTGATCCAGAACAAATGAGCTTGTTTGGTCTTGCGGCATCAGCGCCATCTGCTGAACCCACTGAACCTAAACTAGAGCCATCTCCACCCCTTGACAAAACCGTTGCACCAACTCAGGCTCCTCGCGCTCGCAAGCAGAGTAAAGCGATCGCAGAGGTAGAGATGCAAACCTTTGCGAGTCTGGATGACCTGCGCGAAGCCGCTTGCAACTGCCAAAAATGTCCCCTTGCCGCCACTCGTAACCATGTGGTGGTTGAGAGGGGCGATCGCCAAGCTAAGATCCTTATTATTGGTGAGGCTCCGGGGGAGCAAGAAGACCTTACGGGACTGCCCTTCGTTGGTAAATCAGGACAGCTTTTAGATAAAATCTTGGCCTCCGTTGGGCTTGATAGTAACCGTGATGTATATATTTGCAATACGGTTAAGTGTCGTCCTCCGAATAACCGTGTTCCTACTGAGGTTGAAACTAGCACCTGCAAACCTTATCTCCTAGAACAAATCCGACTCATTGATCCCAAAATCATTCTCCTCACAGGAGCCACATCCCTCAAATCTATCCTTGGCGAAAAGTTAGGTATTAGTAAAGTGAGAGGCAAATGGTATGAATGGGATGGCCGATTAGTGATGCCGATTTTTCATCCTTCTTACCTATTACGCAATCAAAGCCGTGAGCAAGGTAGTCCCAAATGGTTGACATGGCAAGATATTAAAGCAATTAAGGCCAAGTATTTAGAAATAATTGGCTCCCCTAGTAACGATGATGATGAGGAATTTTAGTGAGTAATTCAAAAAAAGATCTTAAAGAGGATCTTGCCAAAATGGTTGATGTGGCTGTTTGGGAATGGTTGTCTCCCCATGCAGCAAGGGCAAGAGTAATTTTAGTGGCGGCTAATTTGGATCTGGTGGATGTGGGGATGGCATTGACGGAGGACAATGCAACTTTGGTTCAGTCTTGGATCGAGGATGGATGGTTGAGGCATCCCACTGCTGAGGAGTTGAGTGCTTGGAATGCCGATAATCAAAAGGAGTTTAAAAGCTTAGTTGTACCACCATTTGTTTTAGCAATGATCCCTAGCTCACATTAGTTAGGAATATTTAACGAGATAGAGGCAGATCGATCGCATCGATAGTCACAGGAGCATCTGCCGACTCATTTGCCTTAGGAGGGATATCTACAACTATGAGATATCCTTCGATCTTGCCTTTCCCTGCGGTGGTGAGAACGTCAAGGATTTTAGGCATATCGGCCTTAACTAATTTCCCTTGAGGATCATAAATTTCTAGGGCTGACAGACAGCCAAGGGTGGCATTCCATGCGAAGTTTTGCGCTTTGACGAGAGTGCTTTTGCTGCTGAAGAAATCAACATCAGCCCCACTGCCATGAATGCGAAATAGCGATCGCCCCATCTTTCCAGCCCAAAAAGCTTGTTGGATGGGGGCATAATTGCGCCAAGATGGAGGCAATAGCGCTTGGTAATTAGTAAGATCGCCTGTAAATTTGCCCCTTTGGGATGGCAAAAATTGATTTGCACCATCTTCAAAGGGTAGAAATAGATTCACTAATGAGAATTGTCCATAGGCATGAAAATATTCGTCATCGGGTTGGCGCGAAATTCCTTCCATGCGATAAACACCTTGGGGCGTGCGTCCATTGGTAAAGTTCCAATCGAGATTATGCAAAGACTGCAAAAGTAACTGAGTTGTCCAGAGTCTTTGCCCTTGCTTGATAAATTTACCGTTACCATCTTTGAGGATGGTCAAGCATAGGACTGCCCGATTAGGACGGCAAAATACATACATTTGCGGTTGATTGGGAGCGATCTGCCATTGCAAGAGGTCAGCGATCGCTGGTGTGGTGGTGGGGCGATCGCTTTCTAAATTTTGGATGGTGGTGCGTAATATATCCTCCTGTTGCCATTGGGGAAATCGTTGTTTGACCTGCAAAATTAATTTGTCTTTGTTTACTTGCGGTTGATCTGGCGCTTGAGTCAGTGCCGCTAAGGACATCGCCACCCATACCGCGTCTTGGCTATCTTTAATGGTGCGAAGGAATTGCGATCGCAATTGGTCATACTGCTTAGGTTGCGTTGTATAAAATCGCAGACTGATCTGCATTGCCGTATCGATGATCCCCTTTTGAGAATCGCTCAAGTTGGGAGCAGCTGTTAAGGCGAGAACTTGATTAAGTACAGGGATTGTGTAGTTAGGGGTGACAATGCCGAGCGCCCAGAGGGAATCTTGCCAATGGGTGATATAGCGATCGCTCATGGGAAATTTCTGCATATCAAAGCGACTTCGCTCCGCTTTTTGCTGCTGATCTAAGATTTGCGCTTGCCGTGATGCCGCAGTTGCTTTGGGCTGAAATGGTTGAATAGGTGGGGTTTGCGCTTGGGCTAGGTTGAGTGGTGTCATCCCAAAAGATAGAGCGATCGCGGCGATCGTCAAATACTGATTGATTATCATTTTTTAACTAGGAGCAACAGCACTCAAACGATTTTGAATCTCTAGATAAACCAACAAGGCGTTAATATCAGCAGGATTGACTCCCCCAATACGGCTGGCTTGTCCAATCGTCATCGGACGAATTTGGCTTAACTTTTCCCGTGATTCCTTAGAGAGAGTCGCGATCGCATTGTAATCGATATCAAGAGGCAACTTCCGATTTGCATGTTTTGCCACCTCCTCGATTTGGTGTTCTTGGCGTTGGATATAGCCCACATACTTGACCTCAATTTCGGCAGCAAGACGCTCAAATCGATTGAGATCGGGATCGGCTAAACCATAGGTAATTAACTCAGCATAGTTAAACTTAGGTCGGCGCAACAGTTCCGCAAGGGTAATCGCCCCATGAATCTTTTCCCCTGTTTCGGCAGTAATTCTTTGACCTAACTCATCCTTTTCCTTGACGCGAGTACTATTCAACCGTTCTACTTCTTGATGCACTCGTTCTTGCTTATCACAGAATAATTGCCAACGGCGATCATCTACTAGCCCTATCTCGCGACCAATGGGAGTAAGGCGGCGATCGGCATTGTCTGAACGCAAAATTAATCGATATTCAGAACGACTCGTTAACATGCGATAGGGTTCGCGCAACTCCTTCGTACAGAGATCATCGATTAATGTGCCAATGTAACTACTGGCACGAGGTAAGACCACCATTTCTCTACCCCTAGCAAATAATGCCGCATTCATACCCGCAATTAGCCCCTGTGCCGCCGCCTCTTCATAGCCTGTGGTTCCATTGATCTGCCCTGCACAAAACAACCCTTCAATCAACTTGGTCATGAGGGTGGGATAGCACTGGGTAGCAGGGATATAGTCATACTCCACAGCATAGGCGGCGCGGAGCATTTGACAATTTTCTAACCCTGGTAAAGTTCTGAGCATTTGCAGTTGAATATTCTCAGGCATCCCTGTGGAGAAACCTTGAATATATAGTTCGGGAATGTCTCTGCCTTCAGGTTCAATAAAAATTTGGTGGCTGTCTTTATCGGCAAAACGCACGATTTTATCTTCAATGCTAGGACAGTATCGGGGGCCTTTAGCATCGATATAACCACCATAGACAGGGGTAAGATGCAGATTATCGCGAATAATCCGATGGGTTTCCGCAGTGGTGCGGGTAAGGTAACAATTCATCTGCTCCCGCTCTACCCAAGCACTCGGATCAAAGCTAAACCAGTTATGCTCTGGATCTGAAGGCTGAACTTCCATTTTGCTGTAGTCAACACTGCGGCGATCGACACGGGCGGGAGTTCCAGTTTTGAGGCGATCAGTTACAAAACCCAAGGCATTGAGAGTTTCTGTTAGTCCATTAACCGCAAATTCCCCTGCTCGCCCTGCGGACATCGACCGATTGCCCACCCAGATTTTGCCGTTCAAGAAGGTTCCTGTAGTGAGGATCACGGCTTTACAAGCATAGCCCACACCAAACTGAGTTTCGACACCAATCACGCCTTGGTTCGCATCTAGTAAAACGTTAATGACCGTACCTTCACGCACCGATAGGTTTGGCTCATTTTCAACGACTTTTTTCATTTCTGCCGCATACTCACGCTTATCGGTTTGAGCGCGTAATGCCCATACTGCGGGACCTCGTGAGCTATTGAGGATGCGTTTTTGAAGATAGGTGCGATCGGTGATCTTGCCAATTTCGCCGCCGAGGGCATCGACTTCATGGACGAGTTGTGATTTGGCAGGGCCGCCAACGGCAGGGTTGCAGGGTTGCCAAGCAATGCGATCGAGGTTGAGGGTAAGTAGGAGGGTTTTGCAGCCCATTCTGGCGGAGGCAAGGGCGGCTTCACATCCAGCATGACCTGCGCCAACCACGATAGTTTCAAATTCATCCAGAAAATATACTTGATTGGCTAAATTTTCTAGGTTGCTACTGGTGACGTTGCTATTTTGATTTTCTTGGCGATCGCTCATTACCTAAAAATGCTCCCAACGCGCTTATGCTTAGTCTTGTATTAGTCTGGTAATCTCTTGTTTTCTTATTCTAATCTATCCTCATCGCCCCTGATTGGGTAGTCCTAAAAAGGAAAGGATTTATTAGGGACAAGCTAAGTTATGACGAAATCAGCTATTCAATTTGAGTAACTTAGGTTAATCTATTCAACCAAACTTATTAAATTCTTAGCATCAATTTTCTGAATGAATTGATAGTGAAAACATGAGATTCCCAGAAACCGCAAAGTCAAGTGTTAGTCTTGCTTTTAGCTTGGGCTTAATCGCTTCGGTAGTAGCGATGGCTTGGTACTATGTGATTGTTCCCTACCGCAAAACACCCGATCGCCCTGTTTTTTCTAACGATACGATCATACCGCCTGCGCCAAAGCCACCGATCGCCGTAATCAATGTGCCACCAATGCCAACCCCAACGGTTAAGGCAAAACCTAAGCCCAATGCGGCCAAATATTCAGGCAAGGTGAATGCCAGTATTGGTTTAGTATTTCGGGCGGAGCCAAATCAGTCCTCTAGAAGTACGGGGGGCGCTAATTTCAATGAGCCTGTGGGGGTAATTCGTGAGTCTCCCGATCGCGAGTGGCTATTTGTTCGCAATGAAAATACCAAGGAAGAAGGATGGGTACGCGCAGGCAACATTAACAAGGACTAAATATTAAAGATTAATAAAAGATTAATAAAAAAATTAATATGAGGAATTTTGCGGCTAAGAATAAAGGCGATGGCAGTAATTGGTTTGACGCTATAATCTTGATGTCTAGAGAGATATCTAGCCAAGGTCTTACCAGACTATTCTGTTCTATATTTCTTTTACCTAATGGACTTCGAGCCAGCCTATAGCCGCTATGCCCTTGCCTCCGTCAATCAACGCCTTGGGGCTTTGATTGTTGATTTTTTGAGTTGTTGGTTTATGGCGGAGCTAATTCTTTCGCTGTTGTCGATTACAACTAGTAGCCCTTTGAGGTTGTTCACATTTATTGTGACTTGGTTTATTTTTCGGGTGTTTGTGGCGGCAAGGGGGCAGGGACAGAGCTTTGGGCGATGGTTGATGAGCATTCGCGTGATTGATGCGGAGTTTGGCAAGACGGCCAGTTTGGGGGCATTTTTAAAGCGTGAGATTTTTGTATTTGCCTGTTCTTTGTTTTTGATTGAGACAATTACAAGTACTTTTATTGTGTTTGCGTGGATTCCTTTTGCGGCGGATGCTGCCTTTGCTGTTGTCGATAATGAAAAGCGACAAGCCTTTCACGATCGCCTAAGTCGCACGATTTCAATTCAAAGCCGTAAGGGATTTCAAATTGATCAAAAGTTAGGCAAGTTATTAAATATTGCGGGACGGCAGGCTAGTGATTTTTATCAGGGAAGGCAGGAGGAAAGATCGGCAAATCGTCAGGGTCGCTATGGTGAAGACTATGAGCAGCCTCGCCGTCCCAAGCGTCGTCCTCGCTCGAAGTCCCGTCCGCCACAGGATTTTTATAATGATCGAGGCGAT
Source organism: Pseudanabaenaceae cyanobacterium bins.39 (assembly GCA_033765135.1). GTDB lineage: Bacteria > Cyanobacteriota > Cyanobacteriia > Pseudanabaenales > Pseudanabaenaceae > Pseudanabaena. Next base: position 15,013 of record JANRII010000014.1, read on the forward strand.
CAGCAGACCTATGGACGCAGCTATGGAGATAGTTACGGTAACGATATTGCTGATAATTTTGCCAGTGATTTTGCTGATGACTTAGCCCCTGATGCGCTAAATGTTGGCTATGTGGATGATTATGAAGAACCCTATAAGCCTGATAATTTTACCGATGACTTTCCCGATAGCTACGGCTCAGAGCCAAGCGATCGCAACTTAGGCAGAGATGAATATGACTCAAAACCCAAGCGATCGGCGCGTCGTCCAAGAAGAGGATCGAGGAGCTAGATCGAAAATTTAGGCTGGGAAAAGTCTGGCGCTTTCTTTGTCCCAGTTGCGGTACATCCAAATCACGGTGTACCAGTTCATATAGATCCGAAAGATTTCCATAGCAATTTCGGATTTACCGCGATCGCAAAGCCATGCGAGTAGAGGCTTGAGGGTGCGATCGTTGAGCAGTCCGCCAAGGGTGAGGATACCCCAGAGGGCAAGATGTAACCATGTTTTTTGGATCATTAACTTCACTTCCCATGTGGGATGTTTTTGATAAAAGATAATGCTCATCCGTCCGCGTTGCTCCTCGAGATCCAATAGTCGTGGCATTTTGTCGATGGAGAAGGCGGCATGGTAATGGAAGGCGATCGCCCCAGCACAGGTGAGGCGTTTTAGTCCCAGTTTTTTAATCCGCATTCCTAGCTCAAAGTCTTCCCAGCCATACTCAAAGAAGCCTGTATCAAACTTGCCTGCCTCTAGCAACCATTGACGCGCGATCGCGAGGTTGCAGGTGTCAAAAATGGCGGCAGTAAATACAGGAACAGGGGGAACTGGCTCTGAATCTGGAGCTTCAAGGTTAGTCGTATTGATAATGCGACCATAACTATAGACGCGATCGCCCTTGGCTAGAGTCTCCGTATGGGCTTGGAGATATTCAGGATTAACGGTGATATCACTATCGACAAAGGCGATATATTTACCGAGGGCAGCATCGATGCCATAGTTGCGGGCGGCGGCGGCGGCGGCGTGATCTTGGGTAAGTAGGCGCAAATGGGGATAGCGATCGCGATGGGTGGTCAAAAATTCCACCGTGCCATCGGAGGAACCATCATCGATTACTAAAATTTCATAGGGTTCGGCGATCGTTTGCCGTTCGAGAGCTGCCAAACATTTCTGCAAGATTGGCAACCGATTATAGGTTGGAACCACCACAGACCAAAGCATTTCCGACACAATATTTCTCCTGAAATAAATCCCAAAATAAATCTTACAGCGCTTTGCGCTCAAACCTGAATCAATAACTTTTGGATAAGTTCTGCTTTGCAATACTTCCAATTGAGAGAAGTTTATCTTCCAGATACAGCATGATCAGGATGGTCGGCTGATAGATATTTACCAAACTTCTCGGCAAAATTACCATCTAGAATGGCTTGCCGCATTTGCTGAGTAAAGCGGATTAACTCAGTGATGTTATGAATTGAGAGCAGGGTATAACCTAAAATTTCTTGCGATCGTACAAGGTGGCTGATGTAGGCACGGGAGAAATTTTGACAGGCATAGCAACTACATTCGCTATCAATGGGTGCAAAATCACGCTTGAATTTTTGATTTTTGAGATTCCAGCGCTCACCTCTCACTAAAGCCACACTATGCCGAGCAAGGCGCGTGGGAATGACGCAATCAAAGAGATCCATACCTGCGGCGACTGCTTGAGCCATTTCTTTGTAAGTGCCGACTCCCATGAGATAGCGAGGCTTGTTAGGAGGCAACAATGGTGTGATTGCCTTGACAATTTTTTCAATTAGTTCAGGTGGTTCGCCCACGCTCACACCACCGATAGCATAGCCTGGCAAGTCAAATGGAATTAGTTCCCTTGCTGATTGCTGCCGCAAATCCAAATAGACTCCACCTTGAACGATGCCAAATAGAGCCTGATCTTGAGGACGTTCGTGGGCTTTGATGCAGCGCTCTAGCCAGCGTGTTGTCCGTTCTGCGGCTAGTTTCACTTCTGCATAGGTGGCAGGATAAGGGGCGCATTCATCAAACGCCATGATGACATCTGCACCCAATTGATTTTGGATTTGGATCGATTTTTCGGGGGGCAGGTCGATGATGTTGCCATCCCTTGGCGATCGGAACTGGACTCCTTCATCGGTAATCGCACGAATTTCGCTCAGACTAAATACCTGAAATCCTCCCGAATCCGTAAGGATTGGCCCTTGCCAATTCATAAATTTATGCAGTCCCCCTGCCTCTGCCACAATATCTTCTCCTGGCTGAAGATGTAGATGATAGGTGTTAGCAAGTACCATCTCTGCATCACAGTCTTGGAGTTGGGCAGGAGTTACAGTTTTGACATTAGCAAGAGTCCCTACGGGCATAAACCGAGGTGTATGCACGACTCCGTGAGGTGTTTGAAATGTGCCAACCCTAGCATCTGTATCATTACATTTGGCTTCGACTGTAAAGGTAAAGTTATCCAGAGCGATCGTCCTCCGATTGTTAAAGCATTGATTTTGCTAGTTTATCGCAACTTTGAGTACAAGATGAACCCTCTGTCTTAAGCGTTAGCTAGGATAAATTTAGTTTTTGAGACCTTCGAGAAAAAGAGCGATCGCTGTCCACATCATCAAAATCAATCCCGTTCTCCAGAGGATCTGCCAGAGGAGGGGGGAGGTAAGAAAAGAGAAGGGCGATCGCATAATTACACTCTAGAGAAGTTTTAGGCGATCACTGTCCATCAATTACAAAAGACAGGTTATACTATAAATTAGCTGATATTTTGCTTGCTGAGTTTTTATATGAATAACATCCAAGAACTTGTGATTGACAAGGTAAAAACTTTATCAATCAATCAACAAAAAAGTGTTTTGTATTTTATCGATCACATTTTGTCGCCCAATGTTATCAATTCCGATCAAGAACTGGAAAAGCTATTAATAGAAGGAGTTGACAGTTTAGAACGGGGTGAGGGAATCGTCGCAACTGATGATTGGTGGGAGCAAGAGCGCGATCGCTTAATCAACAACTCATCAAATTTGCTGGCGAAATAAAATTAATGCACAGTATTATTATCGCGCTTCCTGCTCGTGCTGATATTACGCACAACTATGAGTATTTATCCGAATTTAATTCTGAAGTGGCGTTGAAGTTTTTTGATGCAACTCGATATAGTTTTGCAGAAATTGCTCGAAATCCTCAAATTGGGCGTAATTATCCCAGCAATAATCCTCGCCTTAATGGGTTGAGAAAGTGGTATGTCAAAGGTTTTAGAAAATATCTGATCTTCTATCGAGTTCAGGAATCAGCTATTGAAATTGTGAGGGTATTGCAGGGTGTTCAGGACATTGAACGTATTTTGAATGATGAGTTGTAGAGATTTTTAGTGTTTTAGCGCATGAATAAAAAGCGCGATCGCTGTCAGCATCATCAGTCCTAATCCTGTCCGCCAAAGGATTTGCCAGATGAGGGGGAGATAGGAGACGAGTAGGGCGATCGCGCCACACATGGCTGATATTGGGAATGCGAGAAATAGTCCAAAAATGAAGAATGCGAAACCTTTCAAGAGAGCGATCGTAAGTTTGTTAAGTTTATACATAACGATATTGACCGTAATTAGTTTGCGATAATGTTTTGGTGTCCATATTTTGAGTAGGAGCAAGGACTTTAGCACTCAGTCTTGCTCCCGTGCAATGTTCTAATATGGAAGTTTGGGATGAAGTCGAATATTAACGCTCAAAACTAACCAAGCCTGATCTTGAGAAATTCTGGAAGCGCAATATCTTTCACTCGAAGAAGTAGATACAGCCGTTATAGCAACAAGAATGCTGAACACATTATTGATAAATCTGTATTTCATAATTTGCTCTCTCCTGAATTACTCATTCATAGCGACCAATTTATATTAGGTTGAGTATTTCGGATTGCTGACAAATATGCAAAAATGCACCATTATGAGATGATGTGCAAAGATACACATGATTTGTCTAGTGCAATGTGGCTTTATCTTGAGCGGGTCTGTGCGGAAAGATAGAGATATTGATTGAGGCTTAGGATTTTGCTAGTTGCTTTCTCCTTTGCAATTTTCTAAGTTTAGAATTTCCAACATTCTTGATTCAAAATCGAGGCAAGATCGCGGTTGAATTGCCATGTATTAGGGAATTGATAGCCCTTTGATGAGTACTCATCTCTTACTTCAATTAGAGCATCGCTAAAAGCATCATCAAAGCGTTGATCAAAGTAGCGTTTGAGGCTAGGAGATTGACTTAATAACTCCTTTAATTCCGATCGCTGTTGTCTTATGGTTTTCTCCCATCCTCGAAATTCGTTTGGCATATTCACATAGCAACGTTTGAGAATATGTTCCACTAACACGGTAAGACGATTTTTAAGCTCGCGCCGATCTCTCCCTGCCAAACCCTCTAACTCCTCGATCAAATTTTCAATATCAATATTTTCTAAATCGCCCGATCGCAATTGGGAGATTACTGTCTCTAACCACAGGTTGAGATCAGTGTCATAAAGCGTGAGTTTAGTGATTGCTTGAGTCATTGTGGATTACCTGTAGCAGAACTAAGTAAAAAGAGAAGATACTGATTGAGGCTTACGCCTTCGCTTTTGGCTAGATTTGCTAATCTCTGATGCAAGCCTTTGGGCATCCGCAACATCAGTTTACCGCTATATTCAGATTCAGAACTAGGCAAAGGAATTTCATCACCATATTCATAGGCAGTTTCTATCCATAATTCACGGGCTTCATTGATATTGGTTGCGGCTTCTTCGATGGTTTCGCCTTGAGTGAGACAGCCTTTTAAATCTTTTATTTCCGCAACATAGCCACCATCAGGATCGGGATAGAAGGTGATGGGATAGGTGAGTTTGAGGTAATAGTCTAGAGATTGACGTTGAGAAGTCGATTTATCCAGTTTAGTTATTGTCATCTTTCCAGTCCTCTAAATTGAGCATTTCTACGATTCTTTGAATATACGGGCGCTTAACTTTTTGACCGCCTGTTTTGGGGATGGTTAATTGTCTCCCTAGTTCGTCTCGAAAAATATGATGGCTGCCTTTTGACCGCACTTCGTGAAATCCTAATCCCTCAAGCAGGGTGCGAACTTCATCAAATCTGACTTCTGGCGGACTGGCTAAAAATTTTTGGATGAGCTTGCTTAACTTTCCCATGTGTTTATAGTATCATAGGTAGTGTCAGCTACAAGGGCTTAGCAACAGGGCAAGATGGAAAAACAGCAGTTTTTAGATAAATTTGAAGAACTGAAAAGCCCTGCTAATGCCGAACGGTGGGCGGTGTTGCAATTGTGGTTGGTTGATGCAAAGTCTGATGGGGAGATTGGCAAAGATTTAGGTAAGGATCGCTCAACGGCTACGCGCAAAATTGGCGAGATTTGCAAGCATTTCGGTACGGATGCAAAGGGGAAAAAAGAGCAACGTCAGCATCTTGTACTTTTGTTCCGTAGATACTGTAAGGATTTTGAGGTACATCCTAGTATTTATCCTGATTGGGTAGATAATAATTCGAGCGATCGCCCCCAGCCCTCTACAAATCGCGAAAATATCACTACTCCCGAATCAATCACAGAATTGACAGCACTTGATTTTATTGGACGCGATCACGATCTCACCAATCTAGCTAACCTCAGCAGACAAGCCAAAATCGTCTTAATCAAGGCTGGGGCGGGTGTAGGCAAATCAACCCTAGCGCGTGAGTTTTTGCAGACGCAGTTTAAAAAAGTGATTCGGATCGAGATGGGTTTGGAGTCGGGGAATGTTACGCCTGCGGAAGAGAAGGTGTCGCAAATCTTGCGAAAGGATTTTGATGAGGAGCCTAGTCGAGATTTTGGGATTAATCTGGATATTTTGCGAGAGAAGTTAGCGGATCGGGCGAATCCTATTGGAGTGCTAATTGATAACCTCGAACCTGCGCTAGATGAGACTTATCGCTTTCGGGAGAAGTTGCGCGGCTATGATGCTTTGTTGGCGGTGTTGGGCGATCGCGATGTCTTTTCGTTTACGCTGATCACTAGTCGGCGATCGCTGATTGCTACAAGAGCGAAAGTACATGAGTATTCACTAGAAGGGCTAGACATTACGGCATGGCGGCAATATTTCCATGATTGCGAGAATGGGGCAAATTCGGAGGCGCTATTGCAGATGTGTGTTGCCTATAATGGTAATGCGAAAGTAATGGATATTCTGCATGGTGCGATTAAGAACCGTTTTGATGGCAATATTAGAGCCTATTGGAAGCGATACAAGGATGCTTTGCTAGCGGATTCGGAATTAGAAACTTTGATTTCGGTGGAAATGGATTGGTTGCGAGACAATCAACCTGATGCTTATAAGTTGCTCTGTCGGATGGGTTGCTATCGATATCAGGATGTAAAAACTGTTCCTTTTGAGGGGTTAATTTGTTTGTTATGGGACGTACCTGAATCTCAACGAGTCGGAGTTGTAAATTATATAAGTAAAAGCTCTCTTATTGAAGTTAAAGGAGAATATTATTTGCATCCTGCTGTTCGAGAATCTGCTAAATTATGTTTACTAAATAATAAAATAGATTGGGAATTGACAAATCGAAAAGCTGCTAATTTTTGGACAGAAAGAGTATATGAAATTGAAACAATAGTTGATGCTTTAACTGCATTTGAGGCATATCATCATTACATTACAATCAAAGATTTCCCTCTCGCAGGAAATACTTTGGTTAAAATCAGAAAAAACAAATGGGACAATGGCGAAAAGCTCTGTAAATCCTTTTATAGATTAGGTCTACTTCAGCAGATGATTCAAGCAATCGACTTAATTAAAGAATTTATAGAATCAAGTTATACACTCTGCCATATATATAACACTCAAGGTGATTTATACTTACTTACTGGTCAGATAAATATGGCTATTGATTATCATAAACAATCTGGTTTATTTGCTGAAAAAGTTTTGAAAGAAAATGGTAATACTCCAGAAATGGAATTCTGGGCAAAAAGATTAATTAGACGTTCCTTGTTTAATCAGGGGCGTTGCTATATAGAAATTATGGAATTCAAAAGAGCTTTTGATCTGCTTAACAATTTGTGCAAACAAGTATCAAAGATCTATAAGCTTGGCAATTTATATGCAAACGGAGAGTATGAGGATGATACGATAAATAACACTTTATCAGTGTTAGCTTTAGCAAGTTCAAAACTTGGATTACAAAGAAGAGCATACTGTTTGGCAGAATTAGGCTATAGAAAAATTTTAACTCCTTCTTCCGATTCAACGAGTCAAGGATATAATCCATTATTTTTTGGAATGACATATCAAATTCTTGGTGAATTCACAAAGGCAGAAATTATGTTTAATCACGCTATTAAATATGCAAAAGAAAGTAATTATAGACAAGTTGAAGGTAAAGCAATCAATGGTTTAGCTGAGATTTATCGTAGGAACGGAGAAATTAAAAAAGCAGTTAACAATCACCTCTTATCAATTGAGATACTAGAAAAAATAGGTGCTATATGTGATCTCGCTGAAGCATATTTTCAACTTGGGCTAACATATCAGGCAATGGGAGAACATGACCAAGCAGAAGAATATAAAGCAAAAGCATTAGAACTTTTCGCGCAAATGGAAGCGCCGAAACAAATTGAGAGAGTTAAGAAAGCCTTTGAGCAAGGAGCGATAAAATGAATCCAAGTTTAGTCAAAAACATTGATCTTCCTTTGTTACAGATTCGAGAATTTTGTCAGCGTTGGCAGATCGTTGAATTTGCCCTCTTTGGTTCCGTCCTACGCGATGACTTTCGCCCCGACAGTGACATTGATTGCTTAGTCGTATTTGCTCCTAACTCACAAAATAGCCTTCTAGACTTAGTGACAATGGAATGGCAACTAGAAGATATATTTCATCGCAAAGTTGACCTAGTTACCAAACAAGCAGTTATAGACAGTCCAAACTGGATTCGACGCAAAGCAATTTTAAATACTGCACAGGTGATTTATGAAACGAGATCCAGCCTATCTGCTTGATATTGCCACAGTCTGTTCTAATGTTGCCGAATTGATGGAAGGAGCCACCAAGCAACAATTTTTAGCCGAAAAACGCATTCACTTTTCAGTCTTATACGAAATTGCGATTTTGGGAGAAATTGTCAAACGCCTATCGACAGAATTTCGAGAAGCCTATCCAGACATACCATGGAAACAAATCGCGGGGATGCGAGATAAACTAATACACGATTATAATCAAGTTGATTTGAACTTAACTTGGCGAGTTGCAAATTCACAAATCCCTAATCTTCTAGAATTTATACTACCACTTTTACCAACAGAAGATAATGCAGAACCTGATTGATATCATTTACAAAGCCTTTGGAGCAAACATTCAATGAATACTCAAATAGTTGATGCGATCGCCCAGTTAATCGAATCCCTCCCCGAAGAAGATCGCTCATTACTGAGGGATAAGTTACTAACTGACCTCTTCATTCCAAATCCCATCACCCAAACATCCCCATCTCAAAACATACAATCCGAACCACCCAAACAAGAACCTAACTTAAACCTAGCCAACGTATCAACCCTAAGCGATCGGCAAGTAATTGCCCTCACCGAACTTCAGATGGAACCATCCCAAGACCAAAGATTAAGTCAACTATTACAGACCCAACAAGAAAGAACCCTGACCACAGCCGAGCAGTCCGAACTAGAAATGTTAATGGAAATTTATCAAGCAGGACTACTCCGCAAAGCTCAAGCCCTCAATGAAAGCGTCAAACGTGGAGCGATAAAATGAGTATAACTTTAAACAGTATCCAGCCAGCATTGCACGAATTAAAACTAGGCTTAAAAGAGCTATATGGCGATCGCCTTGTTAAGTTAATTCTATTTGGCTCCCATGCCAGAGGCGAAGCCAATCCCGACTCAGATATTGACTTACTCGCCGTACTTAAAAGCCCAGTATCTCAAGTTCAAGAAATATCCTACATGTCCGACCTACGGGTCAAAATATTACTAGAACGTGATGAACTTGTCTCTATTATCCCTGTTACTGAAGAAGACTATAGTACAAGAAATATTGGTTTTTTAAGAAATATCAGAAAAGAAGGAATTGAATTATGAGCGAATACGAAAAACTACTTTCTTTATCACTGGAAGAACTAGAAATAGCATCACTTTTATTAGAGAGAGAACACTATCGCACTTGCCTTTCGCGTTCCTATTATTCCATATATTACGCAACCAAAGCTTTATTGTTATCCCAAAACATAGATACCTCCACTCATAAAGACACAATTCGCCTATTTGGACAACATTTTGTGAAAACAGGACAATTTTCCGCCGAATGGGCAAAAATATTAAGCGATGCTTATGAGCTAAGACAATTGAGCGACTACGATGCAGACTTTACTGGCACATTAGCAGAAGCAGAAAAGATCTTAGAACAAGCAAAGAATTTCGTAGCTGAAGTAGAACAATTTTTGAAAGCGCAATAAAAAAGCACAAGTTTAATTCACGTTACGTCACGGTTTATATGCTTTGGAGCAAACATTCAATGAATACTCAAATAGTTGACGCGATCGCCCAGTTAATCAAATCTCTCCCCGAAGAAGATCGCTCATTCTAGAGCTAGGGTTCGGACAACAGCAAAAGATTGCTGTAGTATAGACACTACCAATGAAGAAAGATGATGGAAAAAACAACAATGAAACTCCAAGGGATGCATTGTGCATCCTGTGCGCGGAGTATTGAGGCAATGACCCGATCGCTAGATGGTGTAACTAGCAGTAATGTCAATTTTGCGATCGAAGAACTCACTGTTGAATACAACGCTCAGATTATAGGAATTGCAGGAATTCAAAAAGCGATCGCTAATCTCGGATACCAAGCATTCTTAGAGAATCTATCCACAAATACTGAGACAATAGACGAACAAATCCGTCACGCCGAGACAGAAAATTTGACTCGCAAAGTCTTTGTGGGTGGGTTGATAGGCAGCATTTTGGTTATTGGCTCACTACCGATGATGATAGGTCGGCATATTCCCTTAATTCCAGATTGGCTCCATAATCCTTGGCTTCAGCTTATCCTCGCTTTACCCGTGCAGGTTTGGTGTGGTAGTTCTTTTTATACTGGTGCTTGGAAAGCATGGAAAAATCGCACCGCAACAATGGACACCCTAATTTCATTGGGAACAATTGCTGCCTTCTCCTACTCAGTCACCGTGACCTGCAACCCTAATTTCTTTATGAACCAAGGCGTACAACCTGAAGTTTATTACGAGGTATCAGTTGTGGTCATTACCTTGGTATTACTAGGAAAATTATTTGAAAGTCGAGCCAAGAGAGAAACATCAGAAGCAATTCGGCAGTTGATAGGCCTGCAACCTAAAACCGCGAGAGTATTTAGGAATGGTCAAGAAGTGGATATTCCTATTGCTGAGGTGCAATTTGATGAAATCGTGTTAGTGCGTCCTGGGGAGAAAATTCCTGTGGATGGGGAAGTAATATTTGGTAGCTCAACCGTTGATGAGTCAATGGTGACGGGCGAAAGTATGCCTATTGCCAAGCAGACTGGCGATCGCGTGATTGGCGCAACCATGAACAAGACTGGAAGTATCCAAATTAGAGCGATTCACCTTGGGAAAGACTCAGTTCTCTCCCAAATTGTGCAATTGGTCAAAGATGCTCAAGGTTCTAAGGCTCCAATTCAAAAATTAGTCGATCGCGTGACAGATTGGTTTGTGCCAGTTGTAATTACAATCGCGATCGCCACCTTCTGTATTTGGATAGTATTTACTAGAAACATTACCCTATCGACAATTTCAGCCGTTGGCGTGTTAATTATCGCTTGTCCCTGTGCTTTGGGTCTGGCAACACCAACTTCAATTATGGTGGGTACTGGCAAAGGAGCAGAGCATGGAATTTTAATTAAGGATGCAGGAAGCTTAGAACTTGCTCACCAAATCCAAACCATTGTTCTAGATAAAACAGGAACTTTAACGGAGGGAAAACCAGTTGTTACAGATATCTATGTTTTACCCAATCTTGATGCCAGTATCACACAGGTTCCACTAGAAAACGATCGCGAATTATTGGCATGGGTGGCTGCGATCGAGCGCAATTCTGAGCATCCCTTGGCTGAGGCGATCGTCAATTATGCGAAACATCAGGATCTGCCTATGCCCCCCACAGATGGCAGCATTGTTGAGCATTTTACAGCGATCGCAGGTAGCGGCGTACAGGGAGTGATTAACCATGCTCTTGTGAGAATTGGCACAAGACGATGGATGGATGAATTACAGATTGATACCCATGCACTCCATCCCTACCAATCCGCGTGGGAGATGGGCGGCAAAACCGTTGTTTTAGTGGCAATTAATCATGTAGCGGTGGGAATTATTGGTATTGCTGATCGGCTCAAACCTTCATCGCAAGGAGTAGTATCAGCGTTACAGAAAATGCATATTGAGGTGGTTATGTTGACGGGAGATAATCCCTCAACAGCAGAGGCGATCGCCCGTGAAGTAGGTATCAAGCGAGTATTTGCGGAGGTTCGTCCTGAACAGAAGATTGCCAAAATTAGAGAATTGCAGGAATCGGGTAAGGTCGTAGCGATGGTTGGGGATGGCATCAATGATGCACCAGCCCTTGCTCAGGCTGACGTAGGTTTGGCGATCGGTACAGGTACGGATGTGGCGATCGCCGCCAGTGATATCACGCTCATTTCAGGAGATTTGCAAGGCATCGTGACTGCCATTCAACTTAGCCGCGCCACAATTAGTAATATCAAACAGAATCTCTTCTTTGCATTTATCTACAATGTTGCAGGCATCCCCATCGCCGCAGGAATTCTCTATCCACTGGGGGGATGGCTTCTCAATCCTATGGTCGCAGGGGCGGCGATGGCTCTTAGCTCCCTATCTGTTGTGACCAATGCTCTAAGATTACGAAACTTCCGTCCCCATACTTAAACTAAATCTAGTAAATCTAAAAATGGCTGTGCCATTTTTAGATTTGAGATTAGAACTGCACACCGACTCCTGCTTGCAAAGAAGTACCTGCGGAACCGTTGGTTTGACCATTAAAGGGAATGACCGCATTGCTATATAGTAAAACTCTGCGATTGAGACTAACTTCTACTCCTGGCTGAAGAGCGAAGGCAGTTTGATCACCTGTAAGACTACTGTTGCCACCAACTTTGAAGGATGCTCCTGCACCTAAATAAAGATTAGTGCGATCGCCAACGGGCAGATCATAGGATACTGTCGGTACAACGGAGGTTCCACCATTACCAAAGATAACGGAACTGCGAGCAGAAAGGGGAACTCCATCAAACTTGTAACGACCTGTGAGGTTCGCTCCTACAACAGAAGGATTAGAAGCGAAGCTTTGTAAAGATATACCTGCGCCCACATAGCTGCCTGGTTGAGTAACGCTTTGGGCAGAGGCGATCGCGCTAAAGGAGGTCATGGATAAAGCGATCGCGGCACTGATAGTTAGTTTGCTTGAAAGGCGAGATAATGATTTCATAGCGTTTACTTCCTTTAGTAATTAAATCTATTTAGATGGAACATGACTCCTTTGACTGGACAAAAAAAACATTGTTCCCAAGGTTATTTCTAAAACTAGAAATTAATTTAAAAGTCAGTCTCAAGACAGAGCGAATCTTGATTTTTATGATATTATCTAAACAATGAAAATATGCTTGACATATGGGTTTTAGAGCTTTTACTGAGCTTCTTATTAAACCCTAACTAACCTCTAATCAATTCCTGACTTCAGTCAAATAGCTTATTCTCTTACTCTATCAAATTTCTATCTTCATTCCTTCGTACTACCCATTGGAAGGATGCGAAGTTTGATGCGATTTTATCGGTAAGCTGTGGCTATAGTAATCTCTCATGAGTGCAATGCCTTAGACTACAAAAAGGAAGTCAAAACCTAAGTTTTGATGACTGATGTTACGTGGAAGGAATTCCTGCTATGTTGGATGATCGGGGCTGGCACGGGGGCACAGCCCCTACGCCAAATTTAAATTATTCAGGTAGGGGCAATCCCTCCGTGGTTGCCCTGCTTTGCTAGCAGCAGGAGA
>JANRII010000015.1:0-43667 GCA_033765135.1 Pseudanabaenaceae cyanobacterium bins.39
TGGTGGTGTTTTACATTCTTGTAGCAATTCATCTAGCAATTCTTTGCGTATATTCATTGGTTTTTAGTGTTAGTCATTGTGCGCTCTGATTATCTCTCTGTATATATCCCAGACTTTACACAGATTACTTTACACTCTCCAAACAGAGCCTCCATACAATGTCCAAATCCCAATGGAGTAATAAATTTATGCAAGTAGAAGTTTTAGAGCGAATCTCATCCAAAGATGCAGAAGTTATTTTAAAGTTTCTTCCTGAGAGAATCCGCGCAGCAATTATTGCTCGCTCGAAAGAAATTGACTATCCAATTGAAGCAACACTTGAAATGGCGATCGCTAGTTTTTTGGATACAGAGGCGATAAGTTTTGCAGACTGTAAGCCAAATCGTGGATATTAACCTAGAAAATATTTTGATATTTGGTTAGGGGCGATCGCGAATTAGAATGTATGTAGTCTTTTAAAAATGTCTTTTGAAGGTTTTATGTAAGTTCTAAGTCAGTTATCACACCATCTAGTTGGATGTCCCAAGGATCGTGGGGAAGTTGATCAATATAAAATTCATGGAAGACTATACCTGATTTATAGCCTTGTATGGATGGTAAGCATCGGTCATAGTAGCCGCCACCATAGCCCAATCGATAGCCGAGGCGATCGCAAGCAACGGCAGGCACTAGAATCAAATCAACTTGGGGTATTTCTACTAAGGGCTGTTCTGGAAATGGTTCAAGGATGCCGTAGGCTCCCGATCGCATAGTGCGATCAAACTGCAAAATGGGGACATGATGCCAAATCAAATTTTGACCAATACAACGCGGAAATCCCCAAACTTTATCGGGAAATTTCTGCCAAAGACATTGCAGGTCTGGCTCTTGACGAAAGCTAGTAAAAGCCAAAACAGTTTGGGCTTGGCGAAATACTTGCCAATTGCTAAGGCGATCGCATAGTCTCTGATTTTTGAGTTGCCATGTTTCTAAATCAATTTGAGTGCGACTGGTGAGAAATTGCTTTCGTAGTTGTTTTTTGATTTGTTTTTGCTGTTGTTTTTGATCTGGTGGCAATGCTTTGAGTATGAATAATTATTGATAGTAAAAGTGCGGTAATCATCCTAAATCATCTTTGCAAATTATCTTTTGAGTTTCGCTATTACCCTTTGCGATCGCAATTTGAAGATCTGCCACCAATCTAGATCCGCAATTGGATGCTGAAGCGATCGCCGAGCATCAAAAAAGGTATTAATTTCTCTTAAAATAACCTCTAGTCTTTGAACAATATTTTCAGCCCGATATTCTTGTAAAACATGGGGATCTAGATTGAGAATGCGATCGCCTTGAATGACTTGCTGAATCCTCTGCACATCAAATTCTGGAGCATAGCCAGCAATTTTATAACAGTTAAAGGCTGGATCTAAATAATCAGATAATCCATGATTGACACTGGAAAACACCACACAACCACAGGCGAGAGCTTCCATTGGTTGCAGCCCAAATCCTTCCGTCACCCCTTGGATTGCCCAATATTCTGCTGAATCATATAGATATACCTTAGCGCGATTAAATAATGCTTCCAAATCATCCACAAAGGATGTAATTACTTCAACTCGATACTTTTGCTGTCTTAGGGCGGGAATTAATTGATTGAGTAAATAGCGAGAGGATTTACGCGCATGTACTAACACATCAATATCGCGATCGCCATGCCAATTGGCAAACTTAGGTGAAATTTCGTTAGGTAAGTAGTATAGAAGCGCATGGGGCGATCGCTGACCCCAATAACCAAGGGTATTGCGACTGACGGTAATGATCGGTACATGGGCAGGCAAACTGAAACCATAGTCCGCACTATGGGCATGGTAGATCACCTGATAGTTTTGCAAGCGTTTTGCCAACTTCGCCGCATCAAATCCCCAACTCACCACAAAAATGACATCATCCAGATCTTCAGGCTGTCCCGATCCCTGTAATAAATCATCAAGCCAGAGGTGCTGTGCTTCTTTTTGGCGATAGGTTACTACTGCCACAGGACAGACCTGCTTCGCTAACTCCAATGTTTTTAGCTCTGCCCATAGTCCTCCGCAAGCAAACTTATTTGTGGTTCCGGGAAGTAGGAAGTATAGTTTTCTCATTGCGGTCATGGCTGCCATGAAATCATCAAAATAATCATGAAAAAGTGGAAGTTACGGAAGCTATGGGATCGCAACAAGATTTGCTGGATTGCCCTATGGACTCTAGCCAACGCGATTAGTTACGCTGGCGGCGGCATGATTAGCGCCTTTGTCACCGACTATATTACAGGGAATCTCGGATTATTAATGAGCTTTGGCGTGATGAGCATCGCGATCGCCTTAGCTCAGTGGCTAGTTATGCGCCATCACATCAAAGGTATTGGCTGGCTAGTGACCACATGGCTAGGTGGTACATTGGGGGGCTATATCAGCACATGGGTTAGCTTTCGACTTAGTCTCACCTATGGCGAAGCGGTTGACTTTTTGGTGATCTATGCCTGTTTGCGTGGGTTTGGATTTGGATGGGCGCAATCCTTTGCACTGCCAAAACCACAGCGATCGCCTTGGTGGATCTGCACCACCGTTAGCTGGTATGCCAGCATCATGTTTGGCAGTTTATTTGTCAGGCATTTAGGCTATTTAGCCACATTTACCGTTGGTACGATCTATGGACTACTCACAGGTATTTTCATATTCACTGCGATCGTTAAATCCACTTAACGCAAATTCTCAGTGCGTGTGCCAATATCAAGAAATTGGATTAGCTTGACAGGATCGGCATTAAACATAAAGGCTCTCGAGTCAGGTGAGATCTTGTAACCTTCCTTCTCTGCCGCCCGTTGCGCCGCATAGGGCATGGGACTAGATAGCTCAAACATCAACCGAGCGTAGGGATCGTTCAGCACATCGGCGGTATTTGGAAAAGAAACAGGTTGAGTATATTCAGCAGAAAGATGGATATTGTAAAGCAGCACCGAACCATCGGAAGTACTGAGCTTGCGTAAATTATGGGCTTCTTCCGTTGGATCGCCATCGGTTGACTCACCATCCGTAATATTAATCACCGTGGGCGGATAACTATTGGGATGCTTCTCAATCCATTCCTCCAATAAAATCCTTGCCATTGCAAACACACTACACATGGCCGTGCCACCACTGGCAACAGGCTTAAACCAAATAGGAAAATCATTATAAACTTCCACCAAACCACCCATACCATCGGGCAGCTTTTGGGCGCGTTTTTCTAACTCCATCGGATTTTCATAAATTTTACCGATGGGCGCGATCGCTTGTTCTCCAATGACCGTATCCAACGCCGAAGCAACCTCGCTGTTATAGCCAATGACACCCACATCAAAATAGTCATAGATCTCATTGCCTTTCACACAGCGCTGCCCCAAAGAATCTAACAAGCGATTAACAGCATCAGCAACCGCCTGTGCCTTTTGGATAGACTCATTAGTTTTATGCAAACTGGCATTAGCTCCCCTAGTTGTACCCGCACTAGATGTCTCACTAGAAAAAGCATCTGCCATCGATCCTGACTGATCGATGAGAAATAAAAAACAACTGGGTTGACGACGGCTAATTTCTGCTGAGTAAGGCATATCAGACTTGCCCCTGTAAATTAAAATTATGTCTCAAGAATATGCATCTAAGTCTAGCAAAGCCCTGCTCAGATCGATTCGTTTGGACAAAAGTTCGGCTAAATCACTGAAATTATCAAAGTCGCTAAATCTCCAAATTTAGTCAGATCAAAACACTATTGCTAAAGTAAACCTTACTCTGTTATGATCATTCAGCAATAAATTCGCTGGTGTAGCTCAGTTGGTAGAGCAACTGATTTGTAATCAGTAGGTCACGAGTTCGAGTCTCGTCCCCAGCTTACTTTTCATGTCTAAAAAACGTCAAAAAGCCTTGCAATGCAAGGCTTTTTAGTTTATGAAATTAAAATAATCATACCCAATACTACCTAATACTA
Source organism: Pseudanabaenaceae cyanobacterium bins.39 (assembly GCA_033765135.1). Classification (GTDB taxonomy): domain Bacteria; phylum Cyanobacteriota; class Cyanobacteriia; order Pseudanabaenales; family Pseudanabaenaceae; genus Pseudanabaena. The sequence continues at coordinate 3,982 of JANRII010000015.1, forward strand.
CCTAATCGACACAGTTTTTTTAGTCATGGTTTTAGTCTAGGCAAATATGAATACAGAAATTGACGGCAAGATCGCCCAAGCAAACGGAAGATTAAAATCTGCAAAAGTGGGAATCAGGATCGAGAGGCAAGGCGATCGCCTATGGTTGCGTGGCACATTTCCCCCGAAGCCTAACGCGCAATCCGACAAGCCAAAACAGCAAAGATTCTCTCTAGGGCTGAATGCGAACCCATTGGGGTTAAAACTTGCCGAAGCTGAAGCGCGAAAAGTAGCCGCCTTACTAGCCTGTAAAGAATTTTCGTGGACACCATACTTAAAAGATGCTGCAAAGCCTACTAGTTGCGGTGACTGGGTAGCCAAATTTGAGAAAGATTATTTTGCTAAAAGAGACAGAAACCCAAAAACAGAAACAACATGGCAGCGTAGCTATCGGGAAGTATTGAAACGACTGCCAAGTGATGAGCCATTATCCCCAGAAATTTTAAAAAATCTAATCCTCACCATCGCACCTGATACCCGTAGTCGCCAAAATTATGTAATGGTTTGCAATGCCCTAGCCAAATTTGCAGGGCTAGAGGCAAACTTCTCCCTATACAGTGGCAACTATTCACCACGCAAAGCCACACCAAGAGATTTGCCCCCCGATGAAGTGATCCAAGAGATTTACTTTAAAATTCCTAACCCTGCTTGGCGATGGGTATATGGTGCAATTGCTACTTATGGTTTGCGTCCCCATGAAGTGTTTCACCTAGACCTAGAAAACTTACCTATTGCCACGATTGACGATGGAAAAACAGGAGGAAGAAGGGTTTGGGCTTGTTTTCCTGAATGGGTAGATACTTTCAAAATTCAAGAAATTTGCTTACCTAAAGTCACAGGCAAGGCAAACGTTGATCTAGGCTCAAGAGTTGGTAAAGCTTTCACTCGTTACGGAATCCCCTTCACACCTTACACCCTGCGCCATTGTTGGGCAGTCCGCACCCTCGAATTTGGACTTGACATCTCGCTATCAGCGCAACAAATGGGACATAGCGTAAAAATCCATACCGAGATTTATCACCACTGGATAAGCGATCGCCATCATCAAAAAGCCTACGATCTGCTAATGCAAAGAGCAGATCGCCCAAAGCCACCAATTAGCGATCGCGCATTCTCCCAATAGTTTCTTCACCATACAGCCTGTCCTCCAAGAAGGTGACACGTTGCTCTGTACGGATAAAAGCTTTTTCGAGTTTCGCCAACTCCTCCGAGTTCTCACGCACCTTATTAAAAAGGTGATCGAGATCCTTGGAAGCTTCATTAATCTTTTGTGCCTGTTGTCCAAGCATAAAAATGGTAGAAATGATGGTTCCACCAAGAGCCAAGATCGCGATTATGTCTTGAGTGTTCACAGCTTGACCTCATCAGGAAAATTTAAATTTGAAATAGTGCTATTCCACAAATTGCGATCTGATTGCGTCAGGGGCATAGCAGCTTCGAGCATATCCAAACCAGCGCGTAAAGCAGACAGGCGATCGCTAATATCAGGATTACTGATAGCCCCGTAGATATCCTGCCTAGCAAGCAGGGCAGCAGGATTAGAGATCGCCTCTAGCGTGATTTTGCGAAATATTGGATTCAAATCTCCGATTAACAATTCTTGCAAAAGTCCTTTCCAATCTGGGGGCATTGGCAACGGTGGCAGATCTGGCAATTCTGTATATTCACCCCGATCATATTTTTCTCGAACTATTTCAGGTAATCCCTCAAAATTTGGGGGATTGCCTAGCAAGTAAGTCACGCCGCGAAAAAGGACTGAAATCATAAGATGAAATGATAAGTGAACGACACGGAATAAGTACAGGCAGAAACAGCCCCCATTTTTGTTAGGTCAACCGCCTGCAAGCGCATAATATTTCCTAAAGGAAGCGCGTAGTTTATAGCGATTGTTTTTGATACGGCATTAGAAATTCCCTTTAGGTCGACAGATTCGCCAAGGTAAGCCGCTAATCCCGAAAGAGCAAAGAAAATACCCAGCCTCCCGATCCAGTAATCGTTGTTATTTGGGGTAGCTGATGTGTTCACGGAAATTTCTCCCGATGCTATAAATATCGCCGCCCTTGGGAAAACAGGGCTTGTGGTTAGCGCAAGCAATCCTGTAGAAGCTGAAGCGGAGCCGCGTGCTGAAGTGAGCGTTACAGGAGGACTAAGCCATAGAGAAACGGAGCTATCCCAGAAATATCCTCCTTTTTGTGTGATTGTTTGATCGCCACTTTGCAAAGGATCGCCCCCGATCCGCGTAGCAGGTGGCGTATCTTGGAAAAAGTGAGCCACACCGCCAATGATCGCCCCGTTTGGTAGATTGGTTAGCCTCGCATCGATTGCGCTATTCAACCCTGATATGTCGGCTGTTAAATGCGTATGAGTAGCAGGCGTAAAACTAGTTGGTTTATTGGTGATTTCCCCCCATGCAAAAGACAGATCGCTAATATCTGCCTTCAAATGCGTGTGGGTAGCAGGCGTAAAACTAGTTGGCTTATTAGTGATGTCATCCCAATCTAGTTGCCTATTTGTATAGGCAAGATAAGAGGCTAAAGCCGTGAAAGTTAGCCGCCTCGCTTGGTTTGCGGGTTGCGAAATATCCCAAATCAATAAATAATCATTGCCCTCAAAATTTGGAGCAAATGGCAATTCGTTAATTGGGGTGTAAGTTAGGCTCATATTCCTAGAATGTAAGAGTTTGGAGCGTTGGCAATATTGCCTTGATAGATTGTGAGCGTGAATTGGGTAAGCCAAGGCACAGGCTTAAATCGCAGTCGATAGGAATCCCCAAGATTAAAATTTAAGAGGGTTGGCGCAAATCCTAAATAGGCAAAAGAATTAGCAACCTCAACCCTCGTATAAAATCCTAAAGCCAGTTCAACATCAAGCAATTGCAGGATGTCCCCCGCCTTATTCCAAGAAACTTTTTTTTGGCTGGAATCCAAATCAATGATCAAAAAAGGCTGTGAAAATTGAAAAGAGAGATCGACAGCACCCAAAACGTTGCTAAAGGTTTCTGTTGTTGCGTACTGCCAATCACTCATCTAAGTCCCCATCAAAATCATCGGCAATAAGATCGTATTCACCACCAAGGGCATACTCGATCGCCTCATCATAAGAGACGGTTTCGAGTAGCCCCGATCCAGCCCTTTGAACCACACACCGAGAGCCATCAAAATCTACAGGCAGGGAGCCGTTAAGGATATCGTAAAAGCCCTCATCGTCAGGGGTCATAATGAGGCGATCAGTCATCATGCGAAATCAGCCCAATCTGCTTGAGTGGTTTGCCCTGAATAAAGAGCAAATTTACCGCCTAAAGATGATTCCTTGGATGGGTCATAAAAAGTATTAGAAGAAAGGGAAACAGCCTTGTCTCCCTTGCCTTGAATAGTGATGCTTTGCACTCTAGGAGGCTTCGGAAAAGATGCGCCAAAAACTAGGTCAGCCTCAGCACCAGTAGCCTCTTTGATTCCCAATGCGGCAAAGTTATCGCCAAGCTTGGTTTTTTGGGTTTTACGCATTCCCCAAGCATATTTAACATTGTTAACAGTGACGTAAACAGGGATCTGGAACTGAGAAACAGACTTGCGACCATTGGGGCGAGCCTTGGTAATATTAAACCCCGCCGCCACAGCCGCCGCTATGGCTGATGGAGCAACAAAGCTAGATTCTAAGCCTGTTGCGGTGCGGCGCGAGGCGCGGCGAGGCTTGGGCGAATTAGCTTTAAAAATCAAGCCTGCTACGGGAGTATCAACTGTAAGGGCTTGATGTCCCAGAGTGGTTGAGGTGGATTCCTTAACCGTAGTACGGAAGCCATACTTATGATCTGCGTATGGAGCCTCTAGCGCCACAAAAACTAAACGAGATGCCATTATTCTTCTCTTAATTTATTCAAAGATTGTCAAAAACTAGAGATAGAGCGAGATTGACTCGCTCTTAAATCTAAGCAGTTACAGCCGTAGTCGCTGCCTTATTCAATGGAGCGCGAGATTGGAAGCTGTAAGTACTCGAAACATAAAAATCGTTAGTAGCAGGATCGACAAAAGGAACACCGCTAATAGGTTGAGGATAGCTGTTGATTTTGGTGGTGTTTGCAGGATCAGCATTGTAGGTTTCTTCTGCATCAGCCGCCGCATCTAGCAAGCGAGTAATAAATTCCGCAACTTTCTCGTCACTCAGAGCGATAGAAGTCTCACCCATCAAAACTGAGCAGTCGATGGTCAACGAAGAACCAGAGGCAGTAATACCAGATCCACCGAGGGCAGTATTCAAATCGGCAAAAGATAAGTCAGCCATGATTAAGAAGCACTAAATGTAGGGTTAGCACTATCAATTTAGCGCTTTTATAGCAAATTGCAACACTACATACAGTGTTCTAAAAATCCTAAAAGTGCTAGGATTAAGCACAGCAATCTAGATAGAACCCTATGGGTACGTTCATTAGACGCTGATTATTTTCGCTAAATTATTCACAATCGTTAATTTTTGTAAATATGCGATTAAGAGCCTATCCTTTGCTATCAACTTGCAGCAAACGCGCAATTTCTCGAAGGGTTGGGAGATTTGGCAGAAGCGCACATTACAGCCCAAGACAGCCGACCATCCAACGCATTGCTAAGGCTTTGGGCATATCAAAAAGTGCGGCGTATGACTTACTGATGACTGAACGCGAATATCTCTTAAAACAACAATGAGCGAACTACAGCAAACTTACAGCCGTACTCAACAGATTTTGAATGTGTTTAACGGGCAAAATCAAGGGATTCAGACCATATATCAACCGTCTGCGGTTTCACCCTATGACCGTGTGCAGACTTTAAAATTTTATGGATTTATTACTAGTCTGCGGATGAAGGTTGATATCAACAGCATCAGAGAAGCTGACTTGCCAAATCTAAACGCAGATACATCTCGGACAGAGAGAATTACAGCATTGCGTGACATGGAATGGGCAAGCGCACGCAAGCAGATCAGTTTTTTGATGCGAACATCGCGACTATCTTGGCAGCCAATCTTTGATGTCAGCTTGCTAAATCGCTTGCCTTACTATCAAGTTAACCTCCTACCCTATTTGACGGATAGCCTCAGTTTTGATACCAGTAACGATTTCGCTTTGGGCGCAAGAATTGAGAATGTGGGCTATGGATTGCTAGAGGCAAGCGATAGCGTTGTGATCTTTGGCAGTGCCAGAGAAGAAATAACCACTTTGCCAACAGACAGCAAAGAGATTAGCTTTGCACAGCCCTATCAATGGTCGGTGGGGAGTACTTCACAGGTGATATTACCAGTCAACCCAAATCGGCAACAGGTGACGCTGGTTAATCGATCTCTAACTGAAGAAATATTTATCAATTACGGAGGCATGGCAGAGCTAAACCGAGGCATAACCCTAATGCGTGGTGGTGGTAGCTACGAAATCAATTTTTCAAATCTTTATCGGGGGGCGATTAGCGCCATTAGTGCCGCTAGTGCCAATCTCACAGGAATAGAGGCGGTGTAAATGTTCGATTTAGATTACTGGACTATGGAGGCAAACAGAGGCGATCGCCAGAAGAAAATCAACGCGATCGAACTGCCCTATAGGTGCGGCAAAATTGAGGCAGAAATTTTATTTCGGCGATTTCTAGCCCATGAAGCCCCTGAAACCTATCAAATCATCCAGCCCAAAAGCAATCGGGGGATATTGCTATGAGGGGAGCAGGGAGAGCAGCAGGCAAATTATTTACCCCAAGGCGAACGACAAAAGCACCTGAGCCTAACAGTGAATTTGGCATAGGCTTAAATCCTTTTGTCCCTGACTTGCCTGTTGCTCCAAAGCTAGAGCCAATCAATGATGAATGGAGTATTTCGCCGCTTTTCGATTGGGAAGCATCGGTAGATCCTCGCGATTGCAGTAAATACCCAGCATCGCCCTATTGCGAAAATGATCTAATCCGATTTGGGCCACCAGTAGGATTTGACGTTGAATTTCGATCTAATGGCTGTACGACCTGTATGTATGTCTATCCCGTTGTGGGATGGATGCGACTTACTCCTACTATCGTTTGTAAGACTGATCCAGCCTGTGAGGAGAGGCGCAGAGATCCGCCTCCTAGACTAAATAAAGATCCTCTTAGAAGATTTCGCCCCTTTCCACGCATGGATGAAGATCCCCCAGTGGATAGCTACCGATCGCCAGAGTGTGCCAATAGGGAAAAGTGGATCGCAGTTTGGCACAATTCCCAGAATAGAGAGGAATCAAAGAAGCTAGATAATGCCCTGAAATCTTTTGAAACAACTGATTATCGAAATGTTGGATTTTTCGTAGAGGAGCTTCAATCTGGGGGAAATACTTTTGATAATGCCGATTGCCTTTTGGATTTATCTCAGCCATACCCAATTGGATACCCACAGGCAACGGGTGAATTTGTTTATCGGACAAGGGCTGACCTTCTAGCCGAATATGCCATTTTTGCTAAAGGAGAAAGGAAAATCGATCCTGATAATCCTTTGTCAGGATGGATCGAATTTTCAGGCAGTGTTGCTTCTTTTCGCTATGTAACCTTTGGCAAGTGCTGCGGGATGGACAATCGACCTTCGATCAAACCACCGCCACCGCCACCACCACCCAGAAGACGAGATGACGATGATGAGGATGATGACGATATGTGCTGTAACGAATGCCGCGATGCTAAGGAGAATACTGATAATCTCTTGGCTGAAATTAGGAAAATCCAAAAAGTAATCGGATCAGGGCAATTAGAAAACTCTCTAGCAGCCGCAACAGGTAGAGGGTCTGATATAACCGCGATCCTCAATGCTGCTTGCAAGGCAATAGGGATTAATCGCTATCCAATCGAAGTACCTGAAACCTTGATCGCAGGGCTTGGGGATAAGGTAATCAAAGCCAATAGCAACGCCGAATTTTTAGCGTGGCTTACCTATCAAATTGATGCGCTAGTCGGTCAATTCCCTATCGAAATTGAGGTAAAGGATATTGATCCTTTAAAAGAGGGTGATCAGAAAAAATCGATATCTTTGCCGAACGTGGCAGAAGCGATCGCCGAAATTTACGGACTGACCATCAAAAATGCTGTGAACCAAGAAGTAGAGCTAAATATGCTTCTGAGATTAGCGGCAGAGGCGATCGCTACCAAAAACGCGGCAATCGTAACCCAAGATTATGCAAGGGCAAACGCTCAATATTTGGGCTATCGCGGCAATTTCAAAGCAAGAGAGCTTGACTATAATTTCGATTTTGCGGGCGCAAACCTAGATCCAAAATCCAAAGATCCGATTGTGCTGGAAAAGCTGCTCAAAACAGTTAAAGGATATGTCCAAGGGTGGCAAAACGAGGATCAAGAAACCGTTGTGGGCTTCTTGCAAAAATTGATGTTTAGCGCTGGCATTATCAAGGCTGTATTTTTCCGAGGTAAAGGTCAGCAAAAGGAATTGCAGAGGGAAATCCAAAGCATGACTAAGGATGAACAGGCACAGCAAGATAGATTTGAGGCTTTTATCAAGGAGATAAACGATCCGAACTCAAGATTTAATCGTGAGACAGGGGATAAGCCTGAAATTAAGGATGAAACACCACCCGACAAACCCAAGGGGGCAAAATGACCACTATCAAAATCTTGAAAGGGGCGCTAATATCGCGGCAAATCAGAGCGAAGCTCATTCCAGACAAAGGCAAAAGAGCTTTAGATTTGAAGCATGAGATTGTCCGTAAAGACGAGAAAAACGCCTTAGATAAAATTGGGGATTTTTTCAATCAAACAGGCTTGACCAGTTTCTTATCATCAGCAGTTAACCTCTTAGGGTGGGCTGGTGGTGGACTAGCAACGGGTATCTTTGGCTGGTTGCAAGGGAGAGTAGAACAACTCAAGGCTTTTAACTGGAATGCCTCAGATAAAGAGCTTGAGAACCTAATGGATAGCCAAAATATTAGGATTGCAACGGCTTGGGGTTCTGCTCTGGGTTCAACTTTTGGTTGGTTAGTTGGGATTGGTGTAGGCTATGGCATATCTTTCTTATGCCCTGTGATTGGAGGGGCAGCGCTTGCGAAAACCGTAGCTGGTAACGTGGCAAAGGAAGCGATCGGCGAAATTAGTAACTCAATTAGCGGCGCAATATCGCAAACAGCAGGAGCTTTGGCTAACAATGCCTTAATTAGTGGCTATATCAATTATCGAAAACTCTTAAAATCCATCCCTGACAATGTTTTGCGAGGTATCTATGGCAAAGATACAGCGCAATTTATTAAAAATAATTGGGGGAGCGAGGGAGCGCCGATCATCTCCTTTAATTCCAAGATGGATGAGTTTGTCGAAAGCATCCAAAACAATAAATTAAGAGCATTTACAGAGGCATTCTTAGAGGAGTCATGGGATAGCTTTACTGAGGCAGGGATGATCGTGGCTTACGAAATAGACGCGGCGTATGCACAGGCAAAAAGGGCAACCGAAAACACGCAAGGCAAACGCCGAACGGTACGACTGACACCAGATAAGCGGCGAAAGGAGGAGCAATTAATCTTGCAAGCGGCAAGTAATGATCTAGAGACAGAAACCCTATCAACCCTCAACAATTACCGATTAATTGCGAATCGTGACGTAGGGCAAATTGTGGGGATGCCTGCGGAAGATTTTGTGTCCGCTAAACCACTGAGAAGACAGCTGACGATCATCCTCAAAAAAGGCAAGAAGGCTCCACCTTGGCGCATTGGCTCCAAAGCTTGCGGCAATGTCACGGTGACCATTCCTGATGTGGTGGTGGGGCTTTCTTGGCAAAAGATTAAAGCCGCTTGCAAGCCCTATACATGGGGTAAATTTCGCGCAACGGCTAACCTAGACAATGGAAGGCAAATGGCGATCTATGCAGGATCTCGCAGTGAAGCTGAAAAGGTTTTGAAGCGGTTTCTCGCTCTATCGACAGCCAAACCTCTTTCTATTTCGGTTACGGAAGAAGTCGATAAACGCAATCTTGCCCTCAAGAAACAGCCTGTAATGATTTACCCTGCCTATGCAACTTTGCTAGTACGGCGACCTACCACAGGGGAGGGGCGATCCTATCTAGACGGAGCAAAGCTGGCGGAGGACTCAATTAGGGTTGATTTGTGGATGGACAACGAACCAAAGGGAGTGAGCTTTAAATAATGCCTATTTCAAATCCTGTACTGACAATCAATATCACCGAAGCACCGCAAGCCCCCCCGATTGTGCTTTTAGAGAATCGCGATCCTGATATTGCACCAATTAGCGATCGCCTCTTTTGGCTCAATACCGTGAGCGATCGCCTATGGGTTGCCAAAGGAGTCGCCAGCGTCTCTGATTGGGTGCAAGTTGGCGGCAGTGGTGGCAGTGCTGATATTGCCACTATTTTGAGCGCGATCGTTGTTGGCGATGGTGCTGTACTTACCGATGGCTCTAATGTAATTTTTGAGGATTAAACCATGCGACACAGTGAATTAACTACAGATCTGCACTATGCCAAGCTGCGAACTTTTACAGGCAGCCCTGCGAATATTACGCCTAACTTTATCGATCAGATCCTCTGTGCTACTGATACCAACAAGGTTTATCGTGCGACAGGGATAAACCAAGGGGCTTTAATTGAGCTTGCGCCACAATCTCAAGGTGGTGGGGGCGGTGGAGGCAGTAGCAATATCTTGGTTGGGGATTCGCCTACTGTTGCTTCAAATCCTAGTGAGGGAGCAGGATTTTTTGATTTCTGGGAAAGGGTTTTTTATGTTGGCTATGGGGGGCGATGGGTTCCTAGCACTAATAATTTGAGATTGAATTGGGCTATTTCCAATAATTCTCCAGCTTCAAATTCAGACTTAGCACTGAAGCTATTGCGAGAAGGCAATGATCTGCTCACAATTGATTTTAACAGTGAGAGTTTGGCGACCGATATCAACACTCAAATCTTTAGGAATGGGCTAGGAGATTACGCTTTGAGCTTGGAGTATGTGGGGATAGATTATGATCCTGCTCTTTTTTCCTTGACATCCTCTAAGGATTTTTTATCAGGAGATCCTCAAGGCGATCAAAGCTTTTATATAAATAATTCGGTGATTTTCTGGAATTACGCCCCTGCAAATATTGTTACTCTTAATATCTCTGTTGCTATAAATTATTCAGGATGAAACTTTTTATTTTTGCTATTGGCTTGGGGCTGATTGGGGTATCGGTTGCAATCCTGAAGCCTTTGATCCGCAATTTGCCCGAATTTGGCTGGTGGGAATTTCTAGTAGGCTCTTTTGCTTTGTCGCTGTTTGGTTCAGGTTTAAGGATGATTCTGTTTTTGCTGTTTTAACAAGAGAGGCGATCGCTAACTTAGCGATCGCCTCTTTTGTTATTCTGGCTTGTCAATCCTTTGGGCAAAATCCCGCCATTTATCAGGCAATCGAACCATCAGATCATGCTCAACTTTGTTAATGATTGCCCTTGCACAATATTCTGAAGCAGCTTCACCAGATTCACTCATTGCTTCAATTACCGCATAGACGTTATCAGGTAGAGTCACTTGCACTTTTTTAGAATCACGCGCCATAAAAAATACTATCTAAACACTGTCTAAATACTATCCAAATACTGTGTATTTAGATAGCATTTAGGGTATAACATTAAAAAGCAGGGTGCGAGATTTCCACGCCTTACACCCTGCTTACCCTTTTACCAAGAGCATTAGAATTATGGCATCAAAGAAAGCTTTAGAGGTAGTCAAGGACTGCCCACAGGAAACAGCCCCAAGCATCGAGGAGATTTTAGGCGATCGCCTTGCCGAGGATATTGCCGCCGAGGTCGATATCGCAAAAGTTGCCAAGTTTGCATTTAAAAAGCTTGGCTCAATCTTCAAAGCAAAATTAATTGAATTTATTGTGGCTGATTTTGCCGCGCCATCCGTAGCACTGAACGAAATTGAGGCGGCTGCATTACCTTCTAGCGATGAGGATAAAGCAGCATGATCATTATTAAGTACTCCCCCAAAAGCCGTAAATATAGGACACGCCGCACACGGCGGACTATCCCTGCAAATCCTGCCAAAAGGATCTCAGCTATTGCCTATATCTGCAAAGCGATCGCTGTATTCCTATTTATCGCTAGTACCCCCTTGCTAATAATGGCGGTATTGCCTCTCTTGATTGCGCTTGCAATCGTCACTTTGGCTGACAAAATCAATAATCTTGGAGGACAACTTGATGAACTCTAAGGACAAGATTATTACCATGCTTGTATTGGGGTGCGTCTTTGCAAGCATCACCGCTTTTTCTGTTGGATGTGCAACTGGCTTTGCTTTGGCTAAATCAGTGCGGATAGAGGTAGGGTGGCATGATTAAAACAATTGGTATTACTGCGGCGATATCTTTGGCGATAGGCTCTATCGGTGGGTATTGGCTTCAAAAAATGGAGTCTCAGCCGATGGCTAATAAAAATGACGAAGCGATCGCCGCAAATGTTAAACCGATACAGGTAGATCTAAGGCAGACCCCCAAACGCTCCGAACTACTGCTGAAATATTCTCTCTGTGCCAACAAGCAACCAGACGAAAAAATAAAAGCGCTTTCTGACAAGGATTTAAACGATCTGGTCTATCAAGTCTGTGTTCAAGCATCCTAAAAACTAACTTAACTGCCCTCACTAAGAGGGCTTTTTATTATGCTCAAAGATTTTCATCCTGCCCAAATTACCTATATTTTGGAGAGCCGCCGTACTGCCAAGTATGGCAACATTGCCACATTTGCCCTTGGGATATCTGCCTGTGTAGTGTGCATTTTGCCTAGTCATTGGAGCTTAAAAATTAGTAATTTAGCGATCGCCAGTGGACTATTTGTTACCAGTTACAAATTAGAAAAACTTCAAAAATGGACAGACGATTACCGCCACGCCACCAATTCCGAAAGCATTAAGGGCTTTGAGCAGCATTTAAGCTCTAGCTTTGCACCGCCTAAGAGGGAAGTGGCGATCGCTCAACCAGAAATTGTTAAACCTGTCCCCACACATCCCATACTTAAAGCCCTGTACGGATTAAAGATTGAGTGTGAATTGGTAAAGGAGTTAACATCTCCCTCCTTTATCCGTACATTAATCAAACCAACAAATTGCAAGGCAGCTCAAGTATTGAATACTGGGCAAGAACTACAGCTAGAGCTAGGGCTAGACGCGCCCCCTGTGATGTCAATTAGTCATGGCGCGATCGCTATCGATACCCCTCGACCTGATCGGCAATCTGCCAAATTTGCGGACTATTGGCAAAAGTCTCAAAAGCTTGAAGGGGCTATAGGTGTTGATATCAATAACCGATTGATTTCCGTTGACCTCTCCCAGCCTGAAAGCTGCCACGTTTTGGGTGCTGGGACTACAGGCTCAGGTAAGTCGGTTTTTCTGCAAAGCTTCCTTTTAAGCCTACTGATTGACCGGCCGCCCAGTGAATTGGGCTTGCTAATTTGCGATGCCAAGCGCGTATCGTTTCTTAAATTCAAGGATTGTGCGAACCTGCTCGCACCGATCATGAGTGAACCTGATGATGCGATCGAATGGCTGGATCAGATGGTCGAGGAGATGGAAAAACGCTACAAATTATTTGAGCGTTTGGGGGTGGAAAACATTGAGGGATTTAATTACAAATCCTCTGAGAAATTGCCGCGCATCCTATTTTTGTTTGATGAATTTGGCGATCTGCGAGATTGCTGTACGAAGGCTCAAGTTGAGGCTCTTGAAGGCTCAATCATTCGGCTTGGGCAAAAGGCAAGAGCCGCAGGGATTCACCTAACCATCTTTACGCAACGCCCTCAAAAGGTAATCACCCCTCGCATTCGATCTAACTGCCCAGCTAGGGTTTTACTCATGGTTGCAGATAGTGCAGATAGTGAAGCAATTTTGGGTAATAAGTCCTTTGATGGGGCGCAACTTTTAGGGCGTGGTGATTTGTTTTTTAATGGCGATCGCTTACAGGCTTTGTTAGCTGATGACTCAGATTTTGCTAAGTTGCTGACGGGCAATAATTTTGTAAATTATGCTCAAAACCCCCCAGATTTTGACGATACTAATCAGCAATCAGCACCGTCAGCCCTTGCTGCTACTACATCAGCACCATCAGCAACTAATCAGCAATCAGCAACCTTATCAGCACCCCTATCAGCAATCATTGACTATGCCAAGCGCAAGGATGAGTTCATATCAGCAAGGCAGGTTCAAAGCGGTATCGCCATGTTTAAGAGTGCCAAGGCGGATGAAATTAGAGAATATTTCAAATATTTAGAGACTCTTGGTTATGGCATCACTCGCGGCAGTGATGAGAATTTAGAGTTTTCTGCCAAATAGAGAGAGGCGATCGCTAACAAGAGCGATCGCCTTCTTTGTTTTACCTATTCCAATCGCGCTCTAAGTCGTAAAGCGCTTTATCAATCCCATAGGTAGATATGAGCCTATCTGCGGTTGCTCGATCTCCCCCCACCATATTCAAAAGCCGTGCGTATTTGGCTTGATAAGCAGTTCGTTTATTGTTTGATCCGTGTTTACTTTGTTTGGGTTTGAGTATTAGCCATAGACCAACAATCATTAGGCAAGCTAGAAATATTTCCATAAACAAGTAATTGATTTATTACTTAGGTGGCTCTTTGAAATGAATACCAGTTTTATTTTTGAGATTAATCAAGTCACGATCTACAGAATCAACTTTTTCATGTGTTTCAGTCTTGGATTTATCCACAGATTTCTTAACCTGTGGATTACTGATTAGATCGTAAGCATGAAAGATATAGAGACTTACTACAAACCAACTAAAACTAACCCCATAATAAAATCTTTCTAATTCTTCTCTATATCTGTAAACACCGTAGCGAGAGAAGTCTGGGGCAAATGGCGATGTAATGAGTAAGGTTATTAACAAACCAAAATAAGTTATTACATAGGTTAAAGCAGCTTCTTTGATGCTTGATGGTGACGGTATTTTCTTAGACCACCCTTCAGGCTTATTCCCTAAAAGCCAACAATGAATATATGCATAAATTACACAGGGAATGAATATCACAACAGCCAAAATTATTAGAAATAGGCTTGGGATTTGAGAGGCGCGGTATATGTTTCTAGGAAGATTCTCTAAACCACTTATTAACAATCCTGTTCCTAATGCGATCGCTACCAAAACAATTGTTCTAAGCCAACTAACAGGTCTAGGTATCCATCCCATAACTCACCTCTTAAATCAACTGTTACCTTCCTGTATTCTCAGCGATCGTCGCACTGTCTAAGCTGCATTTTTAGTTTCATTCTGAAGTATTAAGGCAGAGCAAAAGTAAGCCTTTGCTTGAGAGGGGAGAGCTTGAATAATTTTGTCTAGGGTATCCACAGTGATTCCCTTGCCATGACGGAATCGGCTAATTATTTCTGGTGATATACCAGCACGATCCGCGACCTCTGATGCTTTGAGATCAAACACTTGAAAAGATTGTTCTAACGCTTCTCTGGTGTTCATAGATTTTTTGTTGACTATCTAGTCATTATTATTTGCATTGACTATAGAGTCAATGATTAAATAGTCTTGCCAATTGTTTTGTTGACTCAAAAAATATGACCATCGAAAGCTTTGTAAAAATGACCATTGCAGACATTTCAAGACGGACAGGTATTTCAGTGGCTCAATGGTCAAGATATTTCAATAAGAAAAAAACTATAAACGAAAGCACACTAGAACAGGCTGGGGCAAAGCTTGGCATGACATCTGATGAGGTTTTAAAGGCGATCAATATTCGTAGAGAACTATTGACTTATCAGTCAAGAGATAATAAGTTATTGACTAAGTAGTCAATACGGTAAGCCACAAAACTCAAACCTAACAATGCAGACAGCATTCCGAGAAGTCGTTGAGTGCCGAGCATAGTCACTGAATTTTTAATGTGCGACTTAACCTAAACCTCGAACAACTTTAGCCAATCAACCCTATGACCACTTACCCCTATTACCGCCAAATCAAAGAAAGTCAAACGATCATTCTCATCGTTGGCAGAAGGCATGACGGCACATTGATCGCAGATGCCCTCTTTGGGCAAGACAAAAAGGGCTGGTGGCGACTCGTGCCACTGACCCTCCGCAAAATCATTGCGGACTCAACCAAACTCACCGACTTTACCGACATCTACCCCCAAGAATTTCTACCCACCCACCGCTAAACCTATGACATTCCCCAATTCCGCAGGCTACTACCTGCCCACACCCCAAGGAATTGAAAGCGAAATTTCAAACCTTCATCTAGAGGGATTGGTTTCTTTCAATTGGGAGATTGCAAACTTTTTAGACGACATCATCAAACTTGATGATGTCGAATTTTATAGCGCCAAAGTTGGTTTTGAGTGCGAAAGATGGATTAACAATCTTCAGCCAGATGAACTCATCAACCTCCAACGATGGATTGGTGAACGCCTTGCCCACCTCTACCACAAACAAGCCTGTGCAAAAGCCGCCTAACCCAATCGAAATCAAATTTTTTATCTGTAAACACTATGTCTTTACTCGAAATTCGCCCACACCATACCCAAAGAGTACAGCGCCTATCACTCGTACTCCCCAGAGACGTAGCTGATGAAATTTGCGATCTGCCCACCTGCTCCAAAGCAAGGCTCTTAGGAGAACTAAGCGAAGAAGTTTTAGAGCAAATTGAGCAGTATCCCTCCCTCATGCTCTCAGCCACCACAACTCAATGGCTCAAGAGCCTCACACTCTCCCAAACTTGCCAAGTCCTTGAAAACTTGGCACTCATGCTCATAAACGAGGTGAGCCAATGATTACGCACTCCCTTCCCCCCGAACATTTCAGCCTAACCCTCTCCCCACAATTCAAAGATTGGATCACAAGCCTATCTCTTGATGAATTGCTTCGATTTGCCTATGAGGTCGCCTTTCACCTCTCAATAGGCAGTGATGCTCCCTTCTACTCCCTGCATATCAGAGTTGATTTTAGCGATGAAATCAACACCTTCCCCACAAGCTTGAAATACGCCCTCTGCCGCTATTTGTGGGATCGAATTGAGTCCGTCCATACCCATATGTTCATGAACCATCTCATCGACTAACCTATGAAATTTTTTCTAATTGCATTGCTGCTATTTCCTGCCCCCCTATGGGCATACAGCCAAGATCCGCGTTCCTGCGCCGACCGCCGTACACAGTTTCCCAGTAACCCACCATGCCAGAACTTGCTAGTTATTTTCCTTGCCCAGTAAAGGGAAAGCCTTGCCCAACTAACGGATCTAGCGATATCCCCTTTTACTACTACCCCGGCGATTGCCCAAACTATCAGCCCTGCTTAGAGCAAGCGATCGCCGATAATCCCTGCGCTTGTGGGCTATACCCCGCCGACTTTTGTGAAGACGAAACCAAGTGCGGATACTTTGACGACTAATTGACCACGCGATCGCCCAACTATTCGGATTCCCCGAATAGTTGGCTAACCCTATGCAGCACATCTCCAAAATTCTCCAACGGCTCCCCATCATGAAACACGCCGAATTTATCGAACTGGTTCGCGAGATGCGCTTTAACCAGAAACAGTATTTCAAACATCGCACCCAAGGATTTTTAGAAAAATCGAAAGCACTCGAAAAGCAAGTAGATGAATATCTTGCAGAATCTACCGCCACCCACTCACAGCAAAGCCTGTTTTAGTTATGCCCTCTACACAAATAATTGATGAACTATCCCAAGCTCACCTTAAGGAATGGGAGCAAACCGACCCCGAAATAGTGCGGCTAAATGTCCGCACCATAACCGATGATCGCACCATCAGCTATTTACTAGGCTGGAAAACGGGACGCTGGAAAAGTGGCTGGCAAAATGGGGGAGGCTGGGCAGTTTGGGGCGATAGCCTTGGCTCCAACAATACTCATCTAGGTTTGCAATTTAAGCCCGATAGCCCCCGAACTGTTACCAATGGCGAAAAAGAGAAAACCTATAAGTACGAATCTCCCATCAAGTCAAATAAAGAAGCCCCACCCGAACCGCTATTTTTAAAAATTCCCGATCATATCTGGGAAAAAATATCCCAAAAATGGGAAGCCCCCATAATGCCCGATGACTACCAAAACGGCTTTTGGCAGTGGGTTAAAAATAATAGCCGTATCCCGATCATTCTTACCGAAGGAGCCAAGAAAGCAGGGGCAGCCATCACCAATGGTTATGCTTGCATCTCTATTGCAGGTGTAAGCACAGGTCAGCATCATGGGCGCATCAATCCCATCATCAAAGATTTCATCGGGACCGGGCGATCAATTTACCTTGCCTTTGATAGCGATCTGCACATCAAGCCGGCCGTAAAACATGAATTAGATCGCCTATCTCGCCTTATTGCCAAACATGGCGCAGTCCCAGAGCTATTAATCTGGGAATACAACGATGAAACAAAAGGTATAGATGACCTTATCGCCGCCAAAGGTGGACAGATATTAGATCTGTTAGTCGAAAAATCTGTCACCTTTGAGGAATATCGAAAGCAAGAAATTATTGAACTAGAACGAGATGACCCTGACGCGCCGCCAATCTCCGAACATTTCAACCAGATTGCCCAGAAAAAATTATTTAGCGATCGCCGATGGGTTTGCATCAATGACACCTTGCACTATTGGACAGGCTCACATTATGAGGCAAGTCCAGATCCTGTTGAAAAGCGTAGGATTAGCGAATTTTGCAATAAATATCTAGTCTATGACGAGCGACTGAACAAACGAACTTACAAATATGCCAATGAGCAAAGCGTTAACGCTGTACTCAAATGGGTCAAAGTCCAATTTGGTGTTGATCCTTTATCAGTCAATCCCACAGGCTTAAACCTTGCCAATGGCGTTCTAACTATTGAATGGAATGGTAAAAATCCTAGCTGGACACTTAGAAAGCATCACCCAGAGCTAGTTTATACCTATTGCTCAAAGGTCAAATACAACCCCAAAGCCGACCCTGAACCATGCGATCGCCTCTTGGTTGCTCTTGACCCCGCACAACGGGATGTATTTCTGAAAACCATTGCGGCATCCTTTGACTTAAGGACAGTTCGCAAGTTTAACCCCTCACGATTAAGAGGCTTATTACTTCAAGGTGACGGCTCCAATGGGAAAGACTCACTGCGATCGGCAATTTCAAAAATATTTGCCCTCGGTATTACAGGATGCTCACTGAGAGACTTCCAAGAGTATGACAACGCGAGAAAATTCCCCCTTGCAAAGCTCGAATTTAGCCGTATCAATTGGGCATCAGAAAACCATTCACGATTAAGCCTTGACAGCCTGCAATCCCTCAAAAATGTGCTTACTGGCGATCCGATCGATATTGAGCGCAAAACTGTAGATGATTACAGCATTGAGCCTGCCTGCGTAGTCCTGCTCAACTGCAACGAAGCACCGTCAATTGTTGGCGCACAAAAAGCCATTGAGTCCCGATATGCGATCGTCAAATTTACAAAAAGCTTTGATGAAAATCCACAACACCCCGACCAGTTACCAGTAGATCCAAGATTTAAAAACGATCCAGATTTTCTGCAAGATCACGTTTGCCCTGCCTTACTCAATCGCTTGCTAGATGCACTCTCTAGATTGATGTCCGAGGGCATTGATTACGCGCCCCTATCGGGAGCAATCCAAGAAGCCAAGGAGTCAAGCTGTCACCTCATCAGGTGGGCATCGGATATTAAGTTAGAGCAAGGCAACGGACGCATCAAATTAGGCGATCTATTCGATAGCCTCACATCTTGGTATGAGGAGCAAGGCATTTTGGAGGTGGAAATCACCGAGAAAGGCAACAGAAAATATCACTGGTTAGACGAGGGCAGTCGTTTTGATCCTTGGGTCAAAGCATCAAGATTAATGAGGTCAGCATTAACCAAAATCTTTCCCAAAGTACGTTTCAGCGAAAAAACAGAACATGGTTTTTTTGCTATTGGTATTCAATCTATAAATTTTGCAATTTCTCCTAATTTTGGTTCATTTGGTTCAGGAGAAGAAGGAAATATAGATAGAGAAAGCATTTCAACGGCTGAACCAAATCCTGAACCAAATTATTTTGCTTCAGGAAATGATTTTGGTTCAGGAGATAAGGCTCTTATGCTGAAGCAACGAATTAGAGAAATTGCTTCAGCTTATCGAGCAGAAAACAGTTATCCCGTTGATAACTTGCTTACTGCAATATCTCTTATTGACAATGGCAATATATCAGATGCTTATGCCCTGATAGCCCCAGATTTAAAGGAGTTCATGCGTCATTCAGAGTCTAGCCAACGCTACTCATTAGCAATAAGCAAGCTTTTTAATGCAATTTTGGCTGAACCAAATGAACCAAATTATTTTTCGGCTGAACCAAAAAAAGCTGACAACCACGCCATTCCTGAACCAACTGAACCAACTGAACCAAATTTGCAAGTGATTAGTAATCACACGCAGAATTTTGCAAACAAATTGCAAATTGGTGCGATCGTCTCTATTAAGAGTGGTTTTTTCTCAGGGCAAAGAGTTGAAATCGTTGCTATCAAAGACGATGGACTGCTAGAGGTGCGTAATAAAAATTGGATTGAAGGCGAAACCAAGTTTTTTCAAGCCCATGAGGTGACAGCATGAAAAAGGATTGGATGGAAACAGAGCAAGCCGCCTTGCAACTTGGTATTACCCCCCGTCAATTGCTAAAGCTGCGAAGCAAGGGAATCTTTAAAGCTGGCAAGCACTGGCGAAAAAAGAACCCCATCGCCGCCCGACCTACCTACATTTGGCACGTTGAAAAATGTTCAAAAATTCTTGAATAACAAATTAATCCCCCAGTCTATTTAGTCCTAATTTTAGGCAAGCCTAAAAACGACTAGCCTAAAACTAGCCCACAGACTACAATCTATAAAATAGGTAGTCTGATTTGTAATCAGTAGGTCACGAGTTCGAGTCTCGTCCCCAGCTTACAGTTTTAATCTATCTCTGTTCCTGTGATCGGAGATTTAGCAAGATAGTACTTGTCAAATCTATTTTTTTTCGATATATTCTATTGCATACTGACAATTTTAATGCTGACTAGGATAAAGGAAGCAATAAGCATTTTCAGTTTCAACTATATAAATCAACGCTAAAAAGAAGGAGGTGATGCCCATGCAGTCAGATAGTAGTAATGGTAAACGTGTGGGTCTTCAGATTTCCGAGCTGTGCGCTGGGGCTGTTCTATAAGGTACTTAGTTATCTATAAGTTCCTTCCAGCAGTTGACTGTAATCTTAAGATCCCAAAAACAAAAGGGTGTGTTGTCAAGCAGCACACCCTTTTGTTTTGAGATTTTATTAATTGGGAATCACCTCAATATCTGTCAAATTCACCGTGAGCTTCATATGGCCTAAACGGACAGCAAACTCTCCCGCACCGTTGGGACTGGTCAAAGCTTGAGCCACCTTACCAAATTTAGGGATGCGTACCCGATCGCCAACCTTTACCTGTACCAACACTTTTTCTTCAATAACAACAGGCATATGACGCTTCGTTAATTCCTCAATACGTTGCTCTGTATGTTTTACAGCCGCAATCTGATCTTGACTTTGTTCAGAATTTGCTCCCCTTTGCAGTTTGCGAATTACTCGCCCCACTTCTTTCTGAGCCTGCGCGATCGCTGCCGCAACTTGTTTTTCTTGTTCTTCGCGTAATTCCTTAGCCTGAGTCCGCATCTTTTGCGCCCGTTCCAAAATTTCTTGGTGTAAGCGTTCAGTCTCAGCAAGGAGTTGAGCCGCTTGGGCTGTTTTCTGAGTCTGTTCGCGGCGCTGTGCTTCCAATTCCGCAATTACTTCATTCATCTCGGCTGAACCAACACCAATGCGGGTTTGTGCCATATTAAGAATATCCTGTGGCAACCCTAAACGCCCCGCGATCGCCAGAGCATTAGAACGTCCGGGAATCCCCCACAGTAAATGATAGGTGGGGGCTAAGGATGCCTCATCAAATTCCACTGAAGCATTTTCAAACTTGGGATTTTGATACTTGAGGGCTTTGAGTTCGCCAAAATGAGTGGTGGCGATCGTCAACCTTGTATGTTCTCCGAGATATTCCAATAGGGCAGAGGCGATCGCGCTGCCCTCAGTGGGATCAGTACCCGCACCCACCTCGTCAAGTAGTACCAAAGATTGAGGTGAAATCGCATCTAAAATGCGACCAATGCGGCGAATATGTCCCGAAAAAGTTGACAAATTTTGCTGGAGCGATTGCTCATCACCAATATCTGCCAAGACCAAATCAAACCAAGGCATTTCCACAGGTTCCTTTGCAGGGATATACATCCCCGCCTTGGCCATCAGGGACACCAAGCCAAAGGTTTTGAGAGTAGCAGTTTTGCCGCCCGTATTGGGCCCCGTAATTACCACCACACTCACCTGCGGCGATACCAAAATATCCACAGGCACAACCTCGCCTCCCTCCTCATTGCGCTGTTGCCAAACTAAGAGAGGATGGCGCAATTGTCGTAATACTATTGGTTGGGGAGAATCACCTGTGTTGAAATGGGGCGAATTGGCTCCCAGCCAATAGGCATACCTAGCCTTTGCCACTGCCAGATCGATTTTGGTAACGATGATAATCAGGTTTTGTAAATCTGGCGCGATCGCCGTCACCTTAGCACTGAGATTGGTCAAAATAATCTCGATTTGAGCCTGCTCCATTTTGACCAGTTGCCTCAAGCGATTATTGGACTGCACAATGGAATTTGGCTCCACAAAAAGGGTCATCCCCGTGCTGGAGGTATCGTGAACTACTCCAGGAATACGATCGCGCTGAGGAGACTTTACTGAAAGCACATAGCGATCGTTGCGTTGCGTAATGATCTGTTCCTGCAATGAGTTTGCATTGCGCTGCATAATATTTTGCAACTTTGTCAAAATCTGATCGCGTACAGAGGTCAACTCATCACGAATCTCCCCTAACCTTACAGAGGCACGATCTAAAACATTGCCCCCCTCATCGATGCAACGATAGATCTCCTGTTCCACATCAGGATAAGTACGCAAATCACTAGTCAATATCTGCAAATTAGGACAACAATCAGCATTATCAATCTGACGGCGCAGGTTCCTTGCCCCTGCGAGGGTAGTAGCCACCGCCCACAGTTCCATCGCTGATAACATGCCCTGCTTTTCGGCGCGTAAAACTGCCTCCGTAATGTTTTGGATGCCATCTAAAGATATGCCTGCATTCCGTTCTTCAAGAGCATAGCTCTCTTGGGTCTGTGTCAATAACTCTAGGGTATCTTCATAGCGATCGGGAATCGGCAAATGGGCAGCCGCGATCGCCCCTAGCTTAGTCGTTGTAAAGGTGGATAAATGCTGACATAACCGATTCCATTCCAGCAGTTCTAACGTCTCAGCCTGCATGATACCTCAAGATAATTTTGGTTAATTAATTGGTTAGGATATTTGTGTTGACTTTTAGTTTTGATGGCTTAGTCGTTCTATTGCCATTGTGCCAAAAAAACTACTCAAGCGGCTGAGAGTTTTGTAACCTTGCAATCAAACTTCTGTAAATTGGCATAACCCAAAAAATTGCCCAATAAAAATCGCCCAATAAAGTATTGACAAAATTAACCTCACTCTGAGATATTAATTACTGCGAGATTTGCAGAGATTACAAAATGTAACAAAATGCATCTCATCTAAACATTGGGGTGTCGCCAAGCGGTAAGGCAGCTGGTTTTGGTCCAGCCATTCCGAGGTTCGAATCCTTGCACCCCAGTTAACAGATACTAAACAAATTTACGGTTCTTCATGACTAAGCCCATGCTCTTTTGCATAGGGAGCTATCCATAGCAATTTAGCCATAGCGCCTATGGTTTGGCTCTATGGTTGTAGATATTTTGCAATAACAGCGACATTTCTCTGAGACTAGACATAATCAATGCTCAAGAGAGAACTCAACAGAGATTATTTTGCAACACTATTGACTTTAATTCTCAAGTAACCGTAAACTAAATCCTGAGCTTATTGAGATTAATTCTTTATAAATTAAGGTTGCTAACTCTAGAAATCATAGTGACTAAAGCTTTTAGGTGATAGCTATCTACGCTGATAGTTATTAAAACCCTCATAGGTCAAGTTTAAATCTACAGAAGTTAATGAGAAAAAATATATTTACGAATTTATATCCATCTAGAACACTAGCAACAGGTTTAGGCTTCTTGGCTTTGCTAGGCTTAGTTAGTTGTAGTGGTGAGCAGCCTCCAACCATAACCCAGAGTCCTGCTGCACAGGCTACGCAAACAGCAGTTCCTGCCAATCCTGTGAAGACCCAAGCAGCACCAACATCTCAAGCCCCCATTAGCGAAATCACGATCGCCTTTGCAACGAGGCGAGATACCAAGGACTTGCAGAGTAAAGTTGATCAAGTTTCAGAAATTTTGAGTAAGGAAATGGGATTGCCGATTAAAGGCATAATTGCTGATGAAACTGCCTCCGTTGAAGCATTACGCGCTAATCGGGCTAAGGTAGCTTTTGTGAGTGGTCGTGCGGCGCTCAAGGCTGAACAGCTTTCTGGTGCAAAAATGTATCTTGCTGAAGTGCGCGATGACTACTCAGGCGGCAAGTCCTACAATTCCATTTTTGTTGTGCCTCAAGATAGTCCTTTGCAACCGAAGGCAACCCCTTTGGAAACCTTGGAACAGTTGCGGGGTAAGCGCATGGCATTTACGTCTAGATCCTCTGGTTCAGGTTTTATTTTTCCTGTGAGTGAATTAGTGGGCTTAAAGCTAGTAGATGGGCCCGATCGCCTTGAAAATTTCTTTGGTAAAGTTACCTATGGGGATGGCTATAGTAGTGCTTTGCAAGCCCTATTACGGGATCAAGCGGATGTTGCAGCAGTATCCGAGTATGCCTTATTGCCTCCTTGGATTACAGAAGAAGAGAGCAAAAAAATCAGGGTCTTACAACCGATTCCTAATGTCCCTGCCCACGGAATTACCTTTGATGATGATTTGCCTGCGGAAGTCCGCGAAAAACTAATTAAAGCTTTTTTAAAGCTTAATGAACCAGAGCATAATCAGCTTTTCCGTAGTTTGTATAATTCAACCAAATTAGTTCAGGTTGACCATGAGCAGCATTTGGCAACTATGCGGACAGCGATCGAACGAGCTGGCTTGAAGCCGTAGTTTTTTTGATGGGCATTGGCTCTAGTAATACCAATTTACTAATTCACAGAGGTGTAACCATACTTCTGTGAATTAAAAATCAAACTCAGCAAAGGTTTTGAGAACCAAAGTTTACAACATTATGAAGTCTTTTTTAGATAGCAATCTCGATTATCAATCTGCCTCCAAATCTCCAGCGATCGCTTGTCACGGATTACGCACTGAATATAAGTCTGCGTTAAAACGCCCAATTCTTAACAATATTGATCTACAGATCAAGCATGGTGAGTTTGTGGCTTTATTGGGGCTAAATGGTGCAGGGAAATCAACGTTATTGCGATCGCTAGTGGGGTTAGTACCGATTAATCAAGGTGAAATCGCGATCTGTGGTATCCCTGTGCAGCCTCAATGTATTGGTGATGTCAGGAAAAATGTGGGTTTTTTGTTTCAGGGGGGTGGATTAGTTGATCAACTTTCTTCCCTAGATAATGTGCTTTGTGGTTGTTTGGGAGAACTGAATACTTGGCAAAGCCTGTGGGGGTTTCCCCAACGCGATCGCCGTGTGGCAATACAGTTATTGCAAAAATTAGGTTTGCAGGATCAGATTTACCAAAAGGCCAAGCAGCTCAGTGGTGGACAAAGGCAGAGGGTGGCGATCGCGCGGACGCTAATTCAGTCTCCCCATATTTTATTGGCCGATGAACCGACAACGGGTCTCGATGTATCGGGTATTGGTCAAGTCATGGATAGTCTGGCGGAGATGCATCGCCGTGGTCTTACGGTGGTGGTGGTACTGCACGATCTGGCGTTGGCGGCTCAGTACGCGCAGAGGGCGATCATTCTGCAAGAGGGGCGGATCTGGTATGATGGAACCTGTCAAAATATTGAAAGAAGATTTGCTGAGTTGGCGATCGAGTCTCAACTTCAGTTCCCTAGCGCTGCCTAATGAAACTTACTGATCGGATTCGCCCCTTCACTACCAATCGTTATTACATTTGGCTAATTCGGGCTACGGTGTTTTTCGGTCTGCTGTGGGCTTATATTTGGTCACTAAGAGGATTAAAGATTGATCCACAATTAATCCAAACCAGTCTGCCTTACATGACTGATTTTGTATCAAGGCTTTGGCCTCCTGATTTGAGCATTGTGGATGTGGCGATCAAGGCTTTGATTGAGACAATTCAGATGTCATTGTGGGGAACAACCATTGGTGCGATTTTATCAATCCCGATCGCTTTGCTGTCAGCCCGCAATCTCTCACCACTATGGTTAAGGTGGGCAGCTAACTTTTTGCAAAATGCAGTGCGCTCTGTACCGTCAATAATTTTGGGTTTGTTTTTTGTGGCAGCAACAGGACTAGGTGCGCCTGCGGGGACATTGGCTCTCGGCATTTATACCATTGGTTACTTAGCCAAGTTTTATCAAGAGGCGATCGAATCTGTCGATCCGCGATCGCTAGAAGCATTGCAAGTGAGTAGGGCTTCTTGGTGGCAAATTGCTCAATATGGAGTGTTGCCGCAGGTATTACCCCTCTGTCTTGGCTATACCATGTATATGTTTGAATATAATATTCGGGCGGCTTCGGTTTTAGGAGTGGTGGGAGCAGGTGGCATTGGCTTTGAATTGGTGAGCTATATTCGCGGCTTTGAATATAACAAAGCGATGACGATGATGTTAGTCTTGCTGGCGGTGGTGACTATAATTGATGGTTTGAGTAGCCAGTTACGCAATCAGTTCAAACAGAATTAAGATTTGCATTAATTGCATTAATGCCTGTTTGAGAAGTGTGGGCATTCGCTAAAAATAATGATTGATCCCCCCTAACCCCCCTTACGAAAGGGGGGAAAGATTAAAAAAGTCCCCCTTTTTAAGGGGGATTTAGGGGGATCAAAACTTCTCAAACACGCTCTTAATGTCAGTTTGGTTGCAGAAATACCCCTTTTCTTACAACTGATGTTACGTGGAACTCAGAGTATGAATCTCCTGCTGCTAGCAAAGCAGGGCAACCACGGAGGGATTGCCCCTACCTGAATAATTTAAATTTAGCGTAGGGGCTGTGCCCCCGTGCCAGCCCCAATCATCCAACATAGCAGGAATTCCTTCCACGTAACATCAGTTACAAGTGGAGAGAATAGGGAAGATGAGTTATTTTTCGGTAAAAACTAAACCCAGTAAGGTTTCTATAATTAAGAAATGGCTACGCCATCTCTTAATTTGGTATCAAAAGAGATGAGGCTATACCGAACTGACATTTATGAAACCTTTATTACACCTTGGCGATCGCTTGATCAATTACCATTGCCCTTGCCCAGCGATCGGCTTCAAGAATATCTTCTAGCTGTGGATGGCTCACACAATCGTGGCGATCGCACACAAATTTAATCAAATCAGCTATCTGGGTATAGCGAATATGCTCTTGGAGAAAAAGTTCTACCGCTTGTTCATTGGCGGCATTGAGAACTGCGGGCATAGTTCCTGCGGCGCGACCTGCGGCATAGGCAAGATCCATGCAGGGATACTTTTGATGATCGGGGGCGCGGAAGGTGAGCGTACCGCACTTGACTAGATCGAGACGCTCCCATTGTGTGGGCAGGCGATCGGGATAGGAGAGCGCATACAGCAGGGGCAAGCGCATATCAGGAAGCCCTAACTGTGCCAAAACCGATGTATCTTCTAATTCGATTAAGGAATGAATAATACTTTGTGGGTGGATCACAATTTCAATATGGTCATAATCAACACCAAATAAATAATGGGCTTCAATGACTTCTAACCCTTTATTCATTAAGGTGGCTGAGTCGATGGTGATCTTGCGTCCCATTGCCCAGTTGGGATGTTTGAGGGCATCGGCAACGGTGACTTGAGCTAGTTCATGGGTAGGGCGATCGCGAAATGCGCCACCCGATGCCGTCAAAATAATTTTTCTGAGACCACCTGCGGGAACACCTTGCAAGCATTGGAAAATGGCGGAATGCTCTGAATCAGCAGGCAATAGCTTAACTCCATACTCCTTGATCAGTGGTACAACCACTTCTCCTCCTGCAATTAGGGTTTCCTTATTGGCGAGAGCAATATTTTTACCTGCTTTGATGGCGGCGATCGTGGGCAGCAGTCCTGCACAGCCGACAATACCTGTCACCACTGCCTCAGCATCACCATAGGCGGCTACGGTCTCCACACCCTCTGCCCCTGCTAACAAAATGGGCTGAGTCTCAAGATCGGCGATCGCTTCTTTGAGTTCAGGCAACTTATGCACATTGGCGATCGCGACTATTTCAGGTTGAAACCGCCGAATTTGACTAGCCAATAGCTCAACATTCCCCCCCGCCGTCATCCCCACGATCTGAAACTGCTCTGGATATTCTGCCACGATATCTAGGGTTTGCGTACCAATGGAGCCAGTGGAGCCAAGCAAAGTAATCCGCTTCATAATACTAATTTAAATATTAATTTAATAATTCAGTTATGCCTATAATCTCACCCTAAGCCACACTTTGAGCAGTGGCGATCGGTTTTATCCTAACTAAGCAATAACTAGGCAATACTGAATGAATGATTGAAATAAATCTTGCAATGAATAAACCTTTGGCTCAAAGCTCTCCTCGCCCAATTCACGGTGGTAATCGCCAATGGGCTGCCACGATCGCAGGGGTTAATCCCGCAGATATTTTAGACTTTTCTGCCAGTATTAATCCTTTAGGAATGCCACAGACAGCGATCGCGGCGATGCAATCTCAACTAAGTGAGCTTGGTCATTATCCTGATCCTGAATATAGTCTCCTGCGATCGGCGATCGGTAAATTTCATCACTTAGCTCCCGAATATATCCTTGCAGGGAATGGCGTGGCGGAATTGTTGACATGGGTTGGTCGAGATTTGGCAAATTTAGAGGCAACGGTGGTCTTTACCCCCGCATTTAATGATTACTATCGTGCGCTTAAATCCTTTGACTGTGAAATTGAACGTTATTCCCTGATAGAGGACTCCCTAGCCATATCACCCCCAATTAGCATTAATTCCGAACTTCCCTTTATCCATAATTCTCGACAAAAGGGGATTTTGATTAATAATCCCCATAACCCCACGGGTTACTTATTTACGAAAGCAGATCTATATCCTTATCTAGAAGAATTTGCCCTTGTGGTGATCGATGAGGCTTTTATGGATTTTCTAGAACCAGATCAGCAGCAGAGTTTAATCGATCTAGTTCCTCGCTATCCACATTTGATTATTTTGCGATCGCTTACTAAATTTTATGGTTTGCCGGGGTTACGCCTTGGCTATGCGATCGCCCATCCCGATCGTCTAGCGCGATGGCAGGCATGGCGTGATCCTTGGAGTGTTAACAGTTTGGCGGTGGCAGCAGGTATCGCATCTCTCGCAGATCATGACTTTCAAAACCAAACTTGGGCTTGGCTGAAATCAGCGAAGTTGCAGCTATTGTCAGGCATATCAAAACTGTCAGGTTTACATCCTTTACCCAATGCTGCCAATTATTTGTTAGTCCATACAGCGATCGCAGGAACTACGCTCCAGCTAGAACTATTACAACAGCATCAGATTTTAATTCGAGACTGCCTCAGTTTTCCTGAACTTGGCGATCGCTTCTTCCGTGTTGCCATTAAGCAAGAACAAGACAATCAAAGGTTGCTCACAGCATTGGCGGCGGCGATTAGATAGTTTGATAAACTTAAAATAAGCACACCCTAACCAAAATTTATGTCTTACGAGTCAGCCCGTTCAGCCACAGTCCATCGCAAAACTGGTGAAACCGATATTACTATTTCGCTCAATTTAGATGGCACTGGCAAAGGCAATATCAATACAGGGATTCCTTTTCTCGATCATATGCTCCATCAGATCTGCTCTCACGGCTTAATTGATCTAGATGTTCAAGCCACAGGCGATCTGCACATAGACGATCATCACACCAATGAAGATGTGGGCATTGTCTTAGGTCAAGCCCTTGGTCAAGCCCTTGGCGATCGCAAAGGCATCCATCGCTTCGGCCACTTTGTTGCCCCCCTTGACGAATCCTTGATTCAAGTTGCCCTAGATTTTTCAGGTCGTCCCTATCTTGTCTATGGTTTAGTAATTCCTAATCAACGGGTTGGAACCTATGACACTGAGCTTGTCCGCGAATTTTTTCAAGCTGTGGTCAATCACGCTCAACTTACCCTGCATATTCGCCCCTTAGAGAGCGGCAACTCCCATCACATCATCGAAGCTACCTTTAAAGCCTTTGCTCGCGCCCTTCGCATGGCGATCGAAATTGATCCTCGCCGTGCCAGCATGATTCCAAGTTCTAAAGGTATTCTCTAGCCAAAGGACAATCGGCAGGGATTCTGTATTCGCTGTCACACTCTATCAAAGCAATAGAGAAAGAATCATGATTAAAACTTTGTAAAGTTTAGTACAATGCTTATTAATCCTACTGGTAAGTATTTATTCTCATTGACATGACAACAGACCAATTCCCTTGGCTTACCGCGATCGCCCTGCTGCCGCTTGTAGCTTCTTTATTAGTACCTATTCTGCCCGATAAAGAAGGTAAAACCATACGTTGGTATGCATTAGCTGTTGGTATCGCTGACTTCATCTTAATGTGTTATGCCTTCTGGAAAAACTACAACCCAAGCAGTGCCACCTTTCAGCTCACGGAAAAGTATTCATGGATTCCTCAACTAGGATTGAGTTGGGCTGTTTCAGTCGATGGTATATCTGCACCTCTAGTTTTATTAGCTGGCCTTGTCACCACCCTTGCGATCTTCTCAGCATGGCAAGTTAATATCAAGCCACGCCTCTTTTACTTCCTCATGTTAGTGCTGTATTCCGCACAGATTGGTGTGTTTATAGCCCAAGACTTACTCATGTTTTTCATCATGTGGGAAGTAGAACTAATACCTGTCTATTTGCTGGTATCCATTTGGGGTGGGCAAAAGCGTCAATATGCCGCCACAAAGTTTCTGCTATACACTGCTGCCGCATCCATTTTTATCTTAGTTGCGGGTCTAGGCATGGCTCTTTACGGCGACAACCTCACCTTTGACATGGCTGAGTTAGCCCTTAAAGAATTTCCTCTTGCCTTTGAGTTGCCTCTCTATGCAGGTTTACTGATTGCTTTTGGTGTCAAGTTAGCCATTTTTCCTCTGCACACATGGTTGCCCGATGCCCACGGTGAAGCATCTTCGCCAGTATCAATGGTTTTAGCAGGTGTTTTACTAAAAATGGGTGGCTATGGTCTGATGCGGCTCAATATGGGCTTACTCGAACATGCCCATGTCTACTTTGCGCCAGTTCTCGCCATGTTAGGGGTCGTCAATATTGTTTATGGTGCTGTCAATTCCTTTGCTCAAACTAATATGAAGCGCCGTCTGGCCTTCTCATCAGTATCTCACATGGGCTTTGTGCTGATTGGCATCGCTTCTTTCACTGACTTAGGGATTAGCGGCGCTATGTTGCAAATGCTTTCCCATGGACTGATTGCATCTGTTCTGTTCTTTTTAGCGGGAGTCACTTACGATCGCACCCACACGATGCTCCTCAACGAAATGGGCTACATCGGCAAAGTAATGCCCAAGGTATTTGCTCTCTTTACAGTCGGATCTCTCGCTTCCCTCGCATTACCAGGGATGAGTGGCTTTGCTAGTGAGATTGCTGTTTTTGTGGGAATGACCACTAGTGATATTTATAGCTCGCTATTCCGTACGGCAACGGTATTCTTAGCAGCAGTTGGTGTGATCTTGACACCGATTTACTTGTTGTCGATGTTACGCCAAATTTTCTACGCTTCTGAAGGCAACCCCTCCTGTGATATCAATCCTTCCTGTGATCTCTCTGACATTAGTTTGAAATCTCAGGGTAATCAGGATGTTGTCTGCTTTGGGACAAACTGCGTACTGCCCATTAATGCTGACTTCTCTGATGCGCGTCCCCGTGAGGTTTTCATTGCTGTTTGTTTCCTTGTACCGATCATCGCGATCGGTGCTTACCCCAAGCTGATTACCAATTTTTATGATGCTACAACCGTATCGATTAATTCCCAAATGCGATCGGCGCATAGCCAGTTAGCTTTATTAAAAGAAGGAGCAGTTATCTCTCAGTCCCTAGATGCTCCCAAAATAGATTAGCTTGATCGTTAATCATAAAATCTAGAGCTGTAATCACTTGCCCTAGGATAAATTAATTAAAATCTCAGAAGACAGATGGTAGTATTTCTTGCTGCCATCTGTTTTTTCTTTAAAGAGCATTTTTTACAGTAAAGCTAAGAAAAATCAAGAAAAAGCTTTTAGGGATTATCTCAGCTCAATTTATGGCTATTTATGACATTAAATAGCATGTGACAGAAATTGTTTGATTATTGTATATTAATCAAACAGCTTTCAGGATTTATCTATGACTCGCTTTTCTGATTCCTCCGAAGCAATTTTGTCCCTATCTGCATCTAAAGCTCGCTCCTTCGGCATTGCTGAAAATAGCCATGACACTTCTAATTTTTTTGCTGTTTGGCAAGCTCTTTGCGCTCATCTTGATGCGATTAATCTTAGTTGGCAAGTCCATTTTTCAGAGCCATTAGCTGTATCCGATTACATCACCATGCGCTGTGTCTTAGAGGTGGGTGATATTACCCGTGAGGCAACAGGTAGTGATAAGGGCTGTTTGATTCAGGTTGGTAAGTCAACTATTGGCATCCATGCTCCCGAACGTGCCATGCTCAATGCTTTTTGCAATGCGGCGACCCAGTTTGGTATTGTGCTTAGTTATGCCAAAAAGCCTCCAGATACTAATCACGACTTAGAATCTGTGGTCACTATTCTCCGTAGAATACAGCGCAAGCAGAAACTCAAACGGGGCTTCAAATCTTTAGCGGCTGTTGCTAGTTTGATGATCCGTAAGTCTGCCTGAATATAGCTAATTCCTATAAAAAAGCCTGTTGCAATGGTGTTGTTGCGGCAGGCTTTTTGGTGTGGATTGTCTATAGTGTTAGTCCACATCTAAAGGTATAGCTGTAGACACTTGTATTGGGACAAATCAAGCATGGCAGCAGCTATAATTAAGTCGTTTTTTAGATTTGATATTTGTTTGGATATTGTGTCGGAAAATGCTAGAAAAAATGTTGTGACAATCTTCAGACTTTTTCTGTTCCTATATCTTGTTTGTTTATGTCGTTAAAGTTGTCATTAAATATCATTTTCTTTATCGTTAAAAACAACTATAGAATGGTTTTACATTAATTGGAAAACCTTGAAAACCTTGCTATTCAATGTTTTTAAGCTATATAAGCAAATAAATTATGCATAATATACTGAGATAGTCAGATGTCAAAAACTATGTTAACTTGTAGCACATAGGTTATGAATAGGCATTAAATTCAATTTGTTAATAGTTAGTAAATATCAATTTATCTAGTCTATATCTTAGATTTAATTTCCTGAAGTCAACTGAATTGGTGTTGAGTAATAAGAGTTGACCAGATAATTATTTTAAGAGCATATACAAGATGTTTTGTATTGATATTAAGTGATTTATTGCCTCAGGTATTCTGCCAATTTACTTAACTGTCTAAAGTATCAAAATCATACTTTAGTCCAAATCTGATTATGATTTATTGTGAGGGAAAAATGACTATTGAAGACGCACTCAATATTGTAGATTCTGTTTTGGGAACTAAGAGCCTCAGTACAATTCAAGAGGCAATTTTTCGCCAAACTTGGGAGGGAAAAACTTATTCGGAAATTGCGGAGATGGAGGGATACGACGCGGCGTATATTCGAGATGTTGGTTATAAACTCTGGCAATTGCTGTCTGATGCTTTTGCCGATCGCGTAACTAAAAATAATTTGCAGGTGGTATTACGTCGTTATAGCAATCGTTCTGGCCATATTCAGCCTTTAAACAATGTAACTAATGCTGTACCTGTGACATCTCATGTAAACTATGCGATCGCGCCTAACATGAACTATACACATAATGCGCCATCAACTAATCCTAGTGAATCTTTTAGTCAGGAAATTAGCAATGGAGCATCAAGGTTGCTGCAACTACTATCTAAGGTTTTGACAGAACCCATTGGCGATCGCTATCTGCAACAAATTCATGATTCCCATACAGATTCCTCTCTGAAGTTAACAATTACTGTCAACCTGAGTATGGCGGATTAGCAATGCCAAATTAGGAAAACAAGAAATGGCATAGCCATTTCTTGTTGATAGGCTATAGCGCTTTGCTGGCGATATCTTTGCGGAAATACATACCATCGTAAGCAATGAAATCAATGGCGCTATACACATTGACGATCGCTTGGCGCAGATCATCACCCAAGGCCGTTACCCCCAAAACTCGACCACCATTAGCAACAAGGGCGTTATTTTTCAGCTTTGTACCCGATTGAAATACGATCGCGCCCACATCCTCCGCTTTACCAATCCCTGTGACAAACTGCCCCGTCTCCACCTTGTCTGGATATCCCCCTGCGGCCATCACCACACAAACCGATGACTGATGCTTCCATTGCAAAGGGGCAAAGTCCGCCAAATTACCTTCGATGCAAGCTAGTAGTAATTCATCTAAATTGGTATCTAATAATGGCAAAACTGCCTGAGTTTCAGGATCGCCAAAACGACAGTTAAATTCCACCACCTTCGGTTCCCCTTCAGGAGTCACCATCAAACCTGCGTATAGGCAACCACGGTAATCGATCCCTCTTGCTCTTAGGGTGGCGATCGCGGGTTCCAAAACCTGTGTTTGCACCTTCGCCATTAATTCTTCCGTGGCGATCGGAGCTGGTGCATAGGCTCCCATACCTCCCGTATTCGGCCCTGTATCACCATCGCCAAGACGTTTATGATCTTGGGCAGGCAGCAGAGGGCGAATTGTTTTGCCATCAGTTACCGCTAATACGGATACCTCTTGACCGAGCATAAATTCTTCGATGACCACCGTTTCCCCTGCGGTTCCAAATTGTCCAGCAAAAATGCGCTCAAGGGCTGTCATGGCTTCATCGATGGTCATCGCCACCGTCACACCTTTACCACTAGCCAATCCGTCAGCTTTAATCACGATCGGTGCGCCTTGAGCTTGCACATAGGCACTGGCGGATTCAATATCACTAAAGGTTGCACTAGCGGCTGTGGGAATTTGTGCTTCGGCCATCAGTGCCTTAGCCCATGACTTACTGGACTCAATTAATGCTCCTTCCTGAGTTGGACCAAAAACTAAAGCATCGGAAGCTTGAAAATAGTCAACTATACCAAGGGCAAGGGGTAATTCAGGCCCAACTACGGTAAAACCAACCCCTTGAACTTGAGCAAACCTTAATATTCCCTCAAAGTCATCAATACTGAGGGAAACATTTTGGCAATTCGGCATGGTTGCCGTGCCACCATTGCCGGGGATGCAAAAAACCCGATCAATGTTTGGCGATTGTAGAAGTTTCCAAGCAAGGGCGTGTTCTCTACCGCCACTGCCAACTACGAGGACTTTCAAATTGCACCTTAATCTATATTCACAGATGGTTATTATACAGCGCTTCGCCTTGATCTATATCTCCCATCAAAGGAGCTAGATAATTTCGTGGCTATAGCTGGTGGTTTTACTAAATTGAAATGCTCCTGCGATCGAACCCCATACGCGCTCGTCTGTAACTAGGTCATAACCTCGGTCAAGACTGCTGTAAGTGGTTTCTGTGACTTCAAACTCAATACTGAGATATGTATCAATCCCTTTACGGTTGACACAGCATTTTTTGCCAGGCTCAACTGTACCTTTAAAAGTATGTGCATCAGCACGATAAACCCATTGAGTACATCCCTCTAATTTGGCGATCGCATTGATATCTAACTTTTGTAGCTGATCGCGATCGCGACTCGCCCCAAAAAACATCTCCGCATTATGCAAACGATAGTTAATCATCTCAATGCGATCGTTCTGATAGGTAATATTTAATACCGCCGTCCGATAGGGATGATGCAGTTCAAAATCGTAAGCCTGCTCAAGAAAAAGCCATACGCCATCCTCAGTAATAGGCTGTGGTAAAGGGCGAATTCCCACCCGAATATGCGCGAAAAATGGCGGATTATCGATCGCCTGTTGCCAATTACTATGGTCGCCTGCCAACCATTTTGCTAGTACAGATACATCATGGGGGGTGGTAGATATTGTCATGGTTTGCAAAATAAATGATTAAAATTAGTCAGCAGTAATAGTAATTAATGGAGATGTCTATTTCTAGTACATACTAGAGGGATTTTCCTCATCTCGCACTCGGAAGCGTAACCTTGCTTGCTGAATACAGGGGCGCATCTGCTCATACAACTCCCGCACATCAGTGGGCAGTCTTTCTAAAAATACCTTTGGCGCAGAAATGTCACGGGTGAGGAGTAACATATTGCCAGTTTGCATCAACCGTTGATTTAAGGGCTTTTCTAACTGAATATCATCAATCTGATAAATTTCAATGGTTTCAATATTGCGAGAAAATATCCCTTTTTCAATCACAACTCTTTGGGATGTAATCAAATATTGCGTATTAATTGCTCGCAACCAGTACCAAAGTGCTGCAATTCCCAAGGTGAAAATTACCACTAACAACCTCGTCAAGCTACCAATCACAGCAGGATGACCTTGAAACAAGATCCGTTCATCGGGTAGATCCAGTCTTGCCATAAAATCACACAATAAACAAAGAAGAAATACAGAATACTCTCTTGGAGACTTAGAAATTCAAAAAGAGGTTAAGGATACTAAATGATCCCTAACCTCGATTTTACATGGATTTGCAACTACTGCTCAGATGCACTTATATCTTTAAATATCTAGAATATCTAGGCATTGCGGCTCTTTTGCGCCCATACGCGAATTGGCATACCCCAGACATAGATAAATCCTTCAGCCGCCTTATGATCGAATTGATCGGCACTGGTATAGGTGGCAAGATCTTCGTCATAGAGAGAATTGACGGACTGGCGACCGACAATAATGGCATTACCCTTGTGGAACTTCACTCGCACCACACCACTTACTCGCTCTTGACTGCTATCGATAAAGGCATCTAGAGCTGATTTGAGGGGACTGTACCAGAGACCGTTGTAGATCATCTTGCCATAGGTTTCCTCAATGCCGCGCTTGTACTGAGCGAGATCTGAGGGCAAAGCAAGGGTTTCTAGATCACGGTGAGCATGGATTAATACCAGCATCGCTGGGGCTTCATAAATCTCACGGGACTTGATACCCACTAGTCGATTTTCGACCATATCAATTCGCCCAACGCCATTGTCTCCAGCGATCGCATTAAGAGATGTGATCAATTCCACAGGCTCTAGCATCTTGCCATCTAAGGAAACAGGAATACCCTTCTCAAAGCCAATTTCTACATAGGTGGGTTGATCGGGGGTATCGGCGATCGCCTTGGTCATGGCATAGATTTCTTCAGGTGGCTCATTCCAAGCATTTTCGAGGGGGCCTGCTTCAATACTACGCCCCAGTAAATTGCGATCGATACTAAAGGGAGAAGATTTTTTGACAGGTGAAGGAATCCCAAATCTTTCTCCATAGGCGATCGTTTCTTCACGACTCATTCCCCATTCACGCGCAGGAGCTAATACTTTGATATTGGGATTGAGTGCCGCAATTGATACATCAAATCTTACTTGGTCATTACCCTTACCAGTACAACCATGAGCCACGGCATCAGCACCATATTCCTCAGCCGCTTCCACTAAGATTTTGGCGATCAAAGGACGTGCTAGGGCTGTCGTGAGAGGATAACGGTTTTCGTACAAAGCATTTGCCTTGATGGAGGGGAAGGCATAGTCTGTTACAAATTCTTTGGTCACATCTCTAACTAGAGATACGGAAGCTCCTGAATCCAAAGCTTTTTGCTTGATGGGAGCTAATTCATCACCTTGCCCTAGGTCTGCGGCAAGGGTAATAACTTCTTCTACTCCCCATTCTTCTTTGAGGTAGGGAATGCAAACAGATGTATCAACACCGCCTGAATAGGCAAGTACGACTTTTTTCGCGCGACCCATGAATCTCTCCTAAATCAGTGGCTAAACCTAGACGTTATCGAAAATACTGAAAAAATAAACCTAAAAAAGTAGCCCGGGTACTACGCCTATCTCAAGCATCCCTTAGTGCTGCTGTCTTCCGACCCTGACACGATTCGGGCGTTGCGATCGCATAGATCCGAGCCATCTATAAACTTAGCATTATTTGGTGTCATTAATGATATTCACTGAAATATTTATCCCTCCAAGTAGTTATCTTGACTAGCTATAAATATTCGATTTCCCTGACTAAATAATCTCTTTCAGGGTTTACAGGACTTGGCACAAGGGTGTGACAAAATTGCCAATTGTTGCCAAATCCTCACAAAGTTAATCCTGAATTAATGCAATTTAATACCAAATTAAGAAACGGCGTAGCCATTTCTTATTAAAAAAACCTTACTGGGTTTGGTTTTCAATTTAAAAAAGTGTGATCACACTTTTTTAAATTGGTATTAGGTTAAGTAAGCAGGAAAAATCCTTGATGTTTTTGCCTGCTTCTGCGCTGTGCTTAGTCCAAAAAACTGGACAAAAAGTTAAGTAAGGAGGTTGGTGCTAGATCTCTCCAACTGTTCCCATAGCTGGAAAATCCTAGCATGGGCTTCTTGGGGAGTAATTTTGCCGCCTGTTTCCAAGCTGCAAATAATACTGACTTGATGCGAAAACTCTTGCAGGTTTGCATTAAAGATCAGATTTTCTGGAGTGAACTTACCGTAATAACGGGATTGAGGAAACATCATTTTAGTGGTAAGCATTACCTTTCCTTCCCTAATTAACTTTTTGTTAACTGCATTTTAACCTAAGCTTAATCTAGTGTCTATAGCCTTCATACCAAAGCGATTGACAGGCTCGCTTCACAGCTTTGGGGATTAGCTAATAAACTCTAAGTCAAATTCCAAAGACCCGTTTGGCACGGCTGAGATAAGCTTGACGATCTTCTAAGCCGTTAGTGCCTCCGTTGATAATTCGTGTAACCGTTAAAATATCATCGCGATCAGCAGGAGCATTGAGATTGCGAGTACTCCAAAACCAACCCGCACTCAAGCAAGCCAAGTCGTCATCGGCTAAACGTTGAGGATTACGAATTAAATCCACACCCAAAGCTTGACCGCATTCTGCATAGTTAGCTCTGCCTGTCACTTGGATTAGACCTCTACCTTTGAAACGGACACCATCTCCAGCCTGATTATTTCCTAAATCTGTGCGCCATTCGTAGTCTGTACCAGAGGCATATTCTTCACTAGTGTTAAATCCATCGCTTTCATGGCCAACTTGAGCTAGAAAATGGGCTTTGCGAAGGGCTGAGGTGATGTTATATCGCTCCATAGCTGTATTTAGATGTGGCAATAGGCCTGTTAGCCGATTGGCTTTGGCGTAGGGAGCGATCGCAAAAAGCTGATCCTGTGTAATGTGATTAGCAGTTGCAGCAGCAGCTCCATACAAACCTAGATAAGGCTCTTGGTTAGCAGGACGAGGCGGCAAATTATTTAGCACACGAATCGTGCCATCAACCAGTACGTCTTTAGGATTGAGGTCATCCTTTAGCTCACTAATAAGCTGCTCCATCCTTTGAGCAATCAACTGGCGCATCGCAGCTAGATTTGGTGCATTGTATAAACCTTCGTAAGGTTTACGAATAATTGGGCGTAGAGGCAAACCACTCATTGACCTGAGCAAATCGTCAACCCTGTCATCAATATCGCCAGTTTCAGGAGTATTAATGTTTCTGATTAAAGTCGCTAAAGATTGCGCCGCTTGTTTGCGCCATGTATTGAGATCTGCTGCTGCAAATAGGCCTGAATAGGGAGCGCGACCTGTGGGGCGAGGTGGTAAATTGCGAATTGTCCTGATCAAATCATCGATCGCACCATCAAATACACTGCCCTCGATATCAGGAATTTTTGGCACCGATGATTTTAAAGTCATTGCTGCTCGACTGCGCCAAGTTGCCACATCTGCAGCAGGGAATATTCCCGAATAGGGCTGACGGTTAGAAGGTCGAGATGGTAAATTATTGACTGCTCGTACTAGATCGTCAACTAATGCATCCTGAGCAGTAATGCTGTTACCACTAATTTTAGGTATTAAGGAAGCCAAAGATTCTGCTGCTTGCGATCGCCAAATCTCAATTTGTTTCATTGGGTTTTAAAGTCACTCACCTCAATTAATCATCGCATATGTAGATTGCAGTTCACCTCTACAGTAGATTTTTGAGGTTTTGAAAACGCACCCCGCAGAGATGGGTTTCACAACCAGATTGTCCCTATCACAAAGCTCAAATAAAAATCTGTAAATATGTTGACAAAAAACTTGACAAAACGTTCTGAGCAAGGTTATGTTTATATGCTTATGTGTATAAGCTT
The DNA here is from genome assembly GCA_033765135.1 of Pseudanabaenaceae cyanobacterium bins.39. Lineage (GTDB taxonomy): Bacteria > Cyanobacteriota > Cyanobacteriia > Pseudanabaenales > Pseudanabaenaceae > Pseudanabaena. The sequence continues at coordinate 43,501 of JANRII010000015.1, forward strand.
ATAAGCTAAACACATAGTCAATACACTCCGCCCACTAAAACTGCAGTCATTAGTGCATGAATAAGCCTACTCTTGTTACTCCTGCCTTCGTTCTACCAGATCTTGTAGAAATTCAGCGGGAGAGTTTTCGATGGTTCCTAGAAGAAGGACTTATTGAAGAGCTTGAG
>JANRII010000016.1:0-36806 GCA_033765135.1 Pseudanabaenaceae cyanobacterium bins.39
TAAGATTTTTAATAACCACTCATAGCACGCTTGCTCATCTAACAGTTCGGTCAGGGGAAATTTGATCATCGCTTCTCTGTCGATTCATGAATTTGACTGCCTCCTATTTTGTCATTTCACCTACTTCCCCTCATGAGCGAACATTAATTAATTGCCACTTGGAACGGAGCGACTCGCCAGAGTTGATCTAACTTAGCCGCAGGCATAGTCAAATAGAGAATATCCCCAGCGCTGAGAGATGCTTCTAGTAAATTCCATCCATGAATCGTTTGGCTGGCAGTTTCGATATATAGCGGCACAAAATCAGCACTGCGGGATGCCTCCCGTACAGGCTTGCCGCAAAAGGGATGGTTAGGGGTGATCATCGTAGCGATCGCCACCCACAGGCTATCGGACACGATGCCATTACCTAAAATGCGTCCACCAAGAGCCGATGAAGCGAAGGCAGGGGCAGCAATTTCAGGGGGACTCAGTACCGCTTCAAAATCAAATACTTCATGCGCCATACTGGCATAGTAAGGATCGTCATAGCGCACGATCACCCGACAACGAGGGGCGATTCCCTTAGCATTCAGGGCTATTTCCAGATTAGCCGTGTCATTGCTCGTTACTGCCACAAGACATTCTGCATGAGCTAGATTCGCAGTTTTGAGGGTTGTGGGCAGACTTGCATCACCATGCAGCACTGGAATATTATGCGATCGCACGGTTTCTAAAAAGCGATTATTAATATCACGCTCAATAATCAAAACCTCATAGCCATAGCTAACCAGTTGCAAAGCAGTTTGTACGCCAATACTACCTAACCCGCAGATCACAATATGATTACGTTGCGGAACCCTTGCCGCATCCCAAAAGTTTCGCAGCCGCGATCCTAAGATAAAGTCATTTAAAATCGCATAGAAAACGCCAATTACTGCCGTACCAATCAGCATCATCAGCACTGTAAATAATTTGATGGCATCAGGGGAGGATTCCACCACCACTTCATTACCACCTGCTCCCGTAATCATGCCCACCGAAAAATATAGGGCATCAACGATAGAAATATTCTTTTGCAAACTGGTATATACCACCGTTGCTGAAAATATGGTCACGAGTAATGCGATCGAAGTAAACAGGACGGCTCGCCCATGCTCATGGAAATGACGAAATCCCATAAACAACTTAGAAATCTTTTGCAAAATCGGACGGGAAGCAGTTCTAATACTGGGTTGAGTTCCAAGCAACAAGCGATCGCCCCGTTGTAATTTGCGTCCATCAAGGACAGCACTGATTAGATCAATATTGCTCTCATCATAGGGTAAGTAATAAATCAGCATCCGTGAGCGATCTTCCCAAAAATCCGCCAGAGGCTTACCAAACCAAGGATGATTATCATCAATATATTCTTCATGGATTGGCCAAGTTTGATTAAACAAGCGCAACTGCCCGATCGCTTCACTACCCATTGCACTAAAAGCAAACACAGGAGCCGCCAAAGCAGCCACGCTCATCGTCAAATGGTTAGGCAAAGTCAGATCTAACCTGACTCCCAAACTGGAATTAAACAGGCGATTGATAATCCTTACCTGTGGATTAAGTACCCGAGCCTGCATCAAAATCGTTAAATTGCGGGTTTCATCGGCTCCCGCCAAAATCAGGGTTTGCGCTTCTCTAATTCCTGCGGCAATCAAGGTTTCGGCGGCAGCAAGATCGCCAATGATAATTTCCGAGCTATCTTGATATTGATGTATCGGGCGATCGTGCATCCCAATGACAAGACAGCCCTGTTGTCTTAAAAGGGTAAATATTTTAAAACCCGTTCGGTCTAAACCACAGATAATAATGCGGGGTTTCATGGGGCGATCGCTAATTGCTAAATTTTGAGAAGATGAGAATATTGTCAACGCAATATGGCAATTGTAAATGTAGCTGACGGTACAAAAAACAAGCACAATCAGGGTTTTCAATAATTCTTAAAAGGGTTTTAAGCTTTCATTTCCTATGAGCCATTACAACAAATAATACTTTGAGATTTTGAGATTAAGTTAGCGGCGATCGCTCAACAAATCAATCAAGTCCTTGGCGCATTTCAGCATCTTCCTATCTCATAGTGGCGATCGACACCACAATTAGAAACTTCCATTGAGAAGGGCTTGCAATACTAAAATCGGAATCTTGATAAAATCAAAAAAAGAACGTTATTTGAAAATCCTTCGCATAAGAGCGTGTTTGAGAAGTTTTGATCCTTCTAAATCTCCCTTAAAAAGGGAGGCTTTTTTAATCTTTTCCCCCCTCTTTCAGTAAGCGGGTTTAGGGGGGATCGTTCACTATTTTTAGCCTATGCTTACACTTCTCAAACAGACTCTTAGCAGAATTACTCAAGGAATAATTCATTAGAGTTGAGATATGAGACAATAGCTAGGTGATCCTGTCTATCTCATACAAAAAAATAGATTAAGAGCGTGTTTGAGAAGTTTTGATCCCCCTAAATCCCCCTTAAAAAGGGGGACTTTTTTAATCTTTCCCCCCCTTTCGTAAGGGGGGTTAGGGGGGATCAATCAGTATTTTTAGCGAATGCCCACACTTCTCAAACAGCCTCTAAACAAGCATAGATGAAATAATGAGTAGCATTATTAAGAGGTTATTAATTTGAATTCCATTATTACCGCATTTTATAAATTATTGACATTGGGGTTAAGCAAGGGAGCGCATATAACTCGCTACTCCATGTATAGACACATATCAAAGTATTCAGAATTGCGTTCTGGCGACTTAAAGGTACTATCTATAAGTAATTCGGAGAATTTAGCGAAGCTAATAGGATTCACAGATGAACAGATTACTAATGTATCTTATCCAGAAGTTAATATCCTTCATTTACCATTCCAAGATCAAGAATTCGATGCAGTAGTCTCTGACCAAGTATTAGAACATATTGAGGGAGATCCACACTTAGCAATAAATGAAACATTCAGAGTTTTGAAACCTCATGGTATAGCTTTGCATACAACCTGCTTTATCAATCCAGTACATGGATGTCCCAATGATTACTGGAGATTTACGCCAGATGCCTTAAATCTTCTCGTAAAGCCTCATGCAGATATATTAGATGTTGGAGGATGGGGCAATCTCTATGCATGGCCTTTTATACTTCTGGGGCTACGACATGAACCAATTCCAAATGCTCGGTGGCATCCTTTTCATTGGATTGCTACCCATAATGATTTAGATTGGCCAATTGTGACTTGGATATTGGCGCGAAAACCATCTGCATAATGCTCCTCATAAGAGCGAGTTTGAGAAGGGAGGAAAAAATTAAAAAAAGTCCCCCTTAAAAAGGGGGACTTAGTAGGATCAAAACTTCTCAAGCAAACTCTTATTCAGGAGAATAGGCTAACAAAGTACCATTCTGACCAACGACAAAACCACGTTCGGGGGAGAAGAAATAAATCTTATAAAGATTTGCCCCCACATTTGCTGCCGACATATCGCGAGTCCAAGTTTTGCCACCGTCCTCACTATGGAGTAACCGTGAGCCACCACCAGAAATCCAAACATTATTTTCGTCTTGATACTTCAAGTCTAGCAAACCGAAACCACCACCTTCTTTAGGCGTTTGCTTCTTTTCCCACTTATCAAATTCACCAACTTCACTAAACTGCACTTGTCCGCCACGATTTAGCATCCATAGGCGATTGTCGGGTGTATAGCCCATATTCTGCACACGGCGAGAGCTATTACGATTATGTTGCGTCCATGTTTCTTCACCAGGATTCCATGTGGAATAAAAGTTCCCATTTGCAGATATGGCTACATAGCGACCATCTTCACTACGATTAAGATTTCTAGCATTACCTACTGCCTGAGTAACCAAAGCTCGCCAATTTTGTCCAGCGTCATTGGTGCTATAGATTGCTCCTAGATCAGTAACCATTTCCGCAGAATTTTTACCCGCAGCCACGATCGCAAAGGGATCACCTGGTAGCTTGGAGCTAAGACCAATCCGAGACCAAGATTTACCATTATCAGTAGTATGCAGCAATAGAGAAGGTTGCCCCGTAATCCAACCTTCTGCCCCAGAAAAACTGATCGAAGAAAATCGATAAATACTATCCCCCAAATCCAACTTGCGCTCTTCCCAAGTATTACCACCATCGGTTGACTCTAACAAAGTTGCTTCTGTGCCAACGAGCCAACCATGCTGTGGATTCTCTTTGTCAAACCACAGATCTAGAGGCGTAATTTCCACGGGTAAATCTACCTTGTGCCAACTACCGCCACTCGCGGTCGCATCCGCAGCATAACCAAACCAAGTTCCACAGAACAAGCTAATTCCTAGCAAAGTACTGAGCAGGAGCCGAGTAAGCATATTGGGAACTATTTTAAAGGAGAAGTTTGGGGAGGCTTCAGATTTGATCATTAAGAGAAATGGAGAGGACATAGAAGAATCGATCAATTTTTTTATGCTTTTATTCGCAAACATATTTATTATATAAATCTTATGTGTAATTTTAGCTTTATCTTTTGATTGCTTTTAGTTGTTGTTGATTTGCTTGATCCGAATTTACTTGATCTAAAATATTGAGCCAACACAAGGTGTTGCAGGATATTTTTGAGATATTGAAAGTATAAAAAGTGATGAACTGCTAGAGTTAGCTACCAAAGCAATAAACACTACCGTTATTCGGCTAGTCCAAAGCATATAGGCTAATGAAAAAGATCACAGCTAAAGCCAAGGAACCGAATATAAGAAGATTTTTTTGGGCAGGGGTCAACACATTAACACCAAAGCCATAGCCAAGATTTTCAGTAAAACCTGAGGGCTTGGCGGCCACACCAATATCTGCAAAGGCTTTCTTTTTGGTATTGCAAACAGGGCATCGCCAATCTGTTGCAAGACTTTCAAAAGCAGTACCCGCAGGAATATTGCGTTTAGCATCACCAACTGCTGGCTCATAAACATATCCACATACACCGCATTCGTAGCGATGCAATTCCTCCTCAACTTCGGCACTGGCAATTTCGGGTGTTGTGCCAGTTGCAATGCTGATGTCAGTATTAATTTCTGTACTGAGGTTTTCCGTGTTGGTCAGTTCTGGCTCCATAGGTTTGATCGGTGAATATGCGATCGCTTGTTATTTCTGTTACAAATTATTACATCTTTTTGACCAGAAAACTTAGCGCCAATGGATGCCCTCCTGATCGCTATCCCACAGAAAAGTCTTTTATAGCTGCTGCCATGTTTGTGAGGACACAAAATCAGAATAAGAGTTGCCGCGCGGAGCGCGGCAACTCGCTTCTTGGGTTTTGATTTGTCCTAATACAAGTGTCTACAGCTATAGCTCACTATAATCAATATAGATTGATATGTAGCTGGATATGATCACCCCACAATCACCACAATGCTAACCACCACTTCACCACTGTCTCAAGCAACGGATTCTAAGCGCGAAATAGTCCGACTGCAATCAGTCTGTAAATATTATGGGCAGGACGATACCCTTGTCAAAGCCTTAGATCAAGTTAGCTTCGTAATCAAAGAAGGAGAGTACTGCTCGATTATGGGAGCGTCAGGCTCAGGTAAATCCACCTGTATGAATATCATCGGTTGTCTAGATAGCTGCACATCAGGGCAGTACTTCTTGGATGAACAAGATGTATCAGGTATGGCGGAGACAGAATTGGCAAGGGTACGCAATCTCAAATTGGGGTTTGTCTTTCAGCAATATCATCTTTTGGCACAGCTCACAGCCTTAGAAAATGTCATGCTACCGATGGCCTATGCCAATGTGCCACCCAAGGAGCAAAAGGAACGGGCAATGGTTGCTTTGGAAAGGGTGGCTATGGGGCATCGTTTGCATAGCCGTCCTAATCAAATGTCAGGTGGTCAACAACAGCGAGTCGCGATCGCCAGAGCAATTGTCAACAACCCCGTAATGTTATTGGCTGATGAACCCACAGGAGCCTTAGACTCTCACACCACCAACGAAGTCATGCAGTTATTTGGGGAGCTAAACGCTAGTGGAATTACGGTAGTTATGGTTACCCATGAAGCAGATGTGGCAAGAAATACCAAAAGAATTATTTGGTTTCGAGATGGCCAAATTGTCAATGACCATCTATCCCCCGATGATCTTGGACATGTGATGTAGACATTTTGCTAAAAAACCTAAAAAAACAAATTTTCTTGTGGTGCGACTTCGCCTTACTAAAAAGAAGCGATTCTTTGATTTTTTGCCAAATACCTGTAATGTTTAATCTAACTTAATCTAAAAGTACGTCTTTAAGACTATTATTATCTTTGGCATTGTGTAGCCACAAATTGTTGCTACTGGTAACATCAGTTAAGTCAGCAGTAGAGACATGTTCATCCTGAAACGTCAAGACGTTGAAATAGTCAACGTTCAAAACCCCCAAAATAAAGATCAACAAATACCGATTTTGCAGTATCAGGGGCAAACATTTCGGCTGCTCAATATGTTTGGGGATAACCGAGATGAAGCTCTTGCCCTATGGCGTGACTTAACTGACAACAAGGGCAAGGCTTGTGTTCTATTAGAGGAACCGCAACGCTTTAGTGTGTGGGGTCGAGTCAAGCTGGATCAAACACACAGCGGCAGCGATAGTCCATCGACAGGCACACACCTTGTTCAAGCATGTCTTTTGATATTGCAAACTGTCTATCTTGATATTGAGGATCTACTAGGCAATCGGCAAGCTAATTCCTTTAAGCAAGATCTACTCAAGTTTATGCAACAAGGTAAATTTGCTCAGGGAGAGAGTATGCAATCCTTAGAAGCAGTTTTGTCTATTAATCCCTTAGACAGTATTCAAATACCAAACTGGGATGAAGCTAAACTCCAAATTCTTTTAGGGGAGCTGCATCGGCTTGCGTCTTCATACTTTGGTAATAGCAGTTTTGTCGATAATGCGATCGATGCCTTAAATGAATTACCTGAAGCTTCTTCTGTAATAGCTTGGCTCACTAAAACACCGAAGGGCAAGCTATGGCAGTAAGTGATGAAGCGCTAAGAAAAACTTCAATACTTTCTTAAATAAATGCATATCTTATGGTTGTCGCGCAGGTTCAATATATATGACTAGAGCTAAATCTCCATCCCCTTCAGGGATTCCCACGCAAAATATTATCTGGGCGGCTATTGGTTGGGCGGCTTTAGCCTTGTTGTTTTATCTATTCTTGAGCGCTCCTACTGATGGACCACATCCGATTAAGCCCGAAGAATGTGCGTCAGTTGCTAAACCTATCATGGTTACTGTGCGTCCTAACTGGTATCGCCTTGGCACTTATGTTTTCCAGACGGTGGCGATCGCTTGCTCTGGTCTACTGTGTTTGCGTAATTGGCGTAGTCCCAAAATTTTAAACGGGCGCAATGTGTGGCTTGGCTTGGGGATTGGTATTTTGTCTTGGGGGATCGGTAATCTCATCTTTGGATATCTCGATTTTCAGTATCAGAGTGGTTTGATTGCGGGTGGAGCCAAGGGTGCTAAAAATTTGGTGAGTACCTTTCCTTCGATCGCCGATGTATTTTTTACGGCCACCTATGTATTTTTGTCTTGGGGTATGGCCATGTCTGTGATTGGCCGCAGGCTGAGTCTGCCTAGCAATCAATGGGCGATCGTTGGTGGTGTTGGCCTATTTGGACTTGTCCTAGCGACCTTTGTCACCTTTGGAAGCGGCGAATTTGATCTCAGTACGGGCAAAATTTTAAACATTGTCTATGCCCTTGGTGATATTTGGTTGTTGATTGTTGCGACTATCTTGCTATTGGCATACTGGGGAGGCAAGGCGGCGCAGTCTTGGCGGCTCTTGGGTGGTGCTGGGATCTCGATGTTTATTAGCGATCTCTGGTTTAACTACAGCGTTAATGTGGGAGCGAGTAAACTTTGTGAGGGCAAGCAATACCAAAGTGGTGAGCCTGCGGAATTTTTCTGGATTTTAGCTTTTGTGCTGTGGGGTATGGCGGCGGCACTGGAGTACGATCTTTCTTCTCGTCCTACTAGTCGTAGCCGTCGGAGCTAGATATTGAGAAAGTGCTGCGGAGCAGCACTTTCTCAATTTAGTAAGCATTAGTAAGCACCTTTACCCTTGGGGTAGATTACTACCAGTATGGTTCTGATGATCAGCCAGATATCTAGGGATAAGCTCATGCGTCTGACATAGCTTGCATCTAGCTGCACTCTGCGAGCATAGGGCAAATCATTGCGTCCTGATACTTGCCATAGTCCTGCTATGCCAGGTCTGACACTGAGAACACGGTCAATCATTTTGCCATATTTGACTAGTTCTGCTTGCACAAGGGGTCTAGGCCCCACAACACTCATATCTCCAGTGAGTACGTTCCAAAATTGGGGCAGCTCATCGAGGCTGGTAACGCGCAAAAATTTGCCGATCGCGGTAATCCGAGGATCATATTTGAGCTTAAAGGATTCTTCGTATTCAGCGCGACTGATTGGGCAAGAGTTTAAGTATTCTTCTAAATATTTGTCTGCACCTTCGATCATGGTTCTAAATTTGATGCAGTTAAACTCTTTGCCATGTAGTCCAACACGGGGATGAATATACAAAACTGAGCCACCTGAACTAACAGCAATCAGTATTGCGATCGCTAGATAAACTGGTGATAAACCAATTAAAATCAAGGCCGCAAAAATGATGTCAAATAGTCTTTTCCCCCAAGCTGCATAATGGTCATTACGGGTTGAAAACACCTTGTCTGGACGCAAGCTTACTTGGCTATTTATCTTACTTCTAGTAACCATCAATACTCCACCACATAGTTAGATTAATAATACAATGCCTGTTTACTTTTATTGGGGTGATGATGACCACCAACTTAATCAAGCAGTCAGAAAGTTAATCAATACCCATATTGATCCGATGTGGCGTGATTTTAATTACACAAAAATCCATGCGACGGGAGATCTTGAAGTTATGGATGGACTAAATCAGGCGGTGACTGCACCTTTTGGGATGGGCGATCGCTTAACTTGGTTAGCCGATACAGCGATCGCGCAAAAATGTTCAGAAATACTACTGATAGAGCTAGAACGAACATTTAAGTACTTGCCAAGTAACTCTTACATATTGTTTACATCAACAAATAAGCCTGACGGAAGAGCAAAATCCACTAAACTACTGCAAAAGTATGCCCAGTTTTTAGAGTTTTCTTTAATTCCGCCTTGGAAAACTGATGAATTGGCGCAATTGGTCAAACAGTTTGCTCAGGAAATTGATTTAAAAATATCTAGTGATGGGGTTAATCTGCTTGTTGATGCGATCGGTAATGACAGCCGCCGCTTGCATATGGAGTTGCAAAAATTACAACTATCCCATCATGGCAAAACTAAGCCGATTACAGCTAAGGACATTGAACCCCTTGTGCAGGTTTCGGCTCATAATAGTTTGCAGTTGGCGAGTGCGATCCGCATGGCGGATACGAGTTTGGCATTAGCTTTGGTGGCGGAACTGTTACGCAATAATGAGGTGGGGTTAAGGATCTGTGCGACTTTGGTGGGTCAGGTCAGAACTTGGCTATGGATTAAATTGATGCAGGAGTCGGGGGTGCGTGATGATAAGGAAATTGCAGAGGCGGCAGAAATTGGTAATCCGAAGCGGGTCTATTTTTTGAAGCAGGAGGTGCAGGGGTTGCATAGCTCGAAGCTGATGCGATCGCTTAGTATTTTATTGGGGCTAGAGGCGGATCTCAAGCATGGTAAAGATGAGATGGCAACTTTGCAGACGGCGATCGTGGAATTATGTCAAGCGATGGCAAAGTAAGCTATTTACCAATGCAAAAGCGGCTAAAGATTTGATCGAGGACAGATTCGGTAACTTCTTCTCCCGTAATCTCGCCGATCGCGCTGATGGCTGTGCGGAGGTCAATTGTCCAAAAGTCGAGGGGCAGTTGATCGGCGATCGCAATCTGTACATTGGCAAGAGCCTGCACAACCCTTAGTAAACAGGCTTTTTGTCGTTGATTGATTGCCATATCTAGGTTTGCGGCGGTGATGGCTTGCTGCTGAATACAATCTAAAATCTGCTGCTCCAAATCGGTGATCCCTTGACTACTTGCGGCGGCGGTTTTGACTATGAGTAAGTTTTGGACTTGAGGTTGGGGTAATTGAGCAATTAGGTTAGCAATTTGTTGAGGATCGCTGATGAGATCAATTTTATTAATTACAAAAATGATCGCGCGATCGCCCAATTCCCTATAAATTTCCTGCTCCTGATCCCCCCAGCCTTCGGCAGCATTGATCACCATTAATACTAAATCAGCCGACTTTGCCGCCTGTCGCGATCGCGCCACCCCAATCTGCTCCACAATATCTTCAGTCTCACGAATGCCTGCCGTATCCAATACCTGAATGGGAATACCACCGACTACCAATTGTGAATCCACCACATCACGGGTTGTCCCTGGTAAATTGGTGACGATCGCCCGATCGCTACGGCTCCAAGCATTGAGCAGACTGGACTTGCCCACATTGGGTCGCCCCACGATCGCCACTTTTAGACCTGTGCGTAATAGTTCACCGCGATCGGCCGTTGCCAAAATATTTTGGGATTCTGCTGCCACAGATGCTAACTCATGGCTCACCCACTGCTGATCTAAGGGCGGCAAATCATCCTCAAAGTCAATCCTTGCCTCAATCTCCGTCAAAATATTTAAACACTTACCTCGCAAATATTTCAGAGAATGTGCCAATTTACCCTGCAAAGAAGCGATCGCCGCCTGTGCCGCCTGTGCCGATTTTGCGCCCACTAGATCATGGATACTTTCTGCCTGAGTTAGATCAATGCGCCCATTGAGAAAAGCCCGCAAACTAAACTCGCCAGCTTCCGCCAGCCTTGCTCCTTCTTGCAAACAAAGATTTAACACCTGTTGTACTGCCATGATCCCTCCATGACAGTGAAACTCCACCACATCTTCGCGCGTAAAGGAACGGGGAGCCTTCATGAGTAATAGCAAACTCTCATCAATAATTTGGCGATCGCGCGGATCATAGATATGTCCATACAGTATGCGATGACTCTCCCAGATCTGTCGTCCTGCTGCCTTGAAAATTCTACGCGCGATCGCCTCGGCGCGATTTCCTGACAGGCGGACAATGCCAACACTTCCCTGTTGTGGGGCGATAGCTGTGGCAATAGCGGCGATCGTATCAGACAGGCTCATAAAAAATATTCTATACAAACTATAGGGTTGTGAAAAGGGTGATAAAAGTCGTAAAATAAGGATATCCAAATAAGCCATCAACAAATTTGGGGAATTTAAAGTTGATGTTATTTGATCGCTATTTTCTTGCCAATATCAAAAATATTTAACTGAGTAAGTCTTAGAAGATCTTCTGATAGCAATTTGCGAGATTATATCCATATTTCTAAAGGCTGAAACCCACAAATAATTTCAAAGATAGGAAGAACTTTATAAACTCAAAATAGATACTTCATGCTGGATCAAGGTTTCACTAGCAATGAATATTTACTTAAATATTGACAATAGATAAACTAAATTGCTCAATATCATTCAAACAGTTGAAATGGCATCAAAATCGTCAATTTCTCTAAAATTAGTTCAACCAAACCTATCAATCTAGCTATAGTTCTGTAAATCTTCAGTTTAAAAGCTCAGAATTACCACTAATAATGTAAATAAATATTAATTTCTTATAGAAGATTAATAATCTTATCAAATAAGAGTCTCTAAGGATGCCATATCGCTATGATTAAACATATAAAAGGGGGATTAAACAAAGATCCAAATGACGATCTCCATGATCAAAGACTGTATCTGCAATCCTCCTGTAGTCGACCACGTTTACATCGTTTAAAAAAATCTCAAACTAAGTTGACAGTCTCTAACTACCCAAATAACCGCCATAAGACAAACACTGCTTCGGAATCCTTCAGATTGCACCAAGCCATCCTTGATAGTGCAAATTATTCGATTATTGCTACCGATCTGCAAGGAATTATCTGTGTATTTAATGCGACCGCCGAAAAATGGTTAGGCTATACGGCGGCGGAAATGATTGGCAAATGCACACCCGAAATTATTCATGATCCTGAAGAATTGCAGCAACGAGCGATCGCCCTGAGTCAAGAGCTAGGGCATCCCATTGCCAATCTGTTTGAAGTGTTTGTCCATAGAGCCAGACAAAGTGAAATTGAAGAGGCGGAATGGCTCTATGTTAGGCGAGATGGCTCGAAATTTCCTGTTTTACTATCTATTTCGACATTAAAAGATCAACATGGGGAAATTACTGGTTTTTTAGGTATTGCTAGTGATATTACTGAGCGCAAACAATCTGAACAGCAACTACAGGAAACCATCAAAGAGTTAGCTTTTCAAAAATTTGCCCTCGATCAATCGGCGATCGTGGCTGTTACCGATCTCGAAGGTAACATCACCTATGCCAATAGTAAGTTTTGCGAGATATCTGGCTATAGACCCGAAGAAATTGCAGGTAGAAATCATCGCTTTCTCAATTCTGAATATCATTCTCCTGAATTCTTTGCCGAACTATGGGAAACAATTGCTAAGGGCAATGTATGGCGTGGTGAAATTCGCAACAAACGCAAAGATGGCACATTCTATTGGACAGATAGCACCATTACGCCATTACTAGATGATCAAGGACATCCTAGTAAGTATCTAGCGATTCGCTTTGATATCACTACGCGCAAAAATAATGAAGAAACTCTAATCTTGCAGGAACGGGCGATCGCTGCCAGCAATAATGGCATTGTGATTACGGACTGGCGCTTACCCAACAACCCAATCGTATATGCAAACCCTGCCTTTGAAACCATCACAGGATATACCAAATCAGAAGTAATTGGACTAAATTGCCGCTTCTTGCAAAGTGACGATCTTTATCAGCCTGAAAGGGAAATTATTAAAGCCGCCATCCAAAATGGAACTAGCTGCCATGTTGTGATCAGAAATTACCGCAAAGACGGCACGCTCTTTTGGAATGAACTAAGCATATCGCCTATTTTCGATCGCGATGGCAATGTCACACATTTTATCGGCATTCAAAATGACATCACTGCCCGCAAAGAGTCGGAAAAAGTCCTCAAGCGGCAAATGCGACTCACCGTCCTCCTCAATCGCATTACCGATGAAATTCGTCAAAGCCTAGATATCGATCAAATCTTTCAGACTGCTGCCCATCAAATTCAATCTGCTTTTCATGTTAGCCGATGTCTAATTTATAAGTTGGAGTATCTAGACTCTGCCAATACTCGAGAGCCTGAAATTAGCTTGATGTCAGAACATCTCGCCGATCGCATTTTTTCTGTTAAGGATATTGAGTTACCTTTGTTGACCAGTAGCTTTGGCAAGGAGATATGCAGCCAAGAAAAGGCGATCGCCATTCAAAACGTTTACAGCGATCCTAGACTCGAATCTTATAGTCAGCTTTTTTATAAAATGCAATTGCGATCGCTACTAGCCATCCGCACCTTTTCCCATAGTGAACCCAACGGCATTATTCTCCTGCATCACTGCAACAGCTTCCATGAATGGTCAACGGAAGAAAAGGAGCTACTCGCCTATGTCGCCAATCAAGTAAGTATTGCCCTTGCTCAAGCCCATTTACTTGCCCAAGAAACCCGTCAAAGAGAGCAACTGATTAAGCAAAATGCGGAGTTGGAAGAAGCCAGAAAAATCGCTGAATCTGCCAATAAATCTAAGAGCGAATTTTTAGCTACCATGAGCCATGAAATTCGTACCCCCATGAATGCGGTGATTGGCATGACAGGAGTATTGTTAGACACTGAGTTAACTAAAGAACAGCGAGAATTTATCGAAATTGTGCGTGGGGCTGGTGATACATTGCTGACAATTATTAACGATATTCTCGATTTCTCAAAGATTGAATCGGGACATCTAGAACTAGAGGAGCAAACCTTTGACCTACGCACTTGCCTCGAAGAAACCCTAGAGTTGTTATCAGCTAAAGCTAAGGAAAAAAGCCTTGAACTTAGCTATTTGATTCACCCTGAAGTCGACTTGATGATCGTTGGTGATGTGACACGCCTCAGACAAGTGTTGGCGAATTTGATTGGCAATGCGATTAAATTTACCAGTCATGGCTCCGTCAATGTGGCTGTTACCCAAACCCTCGACTCCCACTATTGGCGCTGCGTTCTTAGCGATCGCCATGAAGAGGCATACAACCTTCGCACGATCCAATTTGCCGTTAAAGACACAGGCATTGGTATTCCTAAAGATCGTCTACATCGGCTATTTCAACCCTTTAGTCAGGTAGATGCCTCTACCACTCGTCAATATGGAGGTACTGGGTTAGGTCTTGCTATTAGCAAACGCCTTTGTCAGCTTATGGGCGGTACGATGTGGGTCGAGAGCCATCTTAATGAAGGTTCCACCTTTTACTTCACGATTACTGCGCCCATGAATAACCGCAGTGCGATTGCCGAAAATATTTATCAGCAAAGATCGCCCATCAACCATGCACAGACCAGTCAGGCAAAAGGTCGATTTCCTATCGGTAGCCACATATTTGATCTGGCTATGGCACGCAAGCATCCCCTGAGAATTTTATTAGCGGAAGATAATGTGGTTAATCAAAAGGTGGCTCTGCACATTTTGCAAAGAATGGGCTATCGTGCTGATGTTGTTGCTAACGGCCTTGAGGTAATCGATGCCATCAATCAACGTACCTATGATCTAATTTTTATGGATATGCAGATGCCCGAAATGGACGGGCTAGAAGCAACTAGGCAAGTAATTCAACTATGGCGCAGTGGTCAGGTTGCCACTAGACCTCGGATTGTGGCGATGACAGCTAATGCAATGCAAGGCGATCGCGAAACCTGTATAGCCGCAGGTATGGATGACTACATCAGTAAACCTATTCGCTCAGAAGAATTGATCAAAGTCCTCTGGGAATCTCAACCTGTCACCATTGAAGGCGTATCAGCATTCAACCCTGCTGTCAATACAGAAATGCTCCATCAAGCCGCTAGTGAGATTGGGGGTGATGATCATAGTTTCTTGACAGAACTGATTGATAGTTATTTAGAAAATAGTCAGTCCTTGATACAAGGCTTACGCGAAAGTTATACTAATCGAGATTACGGGGCAATGCAAAGAACGGCTCACACCTTAAAATCTAGTAGTAGTGTTATTGGTGCAGAAGAACTATCTAATTTTTGTCGCGATCTAGAAACAAATCTTCGTAATCAGAAATATGAAGATTTAGATTCTAAGATTAATAAAATCCTCAGTGAGTATAGCAATGTCACATCAGACCTCCACCGAGAAAAGGGGATTTGATAAATACTTGATAAATATTTAAGTGAAATGCAGTTAGTTATTTTACACTTAGTCTTAAAGTCTAAAATATCATAAAAAAATGATGTAAACTTACAGCCTGAGACGAATATAAGTTGGCTAGATGTCAGCTTAACTTGATTAAATAAAGCACCTTAAAGATGATCGAATTTTCACCTGTCCAACCATCTAATGTTACCTAATGACTATAGATAATAATCACAATTATCAGCAAACAATCTCTTCCGCAGAGCCTAATTTACCGCCCAAACAGCCTTTAGTATTGGTGGTAGACGATGATATGTTCATGAGAAAAATTTTGGTGCGTTATTTAGAGAGAGAGAGTTATCTCGTTGTTGAAGCATCTGATGGTATGGAAGCTCTCGATAGTTATACCAAACATCAACCAGATCTTATCCTTTTGGATGCCATGATGCCTATCCTTGATGGGTTTGAGTGCTGCGCTCGACTGCAAAAATTACCCAATGGAGATCACACTCCTGTTCTAATCATTACTGCCCTTGACGATCGCGAATCTGTGGATCGAGCTTACGAAGTGGGAGCATCTGACTATGTAACCAAGCCCTTGCATTGGGCTGTACTGCGACAAAGAGTACGTCGTCTTCTCGAACAGGCAAATCTCCGAGAACAGCTAGAGGTTGCCAATCAGCAGTTAGCAGTCCTAGTACAAGAGTTGCGTCGTTTAGTATCGATCGATGGTTTAACGCAGGTCTCTAGTCGCCGTAGCCTTGATCAATATCTAGAACAGGAATATAAGCGATCGCAAAGGGAACAACAACCACTATCACTAGTTCTTTGTGACATCGACTTCTTCAAAAACTATAACGACAATTACGGACACCAAGCAGGAGATGATTGCCTCAGACAAGTTGCCCAAGCAATTAGCTCCGCCACCAATCGCCCTGCCGATCTGGTTGCTCGCTATGGGGGAGAGGAATTTGCGATCGTATTACCCAATACAGATGAAGAAGGAGCCATGAACGTGGCTATCCGTGCCAATAATATTGTGCAGGCGCTCAAACTGCCCCACGAGCATTCGCAAGTTGCATCATATATCACCATTAGCTGTGGTGTTGCCACTCTCATCCCCACCCAGTCGATGCAAGTATCGCAACTTGTGAAATCAGCAGATCTCGCTCTATACAACGCTAAAGCCAATGGGCGTAACAATATCCAATATTGCAAATCAGATCCTCAATTAGAGCCTACTAACCCTAGTATTGACGCTTAACGCTATTTCATAACGTTTTCAAGCACATCGTGATAGCTTAAGAGACATTCATCTAGATGCCCTGACTCAATCAATTCGCTTCCAATTTGGTTCTTTTTTATCAATACTTAACAACTCTATGGAATGGCACATTACAGACGCACAAAGTTTGGCAATAATCGATCAAGAATTTGGGGATCATACCCTTTCACCTGCTGAATACGAGATTGTGCGGCAAGTAATCTATGCAACGGCTGACTTTGAATATAAAGAGCTCGTCAGGTTTTCTGATCAAGCTCTACAGGCAGGATCGGCCGCCCTCGCCATGCGAGCAACCATTGTAGTGGATACGCCCACTATCCAAGCAGCTATTTACCCAGTTATATCGCAAACCTTTGCTAATCCCATTTACTGTGGCACGGAAGCAATCACACGTCCCCAGAAAGGCAAAACTCAGTCAGCTTGGGGCATTGAAACCTTAGCCAAGCGCTATCCTGAAGCTATCTTTATTATTAGTGAATCTCAAACCGCCTTAGCTACTCTTGTTGACTTAATTGAAACAGGTGATGTGCAGCCTGCCTTGGTTATTGGCACGCCTGCGGGATTTATTGATATTGATGTTTTAAAATCTCGCTTGAATGATTCTTTAATACCCCATATCCGTGTCGATGGACGCAAGGGCAATGCGATCGCCGCCGCCGCAATTTTTACCGCCCTAGTTAATCTATCTTGGCAAGCCTATAGCAAACAGTAGCATCCTAAACTATGCCCCAATATTTAAGTTAGTCATCGTGTCGATATAGGAAATCGCTTTTTGTAAAACACTATCCAAGGTTTCAATGCTGACAGGTTTAGTTACATAATCATACATACCTACAGCAAAGCAACTTTCTTTAGTTTCTTGTGAAGCATTTGCTGTTAAGGCAATAATTAAAGGCAGGGAATAGTGATTGATAAATTGCTCTGATGCTCGATCATGAACAACCAAAGACTCTCTAATCTTGTCTTTAGGCGCAGATAGTTTTTCATAGACACATTTTGCTGCTTCTAAACCATCCATTCTAGGCATTTGGATATCCATAAAAATGATGTCATATTGCTGATTTTGCAATCTTTCTAATACTTCTACTCCATCATTAACAATATCAGTTTTATATCCTAACTTCTCTAACATTCTTGTCGTAATAATCTGATTAAATTGATTGTCTTCCGCAAGCAAAATATTTAATTTTCTGTTCAAGAGCGATTTGTTAAAGGGAGATGGAGTTTCATTAACATTTGCAAAGTGATTTTCATTTGACTGATCAGCTTGATCACTATTTACTTGATCACTATTTAATAATTTGTGTTCTGCGGTAACAATTGAGGGGTTAAATGATTGTTCCACTAACGGAGAGATGTTTTCTTGATTATAGCTATCTATATTTGGAGATATGGCTGGAGTAATGACCTTAACTGGAATATAAAATCGAAAAACTGAACCACGATCTAAAACGCTAGAAACTGATATATCCCCACCCATTAAATTAACAAACTGTTTTGTAATCGATAGTCCTAGGCCAGTTCCTTCATAAAATCTTTGTTCAGAAGCAACTTGAAAAAAAGGTTGGAATATTTTGTCTAAATCATTATCAGCAATACCAATTCCCGTATCTTCAATCTCAAAAAACAAATATTTTTGTTGCTGCTTAATCGCTTGTGCATCATTTTGATAATTATTTTTAGCTTCTATATCATAAAAGCCTTGATTGAGATTATTGTATATTTTTAGCGTAATTTTACCTTTGTCAGTAAATTTAATAGCATTATTTAATAAATTAATTAGGATTTGCTCTAGTTTTAATTCATCTGCTTCGATATTTTGATGAATATCTATACCTTTTATATCGTTTTCAATAATAAAAACAAGATGCTTTTGTTCTATTTTTGATTTGATAATTACCTTAATTTTATCAAGAAGGTCATTTAAACAGAATATATTGTTATTTAAAGATTGTTTTACAGATTCAATTCTTGCTGCAACGAGAATACTATTAATTAAGTTTAATAATTGCTGTCCATTAGCATAGATAATACTTAATTGTTCTTTAAAGTGTTCCGATGTTGACTCATCATCACTCATTAGTTGGGTGAAGCCTAAAATTGCATTTAACGGTGTCCTTAGCTCATGGCTCATATTTGCTAAGAATAGGCTTTTGGCTTTACTAGATTCCTGTGCAATTTCCTTAGCTTTTTGCAATTCAATATTAGCTGTAGTTATTTCTGCCGTTCGAGCAATTACTTTCATTTCTAAGGATTCACTTAATTTGGCTAAATCATTATTAATCTTCCTTAGTTCAGTATTTTTTTCAATTTCTAGCTTCCTTAACTGCGCGATCGCAATATCCAAAGTCTCAGCTAAATATCTAATTTCATTATTTGGTAATTGATGACTGTCAGGCAAATCAACAACCCCAGTCTCCTGACTATCATGAATTGATTTATCTAATCTCTCAAGGGGACGAATTGCATAATGTTCAATTAAAAGCATCATCAAAATTAAAATTGCTAACGTTCCCATTAGCATCGTTAATGTAGTGGTCAGAAAAGTTTTCCATGCTTCTTGCTTGACCTGCTGTAAATCAAGGGCAACAATTGTTGCTCCACGCCCATTAAAATTTTTCCCTTGAATATTATTTCTAAATAAGCTACTACTAAAAGGCAAAATATGCACAAACGCTAATTTACCATTTACCTTTGTATGCACTATTTGCTCAGTGCCAGTATCCATCGCTTTTTGCAAATAAAAAATAATAGCTGCATCATGAAAACTATTTCTATTTTCTTTGCTTAGTAATTGCGGATTGGCATAGCTAACATTTGGTTTCACTAAGGACTTACTATCAGGATCGATGATATCAATATCGATTACCTTTGGTAAGGTGGCATAGTTTTGTACCATCCTCTGTAATATTTGAGTGTCGCCATACTCTAATAAACCTTCAGTGGCAAACTCTAAACCGTAGGTAATTGATGTTGCAATATTTTTAACTTGGCTATCTAGTTCGTCTTGAAGCAGGTTTTGATTGATCCATAGAGTCAAACCACCGACAAAAACAAGTGATACGGCAAACCCTCCTAGTAGTTGTTTAGATAGTTTTTTTTTCATACGCTTTGTAAAAATCAAGTCAAAAAATTATAGTTATTTTGGGCTTGTATATTTAACGATATCGAGACTCTAAGATATATTAAGAAATCTTTATAGTAAGTTATTTATTCTTAAATTTTGAAACTTTACAGCATTTCTAAATAAATTATGAATTTTTTGGACGAAAATTCACTTCTTTGAGGTAAGCTGCTGCGACCTATTTTATAATTGCCCTATCAATTTTTTAAATTCTCATTTGTTTTGCCATAATTCAATTGCTTTAAAAAGAAGTTGATTGCTAATTTGCACGTCATCCCGAATTATTTTTGCATGTCGTAAATCTTTTTTTAGAAGTTGCGTTGATTTGACTAACACATCTGCTAAACGACCATTGTTGACAAACATCTGTTGATTCAGGTTGCGATCGCCTACTTTGATTCCCGCAAAGCTTTTCGCCACCGCCTCGGGCGTTTGCCCTGTGAGGATGGCGATCGCGCTAAATACTTGGTTAGGATTTTTTTCAAGATCGTGAACTGCATCAAACCAAGCGAGTATGAATTGAGTTATTTCTGTGCTGTAGGTTTGGATATTTTTAGATTTAGTTACTAAACAATCAACTATTAAACTGTCTTCCATAGATGTATCAAATAATACTTTTGTTTTCCCTTTAGCTAATACCTTGCTCAGTAATGGTTCCCATAGAACTGCGGCACTAACTTGAGACTTTTCCAGCAATTCGGCTCCCCTTTCATTGGATACATCAACAATTTCTACGGCTTGGGGCTGCATTTGCTTAGACTCTAATGCTTCTAACAAGATTAGATGAGCGACTGTGCCGAGTTTGGTTGCGACCTTTTTGCCTTTAAGTCCTTGGAGTGATTCTATGTCCATTTGGGATACCACTGCATCTGCTCCCGCAGATATATCGGCAATCATGATGATGGCGGGGCTATCTTCGTTGGGATCGACTTGCAGTATTTCCCAAGATGTTACAAAGCTGAGTTCTTGAGCGCCGCGCATAGTGGCACGAATATTATCCTGTTGGTTGTTGAAGTTGACGATCTCAACCTGTAAACCTCGCTTGGCAAACAGTTGTGCTTCTTTGGCGTATAGAGCAAGGCTGTAACCAGGCCAGTCATTCATGCCTAGATGCAGTTTTTTAGCTTCCTGATTAGTACAGCTTTTTAGGGTTAGGGTGAGAGCAGCGAAAATAACTGTTAATACTATTAAAATGAGCAAACGAAAGTTTTTTTTGTATTCGATATATTCTGCTCTGATCTTCATGGTTGCTATTTCGCCAAAATTGCTAAGATTGTACTCCTTTCGTCGCTGTCCCTATGCTATTCGAGCAAGGATGGCTCTTGCCTATGCGGGTATTAGTTATGAGTTGAGGGAAGTTTCTTTAAAAAATAAGCCAAAGGAAATGTT
The DNA here is from genome assembly GCA_033765135.1 of Pseudanabaenaceae cyanobacterium bins.39. GTDB lineage: Bacteria > Cyanobacteriota > Cyanobacteriia > Pseudanabaenales > Pseudanabaenaceae > Pseudanabaena. The sequence continues at coordinate 21,095 of JANRII010000016.1, forward strand.
GACTATTTCTCCTAAAGGCACAACTCCCGTTTTACAAATATTTATCCAAGAGCATAACCTAGAAAGTTTTATAGTTTTGGAAGAGAGCTTAGATATTATGAATTGGGCGTTAGATCAACAAGATAGCTTAGGATGGCGGGATCTGTCTGATGCTGATTTAGCGATCGCGCATCAATGTATACATAGCAATGATACAACCTTCAAAAAATTTTTAGACCGTTATAAATATCCCAATCGATTTCCTGAACAGACTCAGGAATGTTATCGCCAATCGGCTGAAGAATTTTTAAAGTTATTGGAATCACGTCTAATGACTATTAGTGGTGGGGATAAGTTTCTGTTTGGCGATCGCCATACCCTCGCAGATATCGCAATTTTTCCCTTTATCCGTCAGTTTGCCCATGTTGATCTTGATTGGTTTTACCAAAGCCCCTACCTCCATTTACAACAATGGTTAAGCTGGCATGAAAATAGTGCTTTATTTATATCGGTGATGCAAAAATTTCCTGTATGGGAATCGGGACAGCCCGCAGTCGTGATCTCAGCTTAAGACTACGATCGCTATGTGCTATTACGATATATTTGTGTCCTGAGCAAAATTTTTTTTGCGATCGAATCTAATCACATCAAGTCAAAAATAAAGCCATGAAACCCCTTGCCCTGCTAAGTGTGTCCGATAAAACGGGATTACTAGAACTTGCTCGCGAACTCTCCACAGTCTACAATTACCAACTGATCAGCAGTGGTGGTACTGCCAAGGCTCTGAAGGCAGAGGGCTTAGAGGTGACTAAGGTTTCTGAGTATACGGGTGCGCCCGAAATTTTGGGGGGACGTGTTAAGACTTTGCACCCACGCATTCATGGGGGGATTTTAGCCAGACTAGAACTACCCGAACATCAGCAGGATTTGGATGAGCATGAGATTCAACCCATTAAGATTGTGGCGGTGAATCTTTATCCCTTTGAGGCGACGATCGCCAAGGCTGATGTCACCCTCGAACAGGCGATCGAAAATATTGATATTGGTGGGCCGACCATGATTCGGGCTTCAGCCAAAAATTATCAACATGTGGTGGTGCTGTCTAGTCCCAGTCAATATCCCGAGTTTTTGGCGGAACTGAAGGCAAATAATGGCGAAACCACCCTTGAGTTTCGCAAAAAGTTAGCGATCGCCGCCTTCGAGCATACCGAGTCCTATGATTTGGCGATCGCGAAGTATCTCCGTAGCACCATCGCAGCAAATATTGAAGCAATTCCTGAAGCAAGTACGGAAACAGAGGCAGTTCCTGAAATGAGTCTTGGCTCCATTTCCTCATCCTATACATTGCTTTGCAATAATCCTAAACCCCTACGCTATGGCGAAAATCCCCATCAGCCTGCCACATGGTATCAGGTGGGCGCAACTCCGAAGGGTTGGTCTTCGGCGCAACTGTTGCAGGGCAAAGAACTCAGCTATAACAATCTGCTCGATCTTGAAGCCGCCAGAAGGATCATTGCTGAATTTGCTGAGGATCAACCCTGTGCGGTGATTATCAAACATAATAATCCCTGTGGAGTCGCGATCGCCCCCACCATTGCCGAAGCCTATCAGGCGGCCTTCAATGCCGATTCTACTTCTGCCTTTGGTGGCATCGTGGCACTCAATCGCCCCATTGATAACGAAACTGCTAGTCTATTAACCAAAACCTTTTTAGAATGTGTGGTAGCTCCCGCCTGTGTGCCTAGTGTTGCCGAAATTTTGCACAAGAAGCAAAACTTGCGAGTGCTAGTTCTGCCAGACCTCAAATATGGTTCTCCCGAAATGGTCAAGACGATCGCTGGGGGCATCCTTGTGCAGAAATCCGATGATGACGCGGTAAATACGGATCATTGGCAAATCGTTACCCAAAAGCAACCCACTGCCGAGCAGTTGAAAGAACTAGTCTTTGCTTGGAAGATTTGCCGTCATGTTAAATCCAATGCGATCGCCATTACCAAAAATCTCACCACCCTTGGCATTGGCGCAGGACAAATGAATCGGGTTGGCTCCGCCAAGATTGCCCTCGAACAGGCAGGCGATCGCGCTCAAGGCGCATACCTTGCCAGTGATGGATTTTTTCCCTTCGACGATTCGGTGAGAACTGCCGCCGCCGCAGGGATCACGGCGATCGTGCAACCAGGGGGCAGTATGCGTGATGCTGACTCCATCAAAGCTGCCGATGAGTTAGGGCTAATTATGGTACTAACTGGTGTGCGTCATTTCTTGCATTAACAGAAAGATTGAGTAATACCAAATTAAGAGCGTGTTTGAGAAGTTTTGATCCCCCTAAATCCCCCTTAAAAAGGGGGACTTTTTTAATCTTTTCCCCCCTTTCATAAGGGGGGTTAGGGGGGATCGTCCAGTATTTTTAGCCTATGCTTACACTTCTCAAACAGCCTCTAAAAAAGTGTGATCACACTTTTTTAAATTAACAGCAAGATTGACGGCGCTAAGTACCGCCAATCTTGCTATTAATTTCTGCCCGATCGCACTGCGTCAGCCAAATCATTTAATAGAGATACCGTCAGGTCAAAATTAACACAACCATCCGTAATGCTCTTGCCATATTCCAATTTTGATATATCCTTCGGAAAAGGCTGCTTACCTGCATTGAGATGACTTTCGATCATAACTCCAACAATATATTCAGAGCCATTTCGCAACTGCTCACACACATCTTGCAAAACTAAAGGCTGATTTTTATAGTCCTGACCACTATTGTCATGGCTACAGTCGATCATCATGTAAGGTAAAAGATGCCGATCGCGCAGACGGTGAGCGATCGCCTCCACATGATTGCGATCGTAATTGGGGCCTTGCTTACCACCACGCAAAACAATATGACCATCGGGATTGCCCGTTGTCGTCACAATACTCGCTCTGCCATCATTGCTCACCCCTAAAAAGCGGTGGGGTTGCCTTGCCGACAACATCGCATTAATCGCTACATCGATACTGCCATCGGTTCCATTTTTAAAACCAACGGGCATCGATAAGCCTGAGGACATTTCGCGATGGGTTTGACTTTCAGTGGTTCTTGCACCGATCGCCGTCCAAGAGATGAGATCCGCTAAATACTGTGGCACAATCGGATCGAGCAACTCCGTGGCGCTAGGCAATCCCAACCTAGCCACATCCAGCAGCAGTCCCCTAGCCATTTTGAGACCATAATTAATATCAAAAGTCCCATTTAGGTGCGGATCGTTGATCAGACCTTTCCAGCCAATCGTGGTACGAGGTTTTTCAAAATAGACCCGCATCACAATCTCTAGGGCATCACTGACTTGATCTCTGACAGCCGCTAATTTTTGGGCGTATTCCTTAGCCGCTTTGACATCATGGATAGAACAAGGGCCCACAACTACGATCAAACGGCGATCGCGCCCATTTAAAATGTCTCTAATTCTTGCTCTAGCACCAGACACAACCTTAGCGATCGCAGGAGTAATCATTAACTCTGCCTTAACTTCCTTAGGAGTGAGCAGATGGCAAGTTTCAACAACATGTAAATCGTTAGTTTTAAGTTGATCTAAAATTTCTGAACGATCTTGCTCGACCATATTGATAATTTCTCTGGGTGACACGCCTTTGTCTCCGTAGCATAATGTGCCTAATTATACTTTACCTCCCTTTAAAGATAAAGGTGCGTTTGACATCGTGAGATACAATCATGATCCTTAGTCAATAGTCTAGGCACTATGACGGTTGCTGTAATTCCCCCCATTGAGATTGAATGTAAATTACCTGTAAGGAAACCGTAATGAAAAAAGGTTCACAAGCGCTGTTAAGTCTAGCAAAGGCTAAACTGTCAAGGCGGATTGCCTTTTGGATCTTTGTCAGTATTGTGGTAATCGAAGCAATTATTCTCGTCCCCTCCTATTTTCGGCGCGAACAGGAATTACTGGATCAAGTGGAAAACGTCTCGGCAATTCAAGCGAGATTTTTTTTACGCGCATCGCCATCGATCAACTCAGAGACGGATCTCATCACCCTAGCAAGCATGGTCAAAAATGAGCGCAATATTGCAGGTTGGCAAGTCGTAGATTATGAGGGCAAAATCTATGCTCAAATGGGGGAACAGGTAACTCTAAATATTGCCGAACTCCGCTATAAAGATGTAGTGAAGGATCGGGGTATCCATGATAATCGTTATGAAGTGGCTTGGGGTGGTCGGGAGTTTGGCAGTAAATATATTTTGGTGGTCAAACATGACGTGGAGTTTATTCAACAGGAACTAATTGCTTTTGTTTGGCGCATCACTGGTTTAGTTGCCATTATTTCCCTGTTTGTCACCGCTAGTACTGTGGTAATTTTGGGCGCGATCGCTATTTTACCGATTCTCAAATTGCGCGAAGATCTAGAACGGGTGGCGGAATCGATTAGCCAAGACTGCCAGCAGGATCTAGTTTTGCAGTTTCATTCCATGCAAATCAGGCAAAAGGATGAACTGGGGGATGTCATGGTTGCCTTTATTGATATGTATCGGCGCATTGCCCAAGAGATTCGAGAACGGCAAATGGCACAAATTCAAATTCAGAAAGAAAAGGACACTTCTGAGGGTTTACTGCTCAATATTCTGCCCTATGCGATCGCCGATCGCCTCAAGCAAGGTGAAACCATCATTGCCGATGGCTTTAATGAAGTGACGGTTTTATTTGCAGATATTGTCAATTTTACCGAGCTATCCGCAACGACTGCGCCCGTTGATTTAGTTTGTATTTTAAATGAGATTTTTTCCGCCTTTGATGGTTTAGTGGAGAAGTATAGTCTCGAAAAAATTAAAACTATCGGTGATGCTTACATGGTTGTGGGAGGCTTGCCCACCTATCGTCCCGATCATGCAGAAGCGATCGCGAATATGGCATTAGAAATGCGAGAAGTTATTAGTAAATTTGCGGATAGTTTGGGCAAACCCTTTGATATTAGAATTGGCATTAATACAGGGCCTGTGGTTGCTGGAGTCATTGGTATCAAGAAATTTATTTATGACCTGTGGGGAGATGCCGTCAATGTCGCCAGTCGGATGGAATCGCACGGATTGGCAGGACATATTCAAGTCTCTGATTCTACCTATGAGATCCTGAGAGACAAATATACTTTTGTGGATCGAGGCAAGACTATGATTAAAGGTAAGGGGATCATGCAAACTTATTTCCTTAGCGCTCGTCATGAATATCCCATGTCACAATAATTTAGTTATGACTGTATGACCACCTTGGAAAAAACTGATTATCAATCCTATACCTTGGGAGCTGCCACCTTTGATTTAAGTGGTTTGCCCAAGGAATACTACACATTAAACGATGGCAGTAAAAGCATTACTTGGGTACAGCCTATTTTTCAAGCCCTAGGACTCAAATCGCTACTATCTGCTTCATTACCTGTAGAAAATTTTACCTATGCAGTTATTTATGGCAAAGATTATACGGCGATCGTCATTCGCCAAGCTTCTAATTATTTAGCTCTATTAATTGAACCCCATAGCGATATCTTAGACGACAGTTTTATTAATTGGGCGCAGTTTTTTGATGCATCATCCCTTAAAAGTAATCCACGCTTTCAAGTGATTTGATACTTCAGTAATTTGATAATTTGATGTTAATTTTGATATTGACTTTAAAGATTGGTTGGCTATGTTCATAACCCTCAGTGGTGATATTGGCGGTACAAAAACTCTATTGAGATTGACCCAAAAAGATGAGTCCGCAAATTTGGCAATTTTATTTGAACAGCGATTTATTAGTAGTGATTACGGCCAGTTTTCGGACTTATTGGATGACTTTTTTGCTCAGGCTCAGGCTAGTTTGGGGCAGTTACCAACCATTGACCATGCCTGCTTTGGTATCGCTGGCCCTGTGAGCGATCGCCGATCGCACCAAAAATCGCATCAACAATCACAATTAACGAACTTGGGTTGGACTTTGGATAGCGATCGCCTAGCGGCAGATTTTGCAATCGCTAAGGTGACACTAATTAATGACTTTGTGGCGGTTGGCTATGGGGTGCTTGGCTTGCCCGAGTCGGATCTATTTACTTTGCAGCAGGGACAGCGACAAGAGCAAGCTCCAATTATGGTAATTGGTGCAGGTACAGGACTCGGTGAAGCATATTTAACTTGGCAAGGCGATCGCTACGGGGTCTATGCCACGGAGGGAGGACATACTGATTTTGCGCCGCGTCATGGCTTAGAAATAGAACTGCTGCAATATTTGCAGAAACGCCATGAACGAGTATCTGTGGAACGGGTGGTTTCAGGTATGGGGATTGTCGCTATTTATCAATTTCTGCGCGATCGGCGTACTACCTCTGAGCATCCCGCGATCGCTGAACAAATTAGGCGATGGGAGGCAGGGGAAGCATCGGAAGCTGCCGCCGCGATCGCCGATGGCGCAATCCAAGGCGATCCCCTTGCTGTTCAAACTATCCAAATGTTTTTAGAGGCATATGCCGCCGAAATCGGTAACTTTGCCCTCAAACTAATTCCCAATGGTGGCATTTATATCGCAGGCGGCATCGCTCCCAAACTACTACCCCTGATTAATGCCAGTAATTTTTTAGCCATTATTAAAAGCAAAGGCAGAGTCAGCCCAGTTTTAGAACAAATCCCCATGCATATTGTCCTCAATCCTCAGGTGGGGTTAATAGGAGCAATGCTGTATGCTAATGCTGTATAATTCGATACCTAAGACTTTTTGCTGACCTAAAAAGAGGGGGGAAGCATTGCTAATAGGGGGGCGGGAATACAGAATACAACCTTTTATCTGAGACACAGAGACACTATGCCTTTGAACTACACAATTGGTGGTGTTGTGTATGATCGGGAGCTTAACCAAGCTTTGGGACGTGCTTGTTATAACAGGAAAAATTCAGGAGTAACCTGCACTGAGTAACAAGTGTGTTAAATTGTAAGGCGGTCTCGCTAAGGTAAATTTATTATGGAAAACTTACTGTCACGGATTACCTTTAATAAAAGTGTTCTTTGCGGTAAACCTATCATTCGAGGTTTGAGGATCTCAGTAGCAATGATTTTAGAACTGCTAGCAAAGGGAGCTACCATACAAGAAATTTTGGAGGATTACCCAGAACTAGAAATAGCTGACATATATGCAGCTTTACTCTATGCTCATCGCCTTGTTGCAAATGAAGAAATCTTTGAACGAGTTGCTGTATCCTAGCAATGAAATTTCTACTTGATGTTAATGCTAGCGGTGCTTTATCAACTTGGCTTTTGGAGCTAGGGCATGATGTTGTTTGTGTTGGTGATGTAAACCCTAAAACGGGTGATGATGATATTATCGCTTGGGCAGTGAGAGAAGAGCGAGTCATCATTACTACTGATGTTGACTTCGAGCAAATGATTTGGCTACAACAAAAGTCTCATCGGGGCGTTTTACGCTTGGAGAATTTACCTAGATTAGAGAGGAAAAAATTACTTCAGGAAGTTTTGATAAATTATGGTAAAGAACTAGAATCGAGAGCAGTTGTAATCGCAACTAAGCAAAAAATTAGAATTCGCTGGAAGCCAATTGATACTGTAGAAGAAGATGTCTAAGACTGCGTTGGAGCCGACATCGCAAAAGTAGTCTGTAAAGCCCCAAATTTGTCTGTAGTGGTTCAACTAGACTGTTATTTGCTCATTTATTGGGATTTTAAACAAGAGTTTGATACTTCTCAAACATGCCCTCATACTAATCCTAGAGTAGAAGCCACTAGATGCCCACAGGCAAAGCCTGAAAAGGCGACCGCATTTAAACCTTGCCCCGGGAAAGTACTGTCTCCAACACAATATAAATCAGGCACTGAGGTGCGATTGAAGGGCATTCCTAAAAGTCCCCAAGGTCTGCCTGATGGAATGGGACCATAGGTTCCATCACTACGTCCTAGGAAGCGGCGATGACTGCGTGGTGTGCCGATTTCTTGATAGTCCAAACAAGTTTCTAAATCAGGAAAAATTGCCAATAGGCGATCGCACAGTCTTTTGGCATCGGCTTCCTTTTTGGCTTGATATTCTGAAGCCGATAAACCTTCCCATTCATGGAGCCAACTGGGGGTAAAGGTATGCACGATGTGATGTCCTTCAGGGGCAAGGCTTGGATCAAGTAAGGTGGGGATTGAGACAAAAATAGTACCCTGTTCCTTTTCTAGATCTGCCCAGTTCTCCAATAGAATATGATGGCAAGCTGCATGATCAGGAATTGCTGAGGCTTTAACACCGAGATGCAGGCTCAAAAAGCTAGGAGACTTTTGATAGCGATTTTGCCAATTCTGTTCTGATTTTGGTAAAGGCGCATCCTTAAGTAATTTACCAAAGGTATCCCATCGGGTGGCATTGGATACAACTCGTTTAGCATGGAGAATTTCGCCATTGGCAAGCTTGACCCCGATAGTGGATTTTCCTGATTTAGACTTGGGGATAATTTCCGTTACCCTTGCTCCATAATGAATTTCACCCCCTGCTTTTTCTAGACCTTCAACTAATTTTTCGGCAATTTTGCCCACGCCGCCTTTGGGATAGTTGATGCCGCCATAGTGCCGATCACTAAATACCATTCCTGCATTAATCGCTGGAGTACGCTCCGCAGGAACTACTGACCAGCAGTAACATTCCATATCGATAAATTGCAATAACTGGCGATCGCGAATATATTTACGCGCAATATCTCCGACATTTTGGGGCAAATAAGCCGCTAGACCTAGACAGGCAAAAGGATTTTGGAAGAATACTCGCATTAAATAGCGCCATTCTTCGAGGGATAGCAATTCGATCGCATTGAGACAGTTAAAAATCCGCCAACATTCATCATAAAACTGGCGAATGCCTTGTCGCTCATGGGGAAAGCGATCGCCTAATTCTTGAATAAACTTCTCATAGTCGCGATGCACTTCCACTTCCAAATTATTAGGTAAGTGATAGTGAATCTGTACTGGATCAGGAATAGTTTCCATATGCATATTGACGGCGGCTAAGGCACGGGTAAGCAAATTAGTTGTACCGCGATCGCCAAAACCAAAAATCATTGATGCTCCCACATCAAATCGATAGCCATTGCGCTCAAAATAGCCACCACTACCTCCCGCAATCAGATAACGCTCAAGGACAATTACCTTTGCCCCCTTTGCCGCCAATTGGGTTGCTGTTACTAAACCCCCAATCCCTGAGCCAATTACAATTACATCGGCATCAATACCATTGGTATCGTTTTTTCCTATCTCAAGTCTTTGCTTCATTTCAATTTATTTCAAGTTTTTGGTATTGCTTTATGTATTGCCTGTGGTATTGCTTATTTGGGCTGGCATGTTGACATAGTGCCATTTTATCTCTAAAGCTAAGGCATTTTTCACCAAAGAGCATTTTTGTATTGTTTAGAGTAGTTTCGGCTTTGGCATATTGCGATCGCAAAGTGGGCATAATACCAATATTCCCATCACCTAGAGGACATTGGGGCTATGTCGAAAACATCAAACTTAACAGTTGCTGTACCACCCAAGGATGGAGAAAATTGGACAGGTGCTTTAGAACAAAATACTAAACCCTTACAAAATACAGGTGGAGTCAGCCTTCTAATAGTTTTTTTGATCGCCGCACTTGGTGCAGCAGCCTATTACTATTGGCAACTCCACCAGACTAAATATCAACTCAAAATCGAAAAGGTCAAACTTCAAGACCTGACCAAAAAACTGAAATTAGCTCTGCATACCATCGATGAACATGAGCATAATCCTGATCTCATTAGTTCACGGGAATTTAATCTAGATTATCTGAGTATGCGGATGGAGGAGGCTTACTTCTGTCAAGTGATCTTGGCACAAATCAAGGTAAATTTGCGCCAAAAGGTGGCTCCTATGCTGATGCCAACGGAAGAAGATAGTGGTAATGCACGTAAAATTGATGTGGTGTTTGATGTCTCTTACAAACCAGAACATCATGATGATTCCCAAATTCGGATTCTCTTTCGGATCAATGTGAAACTAACCAAAATTCCTAGTCATGGTAGTCAGGGAATTTTAAAAGATTTAGCTCTGGGGTTAGAAAATTTTGTCTCTGCGTCCGATGATAATCGGAATTGGCAACCAACTATTCAAGGTAAGTTAGCCAAGATTAGTTGGGATCAAAGCGCTAAACCTACTCCTCTTTTGGTGATTGAACAAACTAATGAAGGTAGTAATGTGTTACTACGCAATAAACGCCTTACACATTCTAAAAAATAAAGAATCAAAGATCCCAATTTTTTGACGATCCTCCGTATGAGAGCATGTTTGAGAAGTCTCATATCTAGCATAAATTTCTGCTTTTACCCCCCTTAATCTCCCCTTGCGAAGGGGGGAAACTCAGATTCTCCTCCTTTGCAAGGGGGAGTTAGAGGGGGGGGAAAACTTCTCAAACACGCTCTAAGTAATGGCATAGCTGCCTAATATTTTTAAGTTCTCCGTTACCGATCGCAATTCGATCAAAGCTTCGGCACAGTTGGTATCGCTAACTGAAGCCTCAATATCAATAAAGAAGATATACTCACCCAGCGATCGCTTAGTGGGTCTTGACTCAATGCGACTGAGATTAATATGGCGATCGGCAAAGACCGATAGGGGTCTGACTAAAGCTCCTGGAATATTCCGATTAAGACTAAAGGCTAGGGAAGTATGGGTTCCTTGGGTACTAGGCTGATGTCCTAAGACTAAAAAGCGAGTACAGTTATCAGGCTGATCATTAATGGGAAATTGTAAAATCGGCAACTTATATAATTCGGCGGCTCGTTGAGAAGCGATCGCGGCGGCTGTCATATCTTTGGCAACGTTATGCAGTCCGTCTGTAGTGGAGTCGGTGGCTATTTGTTGTACCGTTGGTAAATTCTTGTCTAGCCATTGTTGGCACTGTGCCAAACCTTGAGGATGGGAATAGACAGTTCTAATATCTTCTACTTTATCGGCACGGGTGATGAGGGCATGGGCGATCGGCAAGATGATTGCCTGTTGGATTTGCAAAGCTTCCGATTGCCAAAGACTATCAAGGGTCATCGTCACACCACCTTGGATCGAGTTCTCCACAGGTACAACGGCAATTTCCACACTGCCATTTTCGGCGGCATTAATCGCTTGAGGAATCGTGGGATAGGGACACATTCTTGATGGATCGTGTTCTAAATCTGGATGACTAAGCTGCAAATAGCGCAAAGCTGCCATTTCTGAATATGTACCTGCGGGACCAAGATAAGCGATCGTTGTCATGATTAAAGCGTTGTTGCTATCAGGTCAATCATATCGCGATCGCGATTAACGCGATTAAAAGGTATTGGCAATGCTTTGCATCACTACGCACCAAAAGCTTTGCTGGCGTTGCAGGATAAGATATGAAGCAAATTTTGACCAGCATAGTTTTTCGCTGTAGAGGACATAGCCTTAAAACTTCCAGAAACTTGGATTAATTCTACGATGACTCTCTAAAATTGTCTGTCAAATTTACAACCTGTAGCGCGCTAAATAAATGACCTATATTCAAGAAATATAGTTGTATCAGAATTCAAAGCAAATATTAAGATTTTTGTAAGGACTGTATTACCGACAAGAAATATTTAAATGACTTTAAATGATTAGGCTGAACTGCAATTCGTTTAATCAATTCATCTAAATAAAATTTTTCTCCCACCTCTTTTGATCTTCCTTTAGAGTAAGAAAGTTCTCTAGCTTTAAAAACAGCCTTCAAATATTCTTCATGAAATTGAGCATGGGTAATCGATGTACTACCACTATATATACCCATTAATTCTGGATCTTGATTTCTAACGTCATAATAATTTCTATATGTCAGAAATGGTTCGCTATATTTAAGTGGAATATTTGAAGCTTGGGTCAGAACAAAGTTTTGATTTCCCAGTAGCCAAGTCTCTATACATCGATTTTGAATTATTAGAACTAGCTCTATACTACTTAAATTAATATTTTTGTTTGATTTTAATGACGCGAGGATATCTTCTCTTAACTCATCAACAGTCAGTTCCTCTGAGTCTAGACAGACAAGCAGATAATTGTAGTAGTGTTTCCCTTGTGATTCGAGAAAATTTATATCTTGTATTGCATTTGGTAAATGTTCATCAATTATTGCGGGTTGTCCAGCAGCGTTAAATATAAAGTAGCTACTGTCAGTAATTTGGTCGTATTCATTAACCCTTTTAAAGTTTGGCAAAAGATGACTTAGCCATTTTGGATAAATATTAAACTCAGAAGATCCCTCTACAAGGAAATACAGATTCATGCAACTTAAGCCTCTTCGTTATAGGTTTCCAACTTGTTAATCAGTTGCAAATAAGCTTGGTGCTTAGACTTGCCTAAATTCAATTCCTTAGCATTTCTTACAGTTACCATACCACCTTTGCGAGCAACGATTTTCCAATAATCCATCGGAATATTATTAATGATATATGGATGATGACTGGTTAAAATAAATTGTAAATCTCCTTGATTCAAAATTAGGTCTTCAGTGACAGCATCAATACAATTAATACCTAAACTATTTTCAAATTCATCGATAATAATGAGACTGCCATGTGGCGACAAATAAAGTTCAGCAATATGAATTATAGTTCTGTACATACCAGAAGACATATCTCCTTGCTCTATCCAAGATTCGACACCTTTTTCTTTAATATACATAAATGGGAATTCATTAAGTGCATCGGGAATTTCTTTAATAGTGTAGCCATTGAAAGATTCAATCTTAATATCTTCAACAGTAGGAAAAATTTGTAGGAATTTGTTCTTGATACCCTCAAATAGTTTTGGTACATTCCTATAAATTAAAGCCAGCTTGACTTGTGTTCTAAATTCACTATTTATGATGTCTTCTTCAGTAGTATGTTTACTCAAAAGCAAAGAAAATGGCACATGATAAATCTGCTTTTGTGACACCATAGTTTCATCACTATGATTTATTTGTCGAAAACCATTCCATACTGGTTTAATCAATTTTTCATTCTTGAAAATTTCAACTACGCTTTCAAATGCTGATAGTTTTGGTAGAATATTGCCATTAAACTCAATTTGAGTCCCTTCTCTTTTTACTAAAAGTTTTTGGTTTAAGACCAAACTCTCATTTAATATTTCAGCTTGATTATCACTATCAAACTCGTAAACAAAGTTGATATCGGAGTTTTCTATAGTCTTGAATTTACCTGTCCAAAGATATTCTTCATTATCTTTTGTTGAAAAGATAATTGACCATTCAATTCCGTTTAAAGATTCACCTTTTGCTATTCTCTGAAGATTGAAGATAGCATCCAAAATTTTAGTTTTTCCTGCACCAGAGACACCCACAAGTAAGTTGAGATTAGAAAACTCAACTGGCTCTAGTTTCCATCCTTTAGCATGATCACAATATTCTAGTCTTTTAATTTTCATTTTTATTAATCTTTTCCTTGCATGTACTTAGATTTTAACATCTGATAAAGATCTTGACCAATATAGCGATCGCCCTCGCAAATTTTGACCAGCATAGTTTTTCGCTGTAGATGTTATAGCCTTAAAACTTCCAGAAACTTGGATTGATTTTACGATGACTCTCCAAAATTTTCTGTAATAGTTGTTAATTAACTAAGCCTAAAAACACCTAAAAAGCTGAGATTGAGATCCCCGCCTTTTTACATGTTTCTTTCTTATGGTTCAACACCTAATTCAGCCAAGCGATCGCGCAATTTTTGAGCCTCCAGTTCCACAATTCTAGCCCGTTCTTCCGCAGACTCAGCACGTTGAGTTTGTTCTTGCAGAGCCGAAAATAACTCACTAGGAATTAACAACTTTTCGCCATTGTCTTGGCGATAGAAATTGATTAGAGAACCTTCAACTTCAAGGCGCAATTTTAAAACCTGACTCAAGCCATCAGCGATCGCTTCATAAACCAAAGATTCTTCCTCATTTTTTGGCAGATTAGATTGACGACGATAGCCACGCAATTTTTCGGGAATCCATTCACCTTTTGGATCGAATAGCCAATATTCCAAAACCCCAATACCCTCATAAAGCTCTCTTTTTTTAGCTTGATCAGGGGCTTGTGTACTCGCAGAAGTTATTTCAAAAATAACACTGGGGATTTGTCTTGTTTCCCAAATTTTGTAATTGTCATAGGGCTGTTGCGGAATATCAAAAATCACCATTACATCAGGCGCAACTCGCAATCTAGGGAAACCCTGCGCGTAATACAAAAATTGATCAGCAAGGACAACAGGCGATCGCTCTGCAAATTTTTCAGCTAAATAATTTCTTAAAACAGCGACAGTCGCAATAATTGCATCAGCATGAACGGAAGTCTCAGCTAGGGGTTCACCATCCTCAGAAGGATAAAATATTTCTTTTGGCATCTCTTGAATTTTGGGATTTAACTCAAGTGCTGGGGCAGTAATTGGTGTCATAGCTCAAACAATGCGATCGCACTGATAGCAATAGAATATTTAGATTATAGCGATTTCAATCCCTGAAACTGTTGAAATCCTTGAGCCATGAACTCTATTATTCAACATCATCGAGTTTAGTTGTGTGGTCATAGATCCAACCATCTAAACAAGCACCTGTCATTTGTGCGCCAGTAAAGTCTGTACCAATCACTTGAGCTTCGGTGAAGTTTACTGCTTCGAGATTTGCGTTACAGAAACTTGCTTCGCTGAGAATGGCGCGTTTGAAATTGACACCTTCTAAATAAACCCCGTCAAGATTCGCGCCGCGCAAGTTTAAGCCTTCGTAGGATTTGCTTTGGTTAGGCTTGCCAGTGACTAGTAGTTTGCGTACTTCAGGATTAGATAAGATTGATGTTCCTAATCGCGATCGGTCTAGTTTTTCCGCTTGATTCCAAATGATACGAGTCAAGTTTGTACTCTGTTTTGGAGAATTGCGAAAATCGCTACTTTTGAGATATGCCTTCGTAAAGTTAGCGTTAGTTAAATCTGCACCACGAAAACTTGTCCCGCCGATGCTAGTAAAGCCAACCATAAACTTCAACAATCTATCGAACTTGCGATCGCCTTTTAAAGCTCGCCTAGCAGCATAAACACTTAGTAACAAAGTCCCCGATGCTAATATCACTGACCCCGCCAGCGCCGATGAGACTGATCCTGCTCCGAACCATCCCACAAATAACGAGAGTAATGCCCCGTAACATGACCCTGCCAATGCCCCAACAAATGATAAAGCCCCTGACAAGGCAAACGTCCATGACAATATTACTAATGCCAATGCTACTACGCCTCCTCCGAATAATATTGGCAATGCAACAGTACCTAACAAAGCAAAGACAAATGTTACTAATGCTAATGCTCCTGCAATCATGACGAAAGCTTTCGCTGTAAAGCCCTGTTGAATGATAGAAGAACAGAAGATAATAATCATTGCCATACTAGGCACGATCCTAAGGATTTCGATATTGTAAGGGGCAGGAAATAAGGTTGTTACTACACCCGTATAGGCAGTAAAAAATCCTGAAAATACAGACAAAAAGAAGACAATAACTAACTGAAGTACGAAGTATCGCTTCTGCAATCCAGTCTCAGCCTTTGAGAAATTCGCCCCTCTTAAAATGAGAGTGTAAAGTAATCTGTGTAAAGTCTGGGATATATACAGAGAGATAATCAGAGCGCACAATGACTAACACTAAAAACCAATGAATATACGCAAAGAATTGCTAGATGAATTGCTACAAGAATGTAAAACACCACCA